>DIZW01000049.1:1230-5400 GCA_002428015.1 Oxalobacteraceae bacterium UBA6018 | reverse complement strand
GGCGGCGCCATCACCGGCATGCTCGTGGTCGGCCTGGGCCTGCTCGGCGTGACCTTGTTCTACTGGGGCTTGACTGCGCGCGGCGGTGCCCTCGGCGGGGCCTCCCAGCATGACCTGATCAAGCCGCTGATCGGCCTGGCCTTCGGCGCCTCCCTGATCTCGATCTTCGCCCGTCTTGGCGGCGGCATCTTCACCAAGGGCGCCGACGTCGGCGCCGACCTGGTCGGCAAGGTCGAAGCCGGCATCCCCGAGGACGATCCGCGCAACCCGGCCGTGATCGCCGACAACGTGGGCGACAACGTGGGCGACTGCGCCGGCATGGCCGCCGACCTGTTCGAGACCTACGTCGTCACCCTGATCGCCACCATGCTGCTGGGCGCGCTCATGATCACCGGCGCCGGCGACACCCCGATCATCTATCCGCTGCTGCTGGGCGCCGTGTCCATCCTCGGCTCCATCGTCGGCTGCTCGCTGGTGAAGGCCAAGCCCGGCAAGAAGATCATGTCGGCCCTGTACACTGGCCTGTGGTGGGCCGCCGGCCTGTCGCTGATCGGCTTTGCCGCCGTCACCTGGCTGGTCTGGGCCGACCCGGCCATGCGCATGCAGATGATGGGCTGCGCGGTGGTCGGCATCGTCCTCACGGGGCTCATGGTCTACATCACCGAATACTATACCGGCACCGAGTTCAAGCCGGTCCAGCACATCGCCAGCGCCTCCACCACCGGCCACGGCACCAACATCATCGCCGGCCTCGGGGTATCGATGAAGTCCACCGCCTACCCGGTGCTGGCCGTGTGCGCGGCGATCCTGGCCGCCTACCAGATGCACGAGCTGTACGGCATCGCCATCGCCGCCACCTCGATGCTGTCGATGGCCGGCATCATCGTCGCGCTCGACGCCTACGGCCCCATCACCGACAACGCCGGCGGCATCGCCGAGATGTCCGGCCTGCCCGAGTCGGTGCGCGCCATCACCGATCCGCTTGACGCGGTGGGCAACACCACCAAGGCCGTCACCAAAGGCTACGCGATCGGCTCGGCCGGCCTGGCCGCGCTGGTGCTGTTCGCCGACTACACCCACGCCCTCGAGTCGGTCGGCAAGGCCATGTCGTTCGACCTGTCCAATCCGATGGTGATCGTGGGCCTGTTCATCGGCGGCCTGATTCCCTACCTGTTCGGGGCCATGGCGATGGAGGCGGTGGGGCGCGCGGCCGGCGCCGTCGTGATCGAGGTGCGGCGCCAGTTCCGCGACATCAAGGGCATCATGGACGGCACCGGCAAGCCCGAATACGACAAGGCGGTCGACATGCTGACCGCCTCGGCGATCAAGGAAATGGTGCTGCCCTCGCTGCTGCCGGTGGTGGTGCCGATCGTGGTCGGCATGCTGTTCGGGCCGGCCGCGCTGGGCGGCATGCTGATGGGGACCATCGTCACCGGCCTGTTCGTGGCCATCTCCATGACCACCGGCGGCGGCGCCTGGGACAACGCCAAGAAGTACATCGAGGATGGGCATTTCGGCGGCAAGGGCTCGGACGCGCACA
The DNA here is from genome assembly GCA_002428015.1 of Oxalobacteraceae bacterium UBA6018. Taxonomy (GTDB): domain Bacteria; phylum Pseudomonadota; class Gammaproteobacteria; order Burkholderiales; family Burkholderiaceae_D; genus Telluria_A. The sequence goes on along the minus strand of DIZW01000049.1, from coordinate 3,860 downwards.
AGGCCGCCGTCACCGGCGACACCGTGGGCGACCCGTACAAGGACACGGCCGGCCCGGCGGTCAACCCGCTCATCAAGATCATCAACATCGTGGCCCTGCTGCTGGTGCCGCTGCTGCCGGCCACCGGCTGGATCGCGGTCAGGACGGCGGCGCCGCACCCGGTGCCGGCCATCGTGATGCCGGCCGCCGCCACGGCGCCGACGGCGATGGCGCCGGCGCAGTAGCGCGCACGGCGTCCGCCGCTAGTGCGCGCCCATCCCGGCGCGCACCGGGACCTGGGCCGATTTGTCGAGCGTGAACAGCTTGCGGCGCGGGTTGTGCTGTTCCTCCAGCGCCCGCGCGAACCCGGGCACGCTCAGCAGCAACTGGTCGAAGCTGCCATCGGCCTGGGCCTTCTTCAGCCCGCGCTCGATGCGGTCGGCCAGCGCCGGATTGTCCCTGCTGACGAAAAAGTAGAACGGCGCGTCGTAGTAGAGCATGAGGTTCTTTTCGATCGCCAGGCCCATGTCGCGGTGCGATTGTTCTTCGTTGAATACTTCGTACAGCCCGCGCGGGAAATAGTCGAAGCGCTTGGCCGCCAGCATCAGGAACAGCGAGCTGTAACTTAGGGTGTTGGTGACGGCGAAATCGTTGTTGCGCATGATGTCGACGTCCGGCCACTGCGAGCCCAGCCCGGCGTTGAGCTTGCGCAGCTCGTCGATCGTGCTGATCTTGTCGAACCTGGGCTGGTCTTCTTTGCGGATCAGGAAGATCCGGTAATTATTCAGTTCGCGCAGCAGTGACATGCGCACCGGCAGCAGATCCTGCTCACGCTTGGCGTTGGTCACCATCCAGATCAGATTGATGGACTTCCCCTTGCGCACTTCCTGCACGCTGCGCTCGGATGACATCTCGCCCGGACAAGTCTCGATCGTGAACGGGCCGTCGGTCGACTCGGTCTTGCGCATGACCAGGTCCAGCAGGCGGTAAAAATAGTCGACCTGGACGCGCGGGGTCTTGCCAATTTGCGGCACGATCAGCTTGAGCGGTTCGGTGGCATGGCTTGGCAGGCTGAGCAACAACAGCGCCGCGCACGATACGCGGGCCAGGGGCTGAAAAAGGACGGACTTGAGCATTGTAACGAGAAGGGCGGTTGATCCCGATTTGGGACGGAAAGTATGCTCTTTGTGACAATGTAACACGATTCTGGCGTGAATAAGTTGCCGTCGTGCGACAGACGTGGGGCGGGCGGGCGTTTCTGCCGCCCACGTCCTTTGTCAAAATACACACATTCTATCGGCCTCCGCGCGCAGTCCGGCCCGAAAGTGCGGGTGCGCGATGGCGATCAATTCCTCGGCGCGCTGCTTGGCGCTCTTGCCGCGCAACTGGGCCACGCCATATTCGGTGACCACGTAGTTGACGTCGTTCTTGCTGGTGGTGCCGTGGGTGCCGGACGCGAGGACCGGCACGATGCGCGACACGGTGCCGTCCTTGGCCGTCGAGGGCAGCACGATGAAGGACTTGCCGCCGCGCGAGCGGTTGGCCGCGCGCACGAAATCGACCTGGCCGCCGGTGCCGGAATAGGGCAGGTGGCCGATGCTCTCCGAGCCGCACTGGCCCAGCAGGTCGATCTGCAGGCTGGCGTTGATCGACACCAGCTTGTCGTTCTGGCCGGCGATATACGGGTCGTTGGTGAAGCTGACCGGGTGCATTTCGATCATCGGGTTGTGGTGCATGAACCGGTACAGCTCGCTTGAGCCGAGGGCGAAGGTGGCCACCATGCGGCCCGGCATGAAATTCTTGCGGCGGTTAGTCACCACGCCGGCCCGCACCAGGCTCAGGATGCCGTCGCCCAGCATCTCGGTGTGGATGCCCAGGTCCTGCTTGCCGGTCAGCTGCATGACCACGGCGTCGGGAATGCCGCCGTAGCCGATCTGCAGGGTCGAGCCATCCTCGATCATGTCGGCCACGTACTTGCCGATCGCTTCCTGCACCGGGCCGATGGCCGGCAGGCCCACCTCGAGGATAGGCGCGTCGTTCTCGACCACGGCGCTCACCTGCGACACGTGCACGTGGCACACGCCATGCGCAAATGGCACCTGGGGGTTGACCTCGAGCACCACCGCGCGCGCCTTGGCCACCGCCGCCATCGTGTAGTCGGGGCCCAGGCTGAGCGAAAAATAGCCGTGCTCGTTCATCGGCGAGGCCAGCGTGAACACCACGTCGGCCGCGATCAGGCCGCGTTCGATCAGGTCCGGGATCTCGGAAAAATAATTGGGGATGAAGTCGCACCAGCCGCCCTGGCCGGCCGCGCGCGAGGCGCCGCCGAGGAACAGCGCGGCGTGGCGCACGTGGGCCGCGCTGGCCTGGTCGAAATAGCCGTACTTGCGCATGGCCAGGATCTGCGCGACCCGGACGCCGTGGAAGCGCTCTCGCTGGGCCGACAGCGCCTCGAGCAGGGCCGGCGGCTCGCCCACGCCGGTCGGCACAATGATGGTGTCGCCGTCGCGCAGCAGCGACAGCGCGGCGGTGGCGTCGCAGCGTTTGGCATCGTACAGCGCTTGCGCTGCGGGCATGGTGATCTCCTGTGTGTTTTGGGGAACCTCGAAAAACCGTAGCGAGCGGCGAAAAGTTTCGTCCGAGACGCGCAG
>DIZW01000049.1:680-1088 GCA_002428015.1 Oxalobacteraceae bacterium UBA6018 | reverse complement strand
GAGCATCGCAGGGCGAAAATTTCAACGCGCAGCAGGTTTTTCGAGGTTCCCATTGGTACCTCGAAACGCGCCTGCTGCGCGGCATGCCCGTCCGTCGATGCTCAGCCTGCCTCGACACGGCTGCGCTTCAGGAGCGACGCTATCGGCGCTGGCGGCGGCGCTTGAAAGACCACTTTTTCATCATACTGGGCATGCAAACTGACCGCCACCTTACTGGACGCGGGCGTTACAAATTGTTCCTGGCCTATCGGTGCGGCCAAGCCTGGACAATAATGCAGCATCACCCCCGGGAGGTCCACCATGATGATACGTCCGATCGCCGCTGGCGCCGTCCTGCTGCTGTGCTGCGCGGGCGCCACCGCCCAGGAGGACGCGGCCGCGCCGTCCACCGCGGCATCGGCCACGCCG
>DIZW01000049.1:0-403 GCA_002428015.1 Oxalobacteraceae bacterium UBA6018 | reverse complement strand
ACATCGGCCACGCCGTCCGCGCCCGCCGTGGCGCCCGCCGCGGCGCCGCCCTCCACAACATCAAGCGCGCCGGCCGCGGCAGCCGCTCGCCACGCCCCGCCCCAGCCCGCCAAGCCGCCCCGGCGGCGCGCCGTGCCGCTGGTGGTGCAATCGATGCCGGCCGCGCCGCCGCCGGCCGTGTACGGGCCCGGACCGCGTCCCGCCGTGACGCCGGCGGCGCCGGCCGCCACGGCCACCCCGCCGGGCCCGGGCGTCATCAACAGCTGCGACCCCGGCGGCTGCACCGACAGCAACGGCGTGCGCTACAACGGCGGCGTGGGCACCACCTTGCTCGGTCCGCAGGGGCGCGTGTGCCACCGCAACGGCGCGCTGGTGCAGTGCTGAGCGGGGCGCGTGTACAATT
>DIZW01000105.1 GCA_002428015.1 Oxalobacteraceae bacterium UBA6018 | reverse complement strand
AAAGCGAATTGATCAGTGGCTCCTTAGGTTCGTCCGCTGCAAAAATACCTGGGACCGTCCACATGTCGCCTGTTATGATACCGGGACGGTACCCGTCAAAACGTGCGGCGCCTGGACCGTTCAATACCTACATATATGCAAGAGTTCTATAAAAAGGCGCTGCTGGCGCTGATTGCCCTGCTCGTCGTGGACGCGCTGCTGGCGGTTTTTTTTGTTTACCTGGCCTTTCCGACACAGACGTTGTCGTGGGTGCATAAAGATGGCTCCGGCTGGCATGTCGGAACGTATAGCGACGGAGCGTCGTCAGTGCGCTTGCGCGACACGTCGCGTGACCGGCTGCGCTTCGACTTCAAGCTGAAGGACGTGGCCGCGTATCCTATTGTCGCCGGCGACCTGAAACTCTATGACGGCAAAGGACGATTTTTCCAAGCGGATTGGTCGAAGTTCCGTACCATATCCTTCGTTGCCAAATGTTCACTGGCCACCGCCATGTCGTTCGAGGTGTCCACCTTCGATGAAAAATTCTCCGTGCCAGGCAAGTACGAAACTTACCGTCCACCTAGAACGTATTTTTCGTGCAACGAACAGGGCATGCCGGTGACGCTCGACCTGGCTCGGCTACTTGTTCCTGAATGGTGGTTTCCTTCGATGAAGCAGGATTTGGGGCATCAGGGTTATACACTGGACAGTGTCGGGAAAGTCATGTTTGGCTCCACCGCTGCTACTCCACATAATGTCGATGCCTATCTTGAAATCAGCGAACTGACCTTGCATGGCCGCGATGATCGCTATTTGGCCGCGCTGTTGGTCATTGTGCTGGGTGCCTGGGCGGCATTTGGTGTCTGGTTTTTTCTGGCCCATTCCCGCGCGCTGTTGGCCAGTGTGGATTCAAAAATGAAAATAAATTTGCCGTTGGAGGCCTATCGCCAGTTGACCCTGGAACCGTACAAGGACAAGGAGAAGGCGTCGGTCTTGCGGTATATCGCCAGCTCTTATACCGATCCCAAACTGGACCTGGAAGCCGTGGTGGAAGGGACCGGCGCGAACCGCTATAAAATCAATGAAGTGTTGAAATCCGAACTTGGCATGACGTTCACCGGGTACCTGAATAAACTGCGGTTGACTGAGGCATCCAGGCTGCTGACTGAAAAAAACAGCGCCGCCGTGTCGGAAATCGCCTATTTGGTTGGCTACGCGAATGTTCCTTATTTTAATAAGCTGTTCAAGGAAGAATTCGGCTGCGCGCCGAAGTCATTCCGGATGCTTGCCTCCCAGCGGCAGCAGGAGCAGCCCGCCGACAGCGCCCCGTCAGAACCACGCACCTGAACCGTCCCATCCCACTCACTCAGTCTGAGCCGGCTCTTCCCGGCCACGCAGGCTGATCCTGCTCGTCCCTCACCAACCAGCTGAACACCCCGGCTGAACCGCTGCCATCGCGCGCTCGCGCCAGGCGCAGGGGCGCACCCGTGTCCTTTCTCGGGCCGATCCACGACCGCTCCCGATTGGACCGTGGCATGGAAGGCATTTCTTCCGGCCCGCTTGCCAGACCGTCCGCCAGCTGCCACAGCGGCCTTGCACTGCGCCTGACATTGCTTGCAATTTCTGCGGTTTGTAAGAAATTCGCGTGCCAGCGATATCGTTGCGCATGGCGGCCAGCCTATGCTTCAGACATGGGCCTGGTCCCGTTGCAGCACACGCAGGATGAAGGGAGGGCAGTTCCGCTGTTGGGCGTGCGCTGTCTTAACGCGGCCGGCGCGGGCCGCTTTTTCCCCAAGATCTAAATATGCCTGTCATTAAGAGGTTTATCGGGCGGTCGCGGTATTGGAACCGATTTGTGCGCTGGAGTTCGCGCCGATTATTGATGGCACCTGCTGTTTACCCGATCGCCGGGCAATGTTGTTTTTTATATATAAAACGCCGATGTGCATTGTGATGCGCTTCGGTATAACGGGTGCGCCGCGGCTGTCGTTTCTACGAATGCGCTGCGAGTGACACTAATCAGGCGAGACGAACATGACGAAAGCACGCCGAATTGCCCTGCTGTTAAACGCGAACAAGGCCTTCGACCGCGACATCATTGCGGGCATCGCGACGTATTTCGGCAGTACGCGCGCAGTCTGGGATCTGTTTGTTGAAGAGGACTTCCGCCTGCGCCTGTCCGGCATCGAGCAGTGGCAGGGGGATGGCATCATCGCCGATTTCGACGACCCGGCCGTGGCGGCGGCCGTGTCGCGCTGCGACGTTCCCGTGGTGGCGGTGGGCGGCTCGTATGCCGACAAGAGTCAGTATCCGCGCGGCGTGCCGTATGTCGCAACCGATAATATCAAGCTCGTCAAGCTGGCGCGCGACCATCTGATCGATGCCGGCCTGCAGCGCTTCGCCATGTTCAGCCTTCCCAGGTCCAGCGAAAACCGCTGGGCGCTGGAGCGCGAAAACGCCTTTCGCAGCCTGATGCAAAACGAACAGATGGAAGCCAATATCTTCCAGGGTTGCGACACCAGTGCGCCAGCGTGGGACGCGGCGGTGCGGGGGCAAATCGATTGGCTGCGCCGGCTGCCCAAGCCGATCGGCATCATCGCCGTCACCGATGCGCGCGCACGCCAGTTGCTGCAAGCCTGTTACATGGCCGGCATCGCCGTGCCGGAGCAGGTGGCGCTGATCGGCATCGACAACGATCCGCTGGCGCGCGCGCTGGCGCGCATACCGCTCAGTTCGGTGATCCATGGCGCCCAGAAGATGGGCTGCACGGCCGCCCATATGCTGAACCGGATGCTGCTCGGTGGGAACCTGGCCGACACCCGCATCCTGGTGCCGCCCGCCGGCATCAATGCGCTGGCATCGAGCCGGCATCAGGCGCTCTACCGTCCGCACGTGATGCGGGCTCGGCACTTCATGCGTCAGTATGCCTGTCGAGGCATCAAGGCCGGACAGATAGCCGAATATGTGGGCATCTCGCGCTCCTCGCTCGAATCGTCTTTCCGGCAGGAGATGGGGTGTTCGGTGCACGAGGTGCTGTTGCGCTTCAAGCTCGAGGCCGCCAAGGCCGGCCTGGAAAACGGGGGGCGCAGCATCGCCGCGGTGGCGCAGGCCTCCGGCTTCAGCTCCAACCAGTACATGGTTCAGGTGTTCAAGCGCGAACTGGGCTGCACGCCGGCCGTGTACCGGGACAGTGCGCTCAGCATAGGCGAACCATCGGTGCCAGCGCACCCAGCGAGGAGCCACGCTTGATGTGTTTTTTTCCACGCCTCGGAGCTGCATTTGGCGCGCAATGACGAGTGAGCATGAAATCAATTTCAGTCATGCGCGCGGCAGGGACGCTGGAGGTGGGTTGGAAGTTTTGATAGTTAACACGATGGAGACCGTATGTAACCGAAGAGAAGCTGAAGCACGCGGAGCCGCTGGCCGGCAGTTCATTGTTCTTGCCCCGGAAATAAGCAGGGAGCAAGGACGAATTTTTCCTCGTCATCGGCGCAGCCGGCGACGAGTAAGTTAAGCAAGCGCATTAGAAATGCGCAATTCATGAGGAGACTAACAATGAGATTCCAGCTTTCGGCCATTGGACTGGCCTGCATCACCCTGCTGACCGCTTGCGGCGGCGGTAGCGGTGCGGCGACGGGCGCCAAGTCCCAGTCAATCAATTTTGCTTTCCCGGGCTCGCACTATCTGTTGACGCCGTCCACACCGCTGGTGGCGACCGCGTCCTCCGGGCTGGCCGTCACGTTTTCGTCGAGCACTCCAAGCGTCTGCACCATGGATGGCGCTAATCTGGTGACGGTCAAGGCGGGCGAATGCTCGGTCACGGCCAGCCAGGCCGGCGACAGCACCTACATGGCGACCTCGCAGCAGCAGTTGTTCAACGTGCTCAAGCATACGCAGAGTGTCAGCTTCGCCTCGCCCGGCTTCCAGTCGATCACCAAGATCCCGGCGCCGCTCGTCGCGACCTCCGAGTCGGGCCAGCCGGTGAGCTTCAGCTCGGACACGCCGGACGTCTGCACCGCCAGCGGCACCACGCTCACCCTGGTCTCCAAGGGCACGTGCTCGATCACCGCCACGCAGGCGGGCAACGACACCTACGCCGCCGGTTCTGCGAAGGCCGTCTTCGTCGTGGGTGACGACAAACCGCCGGTGCTCACCATCATGAGCGGCGTCGCAGCGATCGACCGCACCACCGACGGCGATCCTATCAACCGCTGGGCCGGCGCTAACATAGACGGCTGGTCTTGCGGCGACCCGAACTGGTGCAGCACGACGTTCAACGCTGCGGACAGCAGCTTCAGCTGGAAGTTCGTGATCCAGACCAAGGACCCCAAGTATCCATGGGACGGCAGCGATATCTTTTCCTACTTCGGCTTCGACGTGGCTCCCCACGGCGTGACCGTCAACAAAACCGGCGACACCACCGACGGCCCGCGGGTGAGCAAGCAGACCACGCTGAAGATCACGCTGGGCCAGAACGACGAGTGGGTCAAGACCGGCCACAACGAACTGTATTTGATATTGGTGCTGGGCCACTACAACAACAACTGCAACGTCGCCCCGCATGTGCTCCTCAAACCCACGACCGGCGCGATCACCACGTATGAAGTTCAGCTGAGCGACATCAAGGGCTACGACAACTCGTGCGGCCTGGCGAACATAAATGAGGCCGACGAGTTGGCCAAGTATCCGATCATTGACTTCAAGGTGTACGGCCCGCACTCGAACACGTCGGTGCCAGGCGTTTCGCCAACCACGCCGGGCTATCCGACCGTGCTCACCGTAAAAGGCCCGATCACCATCCAGTAAGCCGGGGCGCCGGGAAACGCCCGCGTTTCCTGGCTTCGCCAGGCCAGATATTGTTTCCACTCCGCAGCAGCGCGCGGGTGGGCATTCGAGATTCGTTCTAGAAGAGAGATAATGAAATGAAGAGACAATTCAAAAAGACAACGCTGTCCATCGCGGTGGCACAGGCCGCCCTGATCATCGGCGGCGCCACGTTCGCGCAGACCAGCGCGGCGCAGGACAGCGCGGCGGACGCCGACACGAAAGTCACCACCATCGTCGTGACCGGCCAGCGCGCGGCGCTGCAGTCGGCCGCCGAGCTCAAGCAGAACGCGGAAGAGATCGTCGACGGCGTCGTCGCCGAGGATGCCGGCAAGCTGCCGGACAAGTCGATCACCGAGGTGCTGCAGCGCGTGGTCGGCGTGACCATGGACCGCAACAGCCGCGGCGACCCGGAGCACTTCTCGGTCGAAGGTTCGGGCATCTCGGTGCGCGGCCTGACCTGGGGCTCGTCCACGCTCAACGGCCGCGAGTCGTTCTCGGCCGGCTGGCCGGGACGCGAGCTGAGCTGGAATGACGTGCCACCCGAGCTGATGTCGGCCGTGCTCGTGCACAAGAACCCGCCGGCCGAACTGATCGAAGGCGGCGTCAGCGGCCAGGTCGACCTGCGCACCGCGCTGCCGTTCGACTACAAGGGCGACAAGTTCGCCATCTCAACCAGCGCCAATTACAGCGCGCTGGGCAAGAAATCCTCGCCGGGCATGTCCACCCTGGCCTCGAAACGCTGGGACAACGACTTCGGCCAATGGGGCGTGCTGCTGGACCTGTCGGCCAACCGCAGCAACGAGCACAACGACACGATTCAGGTGGACCCGTACTACCCGCGCACCGACGTCGTCGACGGCCAGACCGTCTGGGCACCGAAGTCGGCAGCCTATCGCACCAACACTACCCAGAACGACCGCGTCGGCGAGTATGCCGCGCTGCAGTGGAAGAAGAACGGCGTGGAGTCCTCGTTCACCGTGTTCAACTCGGCCTACAAGACCGAGGGCCAGGAGCACGCCCTCTATACCGGGGTGGAGAATACCTACAAGACGAAGCTGATCAACCCCGTGTTCGACGACAAAGGCGTGCTGAAGTCGGCCACGTACACCTATCCGGGTGGCCAGGGTTCGAACAATTTTGCCGCCGGCGGCCTGGAATTCAATTCGAACTCCACCAACTCCCTGGTCCACTCGACGACCCGCGAACTGGCCTGGAACACCAAGTGGACCGTCAACCAGCGCCTGTCGTTCCAGAACGACATGCAGTGGGTGCACGCCAAGGCCGACAGCACGTACCGCAACATGACCCTGTCCACCTTCGTGCCGAGCATGAACATCGACGCGGGCGGCGGCCCCGCCCAAATCACCTTCGACGACGCGGCGATGAAGTTCCTGTCCGATCCGGGCCATTACTACGCGCAGAATTTTTCGCCGAACATGGGCAAGGAAGACGGCGACCTGTACGCCTGGAAGGTCGACGCGCGCTACAAGTTCGACAACCCGGTGCTGCGCGACCTGCGTTTCGGCGTGCGCCTGACCGACCGCAAGTCCCACCACACCGACGCCAGCGGTCAGACCTGGTACAGCACGGCCAGGCCGTGGGAGGTCGCCACGACCTCCAGGCCGGGCACCCTGCCCACCTCGTCCGACGCCAGCTGGCAGCCGCGCGCCAGCTACGGCTACCTGAGCGATCCGCGCTACGCGGCCCTGCTCCCGACCGAGCTGTTCAAATACACCAACTTCTTCAACGGCAAGGTCCCGGCGCCGGCGCCGCTGGTGGAGCCGAGCAGGGCTGCGGTCATGGGCTATCCTGCTAGCTACGCGGTGGGGGGGCAGATCAACGTGCTCCAGTGCCAGGACGGCGCCCAGCAATTCGGCTTGACCAAGGACTGCTCGACCGCGGGCAACGACTGGACGCCGCTCGTCTACGACGGCGACCCGAGCAAGACCTTCAGCAACGAAGAGAAGACCCAGGCCGCCTACCTGATGACCCGCTTCGGCTGGGACGAACTGCGCTTCCCGGTCGAGGGTAGCGTCGGCGTGCGCGTGGTGCACACCGAGACGCTGGCGCATGGCTACACCGTGTTCAAGCCGACCTACGACGGCCAATCGCCGCCCGCACTTCCGAGGTTCGGCGCCATCAACTCTCCGCTGGACGGCAAGAACAGCTTCGTCGACGCGCTGCCCAGCCTGAACCTGAAGGCGGATCTGACGGACAAGCTGCAGGCGCGCTTCGCCTTCGCCAAGTCGATGTACCGGCCCGGCTTTAGCGACCTGGCCGAGTACATCACGCTCAACCAGAACTACAGCGCAGCCAGCGCTGGCCTGCCGGAGAGCGTCACCTATCAGGGCTATGACAAGGGCAACGTCAAGCTCAAGCCGACCCGCGCCGACAGCTATGACTTGTCGCTCGAGTGGTATCCGGGCAGCGGCAGCTCGCTGACGGCCGACGTGTTCTACAAGAAGGTGCGCGACATCATCTTGAATTCGGCCATCATTCACAGCTACGACGACCTGGCAGGCAACCCGCAATCCTTCGTGATCCAGCAGAAGGACAACGCGGCGGACGGCTCCGTGTCCGGCCTGGAGGTGGCAGGACAGACCTACTTCAACAACGTTGCCGGTTTGCAGGACGTGATGCCAGAGTGGACCAAGGGCTTCGGCATCTCGGCCAACTACACCTACATCAAGAGCAAGCAGACGCTGCACCATCCGTTCGACCAGACGTACTGCGCGGCGGCCAACTCGTTCAACAACAGCTCGCTGAACCTGTACGGCTGCGACACCAACGGTCTGCCGTTCACCACGCTGCCGCTGCAGTACCTGTCGCGCAACGCCTACAACGTGCAATTCATGTACGACAAGGGACCGTTGTCGGCGCGGCTGGCCTACAGCTGGCGCAGCCGCTTCCTGCAGGGCGTGAACGTGAACGGCACCGCGGGCAATGACGCCACCAGCGCCGACCCGGCGCTGGGGACAACCGACGCTAACGGAAAGACGGTCTATCCGCACAACGTGGCCTTCGGTCTGCCGACCTGGCAGGAAGCGACCGGTCAGCTGGACTTCGGCATGGACTACCATTTCAACCAGCACCTGTCGGGCAGCTTCTCGGTGACCAACCTGACCGACATAACGGTTCGTCAGACCCAGGAGCAGGGGATCGGCAACATGGGCCGCGCCTGGTTCGAGTACGGTCGCGGCTACCGCGCCTCGCTCCGCTACCAGTTCTAAGGAGTGGCGGGGCGGCCCAGGAAGCGGGCCGCCTCCCACCTCCGGCGCGACGTTCGGACCACCTCGATGGGGTGGTCCGTGCCCGCGCAATCGTAGCGCAACTATTCGAGACAACACGGGACCGGCGCAAGCGCAACACTTGGCCGGCCTATGTGAGAGCCCTCAGATCAAACCTCCAATGACTTTTCTCCGATTCTTATCCTGGTTGTCGGTCGCTGTCGCGGCTGTTCTGGTGCCGATGGCCTCGGTCTGGGCGGCGCCCGCCGTGGTATCGTCGCCGGACGGGCGCGTCGCGATCCGGATCGCGCAGGATGCCAGCCAATTCACGATTTCGCGCCACGGCAAGACCGTCATCGCGCCCTCGCCGCTGGGCCTGGAGCTCGACGGCGTTCCCGAGTTTGGCGCCTTGGCGCTGGAACGGCGCGACGATGTCAAGGTCGACCGGACCATCGCGCTGATCGCCACCAAGGCCGCCCAGGCGCGTGACCGTTATCGCGGCGCGACGCTGGTGTTCCGCGAACGCGCGGCGGGCGGCCGCCGGCTGCTTCTCGATGTGCGCGCCTATGACGATGGCGTCGCCTTCCGTTACCGCATCGACAGCCCTGATCCGGTGCGCCTGCGCGGCGAACGCACCGCGTTCGTGCCGGCGGGCGATCCTGAATGCCTGGTGTCGGTCGCCGAGGGGGCGCACGAGGTGCCGTTCGAACGCATGAAGCTGTCGCAACTGCGCGAAGGCCGTGCTTACGACGTGCCGCTGGTGTGCAGCGCGCCGTCCGGGGACACGTCGTACGCCATCACCCAGGCCAATCTGACTGGATACGCCGGAGCGTCGCTGTGGCGCGAGGGTGGCGCCTTGCGGGTCCGGCTGTCGGCGGTGCCGAACCGGGCCGGCCCGGCGTTCGTCTCGCGGGCCGGGCTGACGACGGCCTGGCGTGCGGTCATGCTGGGCGATCGCGTCGGCGACCTGATTGGCTCTCAGTTGATTGGCAACCTGAATCCTGCGCCAGCGGGCGACTTCAGCTGGGTGCGGCCGAGCAAGGCGGCGTGGGACTGGTGGTCGGGCCCGCTGGCCGGCATGAAACCAAGCATGGACAGCTACCGGCGTTTCATCGATTTCGCCGCCGCCGCCGGATTGCCGTACTACCTGATCGACGCGGGCTGGGCCGCGGGCTCCGGCCCCGATTGCTGGATTGCGTTGCCGGGCACCGACATTACCCGCGCCGCGGACGGGATCGACATCCCGGCGCTGGTGCGCTACGCGGCGGCCAAGGGCGTGGGCCTGCTGCTGTGGGCCCATTGGGAGCATGTGGCGCCGCGCATGGACGAGGTGCTCGACACCTACGCGCGCTGGGGCGTGAAAGGAATCAAGGTCGATTTCATGAACCGCGACGACCAGGAGATGGTCGAGTTCTACCGGCGTATCGCGGCCGCCACCGCAAGTCGTCACTTGCTGCTGGACCTGCACAGCGCCTACATTCCGGATGGCTTGCAGCGCACCTACCCGAACTTCATCACCCAGGAAGGCGTGTTGGGCGCGGAGTGGAACAAGATGAACAAGAACGTCACGCCGCGCCACAACCTGATGCTGCCCTACACGCGCATGCTGGCCGGTCCGATGGACTACACGCCAGGCGGCTTTCACAACGCCACCCCTGAGACCTTCGCCGTGCGCGCAGTACTGCCCCAGACCCAGACCACGCGCGGCCAGGCGCTGGCCATGTACGTGGTCTACGACAGCCCGCTGCAGATGGTGTCGGACGACCCGGACGCCTACCGCGACGCCGCCGGATTCGATTTCATCCGGCGCGTGCCGACGGCCTGGGACGAGACGCGCTTTGTGTCGGGCGAACCGGGACGCGACATCGTGCTGGCGCGGCGCCAGGGCGGCACCTGGTACCTCGGCGCGATGACGGCGGACGAGGGCAGCCGCACCGAGCGCGTCGCGCTGCGCTTCCTGCCCGCCGGGCGCTACCGGGCCACGGTGTGGGAGGATGGCGACACGCCCAACGAGGTGCGGCGCGTGGAACGCGAGGTGACGGCCGGCGACGTGCTCTCATTGCGCCTCGCTTCGGCGGGCGGCGCCGCCGCGATCCTGGAACGCTTGAACTGATTGGAGCGTGGCATGGCAGCCTTTTCTTCCGGCCCGCTTGCGCGACCTTGCGCCAACTGCCACGGTGAATTATCACTAATTCTAACATTGCTTGCAATTTCTGCGGATTGCAAGAAATTCGCTTGCCGGCGATATCGTTGCGACGATGGACACCCTTATGCTTTAGACGCTGGCCAGGTTCCACTACCGCATCCGGTCGCAGACGCAAAACAAAGGGGACGGTTCCGCTGTGAAGCGTGTTCGCCTTAACGCGGCCGGCGCGGAGTCGTGAAATCGATTTGGGCTTGTGCGCCGTCTATGGTGGTAGCTTGTGAGTTTGACAATAAAACCAAGGGAGATGTTTATGCAATTGAAGAAAATGACGGCCTGCTTGGCGGCGGGCTTGCTGGTGTCGTTCGGCGCCATGGCTGAGAATTATCACTGGGATACCGTTGCCATGGGCGGCGGCGGCTTCGTCAGCGGCATCGTGACCAGCAAGAGCGAGCGCGGCGTGGTGTTCGCGCGCACCGACGTGGGCGGCGCCTACCGCTGGGATGCCAATAACGAGCGCTGGATTCCGCTGACCGACTGGCTGAGCCAAAGCAACAACGGCCTGATGGGCGTGGAATCGCTGGCCATCGATCCGAAAAACGCGGCCAACGTCTACATGCTGGCCGGTACCGAGTACTTAAACAACGGCAAGACCGCCATCCTGCGCTCGACTGACTACGGCCAGCATTTCGACGTGATCGACGTGAGCGCCCAGTTCAAGGCGCACGGCAACGGCATGGGCCGCGGGAATGGCGAAAAGCTGCAGGTCGATCCAGGTTCGGGCAATGTGCTGTTCGTAGGAACCCGCCACAACGGCCTGTTCAAGAGCGTCGATTCGGGCACCACCTGGAGCCATGTCGATGGCCTGAATGTGACCGAGACGCCCAACGGCAACGGCATCAGCTTCGTGCTGCTCGATCCGGCCAGCGTCAACCAGGGCGTGGCCAAGCGCATCTATGTCGGCGTGTCGCGCTACGGCTCGGTGGGGCCGAGCCTGTATCTCAGCAAGGACGGCGGCGTCACCTTCGCCCCGGTCGCGGGCGCACCCGCCAACCTGATGCCGCAGCGCGCGGTGATCACCCCCAAGGGACGCCTGTACCTGACCTACGCCAACGGCGCCGGGCCGCACGCGCAGTCCGATAGCGAGCCGATGAACGCCGGCGCGATCTGGGAGTACAACACCATTGGCGGGGTCTGGACCAATGTATCGCCGGCCAACAGGCCGCACCCCTTCGGCGGCATCAGCGTCGACCCGGCCAATCCCAAGCACCTGGTGGCGTCATCCTCCAACACCTACTGGACCCAGCAGTTTCTGCCAACCGGGAACATCTACGGCGAGCGCTTCTACACCTCGCTCGACGCCGGCCGCAGCTGGTCCGACTTGGTGGAACGCGGCAACGGCCTGACGATCGACTCGAACGGCGCCGACTGGGTCAAGACCTCGTCGATCAACTGGTCCGACTCGATCGAGTTCGACCCCTTCGATCCCAAGAGCGTGTGGGTAGTGTTCGGCGGCGGCGTGTTCAAGACGAGCGACGTCGACGCGACCAAGACCACCTGGAAGTTCGAGCAGCGCGGGATGGAAGAGACCGGCATGTATACCGGCGAAACCCTCCAGAACGGGACGCTGGTGACGGTCTTCGGCGACGTTGACGGCTTCATCAACACCGTGCCGGACCAGTACGGCGTGCAACACAGCCCGAAGATGGGCACCACGACCGGCCTGGCGATTGCCCCCGGGGCCCAGCATGTGATGGCGCGGGTGGGTAGTGCCATCTACACCTCGACCGACACCGGGACAAGCTGGACGAAGGCGGCGACCATGAATGGTTGGGGAGGCAACCTGGCCCTGTCGGAAGACGGCTTCGTGCTGCTGCACACCCCGGATAATTCGACCACCACTTACCGCTCGACCGACTTCGGCACCAACTGGACGCCCGTGACCGGCCTGGACGTGAAGAATGCGCGTCCGGTGGCCGACCCGGTGAACCCGAACAAGTTCTACGTCTACGACCCCGTCAGCGGCAAGCTGCTGACCAGTACCGACGGCGGCGTCTCGTTCAGCCTCAAGACCCAGCTCTCCAGCGGCGGCTCCACCTACCTGCGCGCCATGCCTGGCCGCGAGGGCGAGCTGTGGGCCTGCCTGGGAGCGAAGGGCCTGAACCATTCGATCGATTCGGGCGCGACCTTCACCCCTGTGGGCGGGATCGCCTCCTGCTCGAGTGTGGGCCTGGGCAAGGAAGCGCCGGATGCCACCTATCCGACCCTGTACATGTGGGGAGCGGTGGGCGCCACGCGCGGCCTGATGCGCTCGACCGACCAGGGCGCCAGCTGGGTCCGGCTCAACGACGATGCCCACCAATATGGCTCGGAGGGTGGCTGGGTGACCGGTGACATGAGCACCTACGGCTTGGTCTACATGGCCACCATGGGGCGCGGCGTCGCCTTCGGCAAGATCGACCCGAACGGCGACGTCCTGGTGGTGCCGCAAGTGTATGTGGCGCCGCCGAAGCCGGCCACCTGCACCTACGTCGTGGACAACACCTGGTGGGGCGGCGGCTTTGCCGAAGTGCGCATCACCAACACGAGCGCGTCTACCATCAACGGCTGGACGGTGCACTGGACCTACGCCGACGACTCGACGGTGGGTACGACTGTCTACAACGGCGTCATCACCGGTGCCGCGCCGACCTACACGTTGAGCGACGGCGGCTGGAACGCCAACATCGGTCCGGGCCAAACCGCCTCGGCCGGCTTTTTCTTCGGCCAGTCGACGCAAAATCCATTGGCGCCACCGGTGGTCAGCGGCGACATCTGCAAGTAAGCACGCTCTCAATTCATTAGGAACTATCATGAAAAAAATTCTTACATTCATCGCCAGCCTGGTGCTGGCAGGCGCCGCCCAAGCCGCTCCGATCGGTTTCGAGGACGTGGCCACCGACGGCGACTTCGCAAGCTTGAGCGATCTCAACCCGTACGCCGGCCTGAACTGGAGCTCCGACTGGTTCGCCGGCGACACCAGCATCGACGGCTACGCCAACGGCGCCCATTCCGGTGCGAAGTTCGCCGGCAATTACGGCGACGACCTGTTGAGTGTCAGCAGCGCGACCGGCTTCAACTTCGCCGGCGCCTGGTTCGCCACGCCGGCAGGCGCCGCCGCCAAGGCCAGTTGGATCAACATCAGCGCCTACGATGCCCTCAACCACCTCATCGGCAGCACCGGCAATATCGCGATCGGCGACGATTACCAGTGGCTGACCGCCGGCTTTAGCAACGTGTCGCTGTTGACCATCGCCAGCGACAGCGGCTGGTATGTGATGGACGACTTCACCACCACCGCCGCCAATGTGCCCGAGCCGGGCACCCTGCTGATGGTGGGGACCGGCCTGCTGGCGCTGTTGGGGCGGCGCAGGTCTGCGCGGTAAAGATCGCGTCAGTCCTGGATTTCACACATTCTTGCTCTCCTCATTGCGTTTTCAGCAGTGATTTTGAAGGGGCAGCTCTGGCTGCCCCCCTTTTTTTTGCCCGGCATGGGCGCACCCGAACGACGGAGAAAACATGCGCATTACTACCCTGGGCGCCTTGCTGGCGCTGGCAGTGCTCACCGGCGTGCACGCCGCGCCAGCGGCGCCGGCCACCTGGACGCCCGACAATGGCAACGGCACCTACACCAACCCGATCTTCTACGACGAGTTCTCGGACCCGGACCTGATCCACGTCGGCGACTGGTTCTACCTGACCGGCACGAGCATGCACACGATGCCCGGCCTGCCGGTGCTGCGTTCGAAAGACCTCGTGAACTGGGAATTCCTGTCGTACGCGGCGGATCGCCTCGACTACGGTCCGGCCTACCGGCTGGAGGACGGCAAGGACATCTACGGCCAGGGCATCTGGGCGCCTAGCCTGCGCTACAGGAACGGCACCTTCTACATATTCAGCAACGTCAACGGCCGCGCCACGCAGATCTATTCGGCCACCGACCCGCGCGGCCCGTGGACGCACCGCGAAATGAAGCGCGGCCTGCACGACCTGTCGGTGCTGTTCGACGACGACGGCCGTGCCTGGGTCGTATGGGATCACCAGACTATGCACCTTGGGCAGTTGACCGACGACCTGACCGACATCGTGCCCGGGACGGAAAAAATCCTGTTCGCGAAGGACGCGGGCATGGGCGAGGGCGCCCACTTCTACAAGATCAAGGGCAAGTACTACATCCTGAGCGCCAACTACATGGGGGGCTTCCGCATGCCGGCCGCGCGCGCCGACCGCATCGACGGCCCCTACGAAGTCAACCAGTCGATCAGCAGCGACGAGGATTTCGGCGGGGTCATGGCGCACCACTTCGGCGGCGACCGCAACCACCCCGAGATCCATGATCCCAATCCGACGGCCAAGCACCGTGAGACGATGCACCAGGGCGGCATCGTGCTGACCGATGCCGGCGAATGGTGGGGCTTCTCGATGATGGATGCGAATTCCGTCGGCCGGCTGCTGGCGCTGTCGCCCATCACGTGGCAGGACGGCTGGCCTTACTTCGGCCTGCCCGGCAACCTCAAGCGCACGCCGCGCACCTGGGTCAAGCCGAAGACGGCCGCGCCGCAGCCGGTGCGGGTGCCGTTCGAACGCAGCGACGATTTTTCGGGCAGCACCCTGAAGCCGATCTGGCAATGGAACCACGTGCCGGTGGACGGCAAATGGTCGCTGGCCGAACGGCCCGGCCACCTGCGCCTGCACACGCTGCCGGCCACCTCGTTCTGGGACGCGCGCAACACGCTCACGCAGCGCGCCATCGGTCCGCAATCGACGGCCACGGTGGCGCTGGATCTGGCCGGCCTGCAGCCCGGCGACGTGGCCGGCCTCGGGCTGTTGAACTTGCCGTACGCGACGCTCGGAGTCGAGCGCAGCCGGGACGGCCTGCAACTGGCGCTGGTCGACAAGGCCCGCGGCAGCACTGTGCACCTGGCGCTCGCCCTGCCGGCGAACGACCGGCGCCTGTGGCTGCGCGCCGACTGCGATTTCCTCACCGAGCAGGCGCGCTTTTCGTACTCGCTCGACGGCAGCCATTTCAAGCCGCTCGGCGAGCCGTTCACGATGGTGTACCAGACGGTCACGTTCCAGGGCGTGCGCTTCAGCCTGTTCGGCTACAACACGGCGGGACGCGAAGGCGGCTGGCTCGACGTGGACGCGGTCGACATCGCCCAAGCCTATCCGCGCGGGCTGAAGCGGCCGATTCCCTACGCCCGCAAGGTGCAGTTCACCTCGTTCCGCCGCGACGACGGCCTGCACGCGGCCGGGGCCGCCGTGGGCCGCGGCGCGCCGACCGACTTTGCCGTGCGAGACATGGGTCTTGGACGCGTCGCGCTGGGCGCGGACGGGCGCTGGCTCAGCGTGGACGCCGACGGCACGGTGGACCTGCGCGCCACGGCGCCGGGCGCGGCGCAATCGTTCCAGTGGATCGAGACGCCGGACGGTGAGCTGCAACTGATGTCGCTCGCCACCAACCGCTTCCTGCGCATCGATCCGACCACGGGCGTGGCGCGCGCCGACAGCCCCGGCGCCGTCCCCGACGCCAGCGACGGCGTGCGCCTCGTGTGGAGCACGGCCGCAGCCCGCTGATCGCAGCGAGCGCCGCGCCGCCGGCCGCGCCTCCGCCTCGACTGGCGGCGGCGCGGCCGATATCGAATTGCGTATCGTGCGCCGTCAAAATGTGATTGGTCGTGGCAGGGCGCCGGACATACTATGTCGCGACCCTTCCTTTTGGACGCCAATGAACTCGATTATTTCACCGCGCGGCGCCGCCGCGCCGATCCCGCGCCGCCGCTTGCGCGCCCCCCGCCTGCTGGCGCTCACCGCCCTGGTCGCGCCGCTGGCGATGGCCCAGACCGCCGTCAGGATCGACCTCTCCAAGCCCGGCGTTCCCGTCAGCCCGACCTTGTACGGCCTGATGACCGAGGAAATCAACTACTCCTACGATGGCGGCTTGTACGCCGAGCTGGTGCGCAACCGCGCCTTCAAGGACGACGACAAGACGCCGGCGCACTGGTCGGTGGTGCAGGACGCCGGCGGCAGCGCCGCGATCGCGCTCGACCAGCGCTACCCGGTCGCCGCCACCGCCCTGACCACCAGCTTGCGGCTGGACGCCGCGCGCGCTTCGCAGGGGCACCGGGTCGGCATCGCCAACGCCGGCTACTGGGGCATTCCGGTCAAGCCGAACACCCGCTACCGCGCCAGCTTCTACGCCAAGACGGCCGGCGCCGGCGGCGTGCCGCTGACCGTCAGTATCGAGGGCGGCGACGGCAAGACCGTGTACGCGCAGGCCGAGGGCGGCCGTATCGACGGCGAATGGAAGCGCTACAGCGTGACCCTGACGACCGGCGCCAAGGTCAAGCCGACCGCCGACGCGCGCCTGGTGATCGCCACCGAAAGCCCGGGCACCGTGTGGTTCAACCAGGTCTCGCTGTTCCCGCCGACCTACCAGGACCGGCCGAACGGCAACCGGGTCGACCTGATGCAAAAGCTGGTCGACATGAAGCCGGCCTTCCTGCGCTTCCCGGGCGGGAACTACCTCGAGGGCGAGACCGTGGCGACCCGCTTCAAGTGGAAGGAAACGCTCGGCCCGATCGAGCAGCGTCCCGGCCATCGCGGCACCTGGGGCTACCGCTCGTCCGACGGCATGGGCCTGCTCGAGTTCCTGGAATGGTGCGAGGACATGAAGGCCGAGCCGTTGCTGGCGGTGTTCGCCGGTTACGCGCTCCACGGCGAGACGATACTGGGCGGCCCCGCGCTGCAGCCCTTCGTGCAGGAAGCGCTCGACGAGATCGAATACGTCACCGGCGACGTCAGCACGAAGTGGGGCGCGCAGCGCGCCAAGGATGGCCATCCGGCGCCGTTCAAGCTGCGCTACGTCGAGATCGGCAACGAGGATGGCTTCGACAAGCAGAAGACCTACGACGGCCGCTACGCCCAGTTCCACGACGCCATCAAGGCCAAGTACCCGCAGCTCAAGCTGATCTCCACCGTCAACGGCAAGGACTGGGTCGGCTCACAACAGAAGCTGACCAGCCGGGTGCCCGACCTGGTCGACGAGCACTACTACTACAACGTGATGGAGATGTTGAACGACGCCGCACGCTACGACAGTTATGAGCGCAGCGGGCCGAAGGTCTTTATCGGCGAGTGGGCCGCGCGCGAAGGCGAGCCGACCACCAACCTGTACTCCGCACTGGCCGATGCCGCCTTCATGGCCGGCATGGAGCGTAATGCCGACGTCGTCGAGATGGCCTGCTACGCGCCGCTGCTGGTGAACGCGAACCCGGGCGGCATGCAGTGGAAGAGCGATCTGATCGGCTACGACGTGCAGTCCAGCTACGGCTCGCCGTCGTACCACATGCAGAAGATGTTCCGCAACTATCTGGGCAATGTTTCGCTGCCGGTGCATGCCGAGAAAGTGAGCACGCAGAGCTGGCAGCGGCCGGCCAGCAAGGAGACGCCGCTGGAGCTGCCGCCGGTCACGCAGGTGCCGACGATGTTCTTCTCGGCGACCAAGTCCGATCAGCGCGGCGAGATCTACCTGAAGGTCGTCAACTCGATCGGCAGTGCGCAGACGGTGAAGGTCGACCTGGCCGGCGCCGCCAGGGTGGCGGCCGAAGGCAAGGCGATCGTACTGGGCTCGGCGCAGAAGGAAGACACCAACACCCTCGCCGAGCCGACCAAGGTGGTGCCGGTGACCAGCAAGGCGAGCGGGCTTGGCAAGCGGTTCAGCTACAGCTTCGCGCCGTATTCGGTGACCGTGCTGGTGCTGTCGACCAAATAGGCTGCCAGGTTCGCGCCGAGCGGCATCCGGTTCGGCCCATGGGCGGCCGTGCGCACCCATCTTCTGGGCGCCATGGATCACCGAACTGAGCGGTATTGGCGCCAGCGCGCGCACCAGCGGATGGTCGTCGATGCCGATCGGCGCCAGCCGCTCCGGCACTGCGATCGCGGCGACGATGCAGGCTGCCGTGCCACGTTCCAATCGCGGCGCAGTTGTGGATTGGCCGAAGAAATGGAGCGGTGATGCTCGACCTGGCGCGGCCGCTTACTCCCGAACGGTGGCTTCCTGCGATGAAGCTGGACTTGACGCGCCAGGGTTGTAAACTGGATAAGGTTGGAAAAGTCTTGTTCGGCTCGACCAGTGCCACTCCACTCAATGTGGATGCTCATGTTGAAATCAGCGACTGACATTGCATGGCCGCGATTACCGCCATTTTGCCGCGCTGGCGGTCATTATCCTGGGTGGCTGGGTGGCACTTGGTGTTTGGTCTTTTCTGGCCCATTCCCGCGCGCTGTTGGCCAGTGTGGATTCAAAAATAAAAATAAATTTGCCGTTGGCGGCCCATCGCCAGTTAACTCTGGAACCGTGTAGGGACAAGGAAAAGACGCCGGTCTTGCGGTAAATCGCCAGCGCTTATGCCGATCCCAAATTGGACCTGGAAACCGTGGTGGAAGGGACCGGCGCGAGCCGCTATAAAATCGATGAAGTGTTACTTGAATGTTCCTTATTTTAATAAGCTGTTCAAGGGAGAATTCGGCTGCGCGCCGAAGTCATTCCGGATGCTTGCCGCCCAGCGGCGGCAGGAGCAGCCCGCCGACAGCGCCCCGCCAGAACCACGCGCCCGAACCGCCCCATCCCAACCACTCAGTCTGAGCCGGCTCTTCCCGGCCACGCAGCCTGATCCTGCTCGTCCTCGCCAACCCGCCTGAAGACCCCGGTCGAACCGCTGCCATCGAGCGCCCGCGCCAGGCGCGGGGGCGCGCCCGTTTCCGTTTCGGCGGCCGATCCACGACCGCTCCCGATTGGGCCGTGGCATGGCCGCCATTATTTCTTGCGGCCCGCTTGCCCGACCTTCCGCCAACTGCCACAGCGGCCTTGCACTGCGCCTGACATTGCTTGCAATTTCTGCGGTTTGTAAGAAATACGCGTGCCAGCGATATCGTTGCGCGTGATGGTCAGTCTATGCTTCAGGCGTGGGCTTGGTTCCGCTGCCGCCCCCGCCCTCAGACGCAAGATAAAGGGGGCAGTTCCGCTGTTGGGCGTGTGCTGCCCTCATGCGGACGGCGCGGATCGCGTCGATATGGCCTGCACACGCTTCTGCTCTCCTTCACTGCGCGCTGGCGCAGTGATTTTTACGGGGCAGGTTTAGCTGCCCCTTTTTTTGGCGTCCAGCATGGTGCGCTCGTGCTGATGCAAGTTGCGGCGCGATCTGAACACCGCGAGCGAAGCGAAGCGCCATTGCGGTAGGGCGACCGACCGTGGGGACGTGCCGCATATGTCACGGCACGGAGGGACACTGCGAGCCGACGCGCAAGCATCGGATACCAGGCGCTGCCGAGCCGGACGAGCGGGCAAACATTCGCGAAGGTTTTGTGCCTTGTGCGACGGTTGGGTTGGGTTGGGTTGGGGCAGGGGCGGTTGCCTGCAAACGGAATATTTTTTGTACAAAAATACAGGATGGAGAGACGATTATGCCCCTCAGTTTTTCTTTGTATGCGCACGTGCGACTGTTATCTTTTTTTTGGAAATGTGTTTCAAGCATTCAAGCAAAATGAAAGCGACGAAGCTGCACCGGATCGCGCTGTTATTCAACGCGAACAAGATATTCGATCATGAAGTCATTTCCGGCGTCGCGGCATATTTTGCGAGCACGCGCGCGGCCTGGGATATATTCCTGGAAGAAGATTTTCGATTGCGCCTGTCAGGCATCGAGCACTGGCAGGGCGACGGCATTATCGCCAATTTTGACGATCCGGCCGTGGCAGAAGCTTTGTCGCGCTGTAGCGTGCCGGTGGTGGCAGTTGGCGGCTCCTATGCCGACCAGGCCAATTACCCGGCCGGGGTGCCCTACGTGGCCACCGACAATTTCAAGCTGATCGAACTGGCACGCCAGCATCTGATCGATGTCGGCCTGCAGCGTTTCGCCATGTTCAGCGTTCCCGCCACCGAGGAAAGCCGCTGGGCGCAGGAGCGCGAGAATGCCTTCCGCAGCCTGATGCGGGGCGACCAGCTGGAAGCGGAGATCTCCCGCGGCTGCGAAACCAGCCTCCGTTCGTGGGACGAGGCGGTCCAGGGCCAGATCGACTGGTTGCGCAGCTTGCCCAAACCGGTTGGCATCATCGCCGTCACGGACGCGCGCGCGCGCCAGCTATTGCAGGCCTGTATCATCGCCGGCATCGAAGTGCCGGAACAGGTGGCGATCATCGGGATCGACAACGACCCGCTGGTGCGCAGGCTCACCCGCATACCGCTCAGCTCCGTGATCCAGGGCGCGCCGGAGATGGGGCGTACGGCAGCCCACCTGATCGAGCAGATGCTGCACGGGGTGCGCCCGCCGACCACGCCGATCATGGTGCCGCCGGCCGGCATCAATGTGCACGCGTCCAGCCAGTACCAGTTGATCAAGCACCCGACCGTGATGCGGGCACGCCACTTCATCCGCCAGTATGCCTGCCAGGGCATCAAGACCGAACAGGTGGCCCGACACGTGGGCGTGTCGCGCTCTACGCTCGAGGCCAACTTTCGCCAGGAGCTGGGATGCAGCGTGCACGACGCGATCCTGGGCTTCAAGCTCAATGCCGCCAAGGCCGGCCTGGAAAGCGGTGATTGCAGCATCGCGGACGTGGCGCAGGGCAGCGGGCTCACGTCCATCCAGCACATGCATCGGGTGTTCAAACGCGAACTTGGCTGCACGCCGCGCGCCTACCGCGACCGCGTGCTCAGCGAGCGTGGACAGATGTCGCCAGCCTAGCACCTAACGGGGTTCCACCTCAGACCGACCAGCCATATTCGAGCCGCCACAACACCGCGTGCAGTTAAAATTCAATCCTCCGTGGCCACTTCGGACAGTGTCGACGATGCCGACCAGGTCCTTGCGGCGACGGCAAGGCATACATTAGAAAGTGACACCCATGTCCGATAATAGAATCCGAAAAGTCGTCATCGTCGGCGGCGGCACCGCCGGCTGGATGACGGCGGCGCCGCTGGCGCTCAAGCTGGGCGGGCGCTGCGAGATCGCGCTGGTCGAGTCGCCCGAGATCGGCACCGTCGGCGTCGGCGAAGCGACGCTGCCGACCATCCGCTATTTCAATTTGTCCCTGGGCCTGGACGACGTCGATTTCATCAAGAAGACGCAGGCGACGTTCAAGCTCGGCATCGAGTTCAAGGACTGGGGGCATGTCGGCAACCGCTTCTTCCACGGTTTCGGCGATTTTGGCCCCCCGCTCGAGCATCGTCCGGCATACATGTACTGGCTGCGCCTGTCGCGCACCTTCAAGGATATGCCCTCGTACGAGCAATGGTCGATTGCAACGGTGATGGCGCGCAACAATCGCTTCGCCCCGCCGCACGAGGAGATGCCATCCGTTACCGACGGCTATTCCTTCGCCTACCACTTCGACGCCGGTCTGTATGCCGCCTATTTGCGCGACTACGCCATGCGCCGCGGCGTGACGCGGATCGAAGGCATGATCGACGGCGTCGAACAGCACCCCGAGACCGGCTTCATCACCGCCCTCAAGCTGCGCGACGGGCGGCGTGTCGAAGGCGACCTGTTTGTCGATTGCTCCGGCTTTCGCGGCCTTTTGATCGAAGGCGTGTTCAAGGCCGGCTACGACGACTGGAGCGACATGCTGCCTTGTAATAGCGCGCAGGCCGTGCCATGCGCCAAGGCCGACCAGCTCACGCCCTACACGATATCGACCGCCAAGAGCGCCGGCTGGACCTGGCGCATCCCGCTGCAGCACCGCACCGGCAACGGCCATGTGTACTGCGACGCTTTCACCACCGACGAGCAAGCCGGCCGCGTGCTGATGGACGGCCTGGACGGCGAAGCGCTGGCCGAGCCGCGCCAGCTGCGCTTCACCACCGGCCGGCGCCGCAAGTCCTGGATCAAGAACTGCGTGGCCATCGGTTTGGCGAGCGGCTTTCTCGAGCCGCTGGAATCGACCAGTATCAACATCATCGAGGTGGCGGTTGGCTGGCTGGTCCAGTATTTTCCCAACCGCGATTGCCGTCCCGAGCTGGCCGACGAGTTCAACCGCATGATCACGGAACGCTACCAGTTCGTGCGCGACTTCATCGTCCTGCACTACAAGGTCACCAACCGCTCCGATTCGGAATTCTGGCGCTACTGCGCCAACATGTCGATTCCCGACACCCTGAGGCACCAGATCGAGCTGTTCCGTGAAACCGGGCATGTGGCCATCTACGATCCGCAGGGGTTTTCCGCGTCCTCGTATTTCTCGATGCTGATGGGGCTGGGCGTGGTGCCCAAGGCGGACGATCCGCTGATCGACACCATGGAGTTCGACCAACTGCTGGGGCATTTCGCCAGCCGCCGCGAGATCATCGCGCAGACAGTCAAGGCGATGCCCGAGAACGGCCTCTACATTTCCCGGCACTGCGCGGCGCCATGAAGCTTCCCTTCAAACGCATCGTGGTGGTCGGCGGCGGCACGGCCGGATGGATGACGGCCGCCGCGCTCGCCACCGCCTTGAAGGGCAGCACCGTCGAGCTGGTCGAATCGGAGGAGATCGGCATTGTCGGGGTGGGGGAGGCGACCTTTCCTTCGATCCGCAATTTCCATCGCCTGCTCGGCATTGACGAGGCCGAGTTCCTGCGCGCCACCAACGGCAGCTACAAGCTGGGCATCGAGTTCCGCGACTGGCGCGCGCGCGGCGAAAACTATTTCCACACCTTCGGCGATTTCGGCGAACTGAGCGGCCCGAACGCGGTGTGGGGCCAGTATCACCGCCTGGGCGAACCCGGCCTTGGCGCCCTGGGCGAGCAGTGCCTGTCCAGCGTGATGGCCAGCCAGGGCCGCTTCGTGCCGCCGCGCGAAGAACACCGCTACGATTACGCCTACCACTTCGATGCGGCGCTGTACGCCGGCTTCCTGCGCAAGCTGGCCGAGCAACGCGGCGCGCGCCGCACCGAGGGGCGCATCGTCGACGTCGCGCGGCGCGCCGACGGCGGCGTGGACCGGCTCACGCTGGCCGACGGGCGCGTGGTGGCCGGCGACCTGTATATCGATTGCTCCGGCTTCACCTCGCTGCTGCTGGGGCGCGCGCTGGGCGAGCCGTTTGTCGACTTCAGCCACTGGCTGCCGGTGGACCGGGCCTGGGCCTGCCCGAGCGAACGCATGGGGGACGCGGTGGCGCCCTACACGCGCGCCACCGCGCTCGAAGCGGGCTGGGCGTGGCGGATTCCGCTGCAAGACCGCATCGGCAACGGCCACGTGTTCGCCAGCCGCTACATCGACGAGGAAGGCGCGCGCGCGCAATTGCTGCAGCAGCTCGATAGCCCGGCGCTGGCCGAACCGCGCCTGCTGCGCTTCCAGACCGGCCATCGCGCGCGCGCCTGGGTGCACAACGTGGTCGCCCTGGGCTTGGCGGGGGGCTTCCTGGAGCCGCTCGAGTCGACCAGCATCTTCCTGGTCCAGCGGGGCTTGGGCAAGCTGATCGATTTGCTGCTGTCGGGCGCGCCGCTCACCGAGCCGGTGGTGGCCGACTATAACGGCGTGAACGCGCGTCAGTTCGCGCGGGTGCGCGATTTTCTCATCCTGCACTACTGCCTGAGCGCGCGCCGCGACAGCGCGCTGTGGCGCGCCATGACAACCATGGAGCTGCCCGATACCCTGGCTTTCAAGATCCACGCCTGGCGCCAGGCGGGCGCGCTGCACCAGTACGACCTGGAGGGCTTCGATGCGACCAGCTGGCTGGCGATCCATGCCGGCATGGGGCACTGGCCCGAGCGCGCCGACCCCACGCTGGGCGACATGGCGCGCGGCGAGGCGTTGGAGGGGCTGCAATGGCGCCGCGCGCGCATCGCCGAGGCGGTGGCGGCCATGCCCACGCATGGCGCGTACCTGCGCGGCATGCTGGGACGCTGAGTTCCCTCCGAGTAATGACCAACCAAGGTATCAACATGAAATTTCGGAAGATGTTCCGCACGACATTTATCACCGGCGACGCCTGGGGCCGTGGGCTTCCGGCGGATCGCCTCCGGCGCCGCATGCTGCAAGGCATTGCCGCCGCGCCGCTGCTGCTCGGCATGCCGGCCGAGGCCGGGGAGGAAGGCGGCGAGGGCGAAACGGCGCGGCCGTTCCCCTTGTCGGATGTGCGCTTGCTCGACGGTCCTTTTTTTAGGTCCCAAAGCCTCAACGTGCGTTACCTGGAGTCGCTGAACTGCGACCGCTTGTTGCACAACTACCGGAAAAATGCGGGACTCGTTCCGAAGGCGCCGGTGTACGGCGGATGGGAGGCGGAGGGGCTATGCCCGGGACATACCCTGGGCCATTTTTTGAGCGCCTGCTCAATGGTGTGGGCGTCCACCCGGCGGGAAGGGATGCGCGCCAGGATAGACTACGTCGTTAGCGAGCTGCACGCCTGCCACCAAGCCTTGCCTGGCGGCCTGGTATGCGGCTTCCCCGACGGGGATACGCAACTGCGCAATTGTCTGGCAGGCCGGCCCGTCGTTGGGGTGCCCTGGTACACGCTGCACAAGTTGATGGCCGGGCTGCGCGACGCCTCTGTGCACCGGCGCAATGCCCAGGCGCTCGCGGTCCTGGTGAGTATCGCCGACTGGATCGACGAGGCCGCACGGCCGGTCGACGACGAGCGCTTTCAAAAGATGCTCGAGCTGGAGCACGGCGGCATGTGCGAAGTGCTGGCGGACGTGCACGCCTTGACCGGGGACGCGCGCTACCTGCGCCTGGCCGAGCGCTTCGGCCACCGGTCGCTGCTCGCGCCGCTTGCCGACGGGCGCGACACGCTCGACGGCATGCACGCCAACACGCAGATTCCCAAAGTGATCGGATTCGCCCGGCTGCACAGCCGCACGGGGAAGGCGCACTACCTGCAGGCCGCGCGCTACTTCTGGCGCACCGTGGTCGAGCAGCGCTCGTTCGCGACGGGCGGGCATGGCGACAACGAGCATTTCTTTCCGCCCGCCGAGTTCGAGAAGCACCTGGCCTCGGCCACGACGATGGAAACCTGCGGCACCTACAATATGCTGCGCCTGACGCAGGCCTTGTTCGCCGCGCAGCCCTCGGCCGGCTACGCCGAGTATTACGAGCGTGCCTTGTTCAACGGCATCCTCGCCTCCCAGGATCCGGACAGTGGCATGTTCACCTACTTCCAGGCCACCCGCCGCAGCTATCCGAAGCTCTACTGCACACAGGAGCATTCGTTCTTCTGCTGCACCGGCACGGGGATGGAGAATCACGCCAAGCACGCCGACTCCATCTATTTCCACCATCGCGATGTGCTGTATGTGAACCTGTATATGGCGTCGGACCTGAACTGGGCCGACCAGGGCGTGCATCTGCGCCAGACGACCACGTTTCCCGAGGCCGGCACCAGCCGTTTCACGCTGCGGCTGGAGCGGCCC
This sequence comes from Oxalobacteraceae bacterium UBA6018, assembly GCA_002428015.1. Classification (GTDB taxonomy): domain Bacteria; phylum Pseudomonadota; class Gammaproteobacteria; order Burkholderiales; family Burkholderiaceae_D; genus Telluria_A. Next base: position 4,871 of record DIZW01000105.1, on the reverse strand, counting down.
ACCAAGCTCGCCCTCAGGCTGCGCCACCCGGGCTGGTGCCGGCGGATGAGCGTGCGCCTGAATGGCCGCAAACTCATCGACAGCGACCAGGCCGGGCGCTACGTGGAACTCGCGCGCACCTGGCGCGACGGCGATGTCCTCGATGTCGATCTGCCGATGCACGTGCATCTGGCGCCGTTGCCGCACGCGCCCCAGCTTGCGGCGCTCATGTACGGGCCGCTGGTGCTGGCCGCGCGCGTCGACGGCCCCGCCATGGCGCCCGGTGCCGATCTGGTCGCGGGCAACGTGTCCTATGGCAAGACGTTCTCGGAGCCGCTGGAGATCCTCGCGCTGCGCCTGGGCGGCGCCGGCGTCGAAGGGGCGATCCGGCGCGGTACTGGCGCGCTGGTGTTCCATCTGAGCGGGCCGGGCATGGAGCAGGGGTACGAACTGCAGCCGTTCCACAGAATCGCGCACGGATACTACAACTTGTATTGGCGGGTCGGCTGACGGTCCTTAGCAGGGTGTTGATTTAATCACCGCGCCCGTCAACCGACCTCAGGCGGTAAACGTTGTCTAATTGTCAACCGCTCTTTCGACAGCCATCATGCGCAAGACCGACGTCACCCAGCACTCCCTGTACAGTTACCGCACGCTGGAGGAACGCATCCCCGATGCGCATCCGCTGCGTAAGCTGCGGGTGCTGGTCGACGCCATCCTCGCCAACATGAACGACGATCTCCAGGCACTGTATTCGCGACGCGGCCGTCCCTCGATCGCTCCCGAGCGCCTGCTGCGCGCCAGCCTGATCCAGACGCTGTTCACGATCCGCTCCGAGCGCCAACTTGTGCAGCACATCGAATACAACCTGCTGTACCGCTGGTTCGTCGGCATGAACCTCGACGAGGCCGTGTGGAACCACTCGACCTTCAGCACTAACCGCGAGCGCTTGTTCAGCGAGGCGATGACGCAGCGCTTCTTCGCCCAAGTGCTGCGCATCGCTGAATGGCAAAGCCTGATTTCGGACGAGCATTTCACTGTCGACGGTACCATGATCGAGGCGTGGGCATCGGTCAAGAGCTTCACCAAGAAGGATGGCAGCGGGCCACCGCCGAGCGATGAGGGGCGCAACGCCACGGTTGACTTCAAGGGCGAAAAACGCTCCAACGAGACGCACCAATCGACGACCGATCCGGATGCGCGGCTATACAAAAAGGGCGACGGCGACAAGTCCAGATTGTGCTACCTGGGCCACGCGCTGATGGAGAACCGCAACGGCCTGGTGGTCGACGCCACCACCACGCTGGCAAGCGGCACGGCGGAACGCGACGCGGCGCTCATCATGGCCAAGCGCAGCATCCAGAAAGCCGGCGCGACGCTGGGCGCCGACAAGGGCTACGACGCAGCCGAATTCGTCAAGCAGTTGCGCGACCAGGGCGTGACCGCGCACGTGGCCCAGAAAAAACACCGCGCCATCGATGGGCGGACCACGCGCCACGCTGGCTACGCGGTCAGTATTAAGAAGCGCAAGCTGGTCGAGGAGATCTTCGGCTGGAGCAAAACCATCGGCGGGCTGCGCAAGGCGCGCTTCGTCGGCCTGGCTACGGTGCGCGCGCAAACCACGTTCACATTCGCCGCGTACAACCTGACTCGTATGGCGACCATCTTTGGCTGGCGTTTGTCGGCGGTGATGGGATAACTCCGTCCAGAGCGGACGGAAAGTGCCAAAAAATACCAAAAATCAGCCTAAAAACGGCTAGAAACCCGTTTCTAGGCTTGATGCGGGTTTCAGCTCCAAAAATTAGCGCTTCGGGCGACAAAAACCGAAGGACTGGGCCCCTTTTTTCAACGCCCTGTTAGGAGCCGTGAAAGAATAAGTGTGACAGTTGGGCGACTCAGGCGGGAGGCGGTCCAGGGCGCGAGGAGGAGTCATAGCGGGCTATGGCGACGACGAACAACGCAGCAGCGCACCCGCCTGAGGCGATCCAGCTGTCACAGTTATTTTTGAACGGCTCCTTAACTGGCGAGCGAGAAGTTGACAGCGCCCAGGCGTTGGAGGGGCTGCAATGGCGCCGAGAACGCATCATCGAAGCCGTGGCGGCCATGCCCGCGCATGGCGCGTGCCTGCGGCATGCTGAGAGCTCAGTTCGCTGCAGCGCTCTCCCTGATGGCGGCCGCGGGCCGCCGCAAGCGGTTTGCCGAGTGATTTTGAAACGACGACACACACACGCAGGAGTGATTTTGAAACGACGACAATTGCATGAGGGCCGCATAGCGCGCTCCTCCGTACTCTAGGAGTATATAAAAGAAACCAAAGAAAGCGACCCCGGTCGATGCAGGACTTCGCTGCGAAAATCGTCTGCGACAAGCTGCAGGCATTGATCCCGAGGCTATGCGCACACCTTGTTCAAGCCTCTCTGGCCTGCGTTACCGCTGCTCGACGCCGACGTCGCCAACCTGCCTGCCGACGCCATGGAGCTCATTGCGCATAAGACCTACTTTCACAAACCGAAGCAATCAACAGAGAGAACCAAGCAGGCAAAGCCGCACAAATCCATGACGCAAAAACCATGCAAAAGTTTCGAATCGTTAAGTCCGGTGGATTGGCGCGAGCTCTGGCCGGACCTGCACATGGAAGGTAAAAAGATTCCGAGATCTGGTGGTTTTGTTCATGGAATGGACTATTCCAAGGACGAAAATCCGGCCACACTGCATCTTTCGTTAAATCTGCCAATCTGACACACCCATGAAGAATTATCTCCGTATCCCCCTGGCCGGCGCGGCCGCCTTCGTGCTTGCTGCATCGCTGGCAACACCCGTGCTGGCGCAGCCGGCGGCACCGGCATTTGCCGGCATCTTCAGCGACCATGCCGTGCTGCAGCGCGGCGAAGCTTTGACCGTGTGGGGCACGTCGGCCGCCGGACTCGGCGTGACGGTGAGCCTTGGCGGCACGAGCGCCGAGGCCAAGGCCGACGCGCAGGGCCGCTGGCGCGCCAGCATGCCGGCGATGACGGCCGGTGGACCGTACACGCTGTCCGTCCGCGGCGCCGGCGGTAGCACGACGCTCAAGGACATCATGATCGGCGACGTCTACCTGTGCGGCGGCCAGTCGAACATGGAGTTTCCGGTGCGCCTGTCGACGGGCGCGTGGCCGGAATTTCCCGCTAATTCGGACCTGCGCTTCGTCAATATTCAACGCATTAGCGAACTTGCCGTCCAAAAGGACTTGAAGCACCCGGTGACATGGAACGTGGTGACGCCAAAGTCCGTCGGCGAGGCCTCGGCGGCGTGCTACTACATGGCGCGCGCACTGCAGAAAAAGCAGAAGGTGGCGGTCGGCTTCATCGGGTCGGACTGGGGTGGTACCACGATCCAGGGCTGGATCGGCGCTCAATCGCTGAAAACCCTGCCGGCCTACGCCGAGCGGGTCGAGGCGTTGGCGGTGATGGCGTCGAATCCCGCCAAGGGGATGGCGGACGAAGCGCGCCGCCATGAGCGATGGTGGGACGCGCATGACCCGCAGGCCAAGGCGCAGCGTGCCTGGAGCGCTCCCGGCTTCGACGACGCGGCATGGCCGAGCCTGACACCGAGGGGCTCGTGGAAGGATGCCAGCATCGCCGCCTTGGCGGACTTCGACGGCGCCGCCTGGTTTCGCACCAGCGTGACGCTGAACGAGGCGCAGGCGCGCGCGGCCAATGCAGTCCAGCTCGGTCCCATCGATACCTACGACAGCACCTGGGTCAACGGCGTGCGCGTGGGCGGCGGCACTATTGCGTGGATGTGGCGCGACTATCCCGTGCCCGCCGGCGTATTCAAGCCGGGCCGCAACGTGATCGCCGTCCATGTTCTCAGCGGCGGCACCGGAGGCGGGCTGACCGGGCTGCCGGAACAGCGCGGCATCAAGACCGGCGACGGTCAGTTCATCGCCCTGTCGGCGCCGTGGAAATACCATCTGGGCATGCGCTCGAAGGGCCTGTCGATCCCGGCCGCGCCGTGGGATGTGCCGATGAGCCTGTCGACGCTCTACAACGAAATGATCGCGCCGCTGGCCGGCTACAAGTTCAAACTGGCGGCCTGGTACCAGGGCGAGTCCAACACCGACGCGGCAACGGAATACGCAACGCTGCTGCCGCTCTTGATCGCCGACTGGCGCAAGACCTTCGGCCAGCCGGAATTGCCCTTCCTGGTAGTCCAGCTGTCGTCATTCGGCGCCGTGGCGACCAAGCCCGGTCCATCGAACTGGGCGCAGCTGCGCGAAGCCCAGGCCAGGACGGTGCGGAAGGACCCGCATGCCGCGCTGACCGTGACGATCGACGTGGGCGACCGCACCGACATTCATCCTGCACAGAAAGCCGTGGTTGGCGAGCGCCTGGCCCGCGCGGCGCGCGCGCTGGCCTACGGCGAAGCGATCGCGCCTGGAGGCCCGGAAGCGACCGGCGTGACGCGGGCAGGGGACGACCTGGTGGTCACATTTAAGAACACCGGTGGGGGCTTGCGCACCTATAGCGCCGGCCATGCGATCGGTTTCGAAGCCTGTGCCGGCACGGCTTGCCAGTATGTGCTGGCGCTGGCGCATGGAGACACGGTGACGCTGAAAGGGGCCAACCAGCCAGGCACGACGCATGTCCGCTATGCCTGGGCCGATGCACCCTACGTGAATCTGTATGGCGCCGAGGACTTGCCTGCCGCGCCGTTCGATATCGAACTGTAAGCAGGCATACGCGGCCATCCGTAGGCGCGGTTGATACGATGTGTCTGGGGCAAACCGGCTTGGGCGTGTGAAGCCGCCACAGTCAGTGCCAGCAGATTGTCGCACACGAGTTTGGCGCCGAAGTCCTGCAGCACCGCCATGCTGGGACATCCCGGTGACATGCTCCAGGTTGAGGCGATGC
>DIZW01000092.1:14675-54997 GCA_002428015.1 Oxalobacteraceae bacterium UBA6018 | reverse complement strand
CGGCGCTGCGCGCGCTGCTCGACCGGCTGGTGGCGTGGACCCGCGCCGGCATCGCGCCCCCGCCCAGCCGCTTTCCGCGCCTGGCCGACAGCATGCTGGTGGCGCCGCGCCGCGACGCGGTCGGCTTTCCCGACCTGGGCGCGCTCGGCGTCGACTACCCCGAGGTGATCAACGAGCTGGCGCTGGTGGACTACGCAACGGCGCCCGGCAGGGTGCTGCCGTCACGCCGCTACCAGGTGCTGGTGCCGATGGCCGACGCCGACGGCCACGACATCGCCGGCATCCGCCTGCCCGACGTGGCGGTCCCGCTGGCCACCCACGCTGGCTGGAACCTGCGCCGCCGCGGCTTCGCCGAGAACCAGCTGTGCGGGCTGACCGGCATGTCGCTGCCCCTGCCGCCGAGCGCGCGCGCGGGCGATCCGCGCCGTCCGATCGACCAGCGCTATGGCACCCGCATCGAGTACGCCAAGCAGGTGGCGGCGGCCGCGCGCGCGCTGCGCGACGACGGCCTGCTGCTCGAGGAGGACGTCGATCGCTACATCGACCGGGCCCGGATCGATTCGCGCGTGCCGCGCTAGGTGAACCTCGCGCACGAGCGCGCGCGAGGGCGCGCCGCCCACTTGCGTATAATCGCCGCTGGCTGTGCCCCAACATCAATCGAGAAAAATATCTATGGCTTCATCCTCAGACAATATCAGCATGGCGGTGTTCTGCGACTTCGAGAACGTCGCGCTCGGTGTCCGCGATGCGAACTACGAGAAATTCGATATCAAACCGGTGCTCGAGCGCCTGCTGCTCAAGGGTAGCATCGTGGTCAAGAAGGCTTACTGCGACTGGGATCGCTACAAGGGCTTCAAGGCCACCATGCACGAGGCGAATTTCGAGCTGATCGAAATTCCGCACGTGCGCCAGTCCGGCAAGAACTCGGCCGACATCCGCCTTGTCGTCGACGCCCTCGACCTGTGCTACACCAAGTCGCACGTGAACACCTTCGTGATCATTTCCGGCGACTCGGACTTTTCGCCGCTGGTGTCGAAGCTGCGCGAGAACGCCAAGCAGGTGATCGGGGTCGGCGTGAAGCAGTCCACCTCGGACCTGCTGGTGGCCAACTGCGACGAATTCATTTTCTACGACGACCTGGTGCGCGAAGTGCGGCGCGCGGCGGCCAAGCGCGACGAGCGCAAGACCCAGCCGGCGCCCAAGCGTTCACCCGACGAGGGCAACCGCCGCAAGGAGGAGCTGGAGGCGCGCAAGGCGCAGGCGATCGAGCTGGTGGTCGAGATGTTCGACGCGCTGGTGTCCGAGCGCGGCGACAGCGGCAAGATCTGGGCCTCGCTGTTGAAGGACACGCTCAAGCGGCGCCGTCCCGACTTCAACGAGACGTACTACGGTTTCCGCACCTTCGGCAACCTGCTCGAGGAAGCGCAGCACCGCGGCATGCTCGAATTCGGCCGCGACGAAAAATCCGGCGCCTATGTGTATCGCAGCAGCGCGGCGCAGGCCGCAGCCGCCGCGGTGGTCGAGCCGCATGCGCCGCTGGGCGAGGAGGCAATGGCCGAGCACGCGCCGGAACAGGAAGCCGTGCCCGAGCCGCAAGCGAAGCCAGAGTCGCGCCGACGTGGCCGCGGCGGGCGCAAGCAGGCCGCCGAAGCGATTGAACAGGCAGCGCCGGGCGAACCGGCTGGCATGCACGAGTTTGAGCACGAGCGCGAGCAAGAGCATGAGTACGAACAGCCTGCATTCGAACCGGAAGCCCAGCCGGAACCGGTAGCGCAAGAAGCGGCCGCCCCGGCCGAGGAAGCGGCGCCGCAGGAGAAACGCCGTGGCGGCCGCGGCACGCGCAAGCCGGCCGCACGGCGCGCGGCTGAAGCCGAGCCGGCGCCAGCGCCCGCAGCGGAGGCCCCGCCCGCGCCGATCGAGATCGTGGTGGAGGCCGCCCCGGCCGAAGCCGAGACCGAAGCGGCAGCCGCGCCGGCCCGCAAGGCCGCGCGCAAGCCGGCCGCGCGTGGCCGCCGTCCGGCCAAGCCGAAGGTGGCGCCCGAGCAGGGCTAAGCTTCGCCATCCAAGCCAGGTGGTCGCCCGATCGCCTGGCTGCTCGTGAATATCGGCACGCTGTCCGGCATGCGGCCGCGGCACACCGTCCGGCACGCCGTCCGCGCGCACCTTCCCGCATGCCATCACATCCCTTCCCGCTTGCCATCGCGTGCCGTCCGGCATGCCATCACGGTCATTGGTCCATCTCAAACGGTCCGGTTTGCTGGCCGTTAGCATCATCTCTACGGGCCGCGTCAGGCTGCCGCTAAGGTGCTTACTCCAAAGGCACGCTGTGGGACTTCGTTCCCGAAGCGGGCTGCAATCTAAACGCTTTTTCTGCAGCCCGACGGGCCCGGCCTGCGATGGACGACAACCGTTGTCCATCATTCTCACCTCAACGGGAGCACATCATGCGCAACTTGAACAGCAACGAACTGAAACACGTATACGGCGGCTGCGATGGCGGTGGCGGCAAGAGCGGCAGCAAGGGCAAGGGCCACAGTGGTCACCACAGCAAGAGCGGTCATCACACCAAGACCCAAAGCCATTCGCACAGCAAGAGCCGTGGCAACGGCTGCGGCTGCTGATCATTCCGGCCACGTGCCGATGTAGTAACGCGGCACCGCTTCGCGGCAGTGCCGCACTAACCGACAGTGAGATGACATGCTACGCGAACCTCAACCGGCACTCGGCTTGGAGCAGGAATTGTGGCTGCTCGGCCAGGCGCCGTTGCGAAAATTTCTCGACTTCGCCGACGATATGTGCGCCGAGCCGGCCGCCCTGCAGCGCCCAGCGCTGGTGGCCGAATGGAGCGCGGCGGCGCGCTACTACGGTGAACTGGCCAGTCGCGAAGCCGGCTGCGCCGACCACCTGGTCTGCGGCGTGCTCGACCCGGCCATGTTGCCTCTGGCCGATGAGCTGATCGACAGCTCCGCCTACGTACGCACCTTCGACAGCCTGCCGACCCGCATCGCGATGGTCGAGCTGGCGAAGCTGGTGGTGTGCCAGAACCACGTCAATGCCGCCTTCGTCGCCGCGTTGATGGCCGAGCTGGGCCCGCGCCCCGACCCGTGCGCGCTGTTTCGCTTTTGCCTGCCGCTGGCGCACGCACGCGCCCCGGTGCAGATCCGCGCGCTGGGCGGAAAGCGCTTCGTGTTCCGCTCCGATTCGACCGACCTGCGCTTCCACGAGGCCTTGCTGCTGCGCCCCGAGCAGCTTGACGGCTACGCCAGCTTCGGCAGCGTGGCCGGCGTGGTCGGCCTGGTGGTCGGCTACAGCTCGAACTGCATGAACGCGGTGTGCGACGACGACAGCGGCCGCCTGCTGCTGCACAACGGCTACCACCGCGCCTGCGCCCTGCTGCAGCTGGGCGTGACCCACGCACCCTGCATCGTGCAGACGGTCGACTCGCGCGATGAACTGGACCTGGTGGCCAAGCCGCTGGTGGCGGCCGATCCGGGCTACTTCTTCAACGCGCCCCGTCCGCCGCTGCTCAAGGACTTCGCCGATCCGCGCCTGCGCAAGCTGCTCACTATCAAAAAGGTCGCGCGCATGATCGAGGTGAACTTCGAGGTGCGCGACTACTTCGTCGAGCACTAGCATGGCCGACGCGGGCGAACAGGACGCGGCCGGGCAGGGCGCGCTTGCGGTGGCGCCGCTGTTTCGCGCCGAGGTGCTGGCGCAGCGCCAGGCCCAGTGGCTCGGCACGGTGCTGGTGCGTCCGCGTCCGCTGCACCGCTGGTTCGCCGCCTGCGCCCTGCTGATCGTGGCGTTGCTGGTCGCTGCGCTGGGCCTGGGCAGCTACACGCGCAAGGTGCGCGTGAGCGGCTGGCTGGTGCCGGTGCCGGGCATGGTGAAGGTGGTCGCGCCGCGCGCCGGCGTGGTGGTTCGCCTGCTGGTAGGCGAAGGCCAGGAGGTCGGCGCCGGCCAAAGCCTGCTGGCGGTCAGCTCGGAGGAGCGCAGCGCGGCGCTGGGCGACACCCAGGCCGGCGCCGCCCAGGTGCTGGCGCTGCAGCGTGCCAGCCTGCGCGCCGACGCCGCCCGCGCGGCCCAGCTATACCGCCAGCAGCGCGCCAGCATCGGCGCGCGCCTGGACGCGATGCAGGCCGAGCGGAAGGAGATGGAGCAGGAGGTAGCCCTGCAGAAGGTGCGCACGGACCTGGCCGCCCAGTCCGAGCGGCGCCTGGCGCGCTTGCAGACGAGCGGCTTCATCGCGCCCCAGCAGGTGCAGGCGGCGGCCGAGGCCAGGCTCGATCAGGAGGCCAAGCTGCGCACGCTCGAGCGCAACCTGATCACGCTGGGGCGCGAGCGCGCCACCCTGCAGGGCGAGCTGGCCGACCTGCCGCTCAAGCTGGCGGCCGACACCGCCCTCACCGAGCGCAGCGTGGCCAGCACCGAGCGCGAGCTGGCCGACGTGGAGGCGCGCCGCGACCTGCTCATCCCGGCGCCGCAGGCCGGCAGCGTGACCGCGATCCACGCGGTGGCCGGGGCCACGCTCACGCCCGGCATGCCGCTGCTGAGCATCGTGCCGCGCGGCGCGCTGCTCGAGGCCCAGCTGTACGCCTCGAGCCGGGCGATCGGCTTCGTGCGCGCGCGCCAGCAGGTGCTGCTGCGCTACCGGGCCTACCCGTACCAGAAGTTCGGCCACTACCGCGGCGTGATCAAGAACATCTCGCGCGCCGGGCTGGAGGCGGGCGAGCTGCCGGCCGAATTCGCCGCCGGGGCGGCCGGCGCCGAGGCCCTGTACCGCATCACCGTGACCCTGGAGCGCCAGCAGGCAACCGTCTACGGCAAGCCGGTGCGGCTGCAGCCGGGCATGCAGCTCGACGCCGACATCCTGCTCGAGCGGCGCCGCCTGATCGAGTGGGTGCTCGATCCGATCTACACGCTGACCGGCCAATGGACCCGCTGAGCGGCGCCGCCAATCCGGCCGCCGCGCTGGGCGTGCGGCTGCCCTTGATCATGCAGACTGAGGCGGCCGAGTGCGGCCTGGCCTGCCTGGCCATGGTCGGCGCCTACCATGGCGGCGGCCACGACCTGGCCCAGCTGCGCAGCCGCTTCGGCATGTCGCTGCGCGGCGCCACCCTGCAGGACCTGGTCGGCATCGCCACCGCGCTCGGGCTGGCGGCACGCCCGCTGCGCCTGGAGCCGGACGAGCTGGCGCTGCTGGCCACGCCCTGCATCCTGCACTGGGACCTGAACCATTTCGTGGTGCTCAAGCGCGTGGCCGGCGGCGCGCTGGTGATCCACGATCCGGCCAGCGGGGTGCGCCGCCTGCCGCTGGCCGCCGCCGCCAAGCACTTCACGGGCATCGCGCTCGAACTGACCCCGAACGCGGAATTCGCCGCCGTCGCGCCGCCCGCGCGGGTACGCGTGAGCGCCCTCATGGGCCGCCTGGCCGGAGTCCGCCAGTCGCTGTGCCTGCTCGCCTGCATGGCGCTGGCGATCGAGGCACTGGCCGTGGTCAGCCCCTTCCTGATGCAGTGGGTCGTGGACGAGGCCCTGGTGAGCGCGGACGCCGACCTGCTGCTGACCTTGGCGCTAGGGCTGTTGTTCCTGCTGATGCTGAGGGTGGTGGTGACGGCCATGCGCGGCGCCACCGTGATCGCCATTTCCAGCGCGCTCAAGGTGAACGGGCGCGCCAGCCTGTTCGGGCACCTGGTCAACCTGCCTGCCACCTATTTCGAGAGCCGCCACCTGGGCGACGTGATGTCGCGCTTCGGCTCGCAGGAGACCATCCTGCAGGCGCTCACCACCGACCTGGTCGAGATCATGCTCGACGGGCTGATGTCGGCCATCACCCTGGTCGTCATGCTGCTGTATGCGCCGGCCCTGGCCGCGCTGGTGCTGGGCGCGGCGCTGCTGTACGGCGCGCTGCGAGCGTTCTCGTACACGGCCCTGCGCAACGCCTCGGCCGAGGCCATCGTGTGGGGCGCCCGGCGCGACAGCCATTTTTTGGAGACCCTGCGCGGCATGAAGACCATCAAGCTGTTCAACGCCCAGGCCGCGCGCCAGGCGCACTGGCTCAATCTGCTGGTGCACACCGTGAACCGCCAGGTGGCGACCCAGAAGCTGAGCTTGATGTTCCGCACCGTCAACGCCAGCGTGATCGGCGTGGTGGCCGTGGTGGTGGTCTGGCTGGGCGCCCGGCGCGTGCTGGACAATACCTTCTCGGTCGGCATGCTGCTCGCCTTTATCAGCTACAAGGACCAGTTCCTCGGCCGCGTCAGCGAGCTGATTAACAAGGGCCTGGACCTGTTCATGCTCCGCCTGCACGCCGAGCGCCTGGCCGACATCGCGCTGGCCGCGCCCGAGCCGCGCCATGTGCCCTTCGGCGAGGCGCGCCGGCGCGGCCCGCTGCGCATCGAACTGCGCGGCCTGCGCTTTCGCTACGGCGCCAGCGACCCATGGATCCTGGACGGGATCGACCTGCGCATCGAGGCCGGCGAATCGGTCGCCATCGTGGGTCCTTCCGGCTGCGGCAAGACCACCTTGCTGCGCCTGTTGGCGAGCCTGCTGGTGCCCAGCGGCGGCGAGATCCTGGTCGACGGCTGCGCCCTGAACCTGGGCGCGGTGGGCGCCTACCGCTCGCTGATCGGCGTGGTGCTGCAGGACGACCAGCTGTTCGCAGGCTCGATCGCCGACAACATCAGCTTCTTCGCCGACGCGCCCGAGCCCGAGCGCATCGCCGCCTGCGCCGCGCACGCGGCCGTGCTGGACGACATCGCCGCCATGCCGATGGGCTTTCACAGCCTGATCGGCGACATGGGCACGGTGCTCTCGGGCGGGCAGAAGCAGCGCATCCTGATCGCGCGCGCGCTGTACCGCCAGCCGTCCCTGCTGCTGCTCGACGAGGCCACCAGCCACCTCGACGTGGCGCGCGAGAGCGCCGTCAACGGCGCCATCGGCGCCTTGCCGATGACCCGCATCATCGTCGCGCACCGGCGCGAAACCATCCTCTCGGCCGAGCGCATCGTGGTGCTCGAGCACGGCAAGATCGTGGCCGACCTGCGCGGTCCCGGCGGGCGCGAGCAATTCCTGGCCATGGCGGGCTGAGAGGCTAGAGTCTTTCGATCATGCCCGCTCATCACGCCAGAACTGAGAGTTTTTCGGGCGTGTCCGAGCAGCGCGCCAGAACGTGGCCGAGCTAGGCGCAAAGCACCGCCATAGCTCAGGCTATGTCCTCTGAGGCGGCGCCCGCGCGCGCTGGCGAGCTCGGCGTTAAAATACCTTAAACTGCCAACCGCGCTGCTGGTCTAACTGATTTGCCCAAAGGAGTTGCGTCATGCGTACGCCCACTGGAGTTGCGCTGTGCCTGGCGATGCTCGCCGCCACCCAGGCCAGCCTGGCGGCGACGCCGCCGCCCACCCATCCCATCCTTGGGATCTGGCGTCTCACGCTGCCCGACGGCAGCTGCTCGGAAACCTACCGTTTTCGCGGCGACGGCACCACCCTCGTCACCAGCGCCGAGGAAGTCTCGGAGAGCGAGTTCGAGATCCCGGCCCAGCCCAGCGCCAAGGGCTTCTACAAGCTGCAGGACCGGGTCGTGAAGGACAACGGCAAGAAGGATTGCACCGGCGCCGTGACCAAGGTCGGCAGCAAGGCCACCAACTTCATCCAGTTCCATCCGTCCGGGGCGCTGTTCCTGATGTGCGCGCACGAGTCGCTGGACGCGTGCATCGGCCCGTTCGAACGCGTGATGGGGCAGGGCGCCTAGGGGGGGCGGGTGCGGGGGCGGCCCGTCGCGGCGCGGGCTGCGTTCCACTGGCGGCGCGTGCGCGCGCGCTTGGGCGGCCACATCGGCGCTGGCGCGCCGGCGCTCCCGCGCGCCCACTGTCTGCGTCCGCAGCCCGCGGTCGCAGCCGCAGTCGCGCCCACAGTCGTCGCCCACGGTAGCGCCAGTCGGGTTTGAACGCGGTTTGAACGGTATACGGCGCCGCGGCCGGCGCGCTATCATTCTATTGACATAGCGCAAGTCACAACGCGCTTTCGACCGCTTCGCGCCGATTTCGCTTACAGTAGCAGTTTGATATTTCACAAACATTTCGCCTGCCGGAGTCTCGATGTCCTTTCAGCCTTTCTCTTACCTGCGCCGCGGTATCGTCGCGTTCTGGGGCGCGCTCGACGCCACCCGCCGGTTCCTGTTCAACCTGGTGTTCCTGCTGATCCTGGTGGTGGTGCTGGTCGCCATCTTCAGCAGCGCCAAGCCGATCCTGCCGAAAACGGCGCTGGTGCTCGACCTGAAGGGCAGCCTGGTGGAGCAGCACAGCGGCAGCGTGCGCGACACCATCCTGTCGAACGTGCGCGGCGATGCGCGCCATTCGGTGCAGCTGCGCGACGTGCTCACCGTGCTCGACGCGGCCGCGCGCGACCCCAACATCGGCAGCGTGGTCCTGATCCTGGACGACATGGACAGCGCCGGCCTGGCCCTCCTGCACGAGGTGGGCGCCGCGATCGACCGCTTCAAGGCCAGCGGCAAGAGCGTCATCGCCTGGGGCGGCAGCTATGACCAGCGCCAGTACCTGGTCGCCTCGCACGCCAGCGAGGTCTACCTGCACCCGATGGGCATGGTCTCGATCCAGGGCTTCGGCCACTACCGCAACTACTACCGCGACGCGCTCGACAAGCTGGGCGTGACGGTCAACCTGCTGCGCGTGGGGACCTACAAGAGCTTCGCCGAGCCCTACATCGGCAACGGCCCGTCGCCGGCGGCCAAGGAGGCCGACGAATACCTGTATAACGCGCTGTGGGCCAACTACACCGCCGACGTCGAGAAGAACCGCAAGCTGGCGCCGGGCACCATCGACAACGGCATCAACGCGCTGCCCAAGCTGATGGAAGAGGCCAAGGGCGACACCGCCCAGCTGGCGCTGACCCACCACCTGGTCGACGGCCTCAAGACGCGCGACCAGATCCGCGCCATGCTCATCGCGCGCGGCGCCCCCGACGCCGAGGGCAAGAACTTCCGCCAGATCGGCTTCGACGACTACCTGCTGCGCCACCGCCCCAAGCCCTTCGGTGCCGGCATCGGCGTGGTGGTGGCGCAGGGCGAGATCAGCGACGGCGTGGCCGGCCCCGGCGCCATCGGCGGCCAGTCCACCGCGGCGTTGATCCGCAAGGCGCGCGAGGACGACCAGATCAAGGCCGTGGTGCTGCGCATTGATTCGCCCGGCGGCAGCCCGTACGGCTCCGAATTGATCCGGCGCGAGCTCGAGCTCACCCGCGCCGCCGGCAAGCCGGTGGTGGTCTCGATGGGTAACGTGGCCGCGTCCGGCGGCTACTGGATTTCGATGGCGGCCGACGAGGTCGTGGCCGACGCCGGCACCATCACCGGCTCGATCGGCGTGTTCTCGATCCTGCCCACGGCCGACAAGGTGGCCGACAAGCTGGGCATCCACACCGGCGGCACCACCACCACCTGGCTGGCCGACGCCTACAATCCGCTGCGCCCCATGGACCCGCGCTTCGCCCAGGTGGTGCAAAGCGCGATCAACCACATCTACGACGAATTCACCACCAAGGCCGCGCTGGCGCGCAAGACCACCCCGGCCAAGATCGACGCGGTGGGACAGGGCCGGGTCTGGACCGGCGTGCAGGCCAAGGAACGCGGCCTGGTCGACACCATCGGCAGCTACGGCGACGCGCTCAAGTCGGCGGCGCGGCGCGCCCACCTGAGCGGCGACTACCGGGTAGCCTACATCGAACGCGAGGGCACGCCCTTCGAGCGCCTGCTCACCATGTTCGGCGCCAGCGCCAAGACGGTGTTCACGATCCAGCTCAACCTGGGCTTGCTACCGCAGGGCCTGCCGGCCGGCGCCGCCGCCGACGTCACGCGCGACCTGGCCTGGCTGTCGGACCTGGGAGCCGGGCGCAAGCCCTTCAGCGCCGTCACCCACTGCCTGTGCACGGCGCCTTGAGGCGTAATTTGTAACACGTTTGTAACAGCGTGTAGCGGTGCCACGGGGGAGCTCGCGCCCCCGGCCCCCTATGAGGCCGCGGCCGGGCCGCTCACGGTCCCCCTGTGGGCGCCCGTTGCGCGCTCATCGGTGTGTTTGATATGAAATATATTGAATACCCACCCATGCTAGAGTTCCCTCAATAATCGTTGTTATTGAGCCAAGGAAAAGCATGGAATCCACCCCCGTCCCTGTGCGGCGCAGCCGCCGCGCGAAAACCATCGGCAGCGTGATCGCGGTGCTGGCCATGGCCGCCATCGGCGCGCTGGCCTGGCACCTGACCCATCCGGCCCAGGATGCGTCCGGCGCGGGCTTCGGCCGGCCGGGCGGCCCAGGCGGGCCAGCGGGGCGCGGCGGTCCCGGCGGTCCGGGCGGGCGCGGTGGCCGCTTCGGCGGCGGCATGGCCACCACGGTGGGTGTGGCGACGGCCGAGCAGGCCGACATTCCGGTCGTGCTCGACGCGCTCGGCACGGTGACCGCGGCCGCCACCGCCACGGTGCGGCCCCAGGTCTCGGGCATCCTGCAGAAAATTTCGTTCAACGAAGGGCAGATGGTCAAGGCCGGCCAGGTGCTGGCCACCATCGACGCGCGTCCGTTCCAGATGGCCCTGCTGCAGGCCTCCGGCACGCGCCAGCGCAACCAGGCGCAGCTCGACAGCGCGCGCGTGACCCTGGAGCGCTACCGCACCCTGCTGGCCCAGGACTCGATCGCGCGCCAGGACGTCGACACCCAGGCCGCCCTGGTCAAGCAGCTCGAGGGCCAGGTGATGACCGACCGCGCCGCCGAAGGCGTGGCCAAGCTCAATCTGAGCTACACCCAGGTCAAGGCGCCGATCGGCGGCCGCGTGGGCCTGCGCACCGCCGACATGGGCAACCTGGTGGGCAGCAATGACGCCAACGGCATCGCCGTGATCACCCAGGTCGCGCCCATCGACGTGCAATTCGCCGTGCCCCAGGACCGCGTGCCGGACGTGCAGAAGCGCCTGCACGAGGGGGGCATCATGGCCGCCACCGCCTTCGACCGTACCCGCACCGCGGCCCTGGCCAGCGGTAAATTCAGCGCGCTGGACAACCAGGTGGACGTGCAGACCGGGACCGTCAAGGCCAAGGCGCGCTTCGCCAACGCCGACCAGGCGCTGTTCCCCAGCCAGTTCGTCAACCTGCGCCTGGAGGTCTGCACCATCAAGGACGCGGTGATGGTGCCAGTGACGGCGCTGCGCCACGGCAGCGGCGATTTTGTGTACGTGCTCAATCCCGCCGAACGCACGGTTTCGCTGCGCACGGTCACGCGCGGGCAGGCCACGGTCGACAAGGTCGAGATCACCAGCGGCCTGAAGGCGGGCGAACAGGTGATCACGGAAGGGGCCGACCGCCTCAAGGACGGCGCCAAGGTGATCCTGCCGGGTGATAAGCCGGCCGTGGGCGCCGGCGGCGGACGCGGCGGATGGGGCGCCGGCGGCTGGCGCAAGGGCGGGCAGCGCGGCGCCGCCGACGCTGGCGGCCAGCCGAGTGCGGGACAGGGCCCAGGCGCGGGCGCTGGACCTGGCGCTGGCGCGCCGGGCACGGGGCAGGGCGCAGGGCACGGGGCTGCCCAATGGGGCGCCCATCCGGGCGCGGCCCAGTCAGGTGCGGCCCAACCAGGTGCGGCCCAGCCGGGTGCGGCCCAGCCGGGCGCCGACGGTGCGGGCCACGGCGGCGGCCAGCACCGCCGCCAGCGCGAAGGGGCGCCGCAATGACCGGGCCACGCGGCGAGCGCGCTGCGCAGGTTGTGCCATGAG
The DNA here is from genome assembly GCA_002428015.1 of Oxalobacteraceae bacterium UBA6018. Lineage (GTDB taxonomy): Bacteria > Pseudomonadota > Gammaproteobacteria > Burkholderiales > Burkholderiaceae_D > Telluria_A. The sequence goes on along the minus strand of DIZW01000092.1, from coordinate 43,231 downwards.
CCCGTCCACTCCGTTCATCCAGCGCCCCGTCGCCACGGCGCTGCTGATGGTGGCGATCGTCCTGGCCGGCATCGTCGGCTTTAAATTCCTGCCGCTGTCGGCGCTGCCCCAGGTCGATTTCCCGACCATCCAGGTGCAGACGCTCTACCCCGGCGCCAGTCCCGAGGTGATGTCGCGTACCGTCACCGCGCCGCTGGAACGGCGCTTCGGCCAGATGGCCGGCCTGCAGCGCATGAGTTCCACCAGCGCTTCCGGGGTCTCGATCGTGACCCTGCAGTTCGGCCTGGGCGTGACGCTCGACGTGGCCGAGCAGGAGGTGCAGGCGGCCATCAACGCCGGCGGCTCGCTGCTGCCGACCGACCTGCCGTCCCCGCCCGTGTACGCCAAGGTCAACCCGGCCGACGCGCCGGTGCTGACCCTGGCGATCACCTCCGACACGGTGCCCCTGACCGAGGTGCAAAACCTGGTCAACACGCGCCTGGCACTCAAGATCAGCCAGGTGTCCGGCGTCGGCCTGGTCACGCTCAGCGGCGGCCAGCGTCCGGCCGTGCGCATCCAGGCCGACACCAACCTGCTGGCCTCCTACGGCCTGGGCCTGGACACGCTGCGCAGCGCGATCGCCGGCGCCAACGCCAACAGCGCCAAGGGCAATTTCGACGGCCCCACGCGCGCCTACGCGATCAACGCCAACGACCAGCTGATGACGGTGCCGGAGTACCAGAACCTGATCGTCGCCTACCGCAACGGCGCCCCGGTGCGCCTGTCCGACGTGGCCAAGGTGGTCGACAGCGCCGAGAACGTACGCCTGTCGGCCTGGTCGGACCTGAAGCCGGCCATCATCCTGGACGTGCAGCGCCAGCCGGGCGCCAACGTGATCGCCACCGTCGACGCCATCAAGCAGCGCCTGCCCGAGCTGCAGGCCGGCCTGCCGGGCAGCCTCAAGCTGGAGGTGCTGTCGGACCGCACCAACGGCATCCGCGCCTCGGTCGAACACGTCGAGATCGAACTGGTGCTGGCGGTGGTGCTGGTGGTGCTGGTGATCTTCGCCTTCCTGCACAGCGTGCGCGCCACCGTGATCGCTAGCCTGGCCGTGCCGATCTCGCTGATCGGCACCTGCGGCGTCATGTACCTGCTCGGCTACAGCCTGAACAACCTGAGCCTGATGGCGCTGACGATCGCCACCGGCTTCGTGGTCGACGACGCCATCGTCATGATCGAGAACATCTCGCGCTACATCGAGGAGGGCGAGGCGCCGCTGGCGGCCGCCTTCAAGGGCGCCGCCCAGATCGGCTTCACCATCATCTCGCTGACCGTCTCGCTGATCGCCGTGCTCATTCCGCTGCTGTTCATGGGCGACGTGGTGGGGCGCCTGTTCCGCGAATTCGCCGTCACCCTGGCCATCACGATCCTGATCTCGGCGCTGGTGTCGCTGACGCTGGTGCCGATGATGTCGGGACGCTGGCTGCGCAGCCACGCCGACGAGAAGCCGAACGCGCTGGCGCGCCGCACCCAGGCCTTCTTCGACCGCGTGATCGGCCGCTACGACCACGCCCTGAACTGGGTGCTGGACCGCCAGGGCCTGACCCTGCTGGTGGCGCTGGCGACCCTGGGCCTGACCGTGCTGCTGTACGTGCTGATCCCGAAAGGACTGTTCCCGACCCAGGACACTGGCCAGCTGCAGGCGCGCGTGGAGACCCGCGAAGCGATTTCCTATGACCGCATGGCCGAGCTGCAGCAGGCCGCCGCCAAGGCCATCCTGGAGGACCCGGACGTTGAATCGCTCAGCTCCAACGTGGGCGTGGACGCGGCCAACAACACCATGCTGCACACCGGCCGCATGCTGATCAACCTCAAGTCCAGCCGCACCACCAGCCAGGCCGAGACCATGGAACGGCTGCGCCGGCGCGCCGCCCAGGTGGCCGGCGTGACCCTCTACCTGCAGCCGACCCAGGACTTGACCATCGACGCCGAAACCGGCCCGACCCAGTTCCGCGTCTCGATCGAAGGCGCCGACAACGCCACCGTGACCGAATGGGCGCACAAGCTGGTGGCGCAGATGCGCGCCGCGCCCCAGCTGCGCAACGCCGTGACCGACGCCGGCGCCACCGGCAGCTCGGCGTTCGTGAGCATCGACCGTGACACCGCCTCGCGCATGTCGATCACGGCCGCGGCCATCGACGACGCGCTCTACAGCGCCTACGGCCAGCGCATCGTCTCGACCATCTTCACCGAGACCAACCAGTACCGCGTGATCCTGGAAGCCCAGCGCGACGCCCAGATGTCGACCGACGCGCTGGGCCGCCTGATGCTCAAGACCGGCTCCGGCAAGACCACCCCGCTGGCGGCGCTGGCCAGCATCAGCGAGCAGCCGGCGCCGCTGCAGATCACCCACGTGGCCCAGTACCCGGCCACCACCATCGGCTTCGACACCGCGCCCGGCGTGCAGCTCGGCCAGGCGGTGGCGGCGATCCACGCGGCGGCCGACGCGATCAAGCTGCCGTCCTCGGTCAGCCTGACCTTCCTGGGCGCGGCCGGGGCCTACCAGGCCTCGCTGTCGAACCAGCTGTGGCTGATCCTGGCGGCGGTGATCTGCGTGTACATCGTGCTCGGCGTGCTGTACGAGAGCTATGTGCATCCGCTCACCATCCTCTCGACCCTGCCGTCGGCCGGCGTGGGCGCGCTGCTGGCGCTGATGATCACCGGCCAGGGCCTGGGCGTGATCGGCATCATCGGCATCATCCTCCTGATCGGCATCGTCAAGAAGAACGCCATCATGATGATCGACTTCGCCATCGAGGCCGAGCGCGACCAGGGCGCCGCCCCGCGCGAGGCGATCCACCAGGCCGCGCTGCTGCGCTTCCGGCCGATCCTGATGACCACCCTGGCCGCGCTGTTCGCGGCGGTGCCGCTGATGCTGGGCTGGGGCGAGGGCGCCGAGCTGCGCCGGCCGCTCGGCCTGGCCATCTTCGGCGGCCTGATCGTCAGCCAGCTGCTCACCCTGTTCACCACGCCGGTGATCTACCTGGGCTTCGACAGCCTGGCGCGGCGCTGGTCGGGCCGGCGCGCCCGGGCGGCGGGAGCGCCCTCGTGAACCTGTCCGCGCCTTTCGTCAGGCGCCCGATCGGCACGGTGCTGCTGACCATGGGGATCGCCCTGGCCGGGGTCGGCGCCTTCTTCGTGCTGCCGGTGTCGCCGCTGCCCCAGGTCGACTATCCGACCATCTCGGTGAACGCCTCGATGGCCGGGGCCAGCCCGGACACCATGGCCTCCAGCGTGGCCATGCCGCTCGAGCGCCACCTGGGCGTGATCGCCGGGGTCAACGAAATGACGTCCCAGAGCGGGCTGGGTTCGACCCGCATCAGCCTGCAGTTCGACCTGAACCGCAAGATCGACTCGGCCGCGCGCGAAGTGCAGGCCGCGATCAACGCCTCGCGGGTGGACCTGCCGGCCAGCCTGAAAAGCAATCCGACCTACCGCAAGGCCAACCCCTCGGACGCCCCGGTCATCATCCTGGCGCTGACTTCGCGCACCAAGACGCCCGGCCAGATCTACGAATCGGTGTCGAACCTGGTGCAGCAGAAGCTGGCCCAGGTGTCAGGGGTGGGCGACGTCGAGATCGGCGGCGGCTCGCTGCCGGCGGTGCGGGTGGAGCTGCTGCCCTACGCGCTGAACCGCTACGGTGTCTCGACCGAGGACGTGCGCGCCGCCATCCAGGCCACCAACGCTAACCGGCCCAAGGGCACCATCGAGGGCAATGGCCGCTCGCTGCAGATTTATTCGCAGGCCAGTACCGCCACCGGCGGGCGCAGCGCTGCCGACTACCGCTCGCTGGTGGTGGCCTGGCGTAATGGCAGCGCGGTGCGCCTGGACGACGTGGCCCAAGTAGTCGACGGCGTCGAGAACGTCAACACGCTCGGCCTGTTCAACGGCGAGCCGGCGGTGATCGTGCTGCTCACGCGCCAGCCCGGCGCCAACGTGATCGAGACGGTGGACGGCGTGCGCGCCTTGCTGCCGTCGCTGCAGGCCCAGCTGCCCCAGGACATCCACCTGGCGGTGGCCTCCGACAGCACCAACTCGATCCGCTCCTCGCTGCACGAGATCGAGGTGACCTTGATGATCTCGATCCTGCTGGTGGTGCTGGTGGTGAGCCTGTTCCTGCGCAGCGCGCGCGCCACCCTGGTGCCGGCGGTGGCCACCGTGGTCTCGCTGCTGGGCACCTTCGGCGTCATGTACCTGCTCGGCTTTAGCCTGAACAACCTGAGCCTGATGGCCTTGACGGTGGCCACCGGCTTCGTCGTCGACGACGCCATCGTGGTGCTGGAGAACACCAGCCGCCACATCGAGGCCGGCATGGACCGCATGCAGGCCGCGCTGCTGGGCGCGCGCGAGGTCGGCTTCACGGTGCTCTCGATTAGCCTGTCGCTAGTGGCGGTGTTCATTCCGCTGCTGTTCATGGGTGGCCAGGTGGGACGGCTGTTCCGCGAGTTCGCCGTGACCCTGTCCGCCTCGGTGCTGATCTCGCTGGTCATTTCGCTCACCACTACGCCGATGATGTGCGCCTGGCTGCTCAAGCACGAGAAGATCGAGCGCCAGCCGGGCCGCCTGGCACGCTGGGCCGAGCGCGGCTTCGCGCATGTGCTCAAGACCTACGAGCACTCGCTCGACTGGGCGCTCGACAGCCTGTGGCTGGTGATGATCATCTTCGTGTTCGTGATCGGCCTGAACGTCTACCTGTTCTCGGCCGTGCCGAAGGGCTTTTTCCCGCAGCAGGACACCGGCCAGGTCAATGGCGGCATGCGGGCCGACCAGAGCATTTCGTTCCAGGCCATGCAGGGCAAGCTCAAGGAGCTGGTCGACATCATCCGGCGCGACCCGGCCGTGGCCACCGTGGTCGGCTTCACGGGCGGCTCGCGCGCCGGCGGCGGCTTCATGTTCGTCAACCTGAAACCGGTGTCCGAGCGCAGCGACGGCGGCCAGGCCGTCATCGCGCGCCTGCGCCCCCAGCTGGCCCAGGTGACCGGGGTGTCGCTGTTCCTCAATCCGGTGCAGGACCTGCGCATGGGCGGGCGCCAGTCCAACTCGACCTACCAGTACACCTTGAAGAGCGACAACCGGGCCGACCTCAAGCTGTGGGCCGGCAAGCTGGCCGAGTCCATGAAGCGCCAGAGCGCGCTGACCGACGTCGACACCGACCAGGCCGAAAACGGTGTCGAGATGTACGTCAAGGTCGACAAGGACAGCGCCACCCGCATGGGCGTGAACACGCGCGACATCGACAACGCGCTCTACAACGCCTTCGGCCAGCGCCAGGTGACGACCATCTACGACGAGCTCAATCAGTACAGCGTGATCATGGAGGTGGCCAAGCGCTACGCCCAGTCGCCGCAGGCGCTGGCCGACGTGTACGTGCCGGCGCGCGCCGCCGGCGCGGCGGCGGCCAACCTGACCGCCGCGCGCGACCCGGCCAGCGGCCAGGCCCTCAGCGCCGCGCCCAGCACCATGGTGCCGCTGTCGGCGCTGGCCAGCTTCGCCGAGGCGGCCACGCCGACCTCGGTCAACCACCAGGACGGCGAACTGGCCACCACGATCTCGTACAACCTCGCGCCCGGCAGCAAGCTGGCCGACGCCGAGGCGGCGGTGCGCCAGGCCGAGGCCGACATCGCCATGCCGACCAATGTGCGCGGCAGCTTCCAGGGCCAGGCCAAGGCCGCCCAGGACTCGAACAAGGAGCAGCCGCTGCTGATCCTGGGCGCCATCGTGGTGATCTACATCGTGCTGGGCATCCTGTACGAGTCGCTGGTGCACCCGATCACGGTGCTCTCGACCCTGCCCTCGGCCGGGGTGGGCGCGGTGCTGGCGCTGCTGATGTTTAACATGGAGTTCACCATCATCGCCCTGATCGGCGTGTTCCTCCTGATCGGCATCGTCAAGAAGAACGCCATCCTGATCATCGACTTCGCGCTCGACGCCGAACGCGCGCGCGGGCTGTCGGCCGTGGCCGCCGTGCGCGAGGCCTGCCTGCTGCGCTTTCGCCCGATTCTGATGACCACCCTGGCCGCCGGGCTGGGCGCGCTGCCGCTGGCGATCGGCTTCGGCGAAGGCTCCGAGCTGCGCCGCCCGCTGGGGGTGGCCATCATCGGCGGCCTGATCGCCAGCCAGCTCCTGACGCTCCTGACCACCCCGGTGGTCTACGTCCTGCTCGATAAACTGCGGCGCCCGCGCGCCGACGACGCCAGCCTGGCGCGTCACGCCGGTCCCGCCCACAACCCACCATGAGAACGCCGATGCGCCTGACTTCCTCCACCCGACTCGCCCCGCTGGCGCTGGCGGCTAGCCTGCTGGCCGGCTGCGCGGCCGGCCCCGCCTACCAGCGCCCGGCCACGCCGCAGCCGGCGGCCTACAAGGAGGCCCAGGGCTGGAGCCCGGCGGCGCCGGCCGACACGCTCGAACGGGGGCCCTGGTGGACCTTGTTCCATGACGAGCGCCTGAACCAGCTGGCGGCCCAGGTCGAGGTCTCCAACCAGAACGTGGCCGCCGCCGTGGCCGCGTACGCCCAGGCGCGCGCGCTGGTGCAGGAGCGCCGCGCGGCGCTGCTGCCCAGCGTGGTCCTGAACGGCGGAGCCGACCGCTCGGGCGGCACCGGCGCGGACCAGAACCGCTACCGCCTCAACATCGGCGCCAGCTGGGAGCCGGATGTGTGGGGGCGCCTGGGCGCCGGCGTGAGCGGAGCCCAGGCCGGGGCCCAGGCCAGCGCGGCCGACCTGGCCGCGGCGCGCCTGTCGGCCCAGGGCGAGCTGGCGCTGAACTACTTCTCGCTGCGCCAGACCGACGCCCAGAGCGCGCTGCTGGCCACCACCATCGCCGGCTACGAGCGGGTGGCGCAGATCGCCCAGAACCGCTTCAACGCCGGCATCGCCACCAAGTCGGACGTGCTGCAGGCCCAGACCCAGCTGGCCAACGCGCGCATCGAGGAGCTGAACCTAACGCGCCAGCGCGCCCAGTTCGAGCACGCCATCGCGATCCTGCTGGGGCGCGCCCCGGCCGACTTCAGCCTGGCCGCCGAGGCCTGGCAGGAGACGGTGCCGGCGGTGCCGGCCGGGGTGCCCAGCGCCTTGCTGCAGCGCCGCCCCGACATCGCCGCCGCCGAGCGCCGCGTGGCCGCCGCCAACGCCCAGATCGGGGTGGCGCGCTCGGCCTACTATCCCAACCTCGGCCTGTCCGGCTCCTACGGCACCGCCGGCAGCCGCGTGGCCGATCTGTTCAGCATTTCCAACGCGGTCTGGTCGTTCGGCCTGTCGGCCGCCCAGACCCTGTTCGACGCCGGCGCCATCCGCGCCAACGTGGCCGGGGCCGAGGCGGCCCACCAGCAGGCGGTGGCGCGCTATCGCCAGACGGTGCTGGGCGCCTTCGGCGACGTCGAGAACCAGCTGGCCGCCACCCGCGTGCTGGCCCAGCAGCAGAGCCTGCGCCAGCAGGCCTCCAGCGCGGCCGACCAGGTCGAGCAGCAGATGCTCAACCGGTACAAGGCCGGCCAGGTCAGCTACACCGAGGTGGTGCAGGCCCAGGCCACTGCGCTGGCGGCGCGGCGCGCGCTGGTGCAGGCCCAGGCCGACCGCCAGAGCACCGCGGTGGCGCTGATCCAGTCCCTGGGCGGCGGCTGGCAGGCCGAGTAGGCGGACGGCCGGCGCCGCGCCGGCACGATCGCGTTGTCGCGCGGGCGGAAAAAAATCTACAATACGTCCATGACGACGACATCCAAGCAATCGACCCCCGCCGCGCCACCGGCCTACGAAGTGCGGCGCTCCCCGATCCACGGCAGCGGCGTGTTCGCGCGCCGTAAAATCCGCGCCGGCGAGCGCATCGAGGAATACACGGGCGAGCGCATCACGGCCGACGAATCGGCCCTGCGCGCCCAGCAGGGCGGCGGCCCGGTCAACCACACCTTCTTCTTCTCGCTCAACGACGGCATGGTGATCGACGGCGGCAGCGACGGCAACGACGCGCGCTTCATCAACCACGCCTGCGAGCCGAACTGCCAGGCCGAGGAGGAGGACGGGCGCGTCTACATCTTCGCCCTGCGCGACATCGCGCGCGGCGAGGAACTCAACTACAACTACGCGCTCGTCTACGAGGAGCGCCACACCCCGGCCGTCAAGCGCGCCTTCGCCTGCCGCTGCGGCACGCCGGGCTGCACCGGCACCATGCTGGCCCCGAAAAAACGCAAGAAGCGCGCCTAGGCTAGCGATGGTCGGGCTAACTTATTATCCGATCAACTCTATGATTATGTAGTCAACACGGCGGGCACTCCGTTGACGCAAAGGTGCTCCTAAATACATACTGAATCTGCAACATTCGCGCGAAGACGGGAAGCTGCACACCTCAGAAGACAACTTAGGAGACTTACCTTGTATAAGCAGAAACTCACGGCCTCCATGGCCGGTGTGATGGCCGCCGCATTGCTCGGCGGCTGCGGAGGGACCACGGCCGACCAGGCCGCGCCGCAAAAAAACACCTTGCTCGCCACCACCGTGGCGGTCACCAGCAGCTTCGGTTTGACGCAGGACGACACCTACTTCACCATCGATACCGGCGCCGGCCTGGTGTTCAAGGTGCGCCGCGTCGACTACGGCTCGAACACCCAGTCGCCGGGCGACATCGCCTCGATGATCTATAACGGCGTGCAGTACCAGGACGCGAGCCGCGGCACCCAGGTCAACTCCGGCTTCGACTGGTTATACAAGGCCACCTCCGCCGTCACCGTCAACGCCGAGACGGTCGGCACCGACTACATCAAGGTGACTGTCGTCTCCGGCAACCTGACCCATTACTACATGGTCAAGCGCGGGGTCAACAACATCTACATGGGCACCTACTTCACCAGCGAGCCGGACACGCTCGGCCTGGCGCGCTTCATCGTGCGCATTCCGATCGCCTCGCTGCCGAACGGCCCGGCCCCGTCCGACCTGCGCGGCACCACCCGTACGGTCGAATCGGGCGACATTTTCGGCATGCCCAACGGCGAGACCCGCTCCAAGCACTACTCGAACATGCGCCTGAAGGACTGGCAGTACATCGGCGCGACCAGCCCGACCGCCGGCGTGTGGATCGTGCGCGACAACAACGAAGGCAATTCCGGCGGCCCGTTCTACCGCAGCCTGCTCAACCAGGGCACCTCCACCAACCAGGAGCTGACCTACATCATGAACTACGGCGAGATCCAGACCGAGGCCTTCCGCTTCGGCGTCCTGAACTCGTACACGATGGTGTTCAACGACGGCAGCAAGCCCGGTCCGGTCGACACCTCCTTCTTCGCCGACATGAACCTGCTCGGCTACCTGCCCGACAGCGCGCGCGGCATCGTCGCCGGCGCCGGCATCACCGGCCGCATGGCCGGCGTGCCGTACACGGTGGGCTTCGCCAACGCCCAGGCCCAGTACTGGACCGACGCCGACCCGGTCGACGGCCATTTCCAGACCGGCGCCATGCGTCCCGGCACCTACACCATGACGGTGTACAAGAACGAGCTGCCGGTCGCGACCCGCTCCGTCACCGTCGGCGCCGGCGCCACCAGCAACGTCGACAGCGTCGCCATCACCGCCGACCCGGAAGCGATTCCGTCCGTGTGGCGCATCGGCACCTGGGACGGCAGCCCCGCCGAACTGCTCAATGGCGACAAGGTCACTTACATGCACCCGTCCGACGTGCGCATGAGCTCCTGGGTGGCGCCTGACTACGACGTGGCCACCTCGACCGCGGCGACCGGCTTCCCGGCCTACCAGTGGAAAGACGTCAACAACACCCGCGTCATCAAGTTCAACCTGCGCAAGAGCCAGATCGGCAACTACCAGCTGCGCGTGGGCACCACCATCGCCTTCTCGGGCGCCCGCCCGCGAGCCCAGGTGAACGGCTGGCTGTCGGCCATTCCGGCCGCGCCGAACGAGCCGAAGACCCGCTCGCTGACGGTCGGCAGCTATCGCGGCAACAACAACCTGTACACCTATAACATCCCCGCCAGCGAGCTGGTGGTGGGCCAGAACACCGTGACCTTGGTCGCCGTGAGCGGCAGCGGCGGCAGCGGTTTCCTCAGCCCCGGCTATTCCTACGACGCCGTCGACCTGATCAAGCTGCCGTAACCAACACCATTAAAAGGACAAGACCATGAAGAACACGATGATTCAACTGCTCGTTGGCGCGCTGGCGATCGGCGCCGCCTCGGCCGCCTCGGCCACGGTGGTGCAGACATTCGGCGCGAACACGCTGGCCCGCCACGTCACCAACGCGGCCGATTTCCAGGCCAACACCACGCTGTCGAACGACTATGTCGAAGACGGGCTGCTGTTCCATTACAGCGGTTCCGGCAACAACGCCGGCTGCGGTTTCGAAGGCTTCGACTGCTACGACTATCCGACCGACCTCAGCCCCGCGTTTTCGGGCAACTACATGGCCACCAACGGCACCAACGCCTACGTGAGCGTGCGCAAGGCGGACCTGAGCGACTTTTACGGCATCGAATTTGCCGCCGGCAGCGGCTATATGAACCTGAACGGCTACTGGCAGACGCTCAACAACAACCTGGTCACCGGCTCGGGCAACTTCTCCCAGCCGGAGGGCGTGGTGCTGGCGCTGGGCGACAAGGCCGGCTTCGACGAGGTGCGCTACTTCGCCTTCTCCAGCGCCAACAAGACCAGCGGCTTTAGCGCCGCCGCGATCGACAGCGTGCGCGTGGGCGACGTGCCCGAACCCGGTTCGGCCCTGCTGATCGGCGCCGGCCTGCTGGGCCTGGTCGGGGTGCGCCGCAAGCAGCAGCAAGGCTGAGCACGCAGGGCAGGGCGGCAATCTTGTATCATCTCCATTGAAGGTGCGTACCACGCATCCTTTTTACTCGGAGATGATTTTAATGATGTCACGTCTGATGATGTTCGGCGCCACTACCCTGGCCGCCGCCACTGCCCTGGCCGCCCCGCGCGGCTTTACTGCCCAAGACCTGGTCACGATGGAACGGGTCGGCAGCCCCGTGCTGTCGCCCGACGCCACCCGCGTGGTCTACACGGTGCGCGCTACCGACCTGGATAAAAACCGCGGCATCACCCAATTGTGGATGCTCGACCTGCGCCATCCCGCGGCCAGCCCGGTCCGTCTCACCCAAGGCGATAGCAGCAGCACCGACCCGGAATGGTCGCCTGCCGCCGACGCCATCTACTTCCTGTCCACCCGTTCCGGCTCGTCCCAGGTATGGCGCCTGCCGCTGGGCGGCGGCGAAGCGTCGCCGGTCACCGCGCTGCCGGTGGAGGTCGACAATTTCCGCCTCGCACCGGGCGGCGACCGCCTCGCGCTGAGCCTGTCGGTATTTCGCGACTGCCCCGACCTGGCCTGCACCAAGACCCGCCTGGCGCAGCACGGCAAGGCCAGTGGCCGGCTGTACCAGCGCCTGTTCGTGCGCCACTGGGACACCTGGTCGGACGGACGCAACGCGGTGCTGTACTCGGCCCCGATCGACAGCAGCGGGCGCGTCACTGCCGCGCCGGTCAGCCTGTCGGGCACGCTGGACGGCGACGTCTCCTCCAAGCCGTTCGGCGACCATGACGACTACCAGTTCAGCCCGGACGGCAAGCGCATCGTGTTCTCGGTGCGCATCGCCGGCAAGACGGAAGCCTGGTCCACCAACTTCGACGTGTACCAGGTCCCGGCCGCCGGCGGCGCCCCGCGTAACCTGACCGCCGACAACCTGGCCTGGGACGCCAAGCCGTCCTTCGCGCCCGACGGCAAGACCCTGGCCTACCTGGCCATGCGCCGGCCCGGCTTCGAGTCCGACCGCTTCCGCCTGGTGCTGATGGATGTCGCCAGCGGCAGCAAGCGCGTCCTCGCCGACCAATGGGACCGCTCGATCGCCGACTACCGCTGGAGCGGCGACGGCAAGCGCCTGCTGGCCGCCGCCGACGACCTGGGCCAGCACCGCCTGTTCGCCATCGACGCGGCCAGCGGCAAGGTCGAAGCGCTCAGCGGCGAGGGCGACGTGGCCGGCTTCGACGTGCGCGGCGACACCCTCGTCATGGCGCATAACAATCTCGCGGCGCCCACCCAGCTGTTCCGCACCACCCTGGGCGGCCATGGCGCGCCGGTGCAGCTGACCCACAACAGCGAGCAGGCCCTGGCCGACGTGCGCTTCGGCCAGTACGAGCAGTTCTCCTTCGCCGGCGCCAACGGCGACACTGTGCACGGCTACGTGATGAAACCGTGGAACGCGGCGCCGGGCGGCAAATACCCGATCGCCTTCCTGATCCACGGCGGCCCGCAGGGCAGCTTCGGCAACGCCTGGGGCTACCGCTGGAATCCGCAAACCTACGCCGGCGCCGGCTACGCCACCGTGTTCATCGACTTCCATGGCTCCACCGGCTACGGCCAGGGCTTCACCGACTCGATCAGCGGCGACTGGGGCGGCAAGCCGCTGGAAGACCTGAAAAAAGGCCTGGACGCGGCCGTCGCCAAATTCCCCTGGCTCGACCGCGCTCGCAGCTGCGCCCTCGGCGCGTCCTACGGCGGCTACATGATCAACTGGATCGCCGGGAACTGGCCGGACGGCTTCCGCTGCCTGGTCAACCACGACGGCGTGTTCGACGCGCGCGGCATGGCCTACGCCACCGAGGAACTCTGGTTCACCGAATGGGAGAACCGCGGCACCTATGTGCAGAACGCCGCGCTGTACGAGAAATACAATCCGGTGCTGTTCGTGAAGAACTGGAAGACGCCGATGCTGGTGGTGCAGGGCGACCAGGATTTCCGCATCCCGACCGCCCAGGGCCTGGGCACCTTCACCGCGCTGCAGCGCCAGGGCATCGACAGCAAGCTGCTGGTGTTCCCGGACGAGAACCACTGGGTGCTCAAGCCGGCCAACTCGCTGCTGTGGCATCACACCGTGATCGACTGGCTCGATCACTATCTGAAGCCCTAGGCCGGCGCTTGGCGGCGCCGGGTTTGCGGCGCTGAAAACAGGCTATACTCCGCGCTTGCATTTTCAGCCGGGGCATAGCCCGCCAAGCGATGAACGACTCCCTGCTCCTGTTCGGTTTTTCCACCACGCCGCTCGAGCTGGTGTCGTTCGTGCTGTCGGTGCTCACGGTGCTGCTCAACATCCGCCAGAACCACTGGGGCTGGCTGTTCGCGATCGTCTCCTCGGCCACCTACGCGCTGGTGTTCTTCGACGCCCGCCTGTACGGCGACATGGGCTTGCAGGCGGTCTTCATCGCCGTGTCGGCGTGGGGCTGGTACCAGTGGCTGCGCGGCGGCGCTCGCACCGACGCGCTGCGCGTGACTGGCCTGGGCACGGCCGGCTGGCTCTACGGCCTGGCCGGCTGGGGCTTCGGCTTCGTGATGCTGGCCTGGTTCCTCAAGCACTACACCAACACCGACGTGCCGCGCATCGACGGTTTCCTGACCGCCGGCAGCCTGCTGGGACAACTGCTCCTGTCGCGCAAAAAAATCGAGAACTGGACCGTGTGGATCGCGGTGGACCTGCTGTACGTGGGGCTGTACGCGTACAAGGCCTTGATGCTGACGGCGCTGCTGTACGCGGTGTTCGTGCTCATGGCGGTAATCGGATTGCGCGCCTGGCGGCGCGAGCTGGCGTGATGGACGTGATGGGCGTGATGCGGGTGGCGATCCTGGGCGCCGAATCGTCGGGCAAATCGACGCTGGCGCAGGCCTTGGCCGGGCGCTACCGGACGCTCTGGGTGCCCGAGTACCTGCGCGAGTTTGTCGACACCACGGGGCGCGTGCCGCACGAGGACGACCAGGTCGGCATCGCGCTGACCCAGCGTGCGCGCGAGGACGCGGCCGCGCAGCAGGCCAGGGGCGTGCTGTTCTGCGACACCACGCCGCTCATGACTGCCCTTTACAGCCGCTGGTACTGGCAGCGCGTGGACCCGCGCCTGGCGCTGCTGGAGGCGCGCCACGAGTACGCGCTGACCTTCGTCACCGCGCCCGAGGGACCGTGGGTGGCCGACGGCCTGCAGCGCGAGTCCGACGCCGTGCGCCAGGCCATCCACCGGCAGGTGCTGCAAACGCTGGAGGCGCGCGGCATCGGCTACACGCTGCTGGGCGGCAGCCTCGATCAGCGGATCGCGCAAGCGGCCGGGCAGTTGCCGGCCAGCGTAGCGTCGCCCTGAGCCGCCCGCGCGCCGTCTTAAAAGTCGAACTGGGCCGACACGCGCAAGGTGCGCGGGGCGCCGGGGAACAGGTAGCCGCCCAGCTCCGGCGTCGCGTCGCGCCAGTAGAACTTGTCGGTCACGTTGTCGACGGTGCCGCGCAGGGTGGTCGTCACGCCGGCCAGCTTGAGCGCGTACGCCGCGCCGAGGCCGAACACGTGATAGCCGGGCACATACACGGTGTTCTCGACATCGAAGGCCTTTTTCGCCGAGTACTGCCACACGCCATTGATCTTCAGGCCGGCGACGGAGGGCACCGCGTAGGTCAGCACCGCGACCGACTTGAGCGCCGGGACATTGGCCACGTGCTTGCCGTCGATGTTGGCCTGGCCGGTGCCCGACTGCGCGGTGTCCAATCCGGTCAGCGACAGGCTGTAGTCGAGCGCTGAACAGGCGCGGCCCTGGGCCGACAGTTCCAGGCCGCGATGGGTGCGCTCGCCGTTGCGCACGAAGGTGTTGTCGGCGTCGGTGTATTCCAGGCCCTGGCGGATCTGGAACAGGGCTGCCGTCAGGTTCAGGCGCTCGCCCAGCGCCGCCTTGACGCCCAGTTCGACCTGCTTGGAGCGGCTCGGCGCCAGGGTCGCGTTTTCGTTGGAGGTCTTCATCGGCGCCTGGCCGCCATGCTCCATGCCGTGGGCCAGCGAGGCGTACACCAGCCAGCGCTCGGCCGGCGTGTAGACCAGGGCCACGCTCGGCAGGGTGAAGGCGGTGTCGGTGACGCTGTCGCGCTTGACCCGCACCCGGCGTACGCCCGCGTGCAGTGCCCATTGCGGCGACAGGGTCAGGATGTCCTGCGCGAACACGGCGCGCTCGTCGTCGTGGCGGCGGTCGGTGACGATGCCGGTGTGCGGATTGCCCTCGGCCGGCGGCACGATCACGTTGTGGTAGATGTTGCTCGTTCCGGCGTAGTTGTACACATAGTCGCCGTAACGGTCGGTGCGCGTCATGCCGGACAGGCCGAAGGTCAACTGGTGGACCAGGGCGCCGCTGACGGCTTTGCCCTGCAACAGGGCCTGGTAGCCGAACGGATTCTTCGACTCGCCTTCGCTCTGGTAGTCGTAGATGTCGTAGTCGCCGTTGCTGCAGTAGCCGGCCTCGTTGCCGCAGGCGAAAGGGAAGGCGGCGAAATCGTCCCGCTTGAACGAGTGGTGGTTGGCGGCGAGCGAGGCGCGCCAGCCGCCGCCCAGCAGGTAGTCCAGGCGCAGGCCGACATTGCTGCTGCGGGTGTCGACCGGCCGGGCCCAGGGCTGGTCGTTGAGCAGCATGGTGGGCGACACGCCGGTGGGCAGCGCCACCCCGGCGATGAGCTGGTAGCCGGGCGCGGTGAGCTGCGACTTCTTCTGGTAGTCCATGTCCAGCCGCAGCAGCGCCTGCGGGGAGATCTGCCAGTCGAACGCGCCGGAGATGAAGGAGCGTTCGCCGTCGGCGCCCTTGACGTAGGAGCGCAGGTGCTCGGCGGCGGCGTTGATGCGGTAGCCGAAACGGCGGTCCTCGAAGCGCCCGCCCAGGTCGAGCGCGCCGTACACGGTGCCGCGCTCGCGCGCTTCCAGGGTGACCGAGCGCAGCGGCGCGCTGGTGGGGCGCTTGACGACGAAGTTGAGGATGCCGCCGGGGGCGGCCACGCCCGCGGTCAGCCCGGCCAGGCCCTTGAGGACCTCGACCCTTTCCTTGTTCTCGAGCGGGATCTGGGTGTCGGCGCTGATGGCGACGCCGTCCTTGCGGTAGCTGGTGTTGTTGTCGAGCGCGAAGCCGCGGATCGAGAACTGCTCCGCGTAGCCGACCGCGTTGTAGGAGTCGTCCACGCTGGCGTCGTAGCGCATGGCGTCGCTGCTCGAGCGGATGTCCAGGTCCTGCATCTGCTGGCGCCCGATCGCCACGACCGAGGCGGGCGTGTGCATCGGCGCCGCGTCGGAAAAGCCGGCCACGCTGGCGCGATCGGCGCCGGCTTGCCTGCTGGCGCTGACGACCACTTCGGGGATCGGCTGGTCGGTGGTCTGGGCATGCGCGGCGAAGGCCTGCAGCATGGCCATGGCAAGAACGGGGTACTTCAGATTGAACGAGGGCATAAGTGACGGGTGTGGCGCTGGCGCGGCAGGTTGCGGTGAAAAGCTGGCATCAGCGGGGAACCGACAAAGAACGGAAGGGCTTTGCGCTTTCCTTCGCTGGCATGGTCCAGATCAGGTACGAAGGGCTTTTGTCACCCGGAAAGGCGTTTCCAGGACCCCTGGCATGTGGCGATTTTACCACGCGCCTCGTCGGGCCAGACCGGCCGCACGAAGCGCGCCCCACGTTTGCGCCGATTGCCAGATAATGGCAGCAGGTCAGCCACTACGCGGGGAAGCGATGATCTATCAACTGTTCTACTGGCCCGGCATCCAGGGCCGCGGCGAGTTCGTCCGCCTGGCGCTGGAAGAGGCCGGCGCCCCGTATGTCGACGTGGCGCGGGAAAAAAACGGCATGCCGGCGCTGATGGCCGCCCTCGAGCAGGCGGAAACGCCGTCGTTCGCGCCGCCCTTCCTCAAGGCCGGCGCGCTGACGGTGGGCCAGACCGCCAACATCCTGCTCTACCTGGGCGAACGCCATGGCCTGGCGCCGCCCGACGAGGCGGGGCGCCTGTGGACCCACCAGTTGCAGCTGACCATCGCCGACCTGGTGGGCGAGGTGCACGACACCCACCATCCGATCGCCAGCAGCCTGTACTACGAGGACCAGAAGACGGAGGCCGCGCGCCGCGCCGCCGATTTCCTCGCCGAGCGCGTGCCCAAGTATCTCGGCTATTTCGAGCGCCTGCTGCGCCAGCCGGACGGCTGGCTGGCCGGCCCCCAGTTCACCTACGCGGACCTGTCGATGTTCCAGGTCATCGAGGGGCTGCGCTATGCGTTCCCGCACGCGTTCAGGCGTATGGCGCCGGCCTGGCCGGGCCTGGCGCGCCTGCGCACCCGGGTGGCGGCGCGGCCCCGCATCGCCGCCTACCTGGCGTCGCCCCGGCGCATCGCCTTTAACGAAGACGGTATTTTCCGTCACTATCCCGAACTCGACCCCCATTGAGGAGACCGCCATGGCAGTGCCATATTCCGTTGAACAGCCCGAGCGCGGCGAGATCGACGCCATGCGCGGACCGGTCGCCCTCGATTTCGGCACCGACTGGTGCGGCTACTGCCGCGCCGCCGCGCCGGCGATCGCTGACGCGCTGGCCGAGGTGCGGGCGCTGCGCCACATCAAGGTCGAGGACGGCCCGGGCCGCGCCCTGGGACGCTCGTTCAAGGTCAAGCTGTGGCCGACCGTGGTGATGCTCATGGACGGCAAGGAGGTGGCGCGGGTCGTGCGTCCGGCCGACGCCGAGGAAGTGCGGCGGGCGCTGGCGCAGCTGGCCGCCTGAAGCTTCGAGGTCACTCACGCGCCCGGGCGCCAAGCGTGTTGGCGCGCGCGGAAACTGCGCGTGAACGCCTGGAAGTGGCGTGGTAAGATTTGCAGGATTACAACGGATGCGGGCGCGCTGATCGCCGGAGTTTGTGCGCCATTAGCGTTGCGCGCGCGCTTATGGTACGGTGCAATGACACGGAACAGGCGGCACCGCAGCCGGCGCGCCATCCTCCACTTCTACGATCGACTGCCATGATCTTTGCCGCCGAAACTGAAGAGTGTTCGCTGCACGTCTTCCCCGACGCGTTCACCGCGGCGGCGTATTGCGAGGGGCTCGATGTCGAGTCCACGGTCTGGGTGTTCTGGGACGACGATGGCTCGCCCTTGCAGCCGCAGTTCACCATTCCCAACAAGCGCGGCCTGTTCACGGCCATGAGCGGGATCTACCACCTGGTCCCGGTGCTGGGCGACCACCGGCCGGCGCTGGGTGAATCATTGGGGCAGATCCGCCAGGTGATCGGCGAGTGGCCATTCAACAGCGTGCGCTCGGTGCGCGACTATCTGGCGCGCGGCGGGGCCGCCTACCCAGCCTGAACCGGGGCTCTGACCGTGCCGGTCCGCAGCCCTTAAGCGGCCATCGCGCCGCGCTGGCCGACTCAGGCCGCCAGCGGCATCACGATCTCGATCACCAGGCCGCCGCCGTCGCGGTTGCTTACATGCAGTTCCGCATGGTGACGGGTGACCACGCGCTCGACGATGGCCAGCCCGAGGCCGGCCCCGTTGGCCTGGCCGCGCGCGCTGTCCAGGCGCGTGAACGGTTTGAGCAGCTGGGCGATCTGGTCGCCCGGCACGCCCACGCCGTGGTCGGCGATACGGATCACGGCCCGCTGGCCGTTGCCGCGCGCCTTGATCTCGCAGCCGATGTCGATCTCGGTGACGTCGCTGCCGGGCGACTTGCCGTAGCGGCGGGCGTTCTCGACCAGGTTGTTGATCACGCGCCGCAGGTCGGTGGCGTTGCCGAGCACGTGGACGCCGGGCGCGATGGCGGCGTGCACGCGCATGCCCTGCATGCGTTCGGCCGCGCGCGCGCTGTCCAGCAGCAGGTCGCTCATATCGACCGGCACGAAAGTGGCCGCTTCGGTCGGCTTGGCGTAGTCGAGGAACTGGCCGATGATGGCATCCATCTGGGCGATATCGGACTGCATGCCCTCGCGCGCGTCGGCGCTCAGGCGCGCCATTTCGAGTTCGAGCTGCATGCGCGTGAGCGGGGTGCGCAGGTCGTGCGAGATGCCGGCCATGATCACGGCGCGGTCCGACTCGACCCGCTGCAGGTCGTCCACCATCTGGTTGAAGCTGCGGTTGGCCTCGAGGATCTCCTTGGAGCCTTTCTCAGGCAGCGGGTCGGGCCGCTTGCCCTGGGCGATCGCACGCGCCGCCTCGGTCAGGCGCGCCAGCGGCAGGTTGACCAGGCTGGAAATGAGGGCCGCGCCCAGCAGCGACAGGGCGCCCACCACGCTGGCCCAGCCGATCCACTGCACCCGGGTCAGGCTCGACAGGCGTTCGCGTTCGAGCATCAGCCAGTATTCGTCGTCGTCGATCTTGAAGCTGATCCAGAAGCCGGCCACGCCGTTGACGCGGCTGGAAAAGCGCGTGTCGGCGCCCAGCTTGGCCTTGACGAGGGCTTCGATGTCGGGCATGAGCGGGTTGTCCGGCGGCGGATCGACCGTGTCGGACGCTTCCAGCGGCAGGATGCGGATGCCTTCGTTGCTGACCAGTTCGAACAGCAGCTCGCGGCGCAGGTCCGGCGCCGAGTGGGTCAGCGCGGCGTGGGTGATGGTCACCACCGACACCACCAGCTCGGCCGTCTGCTCCACCTGCGGGCCGCGCTGCACGGCGCTGATCATGGCAATCCACGAGCCCATCGAGACCGTGGTCAGGATGCTCAGTAAAAAGAAGGTGCGCCAGAACAGTCCGCTCTTGAGCCAGACCAGGCGGCGCCGGCGCCGGCCGGCGGGCGGCGTGGTGAGCTGGGCTAACACTAGCGAGGCTGGCCTTCGGGGATGAACACGTAGCCCAGGCCCCAGACGGTCTGGATGTACAGGGGAGAGGACGGGTCCGGCTCGATCAGCTTGCGCAGGCGCGAGATCTGCACGTCCAGGCTGCGGTCGAACACTTCGTATTCGCGACCGCGCGCCAGTTCCATGAGTTTTTCACGCGACAGCGGCTGGCGCGCGTGGCGCGCGAATACCTTGAGCACCGAGAATTCGCCCGTCGTCAGGGGCACGGTTTCGCCGTTCTTCTTGAGCGTGCGGGTGCCCAGGTCGAGCACGAACTGGCCGAATTCGAAGCTTTGCGGGGTCTCGGAGGGGGCGCCGGGAATCTCGTCGGGCCCCTTGCGGCGCAGCACGGCGCCGATGCGCGCGACCAGTTCGCGCGGGTTGAACGGCTTGGGCAGGTAGTCGTCGGCGCCCATCTCGAGCCCGACGATGCGGTCCACGTCCTCGCCCTTGGCGGTGAGCATGATGATCGGGGTCTGGTCGCCGGCGCCGCGCAGGCGGCGGCAGATCGACAGCCCGTCTTCGCCGGGCAGCATCAGGTCGAGCACCAGCAGGTCGTAGCGTTCGCGCAGCCACAGCTTGTTCATGGCCGTCGCGCTTTCGGCCGTCACCACCGCGAAGCCTTGTTCGGTCAGGTAGCGGCGCAGCAGGTCGCGCAGGCGGACATCGTCGTCCACCACCATGATCTTGGCGGGGTGGCCGTTGGCGCTGGCGGCGCTGGTCGTATTGCCGGTGTTTGGAGTTGTTTGAGTGTTCATATGGCTGTCAGATTTGTCATATTGATGTCGCTATGGTAACGTCTTAACGCGCGTGGCAGGACGTTGCAGTATAGCCATTACACACTGTTACAAACTTTACCCAATTCGGCTTATACCCGGTGGGGAATGCACATACACTGGACTTAAAGCAGAACCAAGCTTATATGTTTACCCGGCATCGCGGAAGAGGAACACCATGAATAATGCGCACAACTCAGTCTTTGCAGCAGCAAGCGCACGCGGTCGCGAGATGTCCGTAATCCGCCGGGTGTCGGCTTGTTGTCTGATCGGCCTTGCCGTGGTCGCTGGCCAGGCCAGCGCGGGCGAGCGCGAAGCCCAGCGCGAGCAGCGCGAGCTGCGCGCCGAGCGCGAGCTGCCCCAGCGGATGGAGCGTCCGCGCGCCTCGGCCCAGCAACGGGAAGACGTGCGCCAGTTCGATCCGCGTGTGTTCGAGGCGCGCGCCGAGGAGCAGCGGCGCCAGCTGCAACAGCAGGAGAACGCGCGCAATGCCGACGCGGTGCGCCGCAATGGCCGCCTCACGCCGGACGAGCGGCGCGACCTGCGCCGTCAGATCAACGAGGCGGGGATCGACATCTACCAGAACGCGCCGCGCCGTTAGAGATTGCTTATAGCATAAGATTGTCACCTTATTATCGTCTGGCGTCAAGCTTTTCCAGCGACTTCGGCGCTGCTCGGGTGACCATTTGTCGCAATTTGGCCGCTGAGCGGGCCCCAGGATAGGATTGTTAAGATTTGTGCATGGCATGTGTTTATTTGATGGCCGCAACATGTTACGCTTGAAAAATCTTACTGACCGCTAAAATTTGTTAGCAGTCTCGCAATCGCAACCTGTCCCTTGGAGTGCCGCCGTGCCCATCGATTCCGCCATCGAACCTGCTTTGCCTGTTTCGGCCGGCGCCGACCTGGGTAGGGCGACGATGGAGCACTGCATCGTCAAGCGCGGCGATGGTGTGTACGCCGACCCGACCGTGCTCGGCACCACCTTCGCCGCCGCAGTCAACGGCGTGTTCTCGGCCAACAGCTATTTCGCCGGCCTCGATTATGCGTTGATGATCAAGGCGATCTACGATTGCGGCCCGGATCTGCGCCGTTCGGCGACGGGCGAACCCATGCTGCGCTTCGCCACCGATATCGTGCCCTTCGATCCGGCCCGGCGCGGCCTGTACAAATCGGTCAAGATCGTCGACGGCACCGCCGAATACGTGTTCGAGCCGGTGTACCTGGCCGACCCCGCCGATCCGGACGGCGCCGGCACCCCGGCCCAGCTCGACGTGGATGAGTTCGTCGCCGACATGTGGAGCAAGGGAATCCGTTTCGGCATCGACATCGCGGCGGTGCGCCAGGCCATCGAGGCGGGCAAATCCGAGCGCGTGATCGTGGCGCGCCGCCTCGACGCCGTGCCCGGCATCGACGCCCACATCGTCGAAGTGTCGGAGGATCTGCACCGCAGCGACGCGCCGCGCCAGCTGGCCAACGGCAAGCTCGACCTGATGGCGTTCCAGAACCGTTTCCCCCAGATTCATAAAGGCGTGCGCCTGCTCAAGAAGGTGCCGCGCTCGGCCGGCACCAACGGCTTCGAGCTGTCCGGCATCACGATCGACCCCGGGATTCCCAACGATATCGATCTGGCCAGCATGGCCGGCCTGGGCACGGTGGTCGAAGCCACCGGCGAGGGGGAGTTCCTGATCTCGCAGCAATCCGGGTTCCTGAACGTCGACAGCAAGACGCACCAGCTGTCGGTCGGCGACAAGATCGTCAGCCGCGACGGCGTCAGCTCCCGCACCACGGGCAACCTGCAACTGACCGGCGACTACGAGGAGTTCGGGGAGGTCCAGGAAAAGCGGGTCATCGAAGGCGAAAGCATCACCATTCATGCCGACGTGTTCGGCAACATCGTTTCGCGCGGGGGCACCATCCTGCTCAACCGTAACCTGGTCGGCGGCACCGCGCACAATGCCCGCGGCGACATCCGCATCAAGGGCGTGGCCTCGGGCGCGGTGATCCAGGCTACGCAGGGCGAGGTGGTCCTGCAGCGCGCCGAGAGCTGCATCATTTCGGGCACGCGGGTGGTCATCGAGCACGCGGCCAACTGCGAAATCATCGCCGAGGAAGTGGTCATCAAGCAGGCCGAGGGCTGTGCGGTGGCGGCGCGCAGGATCAGCATCGAGACGGCCGGGCCGCGCAAGCAGAGCGAGATGGCGCTGCACGCCTTGCAGCCCGACAGCGCGCGCATCGACGAGGTCATCGCCGCCATGAACGAGCGGGTGGCGCAGTTCGGCGCGCTGGTGGCCCAGCGCAAGGCTGACATGGAGCAATTGACCGGCCAGCCCGACGTCCGCAAGTATGTGATGCTCGCCTCCAAGATCCGCAAGAAAGAGCTCACCCTGACGGCCGAACAGGTGCCGCAGTTCCAGAAAATGGCGCTGGCGGTGGGCCCGGCGCTCAAGGCGATCGCCAAGCTGTCGCTGGACGTCAAGGCGGCCGAGACCGAGCAGCAGTCCGGCCAGGCCTTGATCGCCCAGCTGGTCCAGCAGCGCAGCGACAGCGAGGGCGTCAGCACGGTCAAGGTGGCGCTGCTGACCGGCGACACCAGCCTGCGCTCCATGAAATTCCACCCCGACGGCAGCAGCACCTATGATCTGCCGCCCAAGGACATCAAGCTGCGTCTGCGCGGAGTCGATTCCAGCGCCGGCGAACTACTCGCGGCGGCCGCCAGCAGCCACATCGAGTGGAGCAGCGAATAGCGCCGGCGCGCCGCTGACGCCTGGGGTCAGAGGCTGAGCGTTTTTCGGGCGTGCCCGAACGACGCTCAGCCTCTCAGGCTTGCACGCTTGGTGATGAAACGTGCGGCCATCATGGCGCTGGCCAGTCCCACCACGATGGCGGTGGTGCTGCCCGAAAATCCCACCGCGGTATTGGCGGCGATCTTGCCGGCCTTCGGCTTGAGCAGCGCCAGCCGGCGCCGCGTCATCTGCGCGCCCAGTTCGTTGAGGCGCTCGGCGCTCATGGTCCGCTCTGCCAGCGGCAACAGCTTGGTTTCCTCGTCGGCGACGTGGTGCATGACGTCGCGCATCAGCTCATGCAGAAGATTGTCGTACTGCAGGTCGTCGGGGCCGGCTTCGCGCAGCTGGCCGATCAGGCGCCGCATTGCATCGTGTTCGCCCGGGCTCTTCATCAGGGTGGGGTCGGCGTCGTCGATCTGGCGCATGGCCGGATAGAAGATTTCTTCCTCCAAGGTGGCATGGATCTCCAGCGCGTCGCAGATGGTCTCCACCAGCGCTTTCTTGACGCTCGGCCGCTTCGTGGACACGTACTGGTGGAAAGTGACCATGACGTGCGAATGGTCGAAGCGGATCATGTCGGTGATCGATGGGCTTAATTTGTTCAGCGAAAACATAGCGCGGCTCCCCAGGTGGATAGATTTTCATCATAGGGTCGGTCAGGCGCAGGCGGCGTAGGACGACGTCTTGCGCGCCTGTCGGCGTAGATCACCGCTTACGGGAAGAAAAGAGGGCAGGGCGCGCCAAGCTGCGCTTGCCGCGGCGGGCACCGCTGACGCATCGGCGCGCCCAGGGGACTTACGCCGTGACCTTGCCGCGCAAGGCCTTGAGGCTGCCGCTGCGCGCCTTCGATTCCAGCCGGCGCCGCTGGGAGCCCAGCGTGGGCCGGGTGGCGCGGCGCTGGGCTGGGGGCGTGGCCGCGCTGTCGACCAGTTCCTGCAGGCGGCGCAGGGCGTCCTGCTTGTTCTGTTCCAGGCTGCGCGACTGCTGGGCCTTGAGCACGATCACGCCATGCTGGGTCATGCGCCGGTCGGCGCGCGCCAGCAGGCGCTGCTTGACCGGCGCCGGCAGCGAGGAGGCGGCCACGTCGAAGCGCAGGTGCGCGGCGCACGAGACCTTGTTGACGTTCTGCCCGCCCGGGCCCTGGGCGCGGATGGCCGAAATTTCGACCTCGGCCGGATCGACCAGGATGCTCATGGGGACGCGCCGTCGGGCGCGGCGCCGGCGTCGACCGCGTTCAGCTGCGCCAGGCAGGCGATGGCGCTCTCCGGCAGGCCCTCCAGCAGGGCCGGATCGGCCTCCAGGGCCGCGCTGTCGGTGAGCAGGCGTATCTTGCCCAGGTAGTCCGACAGCCCCAGCAGGCGCCCTAGCGGCGACACCGGCACACCTTTCCTGGCGCCGCCCTGTTCGGCGATCGCCGTCACCACGCTGGCGGGGAAGTGCCATTCGCGCCCGATGCTGCAGCTGAGCGTGCGCGCGTCGCGCACCAGGCGCGCGCAAAACATCTCCGAGCCGAGTTGTTTGTCGTCCTTGGCCACCTGGTCCATCACGCGCAGGGTGACGATCAGGCCGACGTATTGCAGCAGGCCGGCCAGGAAGGCCTCGAACGGATCGATGCCGACCGACTCGGCCAGCAGGCGGTTGGACACGGCGCAGCGTTCCGACTGGTCCCAGATGCGCGGCGCCAGCAGGCGCATGTAATGGCCGGAATTGATGTCGATAATCGGGCGGAAGGCCACGCTGGTGATCAGCTGGCGCAGGCCTTCCTGGCCGATCAGCATGACCGCGTGCTCGACGCTGGCGATCTGGGTGCCGGTGCCCATGAAGGAGGTGTTGGCCATGCGCACCACGGCGGCCACCAGCACCACGTCGCTGGAGATGGTGCGCGAGAGCTGGGCGCCGGAGAATTTGTCGCTGCGCAGGCTCTGCAGCAGCTGGGGAATCAGCCCCGGCATGCGCCGCACCAGGGCCGCGCCGGACTGCTGCGAGCTGATCGTCGCGGCGAGGGCATCGAGCACCAGGTTCTCGGTAGGGCTGGTGTCGAGCTCGGCCGCGCCGGCGTTGGCGAACAGCCACTGGTAATAGGCGTTGTCGATGCGGTCGCGCTGCTCGAAACTGGGGCCGCGCGCGGGCGCTTGCGCCGCGGGCGACTGCGGCGCCGGCCTGGCAGCCGGGGGGGGCGCCGGCAGGACCTCGGCGCGCGCCTCAGGCGCTTCAGGTGAGCTGAGCGCGGCGGCCGGGGCAGGCACGCTGGCCTGCGGCGCCTGGGCCGGCGGCGGCGCGCTGGAGAAAAGCCGTTGTAACCATTGGTACATCGTGCATCCTTCGGTGGGCGATGTTATCCACGTAACTTCGCCGCCCCATTGTAAAGCCTTCCTGACGGTTTGCAAGGCCGTATGGACTGGCGGTAATGTTGACTACAATCAATAATAGCGGCGCCCAGGCGGCTACCATGGGAACTCGTTAGCTCGCCATGCCCCGCAGAGACGAAAGGACCGCCATGCACACCACTGACATGCAAACGACCCCGCTGGGCAAGATGGAGTTTCTGAGCTTTCAGCTCGGCGGGATGGAATACGGCGTCGAGTTCCGCAAGGTCAAGGAGCTGCGCACCCTGAAGTCGCTCGAGCGTTTCGCCGCCGACGGCGCCATCATCAGCGGGGTGGCGCTGTCGCGCGGGGTGATCATGCCGATCGTCGACATGCGCGCCGCCTTCCAGCGCGACACGGCGGCCCAGGCCATGACGGACGTGATCATCCTGCAGCTGTCGAGCTGCGTGATGGGAATGGTGGTGGATGGCGTCACCGATGTGGTGCGCATGTACGCCGACCAGATCACACCCATCCCCGGCGCCGACGGCGACAGCGAATGCGATTACCTGATGGGGCTGGGCGAGGCCGACGGCCGGCGCCTGATCCTGGTCGACATCGACAAGCTGATGTCGATCCGGCGCGGGGTCGACAGCCAGGCCGTGGCCTGAGAGGCTGAAGCGCCGGCCCCGGCGCGCGCCGCGCCTTCCTTACGCGGCGATCCCTTCGAGCTGCTCCTGCAGCGCCAGCCATTCGCCTTCCAGCTGGGCCAGATCCTTGCCGTAGAACGACTGGTCCGCCAGCAGCGTCTTGAGCTTGGCCTTGTTGGCCGCCTCGTAGGCGCCCGGCTCGGCCAGCTTGGCCTCCACTTCCGCCTTCTGCTCCTGGCGCTTGGCGATCTGCTCCTCGAGCCGCTTGATCTTGTTCTCGATCGGCTTCTTGAGCGCCGCCACGCGCTGGCGCTGCTCGGCGTCCTGGCGCTTCTGCTCCTTCTTGTCGACCACCGGCGCGGCCGGCGCGGCCACCGGCGAGACGGCCGGATAGCTGGTCTTGTTGTCCTTGCCGGCCGCCGGCAGCACGTCGGTGCCCTTGCCCAGCTTGGTCTGGAACAGCCAGTCCTTGTAGTCGTCCAGGTCGCCGTCGAAAGGCTGCAGGCGGCCGTCGGCGACGATGATGAACTGGTCGGTGGTGGCGCGCAGCAGGTGGCGGTCGTGGGATACCACCACCAGCGTGCCTTCGAACTGGGCCAGCGCCATCGTCAGCGCCTCGCGTGTTTCCAGGTCCAGGTGGTTGGTCGGCTCGTCCAGCAGCAGCAGGTTGGGGCGCTGCCACACGATCAGCGCCAGCGCCAGGCGCGCCTTCTCGCCGCCCGAGAACGGCCGGATCGAGCTGGTGACCATGGTCCCGGGGAAGTTGAAGCCGCCCAGGAAGTTGCGCAGCTCCTGCTCGCGCACGGTCGGCGCGATCTTGGCCAGGTGCCACAGCGGCGACTCGTCGTGGCGCAGCATCTCCACCTGGTGCTGGGCGAAGTAGCCGATCGACAGGCCCTTGCCGATGGTGGCGTCGCCCGTCAGCGGCGCCAGCTCGCCGGCGATGGTCTTGATCAGGGTCGACTTGCCGGCCCCGTTCACGCCCAGCAGGCCGATACGCTGGCCGATCTGCAGCGAGAACTTGATGTGCGAGACGATGGTCTTGGCGCCGACCTGGTCGCCATGCTCGTCCAGGATCGGATAGCCGGCGTTCACGTTTTCCATCACCAGCAGCGGATTGGGGGCCGACAGCGGCTCGCGGAACTCGAACGAGAACTCGGCGGCCGCGCGCAGCGGCGCCAGCTCCTCCATCTTGGCCAGCGCCTTCATGCGGCTTTGCGCCTGGCGCGCCTTGGAGGCCTGCGCCTTGAAGCGGTTCACGAACGACTCCAGGTGGGCGCGCTGGCGCTGCTGCTTTTCGACGGCGCTGGCGGCCAGCACCATCTGGGCGGCGCGCTGGCGCTCGAAGCCCGAGTAGTTGCCCGAGTAGCGCTTGAGCTTGCGCTCGTCGATGTGCACCACCACGTTGACGATCTCGTCGAGGAAGTCGCGGTCGTGGGAGATGATGATCAGGGTGCCCGGATAGCGCTTGAGCCAGTCCTCGAGCCAGATGATGGCGTCCAGGTCCAGGTGGTTGGTCGGCTCGTCGAGCAGCAGCAGTTCGGACGGGCACATCAGCGCCTGCGCCAGGTTCAGGCGCATGCGCCAGCCGCCCGAGAAGCTGGCCACGGGCTGCTTCATCTGGTCCAGCGAGAAGCCCAGGCCGAGCAGCAGCTGCTCGCCGCGCGACTGCACGGTGTAGGCGTCGGCGTCGGCCAGCGCGCTGTAAATCTCGCCGATGGCGATGCCGTTGTCGCTCGATTCCGGTTCGGCCTCCAGGCGCGCCAGCTCCGCTTCAAGCTTGCGCAGGTTGACGTCGCCGTCGATGGCGTAGTCGAGCGCGGCGCGGTCCAGCGCCGGGGTCTCCTGGGCCACGTAGGCCATGCGCCATTTGGCGGGGAAGTCGATCTCGCCCTGGTCAGGATGCAGCTCGGCGCGCAGCATGGCGAACAGGCTCGATTTGCCGGCGCCGTTGGCGCCGATCAGGCCGATCTTGTCGCCCGGGTTGAGGGTCAGGTCGACGCTCTCGAGCAGCGGCTTGGTGCCGCGCATCAGGCTGACGTTAATAAAACGGATCATGGTTGACTTTATGAAGATGGAACGAAGGTGGAACGGTAAGCTTTGCTAGGCTGCGAATAGACCGGATGGGGGCGCGCCGGTGGCGCCGGCGCGGGCCGCCACGCAAGGGCGGGCCGGCGCGAGCGCCAAGCGCACGCGCTGCGGCGAGCCGGCCGGGAACTTATGCGACCAGCTGCTCGGCCCGCAGCAGGAACACCATGTCGTCGCCGGCGCTGGTGGTCACCCAGGTCAGGCCCAGGTGGCCGAAGGCGGCTTCGGCGTACTCGCGCTCATTGCCGATTTCGACCATCAGGATGCCGTCCGGGGTCAGGTAGTCGGCGGCGCCGGCGACGATCTTGCGCACCAGGTCCATGCCGTCG
>DIZW01000092.1:0-14545 GCA_002428015.1 Oxalobacteraceae bacterium UBA6018 | reverse complement strand
TGCGCACCAGGTCCATGCCGTCGGCGCCGCCGTCCAGGGCGATCTGCGGCTCGCGCTGGTACTCCTGGGGCAGGCGCGCCATCGACTGCGAATTGACGTAGGGCGGGTTGGTGACGATCAGGTCGTATTTCTTGAACGGCACGTGTTCATACAGGTCGGACTGGATCGGATTGACCCGGCCTTCGAGCTGGTAGTCGCGGATATTGCGCTCGGCCACTTCCAGCGCGTCGCGCGAGATGTCGACCGCGTCCACCACGCTGTTGGGGAAGGCGTCGGCCAGCATGATGGCCAGGCAGCCCGAGCCGGTGCACAGTTCCAGGACGTTCTCGACCCCGTCCGGATCGGCCACCCACGGGCTGAGCTGGTGGGGAATGAGCTCGGCGATGAACGAGCGCGGCACGATCACGCGCTCGTCGACGTAGAACGCATAGGTGCCGAGCCAGCCCTCGTTGGTGATGTAGGCGGCAGGCACGCGCTCGCTGGCGCGCCGCTCGATCACGGCCAGCACCTGCAGCACTTCCTCGGGCAGCAGGCGGGCGTCGAGGAAGGGCTCGAGCTTGTCGAGCGGGAGCTTGAGCGTGTGCAGGATCAGGTAGGCCGCTTCGTCGAGCGCTTCGGCGCTGCCATGGCCGAAGTACAGCTTGGCCGTGTTGAAGCGGGTGACGGCGTAGCGCAGCAGGTCGCGCGTGGTGCTAAAGGAGGTGGTCATGGCCTGTTCTCGGTAGGGCTGCGGGGTTAGGCTGCTTGGGCCAGCAGGTTTTCCAGGGTGCGGCGGTAGATATTTTTCAAGGGATCGACGTAGCGCACTTCGATGTGCTCGTCGATCTTGTGGATGCTGGCGTTCGGAGGGCCAAATTCTATCACCTGGGGGCAGATGCGCGCGATGAAGCGCCCGTCCGAGGTGCCGCCGGTGGTCGACAGTTCGGTCGTCACCCCGGTTTCGCTGGCGATGGCACGTGAGAGCGCGTCCGACAGCACGCCGCGCGGGGTGAGGAAGGGCAGGCCCGACAGTGCCCACTTGAGCTCGTATTCGAGGCCGTGCTTGTCCAGGATCGCGTGCACGCGCCGCTGGAGGTCCTCGTGGGTGCTGGCGGTGGAAAAGCGGAAGTTAAAGTCGACCACGACCTCGCCCGGGATGACGTTGTTGGCGCCGGTGCCGGCGTGGATGTTGGACATCTGCCACGAGGTGGGCAGATAGTATTCGTTGCCCGCGTCCCACTGCTCGGCGGCCAGCTCGGCCAGCGCCGGCGCGGCCTGGTGGATCGGGTTGCGGCCCAGCTGCGGATAGGCGATGTGGCACTGGACGCCTTTGATGGTCAGCTTGCCCGAGAGCGAGCCGCGGCGCCCGTTCTTGATCACGTCGCCCAGCACTTCGGACGAGGTCGGCTCGCCGACCAGGCAGTAGTCGGGCTTCTCGCCGCGCTCCTCGAGCATGCGGCAGACCACCACGGTGCCGTCGGTGGCCGGGCCTTCCTCGTCGCTGGTGATCAGGAAGGCGATCGAGCCGGCATGGTCGGGATGGGCCGCGATGAACTCCTCGCAGGCGACCACGAAGGCGGCGATCGAGGTCTTCATGTCGGCCGCGCCGCGCCCGTACAGCTTGCCGTCGCGGATGG
The DNA here is from genome assembly GCA_002428015.1 of Oxalobacteraceae bacterium UBA6018. Taxonomy (GTDB): domain Bacteria; phylum Pseudomonadota; class Gammaproteobacteria; order Burkholderiales; family Burkholderiaceae_D; genus Telluria_A. Next base: position 12,929 of record DIZW01000092.1, on the reverse strand, counting down.
TGGGCTGGAAGGGCGCCGACTGCCACTGCTCGGCCGGGCCGGTCGGCACCACGTCGGTGTGGCCGGCGAACACGAACAGGGGCGCCGCGCTGCCGCGCCGCGCCCACAGGTTGGTCACGCCGTTCGACTCGATGCTCTCGCAGCGAAAGCCGAGCGGCTCGAGCAGCTCGATCAGGCGGCGCTGGCAGCCCTTGTCGTCGGGGGTGACGGAGGACTGGGCGATCAGTTGTTCGGTCAGCGCGAGGGTGCGGGAGGAGGTCATGGCGTGCTTTTCGATGATGCGGATGGGTTAAACAGCTGTTCGTACTGCACGGCGGAAAAGCCGACGCTGTAGCGGCCCGCGTGCGCGAGCACCGGGCGCTTGACGACCGAGGGGTGGGCCAGCATCAGTTCCAGCGCCGCGGCCGGGCCGGTGACGGCGGCGCGCTCGGCGTCGGTCAGCTTGCGCCAGGTGGTGCCTTTGCGGTTGACCAGCACATCCCACGCGAGCTGTTCGAGCCAGGCGGCCACGGTGGCGCGTGCCAGGCCTTGCTTCTTGAAGTCGTGGAAGGCGGCCTCGTGGGCGTGTTCAGCCAGCCAGGTGCGGGCTTTTTTGACGGTGTCGCAGTTGGGAATGCCGTAGAGCGTGGTTTTCATCATGAGGGCGGCGCACGGGATGCGCGCAAGGCGCGCCGCGGTGTGCAATTGGCAAGGCTTTGGGGGAACCCGAGAGGATACCATAGGCCCGCACCTCCCGGGGTAATCGCCGCTCTCGCATGGGGAAAGTTTGGGCCGGTTTCGGCATCGGCCGGCACAGGCCAGGCGCGGCGGGCCGGTGCCTTTATCGGCGGGGAGCGCCGTTTTTGCTGTGGTGGCATTTATTTCGTTGGACTTCCAATAATTTCGCAGATACAATTCGCAGCTCTTGAGTAGTACGTAATAACGTAACGGCTGATGAGGCAACGACATGGCGCGACCAGGGCTGGATAAATCCGAAGTCAAGAAGGCATGCGAGGCGCTCGCCGCGCAGGGCCGTTATGCGTCCGTGGACGCGGTGCGCGCCGAGTTGGGCAACACCGGATCGAAAACGACGATCCACAAATACCTCAAGGAGCTGGAGCTGGAGGCCGGCCAGGTCAACGTGCGCCAGGTTAAGACGGCGCAGACGATCCAGGAGGTGGTCGACGCGCTGGCCGCGCGCCTGCATGCCGACGCCGACGCCCGTGTCGCCCAGGCCGCGGCCGAGCACGCGGCGCGGCTGCAGGCCAACGCACTCGAGATGGACGCCATGCGCGGCCAGATCCAGGCGCTCCAGTCCCAGGTGCAGGCGGTCGAGGCGATCGCGCGCAATCTGGCCTGGTCGCATGAGCAACAGTTGCAGGCTGCGCGACAGGGTGCCGCGCGTCCGGCCGGGTTCGGCCTGTTCGGGGCCTCCCTCGGCAGCAGCCGCAACGGCAAGCAGGGCTGGTCGCGGCTGAACATCTTCAATTGCCGCTCGGTGGCCGAGGTCGAGGCGACGCCGGGGCGCGACATCGACGCGGGCTTCGTCTCGAGCTGGTTCAAGTCGCCGGTTTTCTCACAGCAGTAAGAAGCATCCGAAGCATCCGCAACAAGCGCGCAAGCAGTGCATGCCTGCCGGGGATCGTCGCGCCGGTACGGTATTCAAATAAAAAAAAATTCATAACTACGGGACATCCATGCACGCTGAAATGAGTACGACGGAGATCTTTCTCCTGGCAATGCTGATCATCTTTTCCATTCCTTACCTCATCTGGCGGGTCTGCAAGACCGACTACTACGCGCCGCTGGTGGTGGTCCAGATCATGGCCGGCATCGTGCTCGGCCCCGGCGTGCTGGGTGCCGCCTTTCCCGACTATTACCGGTTCGTGTTCAACGGCGCCGTGATCGCCTCGCTCAACGGCATCGCCTGGTGGGCGGTCATGATCTTCGTGATGATCGCCGGCATCGAACTCGACCTCGTCAAGGCCTGGGAGCACCGGCGCGAGAGCACCATCACGGCCGGCCTGGCGCTGGGCACGCCGCTGGTGTTCGGCTGCGTCGCGGCGCTGGGCATGCTTGGCTACGCGGGCTGGATCGGCCCCAAGGGCATGCCCTGGCAGTTCGTGCTCGGGGTGGGGATGGCGTGCGCCGTGACCGCGCTGCCGATCCTGATTCTGCTGATGGAAAAGCTGGACGTGCTGCGCCAGCCGATCGGCCAGCGCATCCTGCGCTACGCCAGCCTGGACGACGTGGCGATCTGGGGCGTGCTGGCGCTCATCCTGCTGGACTGGACCCGGGTCGGGCGCCAGGCCGGCTTCCTGGCCGTGTTCACCATCGCCGCCTACGCCTTCCGCAAGATCATGGTGCGCATTCCGGAGCGCGACCGCTGGTACGTGGGCCTGATCTGGCTGGCCGCCTGCGGTTTCGCGGCCGACTGGGCGGGCCTGCATTTCATGGTCGGCGCCTTCCTGTCCGGCGCGGTGATGGACGCCCACTGGTTCGACCAGAAGCAGATGGACTTGATGCGCCACCACGTGCTGCTGGCGATCATGCCGGTGTTCTTCCTCAGCACAGGCCTGAAGACCAATTTTGCCGTCGGCGGCACGGCGGTGTTCATCGCGGCCGGCGTGCTGCTGGTGGCGTCGGTGGCCGGCAAGCTGATCGGCGTGGGCCTGGCTGGAAAGATCCTGAACTGGGAGAAGGGCGAGGCGTCCATCATCGGCTGGCTGCTGCAGACCAAGGCGCTGATCATGATCATCTTCGTCAATATCCTGCTCGACAAAAACATCATCACCAATGAAACCTTCACCGCGCTGCTGCTGATGGCCATTGCCAGCACGATGCTGAGCGTGCCGATCGTGCACCCGAAGCTGCAGGCGATGAAGGAACTTATTTTCCGCAACAAGTAGGAGCGGGCAAGAACGCGGCACCCCGGCGCCAGGCGCGCCGATCAACGATCGTGGCAGTACCTTGGGCGGAGGCGAACTCCGCCCTCTTTTTTTGCGCGCCCGGCAGGACGACGCTCAGGGATTGAGGGTGAACTCGGTGAAGGAGGCCGAATCGTCGGCCGGCTTTTGCGGCGCCGGCGCCTCTTCCTTCTTGGACGTCGCACTGTCCGAGCTGTTGTTGAGCAGCCACAGCAGGTTGGTGGCCGAGTCGGCGTTGGCCAGCGCTTCTTCCTGGGTCACCAGGCCGCTCTTGACCAGCTCAAACAAGGCCGACTCGAACGACTGCGACCCCGGCGACAGGCTCTTTTCCATCGCATCCTTGATCTGGCCGATCTCGCCTTGCTCGATCAGCTCGGCCACGTAGCGCGTGTTGACCATGATTTCGACCGCGGCCTGGCGGGTGCCGCCCTTGGCCGAGCGCACCAGGCGCTGGGAGACGATCGCCTTGACCGCCGACGACAAGTCTTGCAGCAGGGCGGGGCGGTTCTCGATCGGGTAGAAGCTGATGATGCGGTTGAGCGCGTTGTAGCTGTTGTTGGCGTGCAGGGTGGCCAGCACCAGGTGGCCGGACTGGGCATACGCCAGCGCCGACGCCATGGTTTCCTTGTCGCGGATCTCGCCGATCAGGATGCAGTCCGGCGCCTGGCGCATGGAGTTGCGCAGGGCCGTGTAGAAGCTGCTGGTGTCGCTGCCGATCTCGCGCTGGTTGACGATGGACTTCTTGTGCTTGAACAGGAATTCGATCGGGTCTTCCAGGGTCAGGATGTGGCCGGCGCGCAACTCGTTGCGGTGGTCCAGCATCGCGGCGATGGTGGTCGACTTGCCCGAGCCGGTGGCGCCCACCAGCAGCAGCAGGCCGCGCTTTTCCATGATCAGCTCGGAGAGCACGGGCGGCAGGCCGAGGTCGGCCAGGGCCGGGATGTTGGCGGGGACGAAACGGAACACCGCCGAGATCGAGCCGCGCTGGCGGAACGCCGACAGCCGGAAGCGCCCCAGGTTGGACACGGAGATACCCATGTTGAGCTCGTTCTCGCGCTGGAGCTCGTCCATTTGCTCGGGCGTGGCGACCTCGCCCAGCAGGCCGACGATCTGGTGCGCGTCGAGCCGGTGCTGGTTGATCGGGATGAGGTTGCCATTGATCTTGATGTGCACGGGCGAGTTGACGGCGAAGAACATGTCCGACGCGTTTTTCTCTTTCATTAACTGGAACAAGCGGTCCATGGTCATCGTCATTCTCCTGGTAAGGCGCCGCAGCGGAGGGCGGCGCCTAATGCTACTGTATCAAATGCCGCGCAGCAACTCATTGATGCCGGTCTTGGCGCGCGTCTTGGCGTCGACCCGCTTGACAATCACGGCGCAGTACAGGCTGTAGGTGCCGTCGGGCGAGGGCAGGTTGCCCGAAACGACCACGGAGCCGGCCGGCACGCGCCCGTAGCTCACTTCGCCGGTGGCGCGGTCGAAGATCTTGGTCGACTGGCCGATGTACACGCCCATCGAGATGACCGAGTTCTCTTCCACGATCACGCCTTCGACGATCTCCGAGCGGGCGCCGATGAAGCAGTTGTCTTCGATGATGGTCGGGTTGGCCTGCATCGGTTCGAGCACGCCGCCGATGCCCACGCCGCCGGACAGGTGCACGTTCTTGCCGATCTGGGCGCACGAGCCCACCGTGGCCCAGGTGTCGACCATCGCGCCCTCGTCGACGTAGGCGCCGATGTTGACGTAGGACGGCATCAGGACCACGTTCTTGGCGATGAAGCTGCCGCGCCGCGCCACCGCCGGCGGCACCACGCGAAAGCCCCCGCGCGCGAAGTCCTCGGCGCTGTAGTTGGCGAACTTGGTGGGCACCTTGTCGTAGAACTGCATGCTGCCGTCGCACGGCATGACGCTGTTGTTCTCCAGGCGGAACGAGAGCAGCACGGCCTTCTTGATCCACTGGTTCACCACCCAGTCGGCCCCGGTCTTCTGGGCCACGCGCATGCTGCCGTCGTCAAGGCCGGCGATCACGTGGGCGACCGCTTCGCGCAGTTCGGCGCTGCCGTTCGATGGGCTGATTTCGGCGCGCTGTTCCCAGGCGGTGTCGATGATGTTCTGGAGTTGTTGGGTCATGATTGGACTTTGGTGGGGTGATGAATCAGGATACGCTTTTCAGGAGCTTGCAGAACTGGACGATGCGCGTGGCCGCTTCCAGGCCCTCGTCGATTTCGGCCACGAGCGCCATGCGGATGCGGTCGCGCCCGGGATTGATGCCGTGCGCGTCGCGCGCCAGGTAGCTGCCGGGCAACACAGTGACATTATATTCGGCATACAGGCGGCGGGCGAATTCGGTGTCGCTCAGGCCGCTGCGGCGCACGTCGGCCCACAGGTAGAAGCCGGCGTCGGGCAGTTCGACGTCCATCACCGCCTTGAGCATGGGGGTGACCAGCGCGAACTTCTCGCGGTACTTGGCGCGGTTCTCCTGCACATGGGTTTCGTCGCCCCAGGCCGCGATCGAGGCCGCCTGCACCGGCGGCGCCATGGCGCCCCCGCAGTAGGTGCGGTACAGCAGGAACTTCTTCATCACCGCCGCGTCGCCGGCCACGAAGCCCGAGCGCATGCCGGGCACGTTGGAGCGCTTGGACAGGCTGCTGAAGACGATCAGGTTCGCGTACGGGTGGGGGCCGCCGGCGCGGCCGAGGGCGTGGGCCGCCTCCAGCGCGCCCAGCGGCGGCGCGCTGCCGTGGTAGATCTCGGAATAGCACTCGTCGGCGGCGATCACGAAGCCGTGCTGGTCGGCCAGCGCGAACAGCTGGCGCCAGTCCTCCAGGGTGAGGGTGGCGCCGGTCGGGTTGCCGGGCGAGCACAGGTACAGCAGTTGTACGCGCGGCCACACCTCGGCCGGCACGCTGGCGTAGTCGCAGCCGAAATTGCGGGCCGGCTCGGAGTTGACGAAGTAGGGCTCGGCGCCGGCCAGGTAGGCCGCGCCCTCGTAGATCTGGTAGAAGGGATTCGGGCACACCACCAGCGGGGCCGGGCGGGACGAGTCGATCACGCACTGGGCGATGGCGAACAGCGCCTCGCGCGAGCCGTTCACCGGCAGCACCTGGGTGGCCGGGTCCAGCGGCGGCACGCCGTAGCGGTGCTCGAGCCAGGCCGCGATGGCGCCGCGCAGGGCGTCGGTGCCGGCCGTGCTCGGATAGCTGGCCAGGCCCTGCACGCTGTGCGTGAGGGCCTTCTGGATCAACGCCGGGGTCGGGTGCTTGGGCTCGCCGATGCCCAGGCTGATCGGCGCGTAGTCCGGGTTCGGGGTGACGCCGGCGAACAGTTGACGCAGCTTTTCGAACGGATAGGGGTGCAGTTGGTCGAGATGTGGATTCACGGCGGTACCGGGTTGAGAGCGAAATGGCGACCGTTATTATAGGCGCAATTGGGGCTGCGGCGCACGGCGGCGACGCCTTTCCCGGCCGCCCGCCGGCATGGGCGCGCGGACGGGCTGCCCTGGTTCGCGCCAGCGCCTGGACAGCCGGCGCGTCAAGATCGCGCGCTGGGCCGGATGGCTGCCGCGTCAACAGTGCACGCAGGGCCGGATCGCTGCCCCGTCACCAGCGCGCACGGGGCCGGATCGCTGCCGCGTCAACAGGACCCGCAGGGCCGGATAGCGAACCATTCGCAGCGCGCGCGTGGCCGGACAGCTGCCGCGTTACAGGCGGCAGGTGTGGACCGCGGCGGCGCCATCCGCGGCGCGGAAGTCCGGACCGCCTGTTCATGAGCAGTGTGCGCTGGCCCGGACAGGCGCCCCCAACCCAGGCGCGCGCGCGCGGACCGCTGGCCGATCACCGGCGTGCGTCAAGACAGCTGGGGCATGACCAGCGCGCGCACGCTTTCCCAGGTGCTGTTGCCCTTGTCGATAGCGTGGATCCGGTTGCGCCCGCCGTTCTTGGCCGCGTACATGGCCAGGTCGGCGGCGTTGAAGAAAGTGGCCACGTCGTCGAGCTGGGTGGGCACGATGGTGGCCACGCCGATGCTCACGGTGACGCAGCCGCCGCCGGGCACGCGCGGGTTGGGCAGGCCCAGCGCGGCCACGTCGGCGCGCACCGCCTCGGCCAGGATGGCCGCGCTGGGGGCCGGGGTTTCGGCGAACAGCAGCGTGAATTCCTCCCCGCCGTAGCGCGCGGCCAGGTCGGTGGCGCGCGGGGCGTGCTGCTGCAGCACCTTGGCCACCGCGCACAGGGCGGCGTCGCCGGCGGCGTGGCCGTGGGTGTCGTTGTACAGCTTGAAATGGTCGACGTCGACCATCAGCAGCGACAGCGGCTCGGCGCTGCGGATGGCGCGCTGCCATTCCTGTTCGAGGAAGCCGTCGAAGTGGCGCCGGTTGCCGATCTTGGTGAGGGGATCGGCCATGGCCGCGTGCTGCAGCGCGGTCTGGGCGGTGTGGATATGCAGCTGGGTGCGCACGCGCGCGCACACCTCGGCCATGCGCAGCGGCTTGGGGATGTAGTCGACCGCGCCCTGCTCGAAGGCGGCCACGACGTCGTCGGTGTCGTTGCGCGCGCTCATGAAGATCACCGGGATGTCGCAGGTGGCCGCGTGCTGCTTGAGCTGGCGGCAGGTCTCCAGGCCGTCCATGCCGGGCATGACGACGTCGAGCAGGATCAGGTCCGGGTGCATGCGGCGCGCCAGCGACAGGGCCAGGGGGCCGGAATTGGCCACCAGGGTCTGGTATCCCTGGCCGGCCATCATGCGGCGCAGTACGCCGAGGTTGTCGGGTGCATCGTCGACGATCAGGATGGACGGATCGCTGTGCCGCCCAGCATTGGGGTAAGCCGCTTGGTTCATCATCGCCCTTGTTACTTGTGGTATCAAGGCGATTCTACTGCGATTTATATTGCGCCGCAACATGCGCTAGGGCGGGCGCGGATTTTTTTTCGTTGACCTTGCGATTGATCAAAGGTCAGTCGAATCGACGGGCGATTCTTTTGCGTTAGTACAACCCTTTGCGGACTAGATTAACTACATTTGGTAGCGCGCCTGCAACGAAATGCTGCGCTGCGCCATCGGCAGGTCGTGCGGCAATTGCAGGCCGGGGGCCAGGCTGGGTTCGCGCACGTCGGCGTTGAACAGGTTGCGCACGGTCGCGCTGAAATCCCATGCGCCGCGGCCGCGCGGCGTTCCCAGGCTCAGGTCGACCGTGGTGTAGTCCGGCACCGGGGCGCGCAGGTCGCCGGCGGCGCGCTGGCGCTTGGCCACCCAGTTGAGCTGGCCGCCGAGCTGGAACAACTCGCCGACCTGCCAGTCGGCGCGGCCGTACAGGTGGTGGTGGGGGGCGTAGCCGGCATCCTGGCCGCTGGCCTCGTCGATCGAGCGCTGCCAGCTGTAGTTGGCCATCAGGCGCAGGTTGCGGGTAGCGTTCCAGGTCGATTCGAGCTCCATGCCGCTGCCGTGCTGGCCGCCGCGGTTCATGAATGTCGCACCAGTGTTGGCGATGGCGTTGGGGATGGTCCGGATGATGTCGGACATGGCGTAGTGATACAGAGTGAGGTTGGCCTCGATATCGGTGCGTGCCTGCCACGCGAATGCCATTTCAAGTGTGTTGTTGGTTTCAGGCTTCAAGGCGGGATTGCCGAGGGCGACCGGATTGGTGATGCCGTAGCTTTCCACGAATGCCGGCGCGCGGAACGCACGCCCATACATCAGCTTGGCCGTCAGATCCAGCGAGGCGTCCCATACCAGCGCCACACGCGGATTGGTGGTGCCGCCGAAATCGGAGTAGTGGTCGTGGCGCATCCCCGCCGTGAGGGCCCAGTCCGGTGCCAGATTCCATTCGTCCTGCACATACACATAGTCGACCAGGCGTCGTTGCGGACGCAGCATCGGATTGGTGTCGGCGAACTGCAGGCTTTCCGGCAGGGGGATCGGCAGCCCGGACGCGCTGTAATTGAAATTGCGCGTTTCCGCCGTCCGGTACAAGTTCAGGTCGTCGTGGCCGATGCCGATTCGCACATGGTGGCCCTGCACGCCGGCGTAACTGGCGAACCCCGACAGGCGCACCTGGCGTTCCCAGGTATCAGGTCCGCCGCGCATGCCATCCGGGAACAGTCCGGTCGGGAAGCGCATCCCCGGCGGAAATAACTGGTAATCCGACGGGGTCAGCTGCACATAGTACAAGGTCGACAGCATGGCGCCGACGCTCCAGTCGCGGCTGATTTGCGGGTCGGTCCAGGACAGGTCGGTGGTGATGCGTTCGCTGCGCGACTTGCCGACCGGGTCGAGCGCATTGCCAATGCCGGCGCCGGTGCCGACGTTGTCGCGCAGCTTGTAGCCAGCGCGAAAGCGCCATTTCTCCAGGCCGATGTCGAGGTTGCCGTCGATGGCATCGTTGCCCGTGTTGACCGGTCCCGGAGCAAGGCTGGCGTTGGTGTGGAACAAGGTGTCGTTGCGGGTCTGGGCGTCGGCGTCGATGATGCTGCGAAAGCCATCGGTGCGGCCCACGCGCAGGTAGCCGGCCACATCGGCATTGCCGAGCTTTCCGCCATGCTGGATCCAGGCGTCGCGCGTGCCGAAACTGCCCGCGCGGGCGCCGATCTCGGTACCGGCCGCATCGGCCGCGTTCTTGGTGATGATGTTGATCACGCCGGAGTAGGCGTCCGAACCGTAGAGCGCCGACCCCGGGCCGCGGATGATCTCAATCCTGGCGATGTGCTCGACCGGGTAACCGCCCCAGACGTTGCCCTTGTTGCTTTGGTAGAGCGTCGTCATCGGAATGCCGTTTTGCAGTACCAGCACTTGCGGGGTATACGGGCTGACGATCCCGCGCACCACGTACAGGGGCGAATACTGGTTGGGACTGCGATTGACGTGAATGCCGGCCACCGACTCGAGCACCTGGTCGAGGTCGGTCGCGCCCATGGCCGCAATGTCCTGCGACGTGATCACGGTGGCGACGGCCGGCGCCCGGCGCAGCGACTGCTGGCTGCCGGTGGCAAGGCTGATACTGCTTTTATCCCCATACACCAAGGAGAGTTCATCTTCTTCACTGACCTGGGCCTGTGCGCCGTGTGCTTGCAGCACCAAGACTAACGCCAGGCTGAGCGGAAACGCGCTCACGAATTTCACAAATGGTCTCCCTAGAGGATCGGTGTAGGCAAATTGGCAATTACGCTTGGCCGTGTCCTGCAACCATACTATACAGTTTAGGCTGCGGCAACATTTCGTGATCTTTCCAACATACATTTGTGTGAACTGTATGTTTTATGAGGTCACAGATGCGGGCCACGTCCTGCGTGGCTTTCCGTGATAGGCGATGTCGCGGCAAGGCACGGGGAACAGGCTGCCTTCCGGACGCTCGCGCGCTTCGATGTAGCCTGGCGGCATACCTGCCATGAACAGCGGCACCCTGAACATGTGGAATTCGTCGATTGAAAAGCCCATATCGGCGCACAGCGCGGACGTCATGGCCGCGTAATTCATGCGCAGGCGCGGGTTCTTGGCTAACAGTAGTTGCTCGGTATCGAGAGCGATGCGCAAGTGCGGGCCATCGCCCAAGCCCAGCCGGCGCGCCAGCGCGAGCAGCCAGGGCAGGCGCTCGTCGCCCAGTTCGGGCGTCGGACGGCCGTAGCCGTACACGCGCTTCTCGGCGGCGACGACCGTCGCCAGCGCGGTGCCGGCCTGCATGGCGCGATGCGCGCGCAGGAAGAAGTCGATCGCGCGCACGCCTGGCTGACCGCCGTAGATGCCGGCCTCGGAGACCGCCAACGCGGCCGAGATCGCCAGTGCCGGCGTGCTGCGTGCCGACCCGGCCAAGGCCGCGACGCGATTGTTCCAGATGCGCGCGTCGGGATAGCTGGTGTAGACGAGAATGCCGTGCAGCAGTTCGATTTGCTGGGCGGTGAAGCGGCGCCCGGTAATGCCGAACAAGGTCAGCTCGACCCAGTCCATTTCGCGCAGTTCGGCATGCAGATCATGGCCGCGGAACATGGCGTGGCTGCCGATGACGGCGGCGCCCATGCGGCTGCTCAGGTGGCCGATATGTTGCTCAAGAAAGTCCGGACCGTTCATGCCTGTTTCTCCAGTTCGATGGTATAGAAAGGGAACTTGCGGAACCCGAGTTCGGTTTGCTCCAACGCATGGGCCACCGCCCCGGGCAGACGCAGCAGCAGGAACAGCATCTCGCCCTGTGCCGCGCTAAAGCCCAAGGCATGCAGCGCGGCGGCGGCCACGCCGGCCATCGCCAGGGGTCGACCGGCGGCCGCCTCCAGCGCCGGGCGTTGCTGCTCCAGCCAGGCCAGTTCGGGACCGACGTCAAGCGCCGCCATCGCAGCCAGGCTTTGGCGCACGATCGTGGTGCAACTGGTACCGTGCGGATCGAAGCCAGGGACGTGCTCCTGGACCGGCCAGATGCTCGCCGCGCTATCCGGAGGGGCGGCGATATGCGCTTTCCACGCCGCCAGGTCGGTCGCGCACGCGCGCCATGCCTGCATCGCGAGCAGCACTTCGCGCGCGCCGCCATTGCCGCCGGCGCCGACCGCCAGGGCCGCGCTCAGGGTGGCGGCTGCGGTCGATCCGGCCACGCCACCGCACATGGCGGCGTGGATGGACGGATCGCGTGGCCCGGGGTTGGCCAGCGCCACCGCCAGCACGTTCAGCAGTCGCGCCTGGCGCGGCGCCGGCGGCTCGCCGCGCAGCAGCAGAAACAGCATGTCGGTCGCGCTCGCCTGGCCCAGCGTGGCGCCGTAGACGTCGTACCCGTGGCAGAACGCGGCGCGGGTGGCGAACGGGTTGTCCGGCTCGCATTCTTCATCCCAGATGCTGGTGTGGATCAGGTTCGGATTGGTGTCAGTGGGTTCCATGCTGTCCTCCTTAAAGCAGACTCATGCCGCCATCGACGACGATTTCCTCGCCGACGATGTAGGAAGACTCGCTGCTGGCCAAAAACAGTGCGCAGCTGGCGATTTCGGCCGCGGCGCCGAAGCGCTTGCTGGGCGACTTGTCGGCGATGGCAGCTTTCTTCGCCTCCGCCAGCGCCTCGGGCAGGCCTAGCCGGTCGAACATCGGCGTGGCAATGGGCCCTGGGCTGATGGCGTTGACGCGGATGCCGCGCCCGATCAGTTCGAGCGCGAGTGACTTGACCAGCGAACGCAGGCCGGCCTTGCTGGCCCCGTAGACGCTGAAGTTGGGCGAGCCGAGCTGGTTGGTGATCGAGGTGGTCAGGATGATCGACGCGCCCGATCGCATCAGCGGAAGCGCCTTTTGAATGGTGAAAAACGCCCCTTTCAGGTTAATGCCGAGCTGGGCATCGAAGTCGGCCTCGCTCACGCTCTCGATGGGCGCGGCGTGGGCCACGCCGGCGTTGATGAAGAGGACGTCCAGGCGGCCGTAGCGTTCGCCGACGGCGGCCATCAGGCCGTCGATATCGGCCAGGCTGGCGGCGTCGCTGCGCACGGCCAGCACGTCCTGGCCCAGGCGGGCCGCGGCCGCATCAAGCGTGGCCGGCTCACGCCCAGTGATGGCCAGCCGTGCCCCGTGCTCCTTGAACAGCAGCGCGCTGGCCAGGCCCATGCCGCTGGAGCCGCCGGTGACCAAGGCCACCTTGCCTTCCAGGCGCCTCACAGGGTCTCTCCCAGCACGCGCATGCGCGCATTCATCGGCGGGATCTCCTCGCCGTCGATGCGCACATCGAGCAGGGTGGGCCCGGCGCGACGGCAGATGGCCTCGATGTCGAGCGCGTCCATGTCGGCCGGCGAGTCGATCACGTGGCCGTGCCCGCCCAGGGCCTGGGCCAGCATGGCGAAATCGGTGCGCGGCAGTTCGAAGCCGATCTGCTCGGCCCCGCCCAGGCGCTGGCCGTGCTTGACCATGCCCAGCGCGGCGTCGTTGAGGACCACGAAGATCACGTTCAGGCGCTCGGCCACGGCGGCCGAGAATTCCTGGCCGCTCATGAGCATCGAGCCGTCGCCGGTGATGCACACCACCGGCACGTGCGGGTTGGCGGCGGCGGTGCCGACCGCCGCGCCGATCGCCCAGCCC
>DIZW01000091.1:54659-85052 GCA_002428015.1 Oxalobacteraceae bacterium UBA6018 | reverse complement strand
ACTGTAAACGGCATAGAGCCGGGAACCGTCTGTGCACTCACCCACGCCGGCACCATGATGGTCGCGGCGGCCATCAGTAAGGCTGCGATATTGATACTGCTGCGCGATCTCTGCAATTTCATCATCACCTCAAAAAAAGTAGATTTGATTTTTTGCTTCAAAACACACTGGGCCGCCTCCACCATTGCGGGAAGGCGGCCCAATTACCCTAAATCAAACGAGCATCCGGACTAACAGTTGTCCAAGCTCGTCCGTGTTATCAGAACTTGGCGCTAACACCGGCGACATAAGTACGGCCCCAGGTTTCAAAGCCATAAACCGCGTCCGGGCGGCCCAGCGCGGAACGCGTGACGGCATTCGACAGGTTTTTGCCCTCCACGAAGACGGTCAAGTTCTTCGCAAATTCATACGAGGCCGAAGCCGTCACCCACATGACCGGCGCGACGACGTTAGGGTAGCCTGCGACCGCATTCGAGCTCTGGGTGTACTTACCCGTGTAGTCGAAGGAAATCTGGGAATTGATGCCGTGGTCCTCGTAAAGAAACGCGATCGACGAGGCCGCAGGCGCCACACCCTCCAGCTGGCCCGTATACACGCCTTTCGAATAGGCCTTGGTATTGGTCTTGGTGAACTTCGCGTTGATGCCGAAGCCATTGTCAAAGAAGTGCTGCACGCCGAGTTCCAAACCCAGGACCTTCGCGTTGTCGCCATTGACAGGATGGGTTACCGTGTACAGGTAACCAGGCACCCCGATGTCGACATTCGCGTCAGTCTGGTAAGTGATGAAGTTCTTAACCTGCTTTGCGAACACGGCGGCCGAGAGCATCGACTTTGGATGGAAATACCACTCGACCGACAAATCCTGCTGAACGGCCTCGGTCGGCTTGAGCTTCGGATCGCCCGTCACGCTGATTTCATAGCGGCGTGTGAGCGTATTGTCCGTTTGCGTCGGCGCCAGCTTGTCCAGCGAAGGACGCGCCATCACCTTGGCAATTGCCGCGCGCACCGCCAGATTCGGCTCGACCATATAGGTCACGTTAGCCGAAGGCAGCAGCTTGGTGTAGGAACCATCTTCGGACACTGGCGAGGCCGGGCTGTAGGAAACGGTCGGGCTGCTCGTGGCGACCGTAGGGGTTGGGTCCACGATCGACACAATGCGATTGATCGCGCTCTTGGACGTGGTCGCGGTATGCACCAGGCGCGCACCGACATTGCCAGACCATTTGTCGCCGGAGAGATCGAGTTGGGCGTAGGCGGACGACGACTTCTCCGTCACGTCATAGGATTGGATCGGGTCCAGCACCGGCTGCGACTTGCTGGAATCAAAGATTTTCCCTGTTGGCAAACCGTCAGCGCCAAGCTTCGGCTTGCCGTCCAGTCCCTTGAGGCCGGCAAAATAGGCCGGCACGTCGAACTTGATGAACGTGGTCGGGAAACTTCCCCCGGCGCCGCGCATGTAATTAGGAACCGTCATGGTGCTGACGACGTTCGCCCCCATCGACGCGAAGGTGGTGCTATACATGCCGCAGTACTGGCAGGAACCGCCCGTCTGGTCGTTGCCGATGAAGTTGCGCACCTTTGCACGCGAGGTGCCGTTGAGGCCGAAATTGAGGCCATCCAGATGCCAATCGTTGTTCAGCACGAGGCGCCCTTCGAGCGACGCGCCGGTGATCTTGTCCTTCACGTTGGTGCCGGACAGACCGGCGTAGTGCGGGCCATAGTCGGCGTTGCCGAGCTGGCCGGCGGCCAAGGCGGTTGCCAGATCGCGCCCGTCCGCCAGCTGCACGCGGATATTCGGCAGGGCGTCATTGTTATCGCTCCAGAATCCGGTGTTGTGGCCAGCGATGCCGGCGACGACGAAGGAGTCCTTGCCGCCCGAATTGCGCACCGAAGTCGAACGGTAGACATCACCGACGAGCCTCAGATCATTCGACACGCGCCAGTCGCCCTTCCACCCGACCTGCTTGGTGTCCACGACCCGGTCGGACGTGATATTGGCCACTTCCGGAATCAAATCCTTGACCGTCATCTTGGTGACCAGGTGATCATTGATGACGACATCGGACCAGCGGCCAGCGGTACTCTTGACGTAGTACGCCTGGTTATACCCGACTTGAGGCGAGTCCAGGCGGGTCGCCACGAAATCGGCAGCCATCTTGAAGTTGTTCGAAGGCTTCCACTCGAACACACCCGATACCGCGGCACGCTTCTTTTTCTCAAACACAGAACCGAAAGCGATGCAGCACGACGCCAGCAGATGATTCTCGTCCGCGCCGATTTTGCCGTCGCCGTTCGCGTCGAAGCTGCCGGGTGAATTCGCGTCAAACGCGTTGTAATTCATCGAGTCCGTGCGCACTTCCTTATTCGAGACCACCACCCCCAGCAGCACACCCATCGTATTGTTGGCGAAGGTCTTGCTGAATACGCCGGAGATCTTCTCGCCGTTCTTGCGCGACAGGTCGTTATGATCGCCTTCGACGCGAACCGAGGCGTGCATGCCGGGGAAATCCAGGGGACGGGCCGAGCGCAGGTTGACGGAACCGCCGATGCTGCCTTCGGTCTGCGAGGCTTGCGCGGACTTCATCACGTCGGCACCGGAAATGACTTCCGAAGGCAAGACATCGAAAGCGAAATCGCGACCGTCGCCGTCGGTGGCGAGGATGCGGTTGTTCAAGGTAACGATGTTGTAGCCCGATCCGAGGCCGCGCACATTGATGTATTGCCCTTCGCCACCTTTGGTGCGGGAAATGGAAATGCCGGAAATGTGGGCAAGCGAATCGGCAACGTTGTCGTCGGGGAAACGGCCCAGCTCGGTGGCGGAGATCGAATCCTGGATGATGGCCGAGTTGCGTTTCAAGTCGAGCGACCTGGCCAGCGCCGCACGCGTACCGGTCACGTTGACGGTGACCAGTGCGGCCTGCTGGGTCTGATCAGCGTCCGTCTTGCCGGCGACGCCATCTTGCGCAAACGCGGTGCCGATGATCGCCAGCTCGATCGCTACAGCAATGACGGTCTTCTTGAAAGTCCGGTTGATACGGTGCTCCATGTTTTTTCCCCTAGTTATTGATATTTGATGGTACGAAGTTCATCATATTTCAGCACTTTCGTAATTGCAAGAAGTTTTCGAAATCTTGTGTTGTATTTCGATACATTACGATTTGTAAAACGCGGGCACCGAATTTCCCCACAATTGGCGCAGATGAACGCGGTGCTTACGGAGAATTTCGCTGCGAATTTCACAACATGAAGAAATTAGAAACTTTCGATCGGTGTAAAACGGAATGAAGCGCGTTCGGGGACGTTCGCGCTGTTCAGAGTGGCCGCGTGCGCAGGGCTTCGGGCCACCCAACATGATTGAAACGCCGGCGACAGGGGCGTCGACACGAAGTGGCGGGAGGAAGAATGGGGCGGCGCGAGGTGAGCGGCCGGCGTCAGCTCGCAGGCGTGGGCGGCAATGCGCCAAATCAATCCATAGTGATCCATAAATTGGGAACGCAGGTAATCTTACCTACGATTACCTTACGGTCCCCTTACGATATCACTTTCGATCTTCTTACGATCACCTGGCGTTGCCACCAACGAAATAAGGTGGCTGGACACAACAGTTATCAGGTTCCGAAAACCGATGGCCGTACGGAGCACGGCCTTTCGGAATTACCACGTCATTCATGGATCAGAGGCGGATTGCCTCGATCAACAGCGCGTGCTCGAACGAGACGGCAATCCGGTTCCTTGCCGCACTGACCTGCCCCAGTGCGACATCATTGACATAGTCGCGCAGCGCGTACGATCCCGCCGCGAGGCCACGGATTTCAATCTGGCCGGACCAGTGCGGGGCAAAAAATGCGTAGTAGAGCCCGGCGCCGGTTTCGACCACGTGGGCTTCTGGCTTGTCGAAGCCGATGTCATACAGTTCGCCACGGTAGATGCCTTTTGACAACATCTTCGCCTTGTACAGCGCGATCCACTTGCGCCACTTGGCTTCCCTGGCCGGCGTGAGAACGAAGTTCTTGCCGGGCTGGGAGTCGGCCGGCCATGTGAACTTGGTCGAAAGCACGGCTCCGACGCCCAGGCTGGAGGCGAAATCGTCGCCGTGGTCGCTCAATTCGACATGGTCGCCGGCGTAGGGTGCGGACGGCCCCATCAGCGCCTTGATCGTCTTTCCTTTATGCCGGACCTGCCATGAGGACAGCGGATCGGAGGCCGGCGCCTGGTTCATATACGGCATGTTGTGGAAGGCGTAGGATGTTCCGCAAGGGCATAATTCCATGACCGCGTTCGGATTGACTTCAAGCGCAGTATCGTAGATCGCCTTCCAGAAATCGGCCAGTTTTTCCACCGACTCTTCCGGCCGTGCATGATGGTGCGCCGGGTTGTAGCACGGCGCCACGGCGTTCAGATGCTGCCCATCAAGCTTGATGCCCTGGTAGCCCCATTCGCCAAGAATCTTGCGTACCAGATTCTTGGTGAACGCTATCGTGCCCGCGTGGGCCGGGCATAGGTAGAAGCAATTCCACCAGCTGATCAACTGGGGGGCACCGTCTTTGTCGAGCAGCAGCATATCTGTGTGATCGTGCAACAGGTCGGTGCCGGGAGAGACCGCGAGCGGCGTGAACCATAGCCGCGGCTTCATGCCCGCCCCCTTGACGGCCCCGACGAGAGCGCGCATGTCGTCCTCGCCACGTGGAAACTTTTTGCGGTCGATCTTCCAGTCACCCTCGCTGGTCTGCCAGCCATCGTCAAGCACTGCCCACTCCAGCCCAATGTCCTTGGCTTTTTGGAGCGTTCCTTCCATCAGCGCCACCGTAAAGTCGCGCTCGTAACCCCAGGCGCACCAGATTGGCTGGTACGATTCCTCGGGAATATTGGGGGCGTGCACGCCACGCTCGGCCATCACGCGCCGATAGCGATCGAGGGCGGAAAAATAGTCGCCCGTGTGCAATGCCAGGAAGGTGTCGAAGGTGTCGAGCTGCTCACCCGGCTGCAAGGTCACAGTCCGCTCGTATTCGACGCCGAGCTCGGCGCCTCCCGCCACGGCACGCACAGGCAAGGCCACCAGCTTGGGAACGGTCTCGAGATGTCCGACGGCCAGCCCGCATTCGCGATGCCAGACGTCGACGACGGGCGTTCCACCGCCGTAATCGGAGGCGTTCATCCCCATGAAGTTACGTTGGAAAAATGCGCTCTTGAGCGGCTGCACCCAGTCGCGCCGGTCGGCATGGGAGGCTCCGGAATAGGTCCAGAAGGCCGGCGTGCCGCGCCCGGCCGGCTTCAGCGTATGCGCACTGTTGGTCCAAGCCTCGATGGCCACCGGCTGCGCGCCCTGGTTTCGATAGGTCACGCTCAGTACCGCAAACCCGGGATGGCGCGCGTAGAAACTCACGCGCACGGTTTTTTCGATGCCGTTACGCGCCAAGCCAGTGAAACAATGGCGCACGCCAGGGCCATGTGGCCCGGCCACGCTGTCGACCGATTGGCCCGTCAGCGTAAAGTCCAGCAACTGTTGGGCGCCAGCCAAGCGCAGATGCTCGCTCGGCCCGAAGCCCGTGATGGCCGCCGGGCGCGCGCCGCATTTGGACGTGACGCGCGAATGCATGTGTTCGTCGAATTCGAGCGCCATGAGCGCGTCGCCGATGCGCGCGACATGACGCCTACCCGGCACCGCGGTGGCGGCCGATGCGGTGCCCAGTTGCGCGTCGAGGGCCGTGCCGGCCAACAGTTGTAGCAGCGTGCGGCGCCGAACGCCATGCGCGTCGTTCATGTTCAATCCTCGTCAAGATGTTGTCAAAGTGGGAGAGCAGGCGCCTCCCCGGGGGTACGCCATTCACATGCAAAGCCGTCGTCACGGCCCCTTCCACGCGCAGTGAGACTGCGATCAGGCAGCTCCCCGGCTCAGACGAGCACGACGTCGACCCCGCGTTCGCGCAGCGTCGCGACCATGTCGGGATTCGCGCCGGTATCCGTGATGATCTGGTCAATCTGTTCAATCTTGGCGATCATGGACAGGTTGCGCCGTCCGATCTTCGACCCGTCGCCGACGGCGACCACGCGCCGCGCCACCGCGATCATCTGGCTGTTGAGCCGCGCCTCAAGCAAATGCGGCGTCATCACGCCGATGTCCGGATCGAGGCCATCGAAGCCGAGGAACAGGATATCGGCATGCAAGCCCTGCAATGCGAGCTCGGCCTGCGGCCCGCACAGTGAGTACGAGCTGGGCCGCAACACGCCGCCGAGCATGATCAAGGTCACGTGCGGCGCATTGGCGAGCAGCACGGCAATGTTCAAGGCATTCGTGATCACATTAATCGACTGCAATTTCAAACCGCGGATTTGCTTGGCGATCTCGCCCGTCGTCGATCCCGAATCGAGCACCACCGTTTGCCCTTCACCGATGAGCTTGACCGCCGCCGCCGCGATGCGCATTTTCTCGGCGCGGTGCAGCGTCTGCTTGATGCTCACGGGCATGTCTTCTTCCGCGCGCTGCGCCAACGCGCCGCCCCGGGTCCTCACCACGGCGCCGATCTCGGCGAGCGCATTGAGGTCGTTACGAATCGTTACCAACGAGATATCGAACATCACGGACAGCTGCTCGACCGTCATCCGGTCGTGGGTTTCGACCAATTCGCGGATACGGCGCCGGCGCTCCTCCACCAGCAAATCCTTGTCCTGGCCCGCAACACCTGTTTGCATTTCGTCACTTATTGAAACTTTCGATTTCAGCTTTTCGATTTTCTTCATTCCTGATCTTTCCTAAGGGCGTACACTGCGCACCAATTTCATGAACCCACTATCGCACGACAGCGGTGACTGAACGACGGTCGCACCAAGAGGATAATACAGGATTGGCTGCCCGCGCGAAGGCAGGCAGCGAAAGCAGCGAAAGCAAGCCACATGAAACGAAAGATCAACTCCGGCCTCAGCGGCTCGTATTTTGCGCCACCTTGGCCACCGCAACGGGCGTGCCAGGGCGTCGCCATGCCTGCGGGTATTGCTTGCGCGCGTTCAGATAGAACAGCTTGTCAACGACCGGCTTAGGCAAGGCCAATCCCTGCACCGGGGCGTCCAGCTCGGACACCGTCATCATCTCGGCGGTATTGAAGTAGCGCCAGTCTTTCAGCCACACCTTGTGCACCTCGGCCACGAAATCGGCGGCCGATTGCTCGGTCGACTGCGCCATATCCGAGCCGTACATGATGCGGTCCTGGTACTTGATGAAGAACTGGCGCACGTGTTCCCGCGCGCGGGTCGACTGGTATTGCAGCTGGCCTACGCGGGCCGCCACGTCGACGTTCGCGTCCGGGTTGCGGTCCAGGAAGCGGGCCAGCTCGTCCACATCCCACTCCAGCGAGGCCAGGTGCATACCGACGAAGCGCATGTGAGGATGCTTCGCCAGCATGGTGTCGCGCGCCGCCATCTGCTGCTCGTAGCTCGGCATTTCCGGATGCAGGAACATGTGATATTGCGGGTGTGCCTTGAAATACGCGCGGTCGTTGTTGACCGTCATCTGGTCCAGGGGAAGCCAGCAGTTCTTGGGTTCGCCCTGATGCCCGAGCAAGGTCTTGTTGTTACGTTCGAGGTAGTTGAACAGTGGTTCGAAGCGCGCGTCGCTGATCATCACCAGTTTGCCATCGGCGCCCCGCAGTTCCATGCCGATGTTCTTCCACAATTTGATGCCGACGGCACCCTGGGCGAATGCGGCGTCGACCTGGCGCAGCATCGTCGCGCTCCAGCCCGGCTTGCCGAAGCCATCGGTCGAGATGGTCGCGGCGAAGGCCACGTCTTGCGGGAAGTCGCGGTGCAAGGCCGCGGCCACGTGTTGCTGCTGCGCGACGGGCGGAAAGTCGCGGTAATCGACATTGATCGTCAGGAGCTTGAACCGGTCTTTGTGGGCCAGCACCATCAACGCGCTGGCATCGCTGTGCAGATGCATATGCGCGTCGATTTTGGGAACGGAATTAAAATCGTTCATCGTGTAGGTGTCGGCGCCGGCGGCAACCAGCGGCAGCGCGAGCAAGGCCAGTACAAAGGTGCGCATGGAGAAGATCATAACGATTCCTGTTCAAATCAAATGAGATTGGTGGGCGCCGCAGGGCGCACGATCTGCGCCGACTCAAGCACGAGGCGGGCCATTGCGGACGCGTCGAGCGGCATCATCGCGCAGTGCGCCGCGTACAACGCCGCGCCAATGGCTGGCGAAAACGCGGGGGCGACCAGTTGGTAGCGTCCGCCCCTGGCGGCAAGCGCATGTCCGAATGGCGCCAGCAGCAGACCGAGGTTGTTGAACACGCCGCCCGAATACGACACCCGCATTGCCTCGCGCGGACTGTTGAGCGCGCCCCACACGGCGTCAACCAGCTCAGCCAGTTCCCCGGCCGCGGCGTCGAAGATGGCACGCGCCTGCCAGTCGCCATCGAGTGCGGCATCGGCAACCAGGCGGGCAATTTGCGCCACCTGGTTGCGCTCGCTGTTCATGGTGCCGTACACAAACCCGCACAGATCGAGATCGTCACTCAGCGCGAATCGTCGCCGGAACAATTCATACAAGGGCGTCCGGCTGGCACGCCCGTCGCTCATGCGCGCGAAGAGGGTCAGGCCGGCGCGCCCGATCCAATAGGCCGAGCCCTCGTCGCCGAACAACTCGCCCCAGCCGCCTGCGCGCGCGGCCAGGCCGCCCGACTCGCCGTAAGCCATGGAGCCGGTTCCCGCGATCACGCTGATGCCCTCCTCGCCCCCCAGTGAGCCGGCCCAGCTGCAGATCATGTCGTTACCACAACGATAGCGCGCGTGGCCGAGGATGGCCGCCGGCAGCGCGTCCAGCTGACCCTGTACCGCGCTGTCTTCGCCATACGCCGGCAAGCCGAGAAAGGCGAAATTGATGGCTTGCCGATCCACGCCAGCCGCGGCCAGCAAGGCGGCGGTCCCCTTCGCCAAATTCGCCGCGACGCCATCGAGGCCGACCTGGTGATGGTAGAGGCTACCCTCGCCATGCACGCCCAGGATGCGGCCGGCCGCGTCGATCAGCACGAATTCCGTCTTCGTGCCTCCGCCATCAATCCCGAGGAACATGGGCGCCCTCGCTTTCCAATGGATAAATCGTCACACCGCTAACGACCCGATTGACGGTGCCGGAAGCGCTTGGCGTATCCGGACGGATTCCAAGCGCGAGCGATTGCAGGAAGGCGAACAGCTGGGCGAACACGACCAACGGCAGGGCCAGCTCGATGTCGCTGGCGGCGCCCGCATGGCACAATTGAAAGCAGGCTTCGCTGCCTGGCAGGTCGTCGCCCGCACTCAACGCGAGCACATGGCCGGCGCGTCCATCGACGCGCAACTCGCTGAGAAGATCGAGGTCGTAGCGCCGTGCCAGCGGATCGTTGGACAGCATCACCACGACCAAGGTGTTGGCATCGATGACGCACTTCGGGCCGTGCCGGAAGCCGAGCGGCGAATCGAACAGCGCGACCACCTGGCCGTCGCTCAACTCGAGCAGCTTGAGCGCCGCCTCGCGCGCCAAGCCCTTCAGTTCGTTGCTGCCGAGGTAGACCACGCGCTTGAATCGCTCGGCCACCAAGGCCTGGAGCAGCGGCAGCGCGCGCTCGATCAGGTCGGTCGCGCACGCTCCCAGCGCAGACGCCGCTTCAGGCCCCTGCTCGATCACGCCGAACGCCAGCCCCGCCGCCAGCAGCATCGAGGTGAAGCTGGTCGTCATCGCAAAAGCACGGTCGTGGGTCTCGTCGGGCAACAGGACCGCCAGCGCGTTCGATTGGCCCTGGACCCGGCGATACAGCATGCCGTCCGCATTGCAGGTGAAGACCAGGTGGTAGATCTGGCTGACGCACTGATCGGCCAAGGCCACGGCGGCCACGCTTTCCGGGCTGCTGCCCGAGCGTGCAAACGACACCAGCAGCGTCGGCACATTTTCTTGAAAGAAGCGTTCCGGGCCGGACACCAGGTCCGTGGTCGGCACCGCGTCGACACGCAAGCCGGTTTGCTTGAGCATGGCCGGCGCCAGGCATTCGCCGATGAAGGCGGAACTGCCGGCGCCAGTCAGGACGATGCGCAGCCCTGGCAGTGCGAGCAGCGGCGTCAGGAATCGCGCCACGGCGCCCTGGCGCCAGTCGGTCAGCGCGCGGACTTTTTCCCACACCATTGGCTGCTGAACGATTTCAGCCGCGGTCAGCCGCCCGCCGCGTGCGCTCAGGTGGTCCAGGTCGATTCCCAGGATCTCGTCTTTTGTATCTAGCATGCTTTCAACTCCATTGAATCCGCGTTTGCGGTACAGGCATTCATATACTGGCGCAACACGGTTGCCACGCCCTCTCTCAGCAAGTCACGCGGCGCATTGCGCAGGCGCCCGTCGCGCACGGCAACGTATTGATCCGGCATGTATTGACTTAGCAGCGACAACGGCGGCGGCGTCTTTTCCAGGTTGGCAAGCAACAGCGCCTGCGCTTGCTGGATCGCCGGATGCGGCCAATAGTAGCGAATACGGTCGCTCAGGCTGAACTGCTGGTCAAAGCGCTCCCGGCGTGGATCGCAATAGTATTTGCGCCAGGATTCCGGCTGAGCTTGCATTACGCCCAGCACCACGTTCTTGAAGTCGGAGCCGCGGTCCGGCCCGAACATTTCGTGCTCGATGTCAGCCAGCGCCCACAGCGTTTCGCGCAACGCGAAGGTCACGCCCGGCCCCACCTTGAGAATGGCGAAATGGTCACGCACCAGCGCACGCAGATTGCGCGCCGTCTGATAGTCGGTCGAATGCGCCTCGTACACCAGGGTCGGCTCCGATTCGATGAAATGGCTCAATTCGATGGCGCGCTCCGGGCGGTAGTCGATTACCTTGTCATGGTCAAATTCAACACCCGGCTGCACCACCAGTCCAATCACGCGTTGCCAAACCGCCTCCAACCCGGCCGCCGCGAAGGCCGTGCGGTGCGCCGCGATGGTCGCGGCGGCGGCGGCCGGCGTCGTCAGCGCCAGCTCCTGCAGATCCTCATGTGCCCCGCCCGGTACCGGCACTTCGGTGCCGACTACATACACGGGCGCCTCGCCGCCGGCGCGCTGCCAGGCGCGCTCTGCCACGGCGCACAAGCGCGCTGCGCGCCCGGCGACCTCGGCGTCCGACAACTGCAGCGGGTCGCCGCCGCAGGACATGGAGCAATCGAGATGGATCTTCCGGAACCCCGCCGCCACGTAGGCGGCGATCAGCACCTCGGCCTTGGCCATGGCCGTCTCCGCGGGCTCGCCCTGCCAGCAATTGGGCCCGAGATGGTCGCCCCCGAGCAGCACGCGCTCGGCCGGAAAGCCGACCCCGGCTGCGATGTCGAGCACGAAATCGCGAAACCCGGCCGGCACCATGCCCGTGTAGCCGCCGTATTGATTGACCTGGTTGGAGGTCGCCTCGATCAATACCAGCGCCCCATATTCGGCGCCGACCCGCAGCGCCGCCTCGATGACGAGCGGATGGGCGGAGCAAACCGAGTAGATGCCCGCGCCCTTCCCCGCCTTATGGTCCTGCACCAGTTGCAATAGTTCTTTCACAGTAAACTCCAAATCAGGTGAATGAGATGCGCGTTACGCGGCGGCAGGCTCTTCCGGTTGCAGCGCGAGAAATAGCGCGGCCGCCAGGGAGAGGCCGATCCCAGCCATCTTGTAGCCATTGGGCATCGTCGCGACCAAGGCCATCGAAATGACGGTGGTCAACAGCGGCGCCCCAGCATTGACGAGCGGCGATACCACCATCGCCTTGCCATAACGAAAGGCGTACACCAGCGTCAGCGCTCCCAGCGCGTTAAGCGACTGAGTCGCACCGGCCAGATACGGCCCCTCAAATCCGTAATTGATCGAGCGGGAAAAATCAGTCATGTACAGCGCGACAGGCACGAACAGCAAGCCGCTGACGGTCATGTAGAAGAAGATACTTTCGGCGTCCATCGTCGCGTTCGCCAACTTGATGAAATATGCCTGCAAGCCCCAGGCCGCGAGCACGCCGAGGGCCAGCAAGAACCACAGCCCATACCCATGCCCACCCTGCTCCGGCGCATAATCGAACAATGGCAAGGCACAGATCGCGAGCAGGATGCCGACCACGCCCATGATGCCGGTGCGCTCGCCGAGGAAGGCGTAGGAAAGGACGATGGTGATCACGGGCGACATGGAAATGATCGGGAAAATCAAATAGCTCGGCCCCTCCTTGACGGCGTAGAAAAGCACCATCTGCCCGCCAGCACCGAGCACGCCGATCGCCAGCCCCAGGATGCGCGACCTGGTGTCGGACTTGAGGCGCCAGCCCGCCCGCGCCATCACGAACAGCGCGGGCGGCACCATCGACAGGGCCCACACGACATAGACCAAGGTCTCCGGAAAGCCGTGCTGGCCAGGAAAGCCCGCGAATGCCCCCCATACTCCCCACAAGAGCGTGGTGATCAGTGTGTAAGTCAACCAATTCGTTATCTTCATAGTTCGCTCCTGCTGTGTGAGACGTACATCGTTAGGCGCACAGCACCCACGACCAGAACTTGACCATCCGCCCTCGACACGCGTTACCGTCAAGCGGCCGTCGATATGACCACTACGGACACCGATCTTCGAAAGCCATTTCGAAACTGACCGAATTGCGCCGATAAAACAACGAAAACTTGGGAAAGATGCGATGCCTACAGGGAGACAGCCGTCATCACCCGCATGACGTTATGTTAGTCCAACGAAATGAAAATAACAAGTAACTTTCGATGTCTTTCGAAAATTACGCCGTGGCGGCCTGACCGACCGCCTTTCACAGGCGCAAAAGAGCCAGCATGGGCGCCCGCGCATGCTGGCAATTGGCGAACCGACGGATTTGATGGAAATTGAGAAGATAGCGTGTCGGAATCTCGACACAGGGACACCCAGCCAGCACGGTGCTGGCTGCCGCGCGCGATGCGCGCACGAATGAACGATTTAAGCGCAATGCAGGCTGACCGGGAATTGGCTCCCGGTCAGCACGTCAATACTCCCGCCTGGAGCGGCGACACGACGCGCTGGCGGGATCGTATTGCCGCCCGTTGCGCGCCTCAGCCGCCCAGTGCTTCAAGCTTACCGATTATTATTCGCTTCAAATATGCGCTCATAATCGTCACCGCTTTCAGCCCATCGAAGCGTTTTCACCCGTTCGACGAGAATTTCGCCGCGGGGTGGGTTTGGCTCGCTCTAGAGCCGCATCACTTCATCAATATAGTCTGCCAGCGGCATCGCGTTGGGGTCACTCGCCTGATGCGCTCCCGCCAGTTCCGTTTGCACGTAGGGCGGCGCAAGCGCCAGGACATCCACGGACGTACCGCGCAGCTGAAAGGGAAGCGACTGCAGCCAGGAGTGGAGAAACGCCTTGGTGGCGCAGTAGGTGGGGGGAAAGGAGCGAAGGGAACGAAGGCCAGGCCCTACGTGGTAGTGATGATGGTCGAGCGCCGCTGCCGCTTGAGGGTAGGCAGCAGCGCCGTCGTTAACTGCAGCACGCTGGTGATATTGGTTTGAATGACAGAGCGCACTCAATGTCCGCGCCGAGCCCGTAGGACTGGAATGGCGCGTTCACCGTCCCGGCTTCTCGGAGGAACACCATCTGCGCGATAGCGCTGAAATTCAAGGCGCTTTGGCGCCGACTCGTTGCGATTAACTTAAGACGAGCACGATGATTCAGCCGGCGACGCAGTCGAAGCCAGATCGAGCACGTACGACCATTGCGCTCCGCTGCTGGGCGCCAGGCGTTCGCCCCGGCGCCAACCCAATTCCGTGTAGAGGTGCACGGCCGCGGTCATTGCTTCCCAGGTTTCAAGATAGATGCGGCGATACCCTTTGGCCAAACCGATGGACACAGCGTTCCGCAACAATTGGCGACCCGCGCCATGCCCCCGCGCCGCCGCGTCCACATAAAATGCCGACAGCTTCAAGGTATCGGCGTCGAGCGGCGACAAGATAAGCGAGCCGACGACGATCGAAGCGATTTGCGCGACCAAGTAGACGTTTTGGTCGAACGCCGCATCGCCGAATCGACCGAGCTCGTAGTCCAGACCCGCGAAATCAGGCTCTAGGCCGAAGCTGAGCATGATGTCGGTGGCGATTTTCTGCACGCGTTCGCGGTCGCCGACGATGGCGTGGCGCACGACAGGTTTTTCCATTTTTAGCTCAGTTAATCCACACAGGGAAATAGTAATCCCATCGACATCGAAATCAATAAGACACACCCATTGTGACATCCCTTTGAACAGGGGACATTCCTGAGATGCCGGGTATGGATGAGGACGGATGGAAAATAAGTTCACGGGCCAGTATTGGGCCAGATCAAGGCTGAGCCACTTACCCATCCCGTCTCGAAACCCTGCCATAGACTTCAAGAATCGGAACAGCCAGGTTCCGAGCGAACTTTCTTGAAAGGAGATGGGCCATGCAAACCGAGAACGAATGCCGACAACCGTCGGACGACCTCGCGCGGCTGCTGCGGGTGATGGTCGAGCTGCAGGCGTCGCATAACGCCATCCTCGGGCGGATCAGCGGCCAACTCGATACCGCGCTATGCATCTTGGAACATATATCCAAAAACAGCTGCGAAACGCTGAATGAGGTCCACAAGCAAACCGGTCTGCAGGCAGCCGAGAAGGCGATCGCCGAAACCTTGCTCGCCCTGTACAAATCGGCGCACCCGGAAGCGGCGCTGGCGTTTGAACGGCTCGAGCAGGTACGCCGCCACATGCTGGAATGCTGCCCACCCGAACCGCCGCCGGCGCCGGTGTGCGTCTACGAACCTTGCCCGCGGCTGGGTCCGGAATCGGGCTCGCGCGATGCGCTCGTCGGCGTCGCCCTTCCCAACCGGGTGATCGGCGCCCCCTTCCCGGCCACGCCGCACGCCGACCTGGAGGAGCCCAACGAGGCGCCGGGACGGGACGTGCCGACCGGGCCCTTCCGTGGCTTCGTCACGCCGGGCGCCGGGCAGCGCGTGATGGATTTCAAATCCGGCCCCGGCGGCGCGGGCGATCCCGATCCTGTGGTCTTCGGAAAATATACGCCATACGGCAAGAACGCCACCCCCATGTCCACCGTGGCGGCGGACATCAGCGGCGCCGAGGTCGGCAACGTCGTGCTGGCCAGCGGCAACTGGTACGCGAGCTATTCGACCGATGGCGGCAGCAACTTCACCTCGGTCGATCCCACCACGATCTTCCCCAACGCGGCCGACGGCGGCTTCTGCTGCGACCAGGTGATTCAATACGCGCCCTCGATCGATCGCTTCATCTGGCTCATGCAGTTCTCGCCTGGGGCCGACGGCAACAGCCGGCTGCGGATCGCCGCCGCGAGCCCACAGGACGTCATCAACAGCAAATGCACCAACTGGACCTACTGGGACCTGACCAATGGCGCCTTCGGCATCAGCGCAGTCAAGGACCAGACCGGCCCGCTCGACTATCCGGACATGTCGCTCGGCGACGCCCACCTCTATCTGAGCGTGGACGGCCGCGGCAGCGGCAGCGGCACCGGACTGCTGGTGGTGCGCGTGCCGCTCAACGAAATCCAGGCTGGCGGCACGATCAACTTCCGCTTTACCACGCCGTCCGACTCGGCGTCGGCCTACGGCGGACACCTGTCGCAAAACACCGGCGACGAAGTGTTCTGGGCCGGCTGTGGCAAACCGAAGGACAACGGAACCCTGCAGGTGTTCTCCTGGGCCGCCGACTCGAATACCTATTTCTGGCGCGACGTCGCACTCAATTACAACTGGCCCAACGGAACCATCAGCTCGGTGGCGGCGGACGGCAATGACTGGCTCAACAAGCTGGACAACTTCCCCAAGTTCGGGGTGACCGGCGCCACGCGGCGCGGGAACGAAGTCTGGTTCGCCTGGACCGGCAGCAGCGGCGATGGCGGGCACGGCGGCTTCAGTTTCCCCAATCCGCAAGTGCAGGTCGTCAAGGTCGACGTCAAGAACAACTACAAGCTGCTCGAACACTTCCCGATCTGGAACAACGACTACGCGTTTGCCTATCCCAGCCTGGCGACGAACGACCGCGCCGAAGTGGGCATCACGCTCGGCTGGGGCGGCAAGACCTTCTACGCGAATAGCGCAGTCGGCATCCTGGGCGACTTCGTCGTGTGGTATCCGGAATTGAGCGACAAGGCGACCACACGTTGGGGCGATTACGTCACCGTGCGCCAAGCCAGCCCGCAGACGGCCATGTTCGCCGGGTTCGGCTACGCCATCCTCAAAGACAGCAGCAAGACGGCGGGCTACCGGTTCGATCCGTTCTATATCCTGTTCGGTCGTAATTCGGTGGTGAACCCTATCCCGATCATCAAATAGGCTGGTCGTTCGCTCCCGCGAGTGCGCCGATGCCGGCGCGAACAAGAGCTCCCGCCTGCACCGAACCCACACATTGGGGAACCAGTTTTGGGTGTAGCGCAGCGCGGGAGCTTCCTTCTTCCGTCATAGAATTCAAGCGGCGCATCAAGTCAGTTCAGGGCGATTTGCGCGGATATTTGTAATGCGAAACGGCTGTCCGGCAATCATGGACAGCGTCAATGCAGTGCGAAAAATCTGGCCACCACCGTCACCGGCGGCGCGGTCCAGTTCAATCAGTTCTTCATTTTCCTTCATTATTCGATTCATGGTCCCGGCGCGGCTGAAATCTAGCGCGGCGATCGATGACCTAGCCTTTCACACATACAAGCTGCTTCAAGGTATGCACGACTTCCACCAGATCGCGCTGCGCATGCATCACTGCATCGATATCCTTGTACGCCATGGGGATTTCATCGATGACGTTGACGTCCTTGCGGCATTCCACACCTTGCGTGGCCTTGATCTGGTCGGCCAGCGTGTAGCGCCGCTTGGCTTCCGTACGGCTCATCGTTCGTCCGGCACCGTGGCTGCAGCTGTTGAAGCTTTCCGGATTACCCTTGCCACGCACGATATAGCTTTTCGCTCCCATCGAGCCAGGAATGATACCGAGTTCGCCAGCACGCGCCGATACCGCGCCTTTACGTGTGATCAGCACATCTTTGCCGAAGTGATGTTCCTTCTGCACATAGTTGTGGTGGCAGTTGACCGCTTCCACATGGGTCTCGAACGGCTTGGTAATGACGGTACGTACGGCCGCAATCAGGTTTAGCATCATTACTTCGCGGTTGGTCCGCGCAAACCGCTGCGCCCAGCTCACCGCCTCCACGTAATCATTGTAGTGCCGCGTTCCTTCAGGCAGGTAGGCAAGGTCCTGGTCCGGAAGATTGATGAAGTGCGTACGCATGTCCTGCTTCGCCAATTCAATAAAATGCGAGCCAATGGCATTGCCAACACCGCGCGAGCCGGAATGCAGCATGAACCAGACAGAGCCCACCTCATCAAGGCAGACTTCGATGAAGTGGTTTCCACCTCCGAGCGTTCCCAGGTGACGGTAATTGTTCGTCTTCTCCAGCTTCGGCGTCTTCAGGCAGATCCTGTCGAACTCATCCTTCAACTGAGCCCACGCGGCATCGACAGGCGGTGGCGGCGTATGCCACGTTCCTTCATCGCGCCCTTTGAAGCCACGAGTCTTCGGCGTCATGCCGTGCGGTACGGCCTTCTCAATCGCGCTGCGCAATGGTCCTAAATTATCCGGAAGATCGCTTGCGCGCAAGGTCGTCTTGGCGGCCATCATTCCGCAGCCGATATCGACACCCACCGCCGCCGGGATGACCGCGCCCAAGGTTGGGATCACGCTGCCGATAGTCGATCCTTTTCCCAAGTGCACGTCAGGCATTGCCGCGATGTGCTTGTAGATGAAGGGCAGCCTGGCCGCATTGCTCAGTTGCTGCATGGCCTCTGCTTCGACCGGAACACCTTTGGTCCACATTTTGACAGGGCGTCCGTTCTCGACGTTCATGACCTCGTAGTCTTCGTGATTCATTGCATTTCCAGTTCGTAAAATAAGGGATGACAAGGGGCGATGACAACTATTCTGAGCGTCCGGCCTGCGCCATCCCGGGCTTGAACCGGCGCCTTCACAGCCAGGCTGTGATGCTCCACCATGTATTTCCATCCGCATTCATCAAAAAAAGTGGCGACAAGACGTGGTGAAATCGTGTGCGCTTGCGCGCACGGTGATCTACCGTTGAGCTACAGCGGCCACAGTGCCGTCGGCGGGAGTCGAACCCGCAAGCTCCCCGTTATAAGCGATGCAATTTCACCGGCATTCGCCGAAAAATGTTCAGTGTTCAGGACGACAGCGACAGTATGACGAGAAGTCGGCGCGACGGCCTTTCGTGTAGTCCCGCTCGCGCTCGGGTCGCGGCGCCAACCCTGCCCAGGACCACGGCGGCGCGATTCGTCCGCAAGCCGTGGCCGGGCGGCCACGCCCGCGCCATCATATGAAGCTAAGTGAAAGTGAGCGCCCAACGGCGACTGCGGCGGTGAAAGTTCAGCCGGCGCCGGCGAGCGGCAAACAAACGCTTGGCGCGAGCGAATTCCTCAACAGACCAACGCCAGCCTGCGGCGCGTTCGAGGTGCTGAAGCTTAAGACTTCCTTTGCGTTTGTGCGATTTTCCGCTTGACGCCGCCACGATGAGGCTGCTCCCGCGGTGAAGCTTAAGATTAGATATACGGAAACACTTCTTGCGATTTCAGCGGATGGTGTGCGTGCTAGCATGCTGTACGATGAAAAAACTGGAACAATCACCACGAGCAATTGCCGCACACTTCTTGGCAGCACCGTCCACTTACATGAACAATGACCAGCCAAGCGTTGCACCACCGACGCTCAACCCCGTGCTTGACCGGATAGCGCGCGTGTACGCGACCCTGAGCCGTGCCGAGCGGCAGGTCGCGGACTACGTGCTGCACAATCCTTTCGCCTTTACCCGCACGTCGATCAGAACCATCACCGCCACCTGCGGCGCGAGCGCCCCGACGATATTGCGATTTTGCCGCGCGGTCGGTTTCAGCGGCCTCACCGACCTTAAACTCTCGATGGTCGCGGTGCTGGGCGACACATCATCACACACGTGGACAGCGCCGCCACCGTCGTCCAGCTCAAACGATCTGCTCGACGCCGCCAGCGTGCTCATTGACGGACTGCGCCAGCAGTTGCACGGTGCGCAGTTACGCGACGCGATGGATCTTCTGGCCGGCGCACCGGTCGTCACATGCATGGCCTGCCACCATTTGCTGTACGCGGCCGCCTACGCCCGTGACCGCCTGCTACGCTGCGGCATGCACGCGCTGACGCCGGACTCGCCCGCCTATGCCGGCGCGCCGGACGCCGCGGTCGCGGCAGCGGTGGTCGGCCTGTTCTTCTGCATGGGTACGCCAGATGCCGCGCTGTCCGATACCATCACGCGCTACCGGCGCTACGGCAAAGGGGCCATCGTCATCAGCAACGTGACGACGGCGCCGTTCGCGCAAGCGTCGGTGCAGATTTTGGTCGGTCCCGCGCTGCTCAGCAATACGGCGACCTCATCAAGCGTGCACTTGCTGCCTCACCTGCTGATGACCGATCTGCTGGTGAACGGCGCATCCCAGAAACGCGGTAACGCCGCCCTCGTGGCGCAATAACGGGCGCGGCAGCTGCCCAGCTGTTCGCCATCGCCAGCGCCGCGCTTCCGGTCACAAGTCCCTCGGCACGGCGTCAGACCTGCCGGGGGAAATCCCTCTAAAAATTGTCAATGCGGAAGCGGCAAGCGAAGGCCTGACGCGATGCCGATCTAAGGCCAAGCGCACGGCATACACTCGCGTGCCGCGGCGCCGATACACTGGGCGCCTGGGTGCGGCACCGACCAACCGCGGCGCCGCCAGGGCGCGTGAACAGCGGCGCCCCGCGCCGGCTGGTCAGTAGCCGTAGATCAGCTTGTAGGCCAGGTCGGGCACGAAGGTGCCGGCCGCCGCCGCGCACCCGTCCGCTTCGCCCGGCGACTTTACCCACAATGTCATTTCCGGCTGGCTACCGGCGGCATTGACATGGGGCGCCACACCGATCTTGCGACCGGCCGGGTCGCACCATAGCGTCCCGTTCGGGCCGTTGCCGTTGCGGCTGGTATCGACCACGAACGCCTTACCCCAGCCGCGTTGCTGCTGTAGCGCATTGCTGACAGCGATCCCGTAAGGGTTGCTCTCGGAATCGAGGCGGTAATTCGACACGTTCAGCGAAAATCCGCGCGCGTTGGCGACGCCGGCATTGTACAAACGCGTGGCCGCTTCGGACGGCGCCAGCCAAGCGCTGTTGCCGATGTCCAGGTAGAGCGATACCCGCGGTGCCAGCGTATTAAATTGCAGCACCGCGTAGCGGAACAGCTGTAGACGGGCGTCCTTGCCGGCCGCGTCCAGGCAGTCTAACTGCGGCAACGCGTCCGGTTCCAGCACCACGACAGCTTCCCGCGTGGCGATCGCGGTGGCGAAAGCCCGGATCCAGTCCTGATAGGCGGCGATCGATCCAGCCCCGCCCGCGCTGGCTTGGCCGCAGTCGCGCTGGGGAATATTGTAAGCCACCAGAACCGGCGTGCGGCCGGCCGCCGCCGCCGCCCCGACGTAGGCGCCCACGGCCGCACCGATGTCGGCATTCCAGTTGCCAAACCAGCGTGCGCCGGCCTGCGTGGCGATGCGCGCGTTGATATCGTAGGTGCGGCCGTCGCCCGGGTTGTTGCGCACCCAGATGGCGGCGGTCGATTGCGGATCGACGTACAGGTTGGGGTTGACCGGCGCCACGACGCAATTGACGCCGCTGACCGTGATCACGCCGGGCGTAGGCTTGGTGCCGGAATACGACAGCGACATGCCGAAGCTGACCGTGGCGCCTGGCGCGATGCTCGGATGGCTGCCATTGTCGGTACTGGTGACCACGCCACCACTGATGCCGACGTTGGCCCCCCACGGGGCACTGGTCAGCGCCACGCTCTGGCCGTAATCCCACGTCACATTCCAGGCGCTGACGGTGCTGGCGCCGCTGTTGGTCACCACCACGTCGGCGACGAATCCGGTGGCCCAGTCGTTGCGTGTCACATAGCTTGCCGTGCAGGTCGGCGCCGCGCTGGCCGCTGCACTGCCGATCAGACATATCAAGGCCAAGAATGGCCGAAACATCTTTTTCATCAAGTATCTCCATTATTGTGGTTAAGCCCTGGACCGACGAGGACCTTCAAGGTGGTGCCGGCTTGCCTGCGTCGCTGCGAACAAGGTACCGCCCAGCGACTCCGCACTTATGAAAACGTTTTCACAAGTGGGCGGATTGATGCATTGGAAGCGCTTCACCATCGCCGATCTTACCTGCGTATCGCGCGCGAGGTCAACAATTCGTCGGCCGGCCTGGCTGAGTCTATGGATTCAAGCAAGTCTGAAGCTTTCCCTAATCATCATTCCAGGCCTTAGGCATATGATCGGGGCCTGCCGGGCGCTGGCGGGAAGCGTCCCCATGCCCTTGCCTGGCGTTTGCGGGGCGTCCGTCAAACGCCGACGGTACCTGGACACGACGGATCACGAGATCGCTCATGTCAGCCGCTGACGATCGCAAGCTGTCGGCGCCAAGGAGGTCGTGCGCCTCGCGTCGGGCCATCTGTGACCAAGGCGGATTCACACTCCTGACATATTCTCATGAGACAATATAAATATCGTGTGGGAATTATTCGGTCGTCCCAGTGTTGACACTGTCGGTACAGGCGGTATCTATTGCATCCTTACACCACAGTTTGCGCTCGGAAAGAAATCAGTATGGTCACAGCTGTTCAACTCGTCACTCGCTGCCTGTTCGCGGTCGCCATGGTCGGCGCCACAGTTGCCAGCGCCGCCGGACTGGAAATCACCGGCGCCGGCTCATCGGCAGCCCAACCCCTGTATCGTTCGTTGTCCGAGCTATACGTCAAAAGCGGCGGCGCGGGACTCGACTACAAGTCGATCGGCTCATCAGGCGGTATCAAAAAAATCAAGGAACGCGCGGTTGATTTTGGCGGCAGCGACGTCGCGATGGCGAAAGAGGAGTTGGCGAAGGAAAAATTGATCTGCTTTCCGAGCGCGATCTCGGGCGTTGTGCCGGTGGTGAACATCCCTGGCGTCCGCAGTGGCGATCTGCGCCTGAGCGGGGAAATCCTAGCGGCGATTTTCTTGCACAAGATCGTGCGCTGGAACGATCCGGCCCTGCTAGCGCTCAACCCGCGTCTTCACTTGCCGAACCGGCCCATCGCCCTGGTGGTTCGGCAAGACGGGTCTGGGACTACCTACAATTTCACTGATTACCTGAGCCAGGTAAGCGACGAATGGCGCCAGAGCTATGGTCGCAATTTCACGATCCAATGGCCAGGTGCAGTGACCCAAGTGAAAGGCAGCGAGGGTGTGGTCAAAGCACTCGCCCAGACCGCCGGCGCCATCGCCTATGTCGACTATCACTTCGTCGTCCAGGACAAGTTATCCTTCGTCAAGCTGAGTAACCGTGACGGCAACTTCGTCGTGCCTGGCGCGGCCGGCTTCGCTGCCGCGCTAGCCAATAGCGCTTGGCCAACTGATGCCAGATACGAAGAAATGCTGACTAACAAGGCAGGACGCGATACCTGGCCGATTGCGACGGGGACCTTTATTCTGATGCCGCAAACATCGCGCAATCCCGAGCGCACGGTGGCCGCATTGAAGTTTTTCGTGTGGAGCTTCCTGCACGGGGATGCAATAACGGGCAAGGCCGACTTTGTCCCTCTGCCGGACTTGGTGCAGGGGCGGATCTACAGTGAAATGACGAAGATTTCGGACGTGACGGGCCAGCCTCTGCGGTGGTCGTTCTCCGGCTTGCTCGCCTCCAGTCCATAAACCAGTTGGCCCGTTGGTTATCCAACGCTTGGTCCGTCCACTTCAGCAGCGCGAACGCGAACTGGACCGGCTGATCGCCGCGCTTGACAAGCAGGGCCACGAAGTGAACGACGCGGACGAACTGGACGGCACATACAACGGCGCGGTCCTGGGTACGACCACATTCTTCCTGGCCCAGATCGACTATGCGACCCGGCTGGCCGCGATCCACGACCGCCTCATGCTCGACACGGGCCGTAATGGGCCTGGCAACGAGCCCCCCACCTACACGCACAAAGAAAGCCTGACGGTCCACTATTCGCCTGCGAACGCGCCCTGAGTTGTGCAGCACGGTCTGGCGCCCAAGCCAGCGCCCGACGAGCTCAGCGCGAAGCGAACTAGAACCAAGAGACGACGAATTTAGCAGTCATCGAGTATGGCTTGACACCAAGGTCAGATCGTTCTTCAGCGAACTGAACAATGCTTCAACTTCCTCTTCGATGGCCATATCCACACTGGCGTCGTTGAGAAGCTCGTTGATCTTGTCGTAAAAAAAGCGGTAGACCCCGATCATGTTCGGGGTCACGCCGGTCTTTTTTTGGCTGAAATCACCCTTCTCAGGTGACGCCAAGCTATCGCTCGAACCCTCATACCTGGCCGGGAGCGGTTGCGATGTGCGTCGTCGGCGGACGCGCCCTTGCGCCGGTTCTGCTTCGCTTCCTGCGCCCTGGTGCGCGGCACTTCCGGTCCGTCGCGCGAGGCTGTGGCGGTGGCGCACCAGCTGGCCAGGTCTTGCTGATACGCTCCATTGCTGCGGCACCAGGCGCTCCTGCTGGCCTCGTTCATCGCGGCCGTCGTCAGCACGGCGTTAAATCGCGCTGCCGCCGTCCAGACGCCCTCACGCGATGGCTGCGACAGCGCTTCGCTACGCCAGCGCTCCAGCGTCCCGACGCCAACGCCGAGTTCCGCTGCCACATCATTGATCGGCGCGCCCTCTGGCGGCAACAGCCGTGCTACTGCCCTGTCTTTGTATTCCTGCCCGTATCGTGCCAATCGATCCTCCGCTCAACGCCCCCAAGCTTGCCCCCCTATTGGAGCGACAACCATTCTGACACCGGGGGCACCCGTAGCGTATCGCCGCGCGCGTTGAGCTTCGCTTCACGGTCTTGGTCGGCAAACAGGCTGTGTTTGATCATCGGAATCAGGTCGGAATCGGTTCGTCGACATCATGCCAGGACTGGGGTGGTTTTTCGAGGTTCCCATCATTGATGATGGCAGGTACCGTTGGCGCGCATTGTCAGTCACAGCCAGCCCCCCTCGAAACCCGCCACGCGCAGGCCGTCGACGAACACCGGACACTGGCGCATCAAACGCCAGATCAGGTCGCTGCGGTAGTTTTCTATCATCATGACGATGGGTCCCACATTGATGCCGAAATGGTAGGGAGAAACCCAGCCGGCGCGCTCGCACACAGCATCGTCACCGCCGAATGTCGGACAAAATGCGGCCTTGAAACCGTAGGGATTGGCCATGTGCAGCCGACGCCGGCCGTACGCGTATGTGGTCGGCAACACGATCTCCGGCGCGAACGGCAGGCTGGCCACCACTGCCCATGGCGCCAGGGTGCCGTCATCGGGCCCGTAAGGCGCGCCCCGCGCGATGTAATCGTAAAACTTGCGCTCGATGCCGCCGATCTTGCGGTGCACATTGCCGGGACCGTCGCTGGCGGTAAAACCCCAGCAGAATTCGCCATACTCGTCGAAATTGAGCGGATTACGGATCGCATACTGTTGCTGGACCAGCGTGGCGCGCCGGCTGTTCTCGTGATAATCACTGCCGTGCGCGCGCATGAAGCTGTCGCGGATGCCGCGAAAGTCAATCCAGACGTGCGACATCTGGTGGATGAACAGCGAACCGGCATACACCAGCTCGATGCCGTAGATGCAGCGC
Source organism: Oxalobacteraceae bacterium UBA6018 (assembly GCA_002428015.1). Taxonomy (GTDB): domain Bacteria; phylum Pseudomonadota; class Gammaproteobacteria; order Burkholderiales; family Burkholderiaceae_D; genus Telluria_A. The sequence continues at coordinate 60,346 of DIZW01000091.1, read as the reverse complement.
CATTCGTAGCTGCGCAGCCACGCGGCGTAGCATGCCGGCGCCACCGGATACGTCGGCGAGCCAAGCGCCAGCACATACAAGATAAGCGCCTCGTCATAGCCTTCCCAGTGCCACGGCAGGAAGCCATTTTCCGGCTTCCAACCGTGGCACAGCAGATCGCTGCCGTTGCGCATCCAGTCCCAGTCCACGCGCCGGTAGAGCTGGTTGGCCAGCGACCGCACCTGCGCCTCGTCGTCAGTATCGCCTCGAAAGTAGCTTGCCGCCGTCAGTACGCCGGCCATCAGCAGCGCGGTATCGATGCTCGACAGTTCACAGTTCCAGACGCGCTTGCCGCTGTCCATGTCCAGAAAATGGTAATAGAAACCCTTGTATCCGGTTGCGTCCGCGCCGATACCCTGTGTGCTGGCGGCCAGAAAACGCAGCGTCGTCAGCGTTCGCTTGAGCGCGTGCGCACGCTCCATCCAGCCGCGTTCCACGCCGACGGGATACGCCGTCAGCGCCATGCCGGTGGCGGCAATGCTCGCCGGCCAGTCGGGCCGGGTCTTGTCGCGCACCAAACCAGTGAGCTGGCTGACCTCGTGCAAGAAATAGCCGAACGAGCTGCGCTGCAAGCCAGTCAGGAAGTCCCAGGCGGTCTGCTGTTCGATCGCGGCGATGCCCGGCAACTTGGCTTTGTTCATGTGTGCTTCGACGCCGTTGGCGCAACCCAGGTCCAGTCGCAGATTTCCGGCACGTCCTCGGCGTGCCGATGGATTGTCACTGCTTCACCCCGGTGCTTTCCATGACCGCGCTGTACTGACCCAGGCGAGCGGCACGATTGCAGTCGGCGCGATGAACCAGGACGCGCTGGGCCGGCGCAACGTTGGCCGGTAGCCCGCGCCACAAGGCCAGCGCCGGCTGCTGGATCGCGCGCGCGAATGAAAACGTCAGCGCCCACGGCAACGACGGCCCATTGCCCGCGTGCATCGCGTTCAGGCGTTGCGAGGCCAGCTCGGGCGACTGTCCGCCCGACAGGAAGGCGATCGCCGGAACCGCTGCTGGCACCGCACGCCGCAGGCAAGCCAGCGTGGCCTCGGCGATGACGGCCGCGCTTTCCTGTTGCGCGCACGCCAGTCCGGGCAGCACCATGTTCGGCTTGAGCACCATGCCTTCCATCAACACGCCCTGCTCCCGCAGCTGCGCGAAGACAGCGTGCAGCACCGCTTCGGTCACCGCGGCGCAGCGCGCAAGCGTATGTGCGCCGTCCATCAGCACTTCCGGTTCCGCGATGGGCACCAGGCCGGCCTCCTGGCACAGCACGGCATAGCGCGCCAGTGCGTGCGCGTTGGCCGCGATACAGGCCTGTCCCGGCATGGCCTCGCCGATCGCGATGACCGCGCGCCACTTGGCAAAACGCGCCCCCAGCTGGACATACTCGGCCAGGCGCTCGCGCAAGCCATCCAGGCCCTGCGTAACCTTTTCACCGGGATGGGAGGCCAGGTCGACCGTGCCGGCATCGACCTTGATGCCGGGTACGATGCCGGCGTCGGCCAGTGCGCACGGGAACGATACCCCGGCCAGGGTCAGTTGCCGGATCGTCTCGTCGCTCAGGATGGCGCCGGCGACGCTGCGGTTCAGTCCCGGAGCGCCCGCCAGCAGATCGCGGTAGGCGCGCCGCATCTCGTAGGTCTGGGCAATGCCGAGCGCGGCGAAACGCTTGTTGCAGGTCGGGTTGCTTTCATCCATCGCCAGCAAGCCCTTGCCGTCGGCGCTCATCGCCTGTACGGTTGCCTTCAGTTGTGCGTGATTCATGACTTGACACTCCCTTCGGTGGACACCGACGTCGTTCTCAGGCCTGCCGCTGCGTCCGCTGCTCCCTGTACCGCCGTATCAGGTTGTTTGTTGAACTATCGTGTGACAGCACGGGCGCCGCTTCGTGCGGCGCCAGTTCGGCGATGATGCGCTGCGCCAGCACCTTGCCCAGTTCGACACCCCACTGGTCGAACGAATCGATGTCCCAGATCACGCCCTGCACGAAGACGCTATGTTCGTAGAGCGCGATCAGCTGGCCCAAGGTGTGCGGCGTCAGGCGCGGCGCCAGGATCGTGCTGGTCGGACGGTTGCCGGCGCAGTCGCGCCACGGCTGCTGCGGATCGGAGACGCTGCCGAAGGCGAGCGCCTCAGTTTGCGCCAGCAGGTTCGCCATCAGCATGTCGTGCTGATCGCCGGGCGGGTCGAGCTGCTGGCAGAATGCGATGAGGTCGCACGCGACCAGCCGGGTGCCCTGATGCAGAAGCTGGTAGAACGAATGCTGGCCGTTGGTGCCAGGCTCGCCCCAGTAGATCGGGGCCGTCGCGACGCCGACCGGCGCACCGGCGCGCGTGACATGCTTGCCGTTGCTTTCCATCGTCAGCTGCTGCAGATAGGCCGGAAAGCGCTTCAGGTAATGGGCATACGGCAGCACGGCCACGCTCTCGACGCCGAGGAAGTTGGTGTTCCACACCGCCAGCAATGCCATCAGCAGCGGCAGGTTGTGCTGCGCCGGCGCATGGCGAAAGTGCTGGTCCATGGCGTGAAAACCGGCCAGCATGGCGCGGAAATGCTCTTCGCCGACCGCCACCATGGTCGACAAGCCGATCGCTGAATCGGTCGAATAGCGCCCGCCGACCCAGTCCCAGAAGCCGAATATGTTGGCAGGATCGATGCCGAACCGCGCCACGCCCTGCGCGTTGGTTGAGACCGCGACGAAATGGCGCTTGACGGCCGCCTCGTCCCGGAAATGCGCCAGGCACCACGCGCGCGCGGCCTGGGCGTTGGTCAGCGTTTCGAGCGTCTTGAAGGTCTTGGAACAGACGATGAACAGCGTCTCACCCGGATCGAGCCCGCGCGTGGCCTCGGCCAGGTCGGCGGGGTCGACATTCGAAACAAAGCCGAAGTGCAGATCGCGCCGGCTGTAATGGCGCAGCGCCTCGTACAGCATCACCGGCCCAAGATCCGAGCCGCCGATGCCAATGTTGATAATGTTGCGGATCGTCCGGCCGTCATGGCCACGCCAGGCGCCGCTGCGCACGGACTCGGCAAAGGAAGCCATCCTGGCCAGCACCGCCTGCACCTGCGGCACGACGTCGGCTCCTCCGGAGACGATGCGCTCGCCGGGCGGCGCCCTGAGCGCCACGTGCAATGCGGCGCGCTGCTCGGTGCTATTGATCGATTCGCCGCTGAACATCGCCTCGATGCGCCCGGCCACCCCGCACTCGCGCGCCAGTTGCTGCAGCAGCGCCATGGTCTCGTCGGTGACCCGGTTCTTCGAATAGTCCAGGTACAGATCGGCACCTTCGGCCACCATGCGTTCACCGCGCAGCGCGTCGGCCGCGAACATCTCGCGCAGGTGACACCGGCCGACGCGGCGCTGATGCGCCACCAGCGCCTTCCACGCGGGCCGCTCGATCAGGCGCAGCTGCCTCATGGAGCGTTGCGAGCCACGGTGCCCCGCCTCAGTGCCGCGCGCTTCGCATCGTGCGATTGGAGCAGCCGGCCCCACGACTTGCTGATGGTCGCGCGCGCTGCTTCGTGGGTGTCGTAGGGGACACACTCCTGGCCGCCGTCGAGGCACCGCACCATGCCGGCGCCCATGCACCCTAAACTGATCATCACGAATTTCATAAGCTAACTCCATGCCAGCCGTTTAAAGTGGACACTCTCGCGTCGGAAGTTGGGGCGCCCCAATGCCAGTGCATCGGAGCGCAAATGCAGCGCTCCGGAGGCAGGCGCCGGACACGCGGAGCAGGCGAGCATCGACCGGTAAGCTCAGCATGCGCGCTGGCGGCGCCACGGTCTGTACGCGGGCGCACACTGCGCCCTCGCGCTTGAGGAGGTTCAATCACTTTCACACCCTGTTTTCAGCGGGTGATTCTGCATTTTTTCGCAACAATTCGGCCGCGCTCAAGGAGCTGGCCACAGCGGATTCGTCTTGCAGATGAGGTTTGCAGCGGCCTAGCAATTCCAATATCGCCAGTTCGCCGTTGGCGATGTGGATAGCGATGCTGGTTCTGCGCAACGCCGCGACATCATCGACAGGGCGAGGTAACATGGGGCAGGTATTGGGCCCGCACCGGCCACCGGCCACCAATTCCATCGCCAATCGAACCACAAGCCTGGAGCAAATAATGTCCCACATCAGCACAACACCGGTCGCTCCGTCCAGCCACGCACACGAGGCTGTTGAGCAGAGCCTGCAGCACCAGAGCGAATCGCTCGACGAAGGCTTGAGCGAATCGTTTCCCGCAAGCGATCCCTTGGCCGTGAGCATCACTTGCATTATCCCTGCGTCCGTATCCACGCACGAACACGCAGCGTCTGAAGGTCACTGATGCGCTCAATGCCGCGCACCACGCCGCGCCGGCTCTGCGCTTCTTGTGCAGGCCATTTGTGCCGGGGTCATTGCCGGGACCAGGACACACGGCACTACCTCCTCCGCCCGCTTTGAGGGGTGCCTTACCTTGTCTGCGTCCACGCGTGATGGCTAGGCGTTGCAAAGCAAATTTTCATGAAAGGCAAGCCATGACGCACAAATTCAAAATCGGCGATCACGTCACCTGGAATTCGGAAGCCGGCCACGTCTCTGGAAAAATCATCAAGACGCACACCAAGGACTTTGCTTACAAGGGCTATACGCATCATGCGAGCGAGGATGAGCCGCAATATGAAATTCAAAGCGACAAAACTGACCACATCGCAATGCACAAAGGATCGGCATTGCATAGAAAAACAACCAAGTGAGCGAAAGTGCGCCGCGTTTGGAACGTATTGTGAATTAAACGCAATATCCCGCCCTTGAAATAATGTTGGTAGCGGTAAGAAAACGCCGTGCGCGCGATCTACGACTGCCGCTTGGCCCGCGTCGGGTCGAACCAACCGCCGTCGGCTGCAATCAGCGCGTCGGCCGCCAGTGGCCCCCAACTGCCGCGCGGGTAGATCAGCGCCGGACCGTGTTTGTCCAGCACCGGCTCGACCACCGCCCACGCCGCCTCCACCGCGTCCTCGCGTGCAAACAGCGCCCCTGCGCCATCCATCGCATCGTCGAGCAGGCGTTCGTATGGCGACTCCTCGTTCGGATGCGCGTCGACCAGGTACAGCTCGCGCTGTTCGCCGGTGAACTGCTCGCCTGTGCACTTGACGCGCGCGGCCAACGCCACCGCCGAATTGGGAGAGAGCCGGAAGCGCAGATAGTTGGGCATGCCGACGCCAGGCACCGTATCGTCAAACAGCGCCTGCGGCGGCGGCTTCAGCCACACCACGACCTCGGCCAGCGTCTCGGGCAGGCATTTGCCCGAGCGCAGATACCATGGCACGCCGTTCCAGCGCCAAGAATCGATGTGCAGCCGCACCGCGCAAAACGTTTCGACATCGGAGTCCGGCGCCACGCCGGGTTCGGCACGATAATCCTGGTACTGGCCACGCACCACGTCTTGCGGCGCCAGCGGACGCATGGCCCGCAGCACGTCGGCGGTCTCGCCATGCACAGCGCCGAAGCCGCGATAGCTCGGTGGCTCCATCGCCAGCAACGCCACGATCTGGAACAGATGGTTCTGGATCACGTCGCGCAGGCAGCCGGCGCTTTCATAGAAGTTGCCACGCCCTTCCACGCCGAACGTTTCGGCCAGCGTCACTTGGACGCTGGCCACGTAGTTGCGGTTCCAGATCGGCTC
>DIZW01000091.1:0-54571 GCA_002428015.1 Oxalobacteraceae bacterium UBA6018 | reverse complement strand
GCGCCCGAACGGCTTCTCGACGATCACGCGCGCCTGCGCCGCCAGCCCCGCGGCATCGAGTGCCTTGATGACGGTCTCGAACAGCGCCGGCGGTATCGCCAGGTAGTACGCCGGGCGCAGCGCCGCGCCGAGCGCCGTCTTGAGCGCGGTGAAGGTGGCCGCGTCGCCGTAGTCGCCGCTGACGTAGCGCAGGCATGCCAGCATGCGTTCCAGCGCCGGGCGGTCGTCGACCGGCCCGGCGGCAGCGACGCTGTCACTGGCGCGCTGGCGCATTTTCGCATCGTCCCAACCAGTCGAGGCGACGCCGATCACCGGCACTTCGAGCTTGCCGCGCCGGGCCAGCGCATACAGCGCCGGGAAGATCTTCTTGTAGGCCAGATCGCCGGTTGCGCCGAACACCACCAGCGCGTCCGAGCGCTCCATGCCGTCATTTTTTTTCATGCGATAGTCTCTCGTCGTTGGTGGATGGGACAGGTGCGGCAATCGGCTGCGTGTGCGCGCCCATGCCGCTATGCAGTTCGACCCGATGCGGCTGTCCATCGTCGGCCAGGGTCAGCGTTAGACCGGGTTGGCGCTGGCCGTCGAGCAACAGCTCTGGCGCGCCGCGGGTGCGCCGTACGACGATGGCATACATCGTTTCCCGATAGCGGTAGCGCAGCTCGTAGCCGTCCCAATCGGGCGGCACGCAGGGCGCCAGATGCAGCTGGTCGCCCTGCACCCGCAAGCCGAGCAGCGACTCGACCGAATAGCGGTACATCCAGCCGGCCGAGCCGGTGTACCAGGTCCAGCCGCCGCGCCCCAGGTGCTGCGCGCATGCGTACACGTCGGAAGCCATCACGTAGGGCTCGGTCTTGTAGCGCGCGATCGCGGCCGCCGAGGCGGCGTGATTGATCGGCGCCAGCATCTCGTACAACTGCCATGCGCGCTGCGCGTCGCCCATCGACGCATACGCCATTCCGGCCCAGACCGCGGCGTGGGTGTATTGGCCGCCGTTCTCGCGCACGCCCGGCACATAACCCTTGATGTAACCGGGGTTCGGCTCGGCCCGGTCAAACGGCGGCGTCAACAGCCGCACCAGCGCCGCGTCGGGGCGCACCAACTGCCGCTCGAGCGCGTCCATGGCCTGGCGCGCGCGCTGCGGATCTGCCCCCCCCGACAGCACCGACCAACTTTGCGCGATCGAGTCGATGCGGCATTCGCCGTTGCTCGCGGAACCGAGCACGCTGCCGTCGTCGAACCACGCGCGCAAGTACCACTCGCCGTCCCAGGCACTGCGCGTGATCGCCTGCGCCAACGATGCGGCTTGTTCGCTGCAGCGCGCCGCAAACGTCTGGTCGCCGCGCTGCGACGCCATTGCGCCGAATTCCTTGAGCACTTTGCACAGGAAGAATGCCAGCCACACGCTCTCACCCTTGCCGCCGATGCCGACCAGGTTCATGCCGTCGTTCCAGTCGCCCGAACCCATCAACGGCAACCCGTGCACGCCGAAGCGCAGGCCATGCTCGATCGCACGCACGCAGTGCTGGTACAGCGTCGCCGCCTGCGCCGATTGCGTCGGCAATTCGTAGCAATCCTTACCGTCTTGCGGGCGATTACCTTCGATGAAGGGTTGCACCTCGTCCATCACGGCCGTGTCGCCACTGCACTCGACGTAGCGGCAGCAGGCCAGTGGCAGCCACAGATAGTCGTCCGAACAGAGCGTGCGCACCCCCCTGCCCTGCGGCGGATGCCACCAGTGCTGCACGTCGCCCTCGGGGAACTGGCGGCCGGCGCAGCGCAGCAGATGCGCGCGCACCTGCTCCGGTACCGCATGCACCAGCGCCATCACATCCTGCAGCTGATCGCGAAAGCCGAATGCGCCGCTGGACTGATAGAAGGCGTTGCGCGCCCATAGGCGGCACGCCAGGGTCTGATAGATCAGCCATCCATTGGTCATGAGATCGAATGCGCGATTCGGCGTGCGCACCTGCACCGCGCCGAGCGTGCGCGCCCAGAACTGGCGCACTTGTGCGAGCGCCGCTTGCGCCACGGCCGTTCCGCTGGTCCGGGTTGCCAGCGCGCGCGCGGCGGCTTCGCTCGATTGCGCGCCGAGGCGAAATACCAGCACGCGCGAAGCGCCATCAGCCAGCGCGAACGGGACGCGGATCGCCGCGCATGGATCGAGCGTCGCGCCGCAGGTGCCGGACAGCCGCGGCTGCGACATCGCGGCCGGCTCGCGCAGCGTGCCGTTGCGCCCGATGAAGGCGGCGCGATCGGCGCCAATGCTGCTGCCAACTTCGTCATCGGCGGCGAAAAACGCGCAGCGGCCGCCGAAGTCGGTGTTGTAGGCATTGCTCGCGAAGATGGCGCCGCCTGCATCGCGCTTGGTCACTACCTGCATCTGGGTCTTTTCGCGCTCGTCGCCAAGCACCCATTCGAGGTAGCCGGTGACCGACAGGCGGCGCGCGCGGCCCGAGCGGTTGCGCAACGTCATACGCGCGTACTTGACGGATGCGTCGGTCGCGACGAACACGCACAGTTCCGATTCGATGCCGTCCTCGTCATGCTCGAAGCTGCTGTAGCCGAAACCATGCCTGGTCACATAGGCACCGCTGCCCCTCGCCGGCAACGCCGTGGCCGACCAGTAATGGCCGCTGTCTTCGTCGCGCAGGTAATAGGCTTCGGTGTTGGTGTCGCTGACCGGATCGTTATTCCAGGGCGTCAGGCGGAAGGTTTGGGCATTCTCGCTCCAGCTGGCGGCGCTGCCGCCTTCGGAAATGAGCGTACCGAAATCGGGATTGGCCAGCACGTTGACCCACGGCGCGGGCGTGCACTGCCCTGACTGCAGCGTGATCACGTATTCGCGCCCGTCCGCGGCGAAGCCGCCTATGCCGTTGGCAAACTCCAGGCCGACGGCCGATCCGACGGTCACCTGCGCGTCGGATCGGCGCAATGTCGGCGCCGGCATCGGCGCGGCCTTTCGCACGCCGGCGATCGGCGATGACGTTGCTGCGCGCGCGGCCAGTCGCTGCGCCAACGGTCCGTCGGCGTCATCGAGCCACACGCGCGCCACCGATTGCAGTAGCTGGTAGTGCGCCAGTGGGACCTTTCTGGCCTCCAGGATGAAGATGCCGCCGGGTTGGCCGACGCGGTCCGCCAGGCCGCACTCGGCGGCCAACTGGAGCAGCCGCGGCGCCAGCGAAGCTTCCCGCGGCCCCGCGCAAACGATCACCAGGTCGGCTGCCAGCCTATGCCAGCGCCAACCGGCGTGCACGGCGACGATCTGGCGCGCCAGCATCAAGCCGTCGGCGCCGGCCACGCGCAGCAGCAGGATCGGCAGATCGCCGGAAATGGCATAGGCCCACAGCGCCGACTGTCCCAGCCGGTTGGCGGCAACCGTGGCGGCATCGGCGCGCAAGCTGGCATTGGCATAAACGAGCGAGCCCGCCAGTTGCGCGGACAGGTCGGCAGCGCAGCCATGCTCGTCAGGCTGCGCCGGCGCTGCGTTTGGTGTGGCCTGCAGCACCTGATCGGCATAGCCAGGTTGCCGGTATCGATCGACCAGTGCCAGGCACGCCGCCCGCGTCGGCGCAATACCGGTGACCCAGTCCACCCAGCCGCTCTGTCCCGGCTCGAGCGTGATGACGCAGCCGATCGCCACGACCGGATCGAGCACCGGGCCGGCGCTTCCCGACAGGCCGCGGGACGGCCCTTGGGGATCGGCGCCGCTGCGACCTCGACCGATAAACGCCAGCCGGTCGGTCTCGTAAGTTGGCGGCGCGGCCAGCGGCTGGTCCGATGTCAGCAGGTGGAACATGGTCGGCGTGGCCGCGCCCGGCGCGGACGGACGATGCACGCACAGGATGGCCTGGCGGCGCGGGTCGATTTCGGTCTCCACGAAAAGCTTGTTGAAGGCCGGATGCGCGGCGTCGGTGGCCGCCGGTGCCAGCACCACTTCCGCATAGCTGGTCAGTTCGATGCAGCGACGCTCAGCCGAATGGTTGCTCACGCAGACGCGCCGCACTTCCGCATCGTCGCCGCCGGCGACCGCAATCTCGGTACGGATCTCGATGCCTTCGTCGCTGCGCGTGAAGCGCGCGCGGCCGCCGGAGAAATCGGCAATGTAACGGCCGGCGTGGCGCAGCGTCGGCTGATGCGTGGCCGACCACAGCGCGCCGCTGTCGCGATCACGCACATAGCAGAAACTGCCCAGGTTGTCGCACACGGCGTCGTCATGCCAGCGCGTCAGCGCCAGGCTGCCGCACCGGCTGTAACCACCGCCGGCAGCGCTGAGCATGACATGATAGTTGCCGTTCGAAAGCAACTGCACTTGCGGCACAGAGGTGTCCGGATCGGTGAACATGCGCCCTTGAGGCGCTTGGGGAGAAATAGTCATCGTGTTTCGCGGGCAAGAGTTGGCACAGAGCTATGGCGGATCGCCGCGCCGGCTGGCGTTCGACCCGGCCGGACCGGTACCAAGCTAGTCGCAAAGTGTGGCGACATCTGTTCGCTGCCGCACGCGTCCGCTATGTTGGTCAACGCACCGAGCCAGGTATGGGCGACTGCTACAGTGAGCGATTGGCCTGCCGCGCGGCCGGGCCACGCAAAGCGCTCAAGTAAGCAGGCCTGCCCTGCGGAGCACCAAGGAGTTGCCAGATGAATGCACCACTTTCCGATTCCGCCCTCGACCAGTTATGCGTCAATGCCATCCGCTTCCTGGCGGTCGACGCCGTCCAGCAAGCCAACAGCGGTCATCCCGGCCTGCCGCTCGACGCGGCACCGATGGCCTACGTGCTGTGGACCAGGCTGCTCAAACACGATCCCGCCGATCCTCATTGGTTCGACCGCGACCGCTTCGTGCTGTCGGCCGGCCACGGTTCGGCACTGCTGTACAGCCTGCTGCACCTGAGCGGCTACGACCTGCCGCTGGCGCAGCTGCGCCAGTTCCGCCAGTGGGGCAGCATCACCCCCGGCCATCCGGAACGCGGCTTGACGCCCGGGGTCGAGGTCACCACCGGGCCGCTCGGCCAGGGCTTCGCCAACGGCGTCGGCATGGCGATCGCCGAGGCGCACCTGGCAGCCCGTTTCAACCGCGATGGCCATCGCATCATCGATCACCACACGTACGGGCTGGTCAGCGACGGCGACCTGATGGAGGGAGTGGCGGCCGAGGCAGCCTCGCTGGCCGGCCATCTGCGGCTGGGCAAGCTGATCTACCTGTACGACGACAACCATGTCACGCTGTCGGCCGGCACCGACATCACCTTCACCGAAAACTGCGCCGCCCGTTTCGCCGCTTACGGCTGGCACACCCAGACGCTCGACGACGGCAACGACCTGGCAGCGCTGGAGCAGGCGTTGCGCGCCGCGCAGGCCGAGACCGAGCGCCCTTCGCTGATCCTGGTGCGCACGCACCTGGGCTACGGCTCGCCGAAGCAGGACAGCTTCGAAGCGCACGGTTCCCCATTGGGCCCGGAGGACGTGCGCCTGACCAAGCGACAACTCGGCTGGCCCGAGGAGCCGGCATTCTGCGTGCCCGAGCCAGCGCGGGTCCACTTCCTCACGCTGGGCCAACGCGGCCGGGAAGCGCACGCCCACTGGCAGCGGCGCTACCTCGCCTACCGCCTCGAGCATCCCGACCTGGCGTCGGAACTCGATCAACTGATGCAGGAAGGCGGCGCCCTGCCCGACGGCTGGGACGCCAACATTGCGCAGTTTCCGGCCGACGCCAAGGGCATCGCCACGCGGGTCGCTTCCGGCAAGGTCATGAATGCCATTGCCGCGCGCCTGCCCGCGCTGATCGGTGGCTCGGCCGATCTCGATCCGTCGACCTACACCGCGCTCAAGGATACCGGCGACTTCGAATCGGGCACCGTCGTGGCGCCCGATCGCCAGGGCTCGCACGGCGGGCCCTGGAACTATGCTGGGCGCAACTTGCACTTCGGCGTGCGCGAACACGCGATGGCGGCAATCTCGAACGGCATCGCCGCGCATGGCGGCGCAATTCCGTTCTGCGCCACCTTCCTGATCTTCTCCGACTATATGCGGCCGTCGATCCGGCTGGCCGCACTGATGGGATTGCGCGTGGTGTTCGTCTTCACGCACGACAGCATCGCGCTCGGCGAGGACGGCTCGACCCACCAGCCCGTCGAACAGCTAGCTAGCCTGCGCGCCATCCCGAAGCTGATCGTCATCCGGCCGGCTGACGCCAACGAGACCGCGTACGCCTGGCGGGCGGCGCTACAGTCGAGCGAGCGGCCAGTGGCGCTGGCCCTGACGCGCCAAGCCGTGCCCACGCTGGACCGCAATCGATACGCGCCGGCCGCCGGCCTGCTGCGCGGCGCCTATGTGCTGGCCGAGGCGGCCAACGGCAAGGCGCAGCTGATCCTGATCGCCAGCGGCTCCGAGGTGACGCTGGCGCTGGCGGCGCAACAGGCGCTGCTGCTGCAGAACGTGCAGGCGCGCGTGGTCTCGATGCCAAGCTGGGAACTGTTCGACGACCAGCCGCAGCAATATCGCCACGCGGTGCTGCCGCCGGAGATGCCGCTGCGGCTGGCGATCGAGGCCGGTGTCTCGCAGGGCTGGCATCGCTATGTCGGCGAGCGCGGTGACGTGCTCGGGGTCGACAGATTCGGCGCTTCGGCCTCCGGCGAAGTGATGATGGCGAAATACGGCTTCACGGTCGAAAACGTCTGCGTGCGCGCGCACGCCCTGCTCCGCGACCGGACAGCCTGATCGCGCAAAGGGCGGCGCGCGCCGCTAGTGCGCGCCGTTGACACCTGCCGCCAATGCCGCGTCCACCATTGCCTGTGCCTCGCCGATAATCTGGCGCAGGTGCTCTTCGCCCTTGAAGCTCTCCGCATAAATCTTGTAGATATCTTCGGTGCCTGACGGGCGCGCCGCGAACCAGCCATTCTCGGTGATGACCTTGACGCCACCGATGGCGGCATCGTTGCCGGGCGCCTTGGTCAGCACCGCGCTGATCGCCTCGCCGGCCAGCTGCTTGCCGCCGACCTGCCGCGGCGACAGTTCGGCCAGCACCTTCTTCTGCGCCGGCGTGGCCGGAGCCTCGATCCGGTCACTGACAGGCCGGCCGAATTCCTGCGCCAGCCCCTCATAGAGCTGGCCCGGGTCGCGGCCAGTTCTGGCCTTGATTTCGCCGGCCAGCAGCGCCGCGATCAGGCCGTCCTTGTCGGTGGTCCAGACCGTGCCGTCCATGCGCAGGAAGGCCGCGCCGGCGCTCTCCTCGCCGCAAAAGCCGAGCGTGCCGTCGTAAAGGCCGGGCGCGAACCATTTGAAGCCGACCGGCACGTCGTCGAGCCGGCGTCCGAGGCGCGCGCTCAGGCGTTCGATCAGGCTGCTGCTGACCACCGTCTTGCCAATGCCCGCTTTGGCGCCCCAGCGCGGCCGGTGCTGGAACAGGTAGTCGATGGCGACGGCCAGGTAATGGTCCGGCATCATCAGGCCAGCGCCGGGCGTGACGATGCCGTGGCGGTCGTGGTCGGTGTCGCAGGCGAAGGCGATATCGAAACGCTGCTGCATCGCCAGCAAGCGCCGCATGGCATACGGCGACGACGGATCCATGCGGATCCGGCCATCCCAGTCCAAGGTCATGAAGCGAAAGGTCGGATCGACCACCTCGCTGACCACGGTCAGGTCCAGTTTGTATTTTTCGGCGATGCGCCCCCAGTAGTGCACGCCGGCACCGCCGAGCGGGTCGACGCCCATACGCACACCGGCCTGGCCGATCGCGGCCAGGTCGACTACCTGATCGAGTTGGTCGACATAGGCCGTCAGGAAGTCGTAGCGGTGGGTGGTCGATGCGCGCAGCGCCCGTTCGAGCGGCATGCGCTTGACGCCTGCCATGCCGTTTCTCAGAACCTCGTTGGCGCGCGCGCCGATCCAGTCGGTAACGTCGGTATCGGCCGGACCGCCGTTACTCGGGTTGTACTTGAAGCCGCCGTTATCGGGCGGGTTGTGCGACGGCGTGATGACGACGCCGTCGGCCAGGCGGCCGCTGCGGCCACGGTTATGCATCAGGATCGCCAGCGACACCGACGGCGTCGGCGTGTATTCATCGTTCGTGGCAAGCATCACGTCGACGCCATTGGCGGCCAGCACCTCGAGCGCGCTGGCGCAGGCCGGCACCGACAGGGCATGGGTGTCGATACCGAGGAACAACGGACCGGTGCTGCCCTGTCGCGTGCGGTATTCGCAGATCGCCTGGCTGATCGCCAGCACGTGGTCTTCGTTGAAGCTGGTCCGGAGCGACGAGCCGCGATGGCCGGAAGTGCCGAAAGCGACACCTTGCGCGGCGACTGCCGGATCGGGCCGGCAGGTGTAATAGGCGCTTATCAGGCGCGGCACATCGACCAGCATCGACAACGATGCCGGCTGGCCCGCACGTGGATCAATATTCACGGCATGCTTCCTTCATCGACCAGCCGCGCGCGCCGCTGCGCCGGACTTCAACGCCGCGCGCTTGACGTCGAGCGATGCGAGCAGCTCGCCCCACGACTTGCTGAAGGACGCTGCGCCCTCGCGCTGCAGGCGCAGCGCCAGGGCGGCCAGGTCGATCCCGGCGGCGCTGAAGGCGGCCAGCGTTTTTTCGGCATCGCCACCGTCGGCCGGCATGCTGCCGCTAACGACGCCGTGGTCGGCGAAGGCGAGCAGTGCTTTTTCCGGAATCGTGTTGATGGTGTTGGGCGCGGCCAGCGCTTGAAGATACATCACGTCGGAGGCCTCAGGATCCTTGGTGCCGGTGGACGCCCACAGCAAACGCTGCGGGCAGGCGCCCGCCTCGGTCAAGTGGCGCCAGCGGGGCGATGCCAGCAGCTCACGATATGCTCGGTAGGTGCGCCGCGCCACCGCGATGCCGAGCCGGTTGCGCAGCTCGGCCGGCACCTGCTCGGCCACCGCCACGTCCCAGCGACTGACGAACAGCGAGGCCACCGAGGCGACTGCCGGATCGCGCCCGGCCGCGATGCGCCGCTCGACGCCGCGCAGATACGCTTCGGCAGCATTCTGGTACTGCTCGCACGAAAACAGCAGCGTGACATTGACCGGCACGCCGGCGAAGATCGATTCCTCGATGGCCAGCGCGCCGGCCGCAGTGCCCGGGATCTTGACGAACAGGTTGGGCCGTTCGGCCAACGCGTGCAACTCGGCTGCCGCCCGTATGGTGGCCGCCGCGTCGTTCGCCAGCAGCGGCGAAACTTCCAGCGAAACCCAGCCATCGGCGCCGGCGGTGGCGTCGAAATCCGGGCGGAACAGGTCGGCGGCGCGGCGCAGGTCGTCGAGAGCGAGCCCGAAGAACAGCGCCTCGCTGCTCTGGACCCCGCCAGCGCCGGCCGCGATGGCGTCGTCGTAGGCCGCGCTGCCGGCCAGCGCGTGCTGGTAAATGGTGGGATTCGAGGTCAGGCCGGTGATGGCCAGCTCGCGCTGGTAGCGCGCCAGCGTGCCGTCGTCGAGAATCGTGCGGCTGATGTTGTCGAGCCAGAGGCTCTGGCCCATTTCGTGCAGGTTGATTGCGCCGTTCATGATGCACTACTCCTGTTGGTGGGGGCGGCGCGCGCGTTCGCGCAGACTCGCCAAATCGAGGTCGATCAGCTCGCCGATAGCGCCGAGCGTGATGTCCGCTTCAAGCAGCGCGGCGTCGCGCGGCGCCAGCGCGTAATGGCCCTGGCGCGGGAACACGGTGGTCACGCGCGCGCCCCACTGCCGCTTGATGGCATCGAGCAGGCGCGGCTTGTCGTCGACGAAGACATAATGATGGGCTGGATAGCGCCGCGCCACCTCGGCCAGCATGCATTCCTTGTGGATGTAGATCAGCACGCGTCCGTCGAACGCGCGCCACAGGCCGGCGCGTTCGATCTTGTGCGGCTGGAATACCACGTCGCCATCCGACAGCATCACGCTGGTGCCGAACCCGTCCAGGTGCGCAATGACGTCGAGCGCGCGCGGATACAGCCGCGCGTGAAACGGATAGTCGAGCAGGAACGACGACATGCGCAGCAAGCGCATGTCGCACCAGGCATGGTCACGGTAACGTTGTAGCGCGCCAAGGTAGTCGGCATAGCCCAGTTCGATGCGCAGCTGTTCGAACAAGTGCCAGTAACGCTCGGCGCTGGGGGCGCCGACTAGCTGCTCCAGATGCGCGCGCAAATCCTGCTGCACGCGGTCGTTGTCGAGCAGCGTGTTGTCGCAATCGAGCAGGAACACGATGTCGGCCGGCGCGGTCACGGCGCGCCCTCCTTGGGCGGCACCGCCGCCTCTTCCAGGTGGCCGCCGAAACCCAGGCGCATGGCCGACAGCAGCTTGTTCGCATAGTCGGCGTTGCCGCGCGAGCTGAATCGGGCGAACAATGCCGCGCTCAGAATCGGCGCCGGAACCGCCTCGTCGATGGCGGCGTCCAGGGTCCAGCGGCCTTCGCCGGAATCGGCGACGCGCCCGGCATACGCGTCCAGCGTCGGCCCGCGCTGCAGCGCGGCGGCAGTCAGGTCCAGCAGCCAGGACCCGATCACGCTGCCGCGCCGCCACAGTTCGGCAATTTGCGGCAGGTCCAGTTCATATTGGTAGAACTCCGGGTTGGCCATTGGCGTCGTTTCGGCGTCGGTGCCCGCGCTGTGCTTGCCGGCGTTGGCGTGGCGCAAGATGCTGAGGCCCTCGGCATAGGCGCCCATGAGGCCGTATTCGATCCCGTTGTGGACCATCTTGACGAAGTGGCCGGCGCCGTGCGGGCCGCAGTGCAGATAGCCCTGGTCGGCGCTGCTGTCGGCCTGGTCGGAGGCGCGCCGGCCCGGAGTCGGCGGCGCGGCCGCGCGGCCAGGCGCCAGCGTGACAAGCAGCGGCGTCACATGGGCCACCGCGTCCGGCTCGCCGCCTATCATGAGGCAGTAACCGCGCTCGAATCCGGCCACACCCCCGCTGGTGCCCACGTCGACGTAATGCAGTTGACGGCCGTGCAGTTGAGCGGCGCGTCGGATGTCGTCGCGATAATAGGAATTGCCGCCATCGATGACGATGTCGCCCGGCGCTAGCAGCGGCGTCAGTGCCGCCAGCACCGCTTCGACCGCGCCGGCCGGCACCATCATCCACACGACGCGCGGCTGGTCGAGCCCTGCGACGAGTTGCTCCAGCGTGGCCACGGCGCTCACTGCGGGGCCACGAATGGCCATGCGCGCCGCTTCGTGGGTATCGTAGGCGACACATTGGTGGCCGCCGCCGCTCAGGCGGCGCACCATGTTGGCGCCCATGCGCCCCAAACCGATCATCCCGAATTGCATCCCGTTACCTCCATCGCCGTTGCGCTAATTGGCACGCTTCCGTCGGAATCCCGCCGCATCCTCATGTCCAATCTGGGCCGCCACGCCGCGCAGCGTCCTGACCGCCCGCCGCCGTCAACCGAGACCGACCGGTGATGCCAACTTACTCGCCGCTGGCCCGGCGGTCTGTGCGCAGGCGCACGCACTCAGGTAGCGTAGGTGCGCGTTACCCCACGACGCGCCGCTATGCTCCACGACATGGCAACACATAACGCAAATCTGATCAGCTTTCCGCCACGGCTAACAAGTTGGGTGTCGGTGAAAGCACGCTTCGCCGCATGATCAACCGCGGCGATTTTGTCGGCGCCGTCCAGGTGGCGCCGCAGCGGGTTGCGACGCCGGGCGGGCATGCTCCCCGCGATGCACGCCGAGGCAGGAAGCGGCGCTGAACACGCGGCTGGAATTTTTCGAAATGGACGCGATCGACTGGAAGACGCGCGAGCTGCAAGGCTTCTCCACGGATCTCGTCAAGCTGCGTCACGCGAACAGGGCGCTGGCCACAACGACAGGGTGTTCGCGTTCCGTCGTCAGCTCGGCGGCAACACCGTCACTGTGGGCGGCGACCTGTCCGCCGACGCGCAGTCGTACTCACGGCCCGCCGCGATAGCCACCATGACGTTGCCAGCCTGGGGATGGAACATCGCAGCGACGGGCAAGCGGCGGTAAATACATACAGCGCCACATCGTCGAGTTTGTGTAAAGTAACAACACTTGTGATGCGACAAAATGTTCTATAAACAATAAAAATGGGTTTATGGAATTTATTTTATCCCAATGGAATTAAATCAAGTTAATATCTTGGCTAGGCGTCACTGTCTCCACCATATTTGGGCCAAGAACATATGAAACTATCCAACAAAATCGTCACTTCTCTCGTTGCCGGTTCGCTCGGCACGCTCGCGCACGCTACGCCGGTGACGATGTCGGAAACCGTGACGCTGAACGATCTGCTAACCAATCAAAGCACGACGATTCACTACGACGCGAGCAATCTGCTGGCCGGGCAAGGCCTGACGCGCAACGACGCGCAGTCGGCCACGCTGATCGTCTACGGGCTGTCCGATGCGTCCTACCAGACGTCGGCCGATCCATACGGCGCCTACTTCCAGACCGGCTCGCACACCCGTGCCGTACAGGACGGCTATACCTACTGGCAGCAGGGCGTCTATACGAGTTACTACAGCTGCGGCTGGCTAGGTCATAGCACCTGCTCCAACAACTACGTCTACTACTATCCGGTGAACGTCTCCTGGACGGATTACTTCACCGATACGACCTACATGGAACAGCGCAACATCGAGCACCGCGACACGCAGGACAAGATGACCGTCAGCGTCGGCAACACCACCGCCAGCGCCGTCGACAGCGTCGTCGCGCATTCGGAAGGCGCCTACTCCGCGCCGCAGTACCAGGGAGGCACTGGCTACCAGTACGGCAACAACAGCACCTACTACAGCCAGGAACGCGACGTCTATGACAGCGTCACGGGGTCGCTGCAAGTGTCGCTGGCGCTCGACGCGCTGGCGCTGCAATCGCTGATCGACGCCGACACGGGCTACCTCGACATCAATGTCAGCGCACTGGGGCACTTTACGCTACAATCGCTCGGCGTTTCGATGACCGGCGAAGCGCCCGCGCGTTCCAACTCGGACGTGCCGGAACCGGCCTCGATCGTATTGTCGCTGACCGGCATGGCGGCATTTGCGGCCACCCGCCGCAGAAAGAAACCTGCTCGTACATGATGCCCGCCGCCGCACCGTCACCGTTTCAACTCAATCCCGCTGCGCGCCTGCACATTGAAACGATCGCCGGGATCGGCCAGATCATCGTCATCGACGAGTTCTACGCTGACCCCGACGCGGTGCGCGCGCTGGCGCTGCAAGGCGTCTACGACTCCTCGCTGGCCTACTATCCGGGCGTACATTCGACCATTCCCAAGGCCGAGCTGGCGCCGCTGTTCGGCCAGCTGGCCGCCATCGTGAACGCGATGTCCGGTCCCGTCTGCGTGGCCGACGCTTTCGTCTCCGATTTTTCCTTCGTCACCACGCCGGCCGAGCAAATGCTGGCGCTGCAAAAGCATCCGCACACGGACGGCCTGCCGCTGGCCGGCGTCTGCTACCTGAGCCCGCAGCTGACGATCGGCACCAGCTACTTCCGCCACATTCCCACCGGCCTCGCGCTGTTGCGCACGCCCGAGGACAATGAGTGCTACCACGGCTGGCTCGCCGAGCACGGCGACGCCACGCAGCCGACCAGCTACGCCGTCGCCGATGCCAGCACCTGGGAGCAACTGCACACGCTCGAAGGCCGCTACAATCGCATGGTTATGTACCCCGGCAATCTGTTCCATTCGATTGCGATGGTCGACGTCGCGCCCGAACTAACGCTGGACACCGCACGGCTGACGCAACGCTTCTTCGTCACCACGCTGCTACCGACCGCCTAACGGCTTCAGAAGGATTCGCATGTTCCCATACCGTTCCATCGTCATCGTCGGCGGCGGCACTGCCGGCTGGCTGGCCGCCAGCTATCTGCAACGCACGCTGGGCGCCAATCCCGAGTTCCCGCTGTCGATCACGCTCGTAGAATCGGCCGAGATCGGCATCATCGGCGTCGGCGAAGCGACGGTGCCGACGCTGCGCCAGACGATGCGCCTGCTGGGCGTGCCGGAAGCGGCGCTGTTCAAGCATGCCGACGCCACGCTGAAGAACGGCATCCGCTTCGTCGGCTGGCGCACCGGCGGCGATGCGACGAGCGACGTCTACGATCACCCGTTCGACACGCCGATCGCAATGGACGGCTATTCGACGATGACGCATTGGCTGAACCTGAAGCAGCGCGGCGTGACCGTGCCGCCGTACGCGTCGTCCGGCGTCGTGCAGACGGCACTGTTCGACAAGGCGCTATCGCCGAAGATGATGATTTCGCCCGATTACGAAGCGCCCATCGCCTACGGTTATCACCTTGACGCCGTCAAGCTTGGCGTGCTGTTGAAAGACTTGGCGGTGTCGCGCGGGGTCAAGCACATCGTCGGCAATGTGACGTCGGTGCGTTGTTCGGAAGCGGGCATCGAATCGCTGCGCCTGGACGACGAGACGGTCCTGGCCGGCGACCTGTTCATCGACTGCTCGGGTTTCAACTCCCTATTGATCGGCAAAGCGCTCGACGTCCCGTGGGTATCGTATAGCGACGTGCTGCTGTGCGACCGCGCCGTCGCCTGCCCGGTGCCGCATGCGCAGCCGAACGGCACGCTGCTGTCGTACACGACGTCGACGGCGCAAGCATCGGGCTGGACTTGGGATATCGACCTGCAAACGCGGCGCGGCACTGGCTACGTGTATTCGTCGGCGTTCGCCAGCGAAGACGAAGCCGAGACGCTGCTGCGCCGGCATAACGGCGCCGCCGACGGCGCCGAAGCGCGCCACCTGAACATGCGCGTCGGCCACCGCGCCCGCGTGTGGGAGAAAAACTGCCTGGCGCTGGGCCTCGCGTCGGGCTTCATTGAACCACTCGAATCGACCGGCATCTACCTCGTCGAACACGCGATCCAGATGTTCCTCGACTATCTCCCGGCCAGCGCCGGTTCGGAAGCGCCGCGCGCCAAATACAATGAACTGATGTCGGACCTGTACGACGAGCTGCGCGACTTCATCGTGCTCCATTACGTGCTCACGCAGCGCAAGGACACGCCGTTCTGGAAGGCTTATTCGAGCGAAGTGAAGATCCCCGATTCGCTGGCCACCAACCTGGCGCTGTGGCGCGAAAAAGCGCCGTCGAACACGGACATTCAACGCCGCCTGTCGCTTTTTGGCATGCCGAACTGGTTCTACATTTTGGCGGGCATGCACTACCTGCCGCGTCAGGGAATCGGCCAGTCGGCCTATATCGCGCCGAAGACCAGCCTCGATGTGCTGGCCCATATTGAGCGCATTCGCACCGTCGCGGCGCAGCAGTCGCCGCCGATGCGCGACTACGTGCAGAAGATCGTCGGCGCGGTCGGCAACGCGCCGTTCGCCGCGCCGCGCGCACGCTAGTTCGCGTTCGCCGCCAGCACCGCGTCGGCACGATGCTGCGCCGGCGCGAAACGCGTCAGATTGTCGGCCTCCGGCATGTCGTTGATCGCGATGTACGGGTGCGTCGGATGCAGCGTCAGGACGTTCTGATGATAGCCTTCGGCCGCGTAGAAGCCGCTGTAGTTTTCCACCTTCGTCACCAGCGGCGCCTTGAACGCATGCAGCGCGTCGATCTGCTTGACGTAGGGGTGCGCTACCTTGCGTTGCGCCGCCGTGGTCGGGAAGAGCGCGGAGCGGTACTGCGTGACGGTGTCCGGCCCCGCCATACCTGCAGCCCGCGCGTGGAGCATATTTGCCGGCGATAGCCTATCCTGCACTTCAATGGCGACTCTTCGTATACTTGAAACGCCCACGAAAACGGGCTTGCAGGCCTTCAAGACGCACCGGCCACATTACCAAAGTTCGACTGAATTGGCCGGATGCGCTGGAGGCGCACCGCATCGCGCGGCGGGGCTGGCTTGGCAGTTCTCACCTGTAGATCGGTGAGCGGACGGCCTAATTTTGGCATTTTGGATCCATGACGTTTTCAGGTTTGACGCCATGGATCCAAATATGGATCCAAAAACCTGAGATGTCAACGTACGTCCGGATACCTTAGGTAACAAAAAACCCGCAGTCTCCTAGGGAGATCTACGGGTTTTGGGGCTTCTTGGTACTTCAAGAAACATACTACTGGCGGAGAGGGTGGGATTCGAACCCACGGTACGATTTAACGTACGCCTGATTTCGAGTCAGGTACATTCGACCACTCTGCCACCTCTCCGGTGTTCTGTTCGAGCTCTTGGCCAGCTAAGTAGCACAAGGTGGTCTTGATTCATAGCTCTGGGTATTTCTACTTCTTATCGCTTGCTGCTGCGAGGACAAGATTATAGCAAGAACTCGCCAAAACGGAAGAGGAAAATTCACGATTCCCGCAAAAAATTCCTCCACCGCTATTGTTCATCACGGGGCCGGGCTGAGCCGCTCGAGTCCACCCATGTAGGGACGTAGCACGTCAGGAATCACCACGCTGCCGTCGGCCTGCTGGTAGTTCTCGAGCACGGCCACCAGGGTACGCCCCACCGCCAGGCCGGAACCATTGAGCGTATGCAGCAGCTCAGGCTTGCCTTGCGCGTTGCGGAAGCGCGCCTGCATGCGCCGCGCCTGGAAGGCTTCGCAATTGGACAGCGAGGAGATTTCGCGATACGTGTTCTGCGCCGGCAGCCAGACTTCCAGATCGTAGGTCTTGCTCGCGCCAAAGCCCATGTCGCCGGTGCACAAGGCCATCACGCGGTAGGGCAAGCCCAGGCCGTTGAGGATCGCTTCAGCGTGGCCGACCATGTCTTCAAGCGCCGCATACGAGGCGTCGGGGTGCACCACCTGCACCATCTCGACCTTGTCGAACTGGTGCTGGCGAATCATGCCGCGCGTGTCGCGCCCGTAGCTGCCCGCCTCCGAGCGGAAGCATGGCGTGTGCGCCGTCATCTTGACCGGGAGCTGGTCCAGCGCCAGGATCTCGTCGCGCACGATATTGGTCAGCGATACTTCAGACGTGGGAATGAGGTAGAAGTTCTCGCCCTCGCCTTCCACGCCACCCTTTTTGACGGAAAACAGGTCGGCTTCGAATTTCGGCAGCTGGCCGGTGCCGCGCAGCGAGTCGGCGTTGACCAGGTAGGGGGTATAGCATTCGGTGTAGCCGTGTTCGCCCGTATGGGTGTTGAGCATGTACTGCGCCAGCGCCCGGTGCAGGCGCGCGATGCCGCCTTTCATGACCGAGAAGCGCGAGCCGGTCAGCTTGGTGGCGACGTCGAAGTCCAGCCCCAGCTTTTCGCCCAGGTCGACGTGGTCCTTGACCGCGAAATCGAACACTGGCGGCGTGCCGACCTTGCGCACTTCGACATTGCCGGCTTCGTCGACGCCGACCGGTACCGATTCGTGCGGCAGGTTGGGCACGGCTTCGAGGAAGCGCGCCATATTGGCCTGCACCTGCGCCAGCGCCACTTCGTTGGCCTTCAAGGCGTCGCCGAGACCGGCTACTTCGGCCATCACGGCGCTGGTGTCTTCGCCTTTTCCCTTGAGCATGCCGATCTGCTTGGACAGGGAATTGCGCTTGCCCTGCAACTCTTCGGTACGGGTCTGGATGGCCTTGCGCTCCGCTTCGATCGCGTTGAAACCGGCCACGTCAAGCACGAACTTGCGGGTCGCCAGGCGCGCCGCAACGGTGTCGATATCTTTGCGGAGAAGTTGGATGTCTATCATTGTTCGGGTTGGTCAGCGTATGTCGAAGGTGCAATTGTACCAAGCCGGCCGCGCGTCCGCGATTAAACTGGGCAGGCCGCGAGCGCTTTATTCGCCGCTTTATTCACCGCTAGCGGGCCGCGTCGTCCAGGCTGCGCAGCCACGCGAGTTTTTCGGCGATCTTGGCTTCGATTCCGCGCGGAACCGGCTCGTACCAGCGCGGCTCGGCCATGCCCTCGGGCAGGTAGGTCTCGCCGGCCGCGTAGGCGTTCGGCTCGTCGTGGGCGTAGCGGTATTCGTGGCCGTAGCCGAGCTCTTTCATCAGCTTGGTCGGCGCGTTGCGCAGGTGCACAGGCACCTCGCGCGACTTGTCTTTCTTGACGAAGGCCACGGCGCGGTTGTAGGCGTTGTAGCCGGCGTTGCTCTTGGCCGCCATCGCGAGGTAGATCACCGCCTGCCCCAGCGCCAGCTCGCCTTCGGGCGAACCGAGCCGCTCGAAGGTGGCGGCCGCGTCGTTGGCAATCTGGATGGCGCGCGGGTCGGCGATGCCGATGTCTTCCCAGGCCATGCGCACGATGCGGCGCAGCAGGTATTGCGGATCGGCGCCGCCGTCGAGCATGCGGCACAGCCAGTACAGGGCGGCGTCGGGATGCGAGCCGCGCACCGACTTGTGCAAGGCGGAGATCTGGTCGTAGAAATTGTCGCCGCCTTTGTCGAAGCGGCGCGAATTGAGCGTCAGCGCGTTGTCGACGAACTCGCCGGTGATGTGGGTGACGCCGGAGGTGGAGGCCGAGGTGTTGGTCTGCTCGAGCAGGTTGAGGAAGCGCCGGGCGTCGCCGTCGGCGTAGCCGATCAGGGTGGCGATGGCGACCTCGTCGAAGCTCAGGTGGCCCAGCACCCGCTCGCGCGCGCGTGCGAGCAACTGCAGCAGCTCGGCGTCGCTCAAGGCCTTGAGCACGTACACCTGGGAGCGCGACAGCAGCGCCGAGTTGACTTCGAACGAGGGGTTCTCCGTCGTCGCGCCGATCAGTGTGACCAGGCCCGACTCGACGAAGGGCAGCAAGGCGTCCTGCTGCGACTTGTTAAAGCGGTGGATCTCGTCGATGAACAGGATGGTGTGCTTGCCCGTGGCCAGGTGGTGCTCGGCCTGCTCGATGGCGGCGCGGATGTCCTTCACCCCCGACAGCACCGCCGACAGCGCGATGAACTCGCAGCCGAAGGCGTTGGCGGTCAGGCGCGCCAGCGTGGTCTTGCCGACCCCGGGCGGCCCCCACAGGATCATTCGAGTGCGGCTTGCCGGACTTGAACACCAGCCGCAGCGGCTTGCCCTCCCCCAGCAAATGGCTTTGCCCGATCACCTCGTCGATGGTGGCCGGGCGCAGCGCTTCGGCCAGCGGCGCCGCCGGCTCGGTCTTGAACAGATCATCCATGCCGGCCCCTCCCCGTGTGCGGCGAAGGTGGCGGTGGCAATGCTGTGCGGGGCGAAGTCGTCATTGATGGTAAGACCGTGGACAGCTGGGCGGCGTTCCCGGCGGCGCCGGCAAAGCGCGCCGGGTGTGACACAGCGCAGTGATGGGCCAGTGGGTCGCTCGGGGCGCGCTCAATTATTAATCACGTCGGCACCCTTGGGGACGACGAACTTGAACTGCTGGGCGCCGAGCGGGGGATTCTTCTCGAACTTCTTGAACGTCAGCACCGAGGTCTGCCCGAACGCGTCATGCAATTCCATCGCTTCGGGCGTGCCGTTGCGCAGGCCGATGCTGATCTGCTCGAACGCCGTGTCCTTGGCCTTAGGCTTGGCGCTGAGCCACTCGAGCCCATCGCGGGTGCCGGCCTCGGTCAGCGTGAAGTTCTTTTCCAGGTCGTTGCTGCCGAACAGGATCGCGGCCGGCGAGGAGCCGAGCGCGTCGCCCAGCTTCTTGATGGTGACCTGGTTCAAGTCCTTGTCGTAAATGAACAGCTGATCGCCATCGGCTTGCAAGACCTGGTCGTAAGGCTTCACGTAGCTCCAGATGAACTTGCCGGGACGGGCGAACACGAAGGTGCCGCTCGACGGCGCCGCCATCTTGCTGACGTCGCTCTTTTTCACCTGGCGCTGGGTGAATTCGCCGCGCGCCGACTTGGTCGAGCTGACGAAGGTCTTGAACTGGTCGAGCGCGCCGGCGTTCGCGCCGGCGCAGGCCAGGCCCAGCGCCAGCACCGTGATTGCGTGAGGTAAAGAAAATCGCATTCTTGCCTTTTTATTGTCAGGTTGGCCGGTACCCTTGCACCGCGCCTCTACCCACAACGTGGTGGCGCCGGTAAGCGTGCACAAGGCCGGCGCGCTTTTATTCGGCGCTGGCGGCTGGCACCAGGATGTCGCGGTTGCCGTTTGATTGCATCGCAGAAACTACACCGCTGTTTTCCATCTGCTCCAGCAGACGGGCGGCGCGATTGTAGCCGATCCGCAAGTGGCGCTGCACCAGCGAAATCGACGCGCGGCGGTTCTTGAGCACCACCTGCACCGCCTGGTCGTACATGGGATCGGCCTCGCCGCCGGCCTCGCCGGCCGGCGCGCCGTCGGCCCCGCCCTCGCCTTCGAGCGTGCCGCCTTCCAGGATGCCCTCGATGTAGTTGGGCTCGCCCGTGCTTTGCAGGTGCTTCACCACCCGGTGCACTTCCTCGTCGGACACGAAGGCGCCGTGCACCCGCACCGGCAGGCCGGTGCCGGGCGGCATGTAGAGCATGTCGCCCATGCCGAGCAGGGCTTCGGCGCCCATCTGGTCGAGAATGGTGCGCGAGTCGATCTTGGAGGACACCTGGAAGGCGATGCGGGTCGGAATGTTCGCCTTGATCAGGCCGGTGATGACGTCCACCGACGGACGCTGGGTCGCCAGGATCAGGTGCAGGCCGGCCGCGCGCGCCTTTTGCGCGATGCGGGCGATCAATTCCTCGACCTTCTTGCCGACCACCATCATCAGGTCGGCCAGCTCGTCGATGATGATGACGATGGTGGGCAGCTTGTCCAGCGGCTCGGGCGAGTCCGGTGTCAGGCTGAACGGATTCGGGATGTGTTCCTCGCGCTTGGCCGCCTCGGCGATCTTGGTGTTGTAGCCGGCCAGGTTACGCACGCCCAGCTTGCTCATGAGCTTGTAGCGGCGCTCCATCTCGTTGACGGCCCAGTTCAGCGCGTGGCCGGCCTGGCGCATGTCCGTCACCACCGGCGCCAGCAGGTGCGGGATGCCCTCGTAGACCGACATCTCCAGCATCTTCGGGTCGATCAGGATCAGGCGCACGTCGGCCGGGTCGGACTTGTACAGCAGCGACAGGATGGTGGCGTTGATGCCCACCGACTTGCCCGAACCGGTGGTGCCGGCCACCAGCAGGTGGGGCATCTTGGCCAAGTCGGCGATCACCGGCTTGCCGGCGATATCCTTGCCCAGGGCGATGGTCAGCTGAGACGGGCTGTCGTTGTAGATCTTGGAGCCGACAATTTCTGTCAGGCGCACAATCTGGCGTTTCGGGTTCGGCAGTTCCAGCGCCATGTAGTTCTTGCCGGGGATGGTCTCGACCACGCGGATCGAGGTGAGCGACAGCGAGCGCGCCAGGTCGCGCGCCAGGCCGACGATCTGGCTGCCCTTGACGCCGGTGGCCGGCTCGATTTCGTAGCGCGTGACGACCGGGCCCGGATAGGCGGCCACGACCTTGGCTTCGACGCCGAAGTCCGACAGCTTCTTTTCGATCAGGCGGCTGGTGAATTCGAGCGTCTCGACCGACACGGTTTCCTGCACCGGCGGCGGTTCGTCCAGCAGCGACAGCGGCGGCAAGGTGGTGTCCCCCGGCAAGTCCTGGAACAGGGCCGCCTGCTTTTCCTTCTGCACGCGCTCTGACTTGACCACCTCGACCACTTGCGGCTCGATCTTCACGGCCGGCGCCACCACGTGCTTTTCCACGTGCTTGGCGCGTTCGTGCACCACCACCTCGTCGCGCTTGACGGCGGCCACCTCGCCCTGCTTGCGGTCCTCGCGGTCCTGGTAGCGCAGGCGGAACCAGTCGATGCTGGTCTCGATGCCGGCGCCGATGCGCTCGGCCACGCTGAGCCAGGAGACATGGAAGAACAGGCTGAAGCCCAGGCCGAACAACAGCAGCAGCAGCAAGGTGGCGCCGGTGAAGCCGAAGGCCACGTGGGCCGAATGGCCGATCAACTGGCCCAGCACCCCGCCCGGGGCGCGCGGCAGTTGCACCGTGAGCGTCCACATGCGCAGGTATTCGATGCCGACGCTGCCGGCGAACATCAGGGCGAAGCCGACCCAGCGGATCAGGCCCTCCTGCTCATGCTCGGGATCGCTCTCTTTTTCCATGACGAATTTTTGCGTCAGCGAGCGGTAGCCCTTCCACACCAGGCGCAGGAAGCACACGCACCACCACCAGGCGGAAAAGCCGAAAATGAACAGCATCAGGTCGGCCAGGTAGGCGCCCGCGCGCCCGCCCAGGTTGGTCACGCGCGGCACTTGGGCCTCGTGCGACCAGCCCGGATCGGCCTTGTTGTAACTCAGCAAAATCATCACGAAGTACAGGAAGATGAAGGCCAGCGCGATCCAGCGCGCTTCCGACAGCAGCCGCACCAGCCGGTTCGGCAGCGGCTGGCGCGGCGGTGGCGCATTGCGGGTGTAACGATTGGCTTGTGGTTGGCTCGTCTTAGTCATTCGGGGCGCTACTGCTGCAATGAATTCGGTGGTGCTGCCGGCGCCGTGCTGCCCAGGCGCTGCAAAACTTGGGTGCCGTCGCGGCGATGCGCCCATTCTAAGGCATATGGCGCGGAACGACCCCATCATTCATGCTCGCGCGCATCATCGTCTATAATCACGACACGGATTCGCCAGCGCGCGCGTCGCGGGCGGCCAGGCCGCCGCCGCGCGCGGACCGGCGCCGCTCTTGAACTACATCGATGTGCCCCCAGTTTCCCTCCATACATTTTCGATTAAAAGCTCCCCTTATGACCACTACCAAACACGCCAAAGTGCTGATCATCGGCTCCGGCCCCGCCGGTTACAGCGCCGCCATCTACGCCGCCCGGGCGAACCTGAGCCCGATGCTGGTCACCGGGGTCGAGCAAGGGGGCCAGCTCATGACCACCACCGACGTCGAGAACTGGCCCGGCGACCCGATGGGCGTGCAAGGCCCGGAGCTCATGCAGCGCCTGTTGCAGCACGCCGAGCGCTTCAAGACCGACATCGTGTTCGACCATATCCACACGGCCAAGTTGGAAGAAAAGCCCATCCGTTTGATCGGCGACAGCCATGAGTACACCTGCGACAGCCTGATCATCGCGACCGGCGCCTCGGCCCAGTACCTCGGTTTGCCATCCGAACAAGCTTTCATGGGCAAGGGCGTGTCCGCCTGCGCCACCTGCGACGGGTTCTTCTACCGCGGCCAGGAAGTGGCGGTCGTCGGCGGCGGCAACACCGCGGTCGAGGAGGCGCTCTACCTGTCCAACATCGCCAACAAGGTCACGATCATCCACCGCCGCGACAAGTTCCGCGCCGAGGCGATCCTGATCGACCGCCTCAACGCCAAGGCGGCCGAGGGCAAGATTGTCATCAAGTACAACCACACCCTCGAGGAAGTGGTCGGGAACGAAAGCGGCGTCACCGGTGTCAATATCAAGTCGACCGTGGACGGCAGCGTCTCGGCGCTGACCGTGCACGGCCTGTTCGTGGCGATCGGCCACAAACCCAACACGGCCATGTTCGAAGGCCAGCTCGACATGCACAACGGCTACATCAAGACCCGCACTGGCCTCGAAGGCATGGCCACGGCCACCAACATCGCCGGCGTGTTCGCCGCCGGCGACGTGCAGGACCATATCTACCGCCAGGCGATCACCAGCGCCGGCACCGGCTGCATGGCGGCGCTGGACGCCCAGCGCTACCTGGAAAGCCTGGAAGACTGAGCTCGCGCCATGGCATCGATGAAAGACTTCGCCGACCTGAAATCCTTGCGCGAATCGCTCAAGGATCAGGAGCAGGCGCGCGCGGCCGAACAGGCCGAGCGCGAGCAGCGCGAACGCCAGGCGCGCCAGGAAGCCGGCCTGTTCCGCAGCGCCCTGGGCGGCGTCAAGAAGATGCCCGAGTCCGACCGCTACGTGCCCAACGCGCCGCCTGGCGTGAACGTCACCATCAAGCCGAAGGCGCCGCGCACCCAGGCCGAGGACGACGCGGCGGTGCTGCGCGAATCGCTGTCGGACCAGTTCGAGGTCGACCACCTGCTCGACGACGATCCCAGCCTCAGCTTTCTGCGCGCCGGCACCGGCGAGGACGTGCTGCGCAAGTTGCGCAAGGGGTTCTGGCCCGTGCAAGACGAGCTCGACCTGCACGGCCTGCGGCGCGACGCCGCACGCGACCAGGTCGGCCACTTCCTGCGCCACGCGCGCCAGCGCCGCTTCCGCTGCATCTGCATCATCCACGGCAAGGGCCTCGGTTCCACCGGCGGCGAGCCGGTGCTGCGCTCGATGGTGCACAGCTGGCTGGAGCAGAAGCAGGACGTGATCGCTTTCTGCGCCGCCAACGTGGACGGGCGCAACCACGGCGCGCTGATCGTGCTGCTTCAGGCCGCCCTGCCCGACGACCGCCACCGCGCCTAAGCCGTCCTGGGGCGTGGCGCACCGGCCGGCGGCCGGCCCGGCTTGCCGCCGTGCTATCGTAGCAAGATCAGCCCCCTGCCCGCGCCCGCATGTCCCTCATTAAATTCATCGAAATCCTGGCCATCCTGGTGGGCGCCTTCTCCGGCTTCATCGAGGCACGCCGCAAGCGCATGGACCCGGTCGGCATCTTCACGGTGGCCTTCATCACCGCCTTCGGCGGCGGCACCCTGCGCGATATCCTGCTCGACCAGCGGCCCTTGTTCTGGGTCACGCACCAGGAATACGCGATCCTCATTTTCGTGCTGGCCTTGATCGCCACGCCGCTGATCCGGACCCTGCGCCATATCGTGTCCGAACGCATGATCGTGATCGCCGACGCGATCGGCCTGGGACTGTTTTCGATCGCCGGCGTGGCCGCCGCGCTCAACGCCCACATGCCGCTGTTTATCGCTTCCATGATGGGGGTGATTACCGGAATTTTCGGCGGCGTGCTACGCGACATCGTCTGCAACGAGGTGCCGATGGTGTTTCGGGATGGGAAGCCGTACGCGATCTGCGCCTTCGTCGGCAGTTGGATGTATCTGTTGCTAACCCGCGTAGGCGCCGAGCACGACCTGGCGCTGTGGACCAGCGCGCTCACCATTACCGGTTTGCGCCTGTTTACCTGGAAATTCGACGTGCGCATAGGCCCGTAGGCCCGCACCGCCACGCCAACTAGGCGCCGAGCACAAGCTGGCGCCGTGGAGCGGCGCGCTCACCATTACCGGTTTGCGCCTGCTTACCCTGGAAATTCGACGTGCGCGTGGGTCCGTAGGCCCGCGTCACCGCGCCAACGCCACCCCAGTAGCGGGGAAACGGCGACGCGCAACTGCCTGTTTAGACGGCTTCCGAGCCGGTTTCGCCGGTACGGATACGAATCACCTGCTCCACGTCCTGCACGAAGATCTTGCCGTCGCCGATCTTGCCCGTGCGCGCGGCCTTGATGATCGCGTCGACCACCTGTTCCGACATGCTGTCGTCGACCACGACTTCGATCTTGACCTTGGGAAGGAAATCGACCACGTATTCCGCGCCGCGGTACAGCTCGGTGTGACCCTTCTGGCGCCCGAAACCCTTTACTTCGGTCACGGTCAAGCCGGTGACATTGACTTCGGCGAGGGCTTCGCGCACCTCGTCGAGCTTGAACGGCTTGATCACGCAGGTAATCTGTTTCATGGCTTCTCCTTAGAATGCAGTGGTATCGTGCCGCTGTCGCAAGGCCTGGCCAGGGGCGCTGCGCGGCGGCTTTCCTGCTATTCTAAACGACGAAGCGCTTCCGACTACGGTTTCAGCAAGTTTGCATACCTTGGGGCCGGCCTGGCACAGCCTGCGCGGCGCTAACGGGGGCGTCAACCGATCGCCCGCTTCCATTGCAATGAGGGTTCACCGTCGCCCTGCCTGGCGCAGCGCATCCGCTTCAGGCGCCCGTGTGCGCCCCCACCGCTTCGACCGCCGCGGCCAGCGCGCGGTCCATGGTCGCCACGTGCATCTCCAGCCACTGCGGCAGCAGGCGCAAGGTGGTGCGCACAGCGGCGCCGTCCGCGGCGTCCGTATGGTGCAATGCGCTGAGCACGCGCGCATGCTGCTCGCGGTGCTGGCGGATGGCGGGGAACTCGATCGTTTCCATCAGCAACTCTTCGTCGCGGAAATCGCGCTCCAGGCGCGCGACCAGCGCCGGCAAGCGCGCCTCGATCTCGCCGTCGGGGCCGTCCAGCAAACTGGCCAGTTCGTTGATCAGCACATGATGTGCGGCGTCCATCTCCGCATTGCCCACCGCCAGGTTCAGGGACCACGCCAGCTTTGCCATTACTTCCTCCTCTCGGTCAAAAATCTACTCTAGACCTGTTCCGAAAGTATGTCATCCCAACCGCTTGATGTGCATCAAATATAGGCAAAAGACGATACCGCCTGGCGTGTATCCCCACACTTCAATCGGGAATATTCCCCAATTCCTCGAGCCAGACCGTGGCTTCCGAATCGCTGGGTGCGCGCCAATCCCCGCGCGGCGACAGCGAGCCGCCATTGCCGACCTTGGGCCCGTTGGGCACGCACGAGCGCTTGAACTGGCTGGTCTTGAAGAAGCGGTAGACGAAGGTGCCCAGGTGGCGCTTGATCTCGGCCAGCGCATACCGCTCCTGCCAAGCCGAGTACGCCAGGAACGCCACCTTGGATGGTGCGAAACCGTAGCGCAGGATGTAGTAGAGGTTGAAGTCCTGCAGCTCGTAGGGGCCGATCACGTTTTCGGTGACCTGGGCCGGCTCCGCGTCGCCACTTTTGCCAGGTACCAGCTCCGGGCTGATCTCCGTGCCCAGCACGCCCAGCAGCACGTCCGAGCCGGCGCCGCCAATCGCGCCGGTGTCGGCCACCCAGCGCACCAGGTGACTGATCAGGGTCTTGGGCACGCTGGCGTTGACATTGTAGTGCGACATGTGGTCGCCCACGCCGTAGGTGCACCAGCCCAGCGCCAGTTCGGACAGGTCGCCGGTGCCGATCACGATCGCCTGGTTGAAGTTCGCCAGCCGGAACAGGTGGCTGGTGCGCTCGCCGGCCTGCACGTTCTCGAACGTGATGTCGTACTCTTCCTCGCCCTGGGCGTACGGGTGGCCCAGGTCCTTGAGCATCTGGACGCAGCTGGGCCGGATGTCGATTTCCTGCGCCGTGCAGCCGACCACCGCCATCAGCTCGCGCGCCTGGCGCAAGGTGCGCTCGCTGGTCGCGAAGCCGGGCATGGTGTAGGCCAGGATGTTCGAGCGCGGCAGGCCGAGCCGGTCCATCGCCTTGGCGCACACCAGCAGCGCGTGGGTCGAATCGAGCCCGCCCGAGACACCGATCACGACCTTGCGCATGCCGCTCGAGGACAGGCGCTGCAGCAGCGCCTGCACCTGGATGTTGTACACCTCGGTGCAGCGCTCGTCGCGCCGGCGCGGGTCGGCCGGCACGTAGGGGAAGCGCTCGACGGCGCGCGCCAGCGGCAGCTCGCCGCTGCGCGCGATGCCGAGGGTGAAGCGCACCACCGCGAATGCCGCCACCTCGGCCGCGTGGCGCCGCACCGAGTGGGCGAAGGTGGTGGTGTGGAAGCGCTCGCGCGAGAGCCGCTCCAGGTCCACGTCGCCGTAGACGATGTGCGAGCGGTCCAGGAAGCGCTCGGACTCGGCCAGCAGCTCGCCCTTCTCGTAGATCAGCGCCTGGCCGTCCCAGCCCATGTCGGTGGACGATTCGCCCAGCCCGGCGCTGGTGTACAGGTAGGCGGCCAGGCAGCGCGCCGACTGCTGCGCCACCAGCTGGTGGCGGTAGCCGCTCTTGCCCACCAATACGTTCGACGCCGACAGGTTGACCAGCACCGTGGCGCCGGCCAGCGCGGCGAACGAGGAAGGCGGAATCGGCACCCACACGTCCTCGCAGATCTCGACGTGAAAGCGCAGCAGCGGCAGGTCGGCCGCCTCGAACAGCAGGCCGGCGCCGAACGGCACGTCGTGCTCGAACAGGCGCACCGTGGCCTGCGCCGCGCAGTCGGCCGCGCTGAACTGGCGCGCTTCGTAGAATTCGCCGTAGTTCGGCAGATAGCTTTTCGGGACGATGCCCTGCACGCGCCCGCGCGCGACCACCGCGGCGCAGTTGAACAGCTGATGCCCGACCCGCAGCGGCAGGCCGACCACCAGCGCCAGGGTCAGCTCGGCCGACGCGACCACGATGGCGCCGAGCGCGCGCTCGCAGGCGTCCAGCAAGGCGCGCTGCTGGAACAGGTCGTCGCAGGTGTAGGCCGCCAGGCCCAGTTCGGGAAAGGCCACCAGGGCCGCGCCCTCGGCCTGGGCCTGGCGCGCCAGCGCGATGGTCTCGGCGGCGTTGAAATCGGGGTCGGCGATCCGGCAGCGCGGCGTGGCCACGGCCACGCGGGCGAAGTCATGCGAATAGAGGTTAAAGAAATCGTTTTTCATCGCGCTCTGCTTGAGTATGGGGTGGGCGGGGCGGTGCGCCAGTCCAGGCCGGCAAACGTCGGACGCGTTTTTGCGTAGAATGCATTGGCATGAAGTCACCGATTCGACAAGAATGAATTATCGCACGCATATCGCTTCCTCCATGTCCGAGCTCGGCCAGGCGGCCTGGGACGGCCTGGTCGCGCTCCAGGACAAGGCCAACCCCTTCCTGTCGTACGCCTTTCTCGACGCCCTGCACGAATCGGGCAGCGCCAGCGCGGACACCGGCTGGCAGCCGCAATTCATCGCCCTGTACGACGGCGACCTGCTGGCTGCGGCCATGCCGCTGTACGTCAAGATGCACTCCTACGGCGAATACGTGTTCGACTGGGCCTGGGCCGACGCCTACCACCGCAACGGGGTCGAGTACTACCCCAAGCTGCTCTCGGCGATCCCGTTCACCCCGGTCACCGGCCCGCGCCTGCTGGCGCGTGACGCGCACGCGCGCGCGGCCCTGATCGCCGTGCTGCGCAAAACCCAGCAGGCTTCCGAGGTCTCGTCCACCCACATCCTGTACCCGCCCGAGGACCAGGCGCGCCAGCTGGCCGAGGCGGGCTATATGCTGCGCCGCGGCGTCCAGTTCCATTGGCTTAACGCCGGTTACCGCGACTTCGAGGACTTCCTGTCCACCCTGGAGAAAAAGAAGCGCAAGAACATCCGCGCCGAGCGCCGCAAGGTGATGGAGGCCGGGGTGACGCTGCGCCGCGTGCGCGGCGCCGACGCCACCGCCTGCGACTGGCGCCTGTTCAACCGCTGCTACCAGCGTACCTACCAGGCGCACCACTCCACGCCCTACCTGAACCTGGACTTCTTCGAGCGCATCGGGCGCGCCATGCCGCACAATATCCTGCTCGTGATCGCCGAGCGCGAAGGCAAGGCGATCGCCGCCTCGCTGGTGATCCACGACCGCACCACCCTGTTCGGGCGCTACTGGGGCGAGCTGCAGCACGTGCCCTGCCTGCACTTCGAGACCGCCTACTACCAGCCGCTGGAATTTTGCATCGAGCGGAAAATCGCCGTGTTCGAAGGCGGCGCCCAGGGCGAGCACAAGATGGCGCGCGGCTTTTTGCCGACCGAAACCTGGTCCGCGCACTGGCTCGCGCACCCGGCCTTCTCGGACGCCATCGAGCGCTTCCTGGCGCGCGAAAACGGCGGCGTCGAGGCCTACATCGATGAGCTCAACGAACGCAATCCCTTCAAGGACAATCCATGATTTCACACGTGTTCATCGGGGTCGGCGCATTCGAGCCGGCCTTCGCTTTCTACCAGTCGTTGATGGCCGAGCTGGATTTGCAGCTCAAGTTCGCCGATCCCGCCGCGGGCTGGGCGGCCTGGATGAAGCCCGGCCAGGCGCGCCCGCTGTTCCTGATCGGACGTCCGTTCGACGGCCAGCCCCACGCCACCGGCAACGGCCAGATGACGGCCCTGCTGGCGCCGTCGCGCGCCGCGGTCGATCGCGCATACGCGGCCGCGCTGGCCAACGGCGGCCGCAGCGAGGGCCCGCCCGGCTTGCGCCCGCAGTACCACGACAAGTACTACGGCGCCTACGTGCGCGACGTCGATGGCAACAAGCTGTGCGTGTGCTGCCACGACTGAGCCGCTGCCTGATCGGCGCGGGCGCAGGTTCAGGCTCGGACCAGCCGCGCGCGCGCCGGCGCCGCCGCGCCGTCGCCGGCATGCATGAACAGATCCGGCTGGCGGTCGGCGAAATCGCGCAGCAGATTCCACACCGCGCGCACCCGCTGCAGCCGGTATAGGTCGGTCGGCGCGGCCAGCCAGAACGAGCGCTCGGCGAAGAACTCGCCCAACACCCGCACCAGGCGCCCATCGTCGGGCACCGCGTAGGGCGGCGCCATGATCAGCCCCATCCCCATGGCCGCCGCCTCGATCTGGGCCGGCATGCCGGTGCAGCACATGCGCCGGCGCGGCGTGAATCCCAGCTCGTCCAGGTAGCTCAGTTCGCGGCTGGCCAGCCGGTCCTGCACGTAGTCGACGAAGTCGTGCTGGGCCAGGTCGGCGCGGGTGCCGATCGGCCGGTGCCGCGCCAGGTAGGCCGGCGCCGCGTACAGGTACAGCCGGAAGACGCACAGCTTGGCGATCATGTAGCGCCCGGTCGTGGGCGGATCGAGCATGACGCCCAGGTCGGCCTCGCGGTTGGCCAGGTTGGCGAAGCGCGGCAGCACCAGCAGGTCCACGTTCAGCTCGGGATTGGCCTGCAGCATACCGGCCAGCACCGGCGCCACCACGCGCACGCCGAACAGCTCGGGCACCCCCAGGCGCACCACGCCATGCAGCGACACCTCGGTGCCCGACAGCTGCTCGGCGGCGGCCAAGGCCGCGCTTTCCATCGCCTCGGCATGCGGCAGCAGGGCATGGCCCAGTTCAGTCAGTTCGTAGCCCTCGCGGCTGCGGTCGAACAGGGTGCTGCCCAGCTGCGTCTCGAGGCGGTCGATGCGGCGCGCCACCGTGGTGTGCTCGACCTCGAGCCGGCGCGAGGCGCCCGACAGCGTCCCGGCGCGCGCAAGCTCCAGGAAAAATCGCAAGTCCGTCCACTCCGGCAAGGTGGTCATAGCGTCAACTCTAGCAAAAAAGCCACGGTTCGCTGTGCGCGTCTGCACAGCCCGTGTAAGAAATGCCACACAACGGCCGGGCACGCTTGATCTTGCGCAATAACTATCACGATCACCAACAAAAACAACAGCGCCGCCGCCGCTCTCCTATGAGGGAGCGGCCTGTGCATTTATGCACACCCGGTGCGCATGTTGTCATCTTTCAAAGACAAAAAAACAAGAGCACACTGCATGCCGTTGCGATTCGCCCTGCCCCCACGGAACAAAATCAAGGAGACCTGCCATGCGTCTTACCACCAAAAAACGTAAACTGCTGAGCCGCTCGTGCGCGGCCCTGCTGGCCCTGTCCGGCGGCGCGCTCGGCAGTGCCCACGCCCAGGCCACGGCGGCCGACACCCCGGCCGCGGCGCCGGCCGACGCCGCCGCGCCGATCGACGCCGGCGTGGTCAAGGTGACCGCGCGCCGGCGCGAGGAGACGCTGCAGGACGTGCCGGTCTCGGTGACCGCGTTCACCGCCGACCAGCTCTCCAAGCAGGGCGTCACCGACGTCACCGACCTGGCCACCGCGCTGCCCAACACCACCCTGAAAGCCTCGCGCGCCACCAACACCACGCTGACCGCGTTCATGCGCGGGGTCGGCCAGCAAGACCCGCTGGCCGGGTTCGAGCCGGGGGTCGGCATCTACCTCGACGACATCTACCTGGCGCGCCCGCAGGCGGCCATCACCGACATCTACGACGTCGAGCGCATCGAGGTCCTGCGCGGCCCGCAAGGCACGCTGTACGGGCGCAACACCATTGGCGGCGCGGTCAAGTACGTGACCCGCAAGCTGGGCCCGAAGCCCGACGTGTGCCTGCGCGCCACGCTCGGCGACTATGGCGAGAAAGACCTGGTCGTCACCGCCAGCACCCCGCTGTCGGAAGGCGCGCGCATCGGCGGCGCCATCGCCCGCTTCAAGCGCAACGGCTTCGGCCACAACCTCACCACCGGCCAGGACAACTACGACAAGGACGTCACCGCGGCGCGCCTGTCGGCCGAGTTCATGCCCAGCACCGCATTGTTCATCCGGATCAGCGGCGACCTGACCAAGGACGACTCGGACCCGCGCAACGGCCACCGGCTGCTGGTCGGACGCACCAGCGGCGCGCCTATCCTGGACAACGTCTACGACACCCAGGCCGAGCTCACCCGCGCGCTCGGCCACGAGCAGGAGGTCAAGGCCTACGGCCTGTCGGCGCTGGTCGAATACACCATCAACGACCAGCTCTCGTTCAAGTCGATCACCTCGGGCCGGCGCGACAAGTCCTACGCGCCGATCGACTTCGATTCGTTGGCGGTGGTGGACTTCGAGGTGCCGGCGCTGTACAAGAACCGCCAGTTCAGCCAGGAGTTCCAGTTCACCTACACCGGCGACCAGCTGCAGGGCGTGGCCGGCCTGTACTACATCAACGCCAACGCCTTCGACGAGTTCGACACCATCCTGGCCGGCGCCGTCCCCACCTCCACCTTCACCAAGGGCGACATCGACACCCACGCCTGGGCCGTTTTCGCCGACGGCAACTACAAGATCGACGACGCCCTCAGCCTGGACCTGGGCGGGCGCTACACGGTCGACAAGCGCGACGCCACCATCCTGCGCCAGATTTACTTCGGCGGCGCCGGCTCGCCCGCCATGGGCAATCCGGGCGCGGTCCTGTTCCGCCCCGACACCGACTTCACCCGCGGCGAACTGCACCGCTCCGACAAGAAGTTCACGCCCAAGATCGGCCTGGCCTACAAACTCTCGGCCGAGCAGAACCTGTACGCCAGCTGGGCGCGCGGCTTCAAGGGCGGCGGCTTCGATCCGCGCCTGAACGTGGTCGGCACCAAGATCAGCCTGGCCCAGGCCGAAGCGGGCTACCGTCCGGAGACCATCGACACGCTCGAGCTGGGCCTGAAATCGGCCTACCTGGGCGGGCGCTACCTGACCAACATCGCGCTGTTCCACAGCGATTACAAGGACGTGCAGATTCCCGGCTCGGTGGCGATCGACACCAACGGCGACGGCAAGGACGACAGCTTCGCCGGCGTTACCACCAACGCCGGCAAGGCCCACATCGACGGCCTCGAGATCGAAGGCAGCGCGCGCGTGACCGACGCCTTCATGGTGACCGGGATGTATAGCCACATCAACGCCCGCTACACCGAGTACATCGTCGCCGGCGTCAACCAGGCCGACAACCGGGTATTCCAGAACACCCCGAAGAACTCGGCCAACCTGCGCGCCAGCTACGACATCCCGATGCCGCTGATGAGCACCCCGGGCAAGGTCACGCTGGCGGCCGACGTCGCCTACAAGAGCGCCACCAACCAGTTCGAGACCCACTCGATTCTCGACCAGCCGGGCTACAGCCTGTGGAACGCGAGCGTGATCTGGACCCGCGCCGACGGCAAGGTGCGCGCCGCCCTGCACGGCCGCAACCTCAGCGACAAGCACTACAAGACCGGCGGCTACCTGTTCCCGACCCTGGGCAAGGAGGGCACGCTGACCGCGTTCTACGGCAACCCGCGCACGGTGGCGGCGACCCTGGATTACCGCTTCTGATGGCTGTCGCGCGCGGCACGTCGCCGCGCGCGACAGGGAAGCGCCGCCGGCCCGTGATCGGCCCGCGGCATCCGGACCGGAACCTGCGCCATGCGCGCGGGTCCGGCCGGAGCGACATAACGACGACTACGCGGTGCGGCCGGCTGTGCAAGCTGGCGCGCCGCGCCCAATTTTTCGCCGAGGCCCGAGCTTGTCCACCTTTACCGACCTGACCTACACCAGCAGCGACGCCCTGGGCCTGTACGCGCGCGACTACCACTCGCTGGGCGGGCCAGCGCGCCTGCCGGTCATCTGCATCCACGGCCTGACCCGCAACTCGGCCGACTTCGACGAGCTCGCGCCCTGGATCGCCAGCCGCGGCCGGCGCGTGCTGGCGGTGGACGTGCGCGGGCGTGGACGCTCCGCGCGCGACCCCGATCCCGGCCACTACAACGCCGCGACCTACGTCGGCGACATGGTCAAGCTGGCGCGCGACCTGGGCATCGCGCGCGCCGTGTTCGTCGGCACCTCGATGGGCGGCATCATCACCATGAACCTGGCCCTGCGCCACCTTGGGCTGGTAGCCGCGGCGATCCTCAACGACGTCGGTCCGGTGCTGTCGCGGCGCGGCCTGGCGCGCATCGCCGGCTACGCTGGCAAGCACGCGCAGTTGCGCTCGTGGGAAGAGGCCACCGATTACATCATGAGCATCAACCAGGGCGCCTTTCCGGCCAATAGCATGGAAGAGTGGAGCAAGTGGGCGCGCCGCGCCTTCATCGAGAACGAGCAGGGGCAGCTGGTGCTGCGCTACGACCACAAGGTCGCGCCGCCCCAGGAGCCGGGCAAGTTCAAACCCACCTCGTGGGCCACCCGCATGGGCTTTCGGGTGCTGACGCGGCGCCGCCCCACGCTGCTGGTGCGCGGCGCCCTGTCGGACCTGGTGGAGCAGGAGCAGGCAGTCCACATGCTGCGCGCCGCGCCCGCCATGCAATACGTCGAAGTGCCCGGGGTCGGCCACGCGCCGATGCTGACCGAGCCGACCGCGCGCCACGCCTTGGCGCGCTTTCTCGAGCAGGTCGATTAACAGGTTCCCAATAGTCGCTCAACGCGGCACACAAGGAGACAGCATGCACCACACCAGCCTTTCCAGCATCGTATCCATCGCCCTCGCCATGTACGGCGCCAGCTTCGCTGCGGCGGCCATCGCGGCCGGCCCGGACTTGAAGGTCGCCCTCATCGCCGGCAGGACCGGCCCGCTGGAAGCCTACGCCAAGGAGACCGAGAACGGCTTCATGATGGGGCTCGAATACCTCACCGGCGGCACGATGGAAATCAACGGCCGCAAGCTCAAGGTGATCCTCAAGGACGACCAGAGCAAGCCCGACCTCGGCCGCACCCTGCTGGCCGAGGCCTACGGCGACGACAAGGTCGATATCGCGGTCGGCACCACCTCGTCCGGCTCGGCCATCGCGATGCTGCCGGTGGCGCTCGAATACAAGAAGGTGCTGATCGTCGAGCCGGCCGTGGCCGACGCCATCACCGGCGACAAATGGAACCGCTACATCTTCCGCACCGCGCGCAGCTCGATACAGGACGCGCTGGCCGCCGCCAGCACCCTCAAGGCCGGCAGCGTCGGCTTCCTGGCCCAGGACTACGCCTTCGGCCGGGACGCGGTCAAGGCCGGCCGCGAGGCATTGGCCGCCACCGGCAGCAAGGCCAAGGTCGTGCACGAGGAGTACGCCCCCCAGGGCGCCACCGACTTCACGGCGCCGGCCCAGCGCCTGTTCGACGCCTTGAAGGACCAGCCGCCGCCGCGCATCCTGCAGATCATCTGGGCCGGCCCCAACCCGATGAACAAGCTGGCCGACATGAAACCCGAGCGCTACGGCATCACCCTGGCGCCGGGCGGGAACATCCTGCCGGTCATGAAGACCTGGAAGAACTTCGCCGGCACCCAGGGCACGATCTATTACTACTACGGCTTCCCGCGTAACAAGATGAACGACTGGCTGGTGGCCGAGCACACCCGCCGCTTCAAGGCGCCGCCCGACATGTTCACCGCCGGCGGTTTCGCCGCCGCCAGCGCGGTCGTCACGGCCCTGAACAAGGCCGGCGGCGGCGACAGCGAGAAGCTGGTGGCGGCCATGGAAGGCATGGAGTTCGACACGCCCAAGGGCAAGATGAGCTTTCGCAAGGAGGACCACCAGGCGCTCCAGCCAATGTACCAGTTCCGCATCAAGAAGCAGCAGGCCAACGAGTGGGATCTGCTCGAACTGGTGCGCGAGATCCCGGCCAGCGAGCTGCCGCTACCGGTCCGGAACAGGCGCTGACATGGGCACGCAGATGGACACGCAAATGGACACCCAGGCGCAGGCGCAAGCGAGGGCGAACGCGGCCACGCCGTCGCTGTCGACGCGCGCGCTATCGATCCATTTTGGCGGCCACGTGGCCGTGGACGCGGTCAGCGCCGACTTCTACCCCGGCAGCCTGACCGTGATCGTCGGCCCCAACGGCGCCGGCAAGACCACCTACTTCAACCTGATCTCCGGCCAGCTGGCGGCCAGCGCCGGGCAAGTGCTGCTGGGCGGCCTCGATATCACCGCCTACGGCCCGGCGCGGCGCACCCGCATGGGGATAGGACGCGCCTTTCAGCTGACCAACCTGTTCCCCCACCTGAGCGTGCACGAGAACGTGCGCCTGGCCGTGCAAAGCCGCGCGCGCCTGGGCATGAACATGTTCTCGGTCTGGTCTGGCCACAAGGAACTGATCGAGCGCGCCGAGCATTACCTGGAACGGGTCGCCCTGGCGGACCAGCGCGGCGCGCGCGTGGCGGCCCTGCCGCACGGCGACAAGCGCAAGCTTGAAGTGGCGATCCTGCTGGCGCTCGAGCCGTCGGTGCTGATGTTCGACGAGCCGACTGCCGGGATGAGCGTGGACGAGGTACCCGTGGTGCTGGACCTGATCCACCAAGTCAAGGCCGAGCGCGACAAGACCATCCTGCTGGTCGAGCACAAGATGGACGTGGTGCGCGCGCTGGCCGACCGCATCGTGGTGCTGCACAACGGGGTTCTGGTGGCCGACGGCGATCCGGCCGAAGTCATGGCCGCTCCCATCGTCCAGCAAGCCTACCTGGGGGTGCCCGAACATGCCTGACTCCACCACCGTGCTGCTGGAGCTGGCAGGCGTACACACCCACATCGGCGAATACCACATCC
This sequence comes from Oxalobacteraceae bacterium UBA6018, assembly GCA_002428015.1. Taxonomy (GTDB): domain Bacteria; phylum Pseudomonadota; class Gammaproteobacteria; order Burkholderiales; family Burkholderiaceae_D; genus Telluria_A. The sequence goes on along the minus strand of DIZW01000091.1, from coordinate 17,995 downwards.
TGCAAGGGGTCGACCTGGCCGTGCCGCGCGGCGGGCTAGCGGTGCTCCTGGGCCGCAATGGCGCCGGCAAGACCACCACGCTGCGCACCATCATGGGCCTGTGGAAGGCGAGCGCGGGCTCGGTGCGCTTCGACGGGCGCGAGATCGGCGCCCTGCCCACCCCGGCCATCGCGCAGGCTGGCATCGCCTACGTGCCCGAATCGATGGCGGTGTTCTCCGCGTTGACGGTACGGGAAAACCTGCTGCTGGCCGCGCGCAGCGGTCCGCTCGACATGGCGCGGGTGGAGTGGATCTTCGGCTTTTTCCCGGCGCTGCGCACATTTTGGCACCAGCCTGCCGGGAACCTCTCGGGCGGGCAAAAGCAGATGGTGGCGATCGCCCGCGCGATGGTCGAGCCGCGCCAGCTGCTGCTGATCGACGAGCCCACCAAGGGGTTGGCGCCGGCAATCGTCCAGAGCCTGATCGCGGCCCTGCGCGAGCTCAAGGCGAGCAATACCACCATCCTGCTGGTCGAGCAGAACTTCAATGTCGTGCGCAGCCTGGGCGACACCGTGGCCGTCATGGACGACGGGCGCATCGTGCACGCCGGCCCGATGGCCGCGCTGGCCGACGACGTGGACCTGCAACAGCGCCTGCTCGGGCTCGCGCTCGGCGCCCATCAATAGCGCAAGGAGAACGCCATGACGATGAATATCCCCCCCACCGCAGCCGTGCTGCCGCAAGCACCGCGTGATGCGCTCATGCCCGCGGCCCTGCCGGCCGCCCGGCGCGACATCGCGCCGCTGCTGCTGGTGCCGGCCTTGATGCTGGCCAGCCTGCCGCTGGTGGGCAGTGTCTCGACCTGGGCCACCCTGACCATCGCGGGCCTGGCGATGGGCATGATGATCTTCATTATGGCCAGCGGACTGACGCTGGTGTTCGGCCTGATGGACGTGCTCAATTTCGGCCATGGCGCTTTCGTCGCCGTCGGCGCTTACGTGGCCAGCATGGTCCTGCTGCCGCTGCACGGCGCGCTGGAAGCGGACTCGCTGGCCAGCAACCTGGGCGCGCTGGCGCTGGCGACGATGCTGGCGATGCTGGTCACGGGGCTGCTGGGCTGGGCCTTCGAGCGCATCATCATCGCGCCGGTCTACGGCCAGCACCTCAAGCAGATCCTCATCACCATGGGCGGCATGATCGTGGCCGAGCAGCTGATCGATGTGATCTGGGGCGCCGATCAGATCCCGCTGACGCTGCCGGCGACCCTGCAAGGCCCGCTGCTGGTGGGCGACGCCGCGATCGAAAAATACCGCCTGCTGGTGCTCGCCGTCGGCCTGGCGGTATTCGCGCTGATGTTCCTGGTGCTCAAGCGCACCCGCGTCGGCCTGCTGGTGCGCGCCGGCGTGGAAAACCGCGAGATGGTCGAGGCCATGGGTTACCGCATCGCGCGCCTGTTCGTGGCCGTGTTCGCGGCCGGCTCCGCGTTGGCTGGCCTGGGCGGGGTGCTGGCCGGCCTGTACAAGGGCGTGCTAAGCGCGTCGATGGGGGCCGAGACCATGGTGGCGATCTTCATCGTGGTGATCATCGGCGGGCTCGGATCGGTGGGCGGCTGCTTCATCGGCGCGCTGCTGATGGCCCTGTTATCCAACTACGCCGGCTTCCTGGCGCCGAAACTGGCGCTGGTGTCGAACCTGATCCTCATGGTCGGCATCCTGCTGTGGCGCCCGGCCGGCCTGTACGCCGGCGCGCGCCGCTAGGGAGACGCGATGATCAACCGTCTATTCTCGGGCGACCTGCCGCGCAGCCGCGCGCTGGCGGCGGCGCTGGCGCTGATTGTCCTCGGCCTGGCGCTGGTTCCGTGCGTGACCGGCGGCGCGCGCGCGCTCAACACCGCCGCCACCATCTGCATCTATATCGTGCTGGTGGCCTCGTACGACCTGCTGCTCGGGTACACCGGCATCGTCTCGTTCGCGCACACGATGTTCTTCGGGATCGGCGCCTACGGCGTCGGCCTTGGCCTGGCCAGCGCCAGCCCCACCTGGGGCGCGGCACTGGTGGGCCTGGCGCTGGCGCTGATCCTGGCCCTCGCGCTGGCCCTGGTGGTGGGCCTGTTCGCACTGCGCGTGCGCGCCATCTTCTACGCCATGATCACGCTGGCGGTAGCCTCCTCGTTCACGGTACTGGCCTCGCAGCTGTCGGACTTCACCGGCGGCGAGGACGGCAAGACCTTCAACGTGCCGGCGCTGCTCTCGCCCGCATCGCACCCGTTCGAACACGCCGGGTTCTGGCGCGGCGTGGACGGCAAGGTCATCACCTATTACATCGTATTCCTCGGCTGCCTGCTGCTGTTCCTGTTCCTGCTGCGGGTGGTCAATTCGCCGTTCGGACGCGTGCTGCAGGCAATCCGCGAGAACGAGTTCCGCGCCGAGGCGCTCGGCTACCGCACCGTCGTCTACCGCATCTGGGCCAACTGCATCGCCGCGCTGGTGGCGGCGCTGGCCGGCGCGCTCATGGCGCTGTGGCTGCGCTACGTCGGTCCCAAGACCATGCTCGGCTTCGAGGTCATGACCGACATCCTGCTCATCGTCGTCATCGGCGGCATGGGCACGATGTACGGCGCGGTGGTCGGCGCCACCCTGTTCATCCTCGCGCAGAACTACCTCAAGAGCCTGATGGCCCAAAGTGCCGGAGCGCTGGCCGGCGTGCCGCTGCTGGCGCAGGCCCTGCATCCAGACCGCTGGATGCTGTGGTTGGGCGTGCTGTTCGTGCTGTCCATCTACTTCTTCCCGTTCGGCATCGTCGGCAAGCTGCGCCTGCGCCGCCTGCACAATCGCTGAGCACCTAAATCTAGATCAAACTTCGGTATTTTGCGGGCCATATTATTTGAATGATCAATGGTCTCGCCGCCGCCAGCGCGAGAGCGGCCCCATCCTTCTGGCACCCGCATGGAGGCATACCGATGAAATCACTCAAGCACTTGCTGGCAGTGGCATTGTTCGCACTCGCGGCCAGCTTTCCTGCGGTCACCATGGCCGCCAAGCAGGTGATGGTCCTGGACGAGCAGTTCAACGATATCGCCGCGCTGAGCGACTGGACCATGCTCAATGCCAGCACCCCCACCGGGCTGAACTGGTTCCAGGGCAATGCCGGCATCTTCAGCGCCTACCAGGGGGCGCCGGGCGCCTACGCCGCCGCCAACTACCTCAGCGCGCAAGACGGCAGCGGCTTCATCGACAATTGGCTCATCACGCCCGAGCTCACCCTGCAAGGGCTGTCGACCCTGTCGTTCTTCGGCCGCGCGGCCAGTTCCCCCGGCTTCAACGACACGCTCGAAGTGCGCTTCGGCAACGGCGGCGATTTTTCCCGGCTGGTTGGCACGCTGGGCGGTACCACACCATTTCCCACCACCTGGCAGCAATTCACGGCCACGCTTGACTTCACCGGCACCGGCCGCTTCGCATTCCGCTATGTCGGCGACGCCGCCGCCTCCAACTACATCGGCATCGACTCGCTGCTGGTCACCACCGTGCCCGAGCCGTCTGCCTGGCTGATGCTGCTGGCCGGGCTGTGCGCCCTGAGCGCCTGGCGGCGCCATCGAACTGGCTGATTTACCGGAGGAGGCATCATGTCAAACAGGATGGTAGTACATGTGGGTGCCATGGCCGCGGCCGTGGTGTTGGGATGGCCGTGCGCGCAGGCGCAGGACCGATCCGGCATGGTGGTCGTGCGCGACCCCAAGACCGGCGAAATGCGCGCGCCGACAGCGGACGAACTGCGTGCACTGCGCGCCGGGCAAGGCCAGGCGCAGGCGCAAACGGCGCCCCAGACGCTGCAGCCGACGGTGCGGCCCGACGGCACGCGCAGCCTCAAGCTGGGCGAACGAGGCATCGTGTACACGGTCGTGCAGCGCGGCGCCGACGGCAAGCTGGTCGAGCATTGTGTGAACAATCCCGCGGCTGCCGGCCAGGCCGGTACCGCCACGGCGCCGGCCCAACCGGCCAGGGAGCAAGACCATGAGCGCTAATCACCGTTCGCAGCGCCCTTCCTGGCGCACTTCCATGCGCCGTGCTGGGCTACATGCTTGGCAATGTGCTTGCCTACGTGCTTGCTTACATGCTTGGCCAGTGTCCTGGGCGTCCGCTCGCCTGTCCGCGCTGCTGGCAGGTGCGCCGACGCGTGGGTCGCGCCTGATCGCCGTGCTGTCCACGCTCGCCATGCTGGCCTACGCCACCGCCGCCATGGCCGCGGCAACCATCACCGTGATCAACAACAACGCGCCCAACGTTGGTTTCAACGACCCGACTCCGACCGCGCCGGTCGGCGGCAACACCGGCACCACCTTGGGCGCCCAGCGCCTGATCGCGTTCCAATATGCCGCCGACCAGTGGGGCGCCACACTCACCAGCGCCGTGCCGATCCGCGTGGCAGCCACGTTTGAGCCGCTTACGTGCACCGAAAACAGCGCCGTGCTGGGCGCGGCGGGGACCAACGAGATTTTCGCCGGCTTCGCCAACGCGCCCAAACCTAACGCCTGGTATCCGGGCGCACTGGCCAGCAAGCTGGCCGGCACCGACCTGGCCACCGCTGGCGAAGCGCACATCCAGGCGCGCTTCAATTCCCGATTGGGTTTGTTCCCGGACTGCTTTCCCGGCGCCCCCTTCTATCTCGGCCTCGACAATGCCCACGGCAGCCAGATCGACCTTGTCACCGTGCTGCTGCACGAGCTTGCGCACGGCCTGGGCTTCCAGAGCTTCACCGACGGCCAGACCGGTCAGCAGATCGACAACCGTCCGGCGGTGTGGGACTACTTCATGGTCGACAGCAGCAGCAACAAGACCTGGGTCAACATGAGCGATGAGGAAAGGCGCCTGTCGGCGATCAGCGGCAACGCGCTGGCCTGGAGCGGCGGCCATGTCACCGAATGGGCTCCCAAGGTGCTGGCGCCGCAACCAGTGCTTGGCATCAGCGGCCCGGCGGCCGGGTCAGCGGCCGGCAGCGTCGATGTGGGCGACGCCAGCTTCGGCCCGCCGCTGTCCAATCCGCCAGTCTACGGTGAGCTCATGCCGGTGGTCGACCATCCGGACGGTACCGGCCTGGCCTGCACCCCCTTGAGCCCGGCCAATGCACTTGCCGTCCAAGGCAACATCGCGCTGGTCGACCGCGGCGATTGCAGCTTCGCCACCAAGGCCAGGATCGTCCAGAACGCCGGCGCGCGCGGCATGGTGATGGCCGACAACGCTCCTGGGGACGTGAGCGGCATGTCCGGGAGCGACCCCAGCATCACTATCCCGTCGGTGCGGGTGACCCAGGCCACCGGCCAGGCCTTACGGGCGGCTGCGGAGCGGCGCTCGCGCACCGCGTCGGGCGTCATCGCCAGCCTCGGCGTCGACCCCAAGCGCCTGGCCGGCACCGACCGCGCACGCCGCATCCGCCTATACAGTCCGACCGAGTATGCGCCGGGATCGTCGGTGTCGCACTACACGGTAGAAGCCAAGCCGAATCAACTGATGGAACCGGCGATTAATGCCGACCTGACGCACGAGGTCTCGCCGCCGCGCGACCTGACCTTTCCGCTTCTGCAAGATATTGGCTGGTAGCGACTGGCGTCCGGCTGCCTCGCAGCGTAAGGCCGGCCGCAGGGCACGCGCTTGATGAGGACATGTCGGCGAGGCGGGCGCCGCGCGTTCTGCCCTTGTGGCGCCCTGCCCGCATTGGCGCAAGGACTGGAAAGGGAGAGCGACAACCTGTCGCGAGTGGTGCCAGTTTCATTGGCGCCAGGTTCGAGCGCCGCCAGGTTCGCGTAGCGCCAGTTTCGTTTGAGACGCGTAGCCTTAGGAAAGTATGGGTGAGCACTGCAGCGAGAATGTCGACCTGGCTAGTTTTTCGAGGTCCCCCGAAAAAGCGAAGTGACAATGAAAAAAGGCCACCGGCGAATGCCGGCGGCCCCTTCACACAACAGGCGCGCGCCTGCTGCCGCCCATTATCGCGCCTAGGCCGCCAGCGCGGAGTGGAGCGATGGCGGCGCGCGCGACATGGGTGTCGCAACTACCTGTCGTAATTACTCGCTGGCAGCCTTGTAAGCGGCGACGCCGTTCATGATTTCCGCTTTCGCTTCTTCCGGGCCGAACCAGCCTTCAATCTTGACCCACTTGCCCGGCTCCAGATCTTTGTAGTGCTCGAAGAAGTGCTGGATCTGCTGCAAGCGCAGGTCTTGCAGGTCTTCCGGCTTTTGCCAGTGCTTGTAGATCGGCAGAATCTTGTCGACTGGCACCGCGAGGATCTTCGCGTCGCCGCCGGCTTCGTCGGTCATCTTCAGCACGCCGATAGCGCGGCAACGCACCACCACGCCAGGGATCAGCGGGAACGGGGTGATGACCAGCACGTCGCATGGGTCGCCATCGTCGGACACGGTGTTCGGCACATAGCCATAGTTGCATGGATAGTGCATCGCGGTACCCATGAAGCGGTCAACGAAAATCGCGCCGGATTCCTTGTCGACTTCGTATTTGATCGGATCGGCATTCATCGGAATTTCAATGATCACATTGAAGTCGTTCGGCAAGTCACGGCCGGATGGTACTTTGTTCAAGCTCATGGGATTTCCTTGGGATGGGATTACGGATGGGTCAATGACGGCATTATAACGAATTAGGGTGCATTTGTGCGACGCAGCAACACCCAATGGCGCGCAGAATCGCACCTGGGCCTAGTGCTGAGCACGCTTGCCATAGGTACGGATGCGGCATTGCGGCAGCGCCGCCTTGCGCGGCTCGCGCCCTTTGTGCGCCTTGTGCGATCGTCGCGCCCGATGCGCAATTTAAGACCGCAGGAGTCGCACGCAAGCGCGATAACCCAAGCTGGCACCACGCTGGCGACGCCGAAAAGTTATAGCGCGTTAGCGCGAATACCCAGCACGCCTCGCGGCGATCCACACACTAGCGCCCTACAGAATGCTGGCCAGCGCACATTGCCGATAATGCGAGGCCGCCTCGTCGGCCTGCCCCAGCGCCTCGTGCATCTGCGCCAGCTTCAGGTGCGCCTCGCGCACCATGCGCGGCTCGGTCGCATCCGACAAGGCCTGCTCCAGATACCGCTGCGCCTTGCCCCACAACTTCTGTTTCAAGCACAGCGAGCCGAGCGTGAGCGCCAGTTCCGCATCGGTGGGCCGATCGCGCATCCAAGCTTCGCAATGTTCAATCTGCGTCAGCAAGGTCGGCGATCCCGTCTGCGCCGCCGATTCGCGGTACGCCCTCACTACCCGGTCGTCCCACTCGGCCGCCAGCGCCTGTTCGGCCGCGACACGCGCTTCGTCATGCAGGCCACGTGCGTTGAACGCCGCCGCGGCGCGCGCCGCGATGAACGGCTTGACCTTGTCGGCCGCCGGAACCGTCGCCCACACCCGCTGGATCGATTCCGCATCGTGCGCGCTGTCCGACAGCAGCGCGTCGTAAGCCAGCTCGCGCAGGCGTGCCGACAGGGCCGGGTGCAAGGCCTTGTGCTTGTCGAGCGAGCGCACCAAGCGCAGCACTTCCGGCCAGTTCTTGGCCTGCTGCTGTGCCTTCATCGACCACTGCAGCGCGTGGATATGGCGCGTGCCGCTCGCGTTCAACTCCGCCACCGCGTCCAGCGCCGCTTCCGGTTGATGGTCATCGACCAGCAATTCCGTCATCGTCATCAGGCGCGCCGTTTTCATCGACTGATCGTGCACGATCCGCGCCAGCCACTGGTCGCGCCGGTTCGCCTGGCGCATCCGGTGCGCCGCGCGCGCCCCGATCAGCGCCGCCAGGCCGGCGTTCTCCGGCAGGTCGGCCGCGCGCGCGGCGGCCTTTTCCGCGTGTCCGAAGCGGCCCTCGAACAAGGCTTTCAAAGCGTCGCGCAAGCCTTTGTTGCCTTCCCGCTCGCGCTTGCGCTGACGGTAGGCCGCCACCCGCCCCGGCATCGCCACGGTCGCGCGCAAGGCCCGCAGCAAGGCATACAGGACCAGGAACAGCAGCGCCGCGAGCACCACGAACAGGTTCAGCGACAAGTCGATCCGGTGTGGCGGATAAAACAGCACGACGTTGCCGGGATTGAAGCGCGCCGTCACGGCGATGCCAATGGCGCCGGCCATCAATGCGACTAACCAGAGAAGTAAACGCATGACTTAAGGCTTCGCTTTGTAGTTGCGCACGGCATTGAGACTGTCCGACAGCGACGGCATCTCGATGGCAAGGTTGTTCTCCTGCACCTGGCGCAGCAAGGCTTGCGCGGTCTCGGTGCTGCGCGCCTTGGTGTCGAAGTACCTGGTCAGCGCGTCCTGCGCCGCGACCAGGTCGCTGCGGAAGGCCTCCTCATTGCGCGACAACAGCGCCAGCCGCGCGTTGAGCAGGCGCAGCTTCAAATTCTCGCGCAGGAAGTAGGACTGCGTCGGCGACATCATCAGCGCGTCCGGCGTATCGACGCTGCGCACCCGGATCAATTGCCGCACGTCGCCCCACATCTCGGCGCTCCAGGCATGCCAGGTCTCCTGCACGCGCGTGGCCAGGTTATCCGGCGCCGGCGCGGGGGCCGGCGCGGCCTTGGCGGCGCCGCGGCGCCGCTGCACGCGCACCGGCGGCATTGGTTCGGCCGGCTTTTCGTCGGCCAGCATCGGCAAGGTGTCCACCTGCGCGATCACGTTATCGATGCGCAGCGCCACGCCGGCCAGGTCGAGCGTCGGCAGCGCCTTGAGCTTTTCCATGTCCTTCGCGATGGCGCGCCGGATCGTGATGAACTGCGGCTTGTCCGAGCGCGACAGCGAGCGGTCGGCGTTTTGCAGCGCGATCAGCGCGCCCTGCACATTGCCGGCCAGTTGCAGCTGCTGGCTCGCGGTCGAGAGCACCTGTTCGATTTCCGCCAGGGCCCACTCGTCGCGGTTCTTCGACAAATCCTGATACAGCTGCTCCAGTGCCAGTTGCTGGCTCTGGGCTTCGGCCTGCCGATTTTCCAGCACCGCGACCTTGGCCTGCAGGTCGCGCGTCTGGTCCTGCAGCGTGTGCGCCAGCGTGCTGGTGTCGCTATTGATGACTTCGCCGCGCTCGAGCCGCTTCGCCATCTCCATGCGCAAGGTCTGCAAATGGTTGCGCGTCGACCAGGCCTGGGCCGCCAGCAGCACGAACAGCACGATCACCGCCACCGTCAGCGGCCGCTGCAGCACCTCGGCCACGCTGGGCGCGGGCCCGCCCATATGATCGGGCGCCTGGCCCGCCGACTCGGCCTGGGGTGGATTCTGCGGCGCCGCGGGGCTCGCTGGATTCTGTTCTGGTAATGTAGGCAATTCGTTCATGCTCGTGATTGTAACGCGGCAAGCAGGCGTTCGTCGCCTGAACCGCTCTGCGTAAGTCGGGTGAAGCCGAGCGCGGCCGCGGTATCGGCGATGCGCTGGTGCGGCACGATCAGATGTTGTTGTTGCAATTTCGCGACAGCGGCGTCACCCCCGGCCGCGCGCACCAGGCCCGCCAGGCCGCGCAGCGCTTCCGAGCTGGTGACGATCCAGTCGTTCGGGCGCGCCAGCAACTGATCCAGCTGCATGGCCAGCGCCGGACTCAAGGCCGGCACGCTGCGCCGGTAGGCTGCCACCGCCGTCACGTGCGCGCCGGCCGCGCGCAAGCCCTCGCCCATCAGCTCGCGTCCGCTCTCGCCGCGCACGATCAGCACGCGCTTGCCGCTCAAGGCCGCCAGGTCGAGCGCGGCCAGCAGATGCTCCGAGTCGCTGTGCGCGCTGTCCGGCGGACTGAAAATGGTCGCGTTGGCTGCGCTCACCCCATGCTGGGCCAGCGCGGCGCGGCTGCCCTCGCCCAGCACCGCGATGGCCACCTCGCGCGGCCACGCCGCCAGGTGAGCGAACGCGGCGTCGATCGCGTTGGGCGACACGAAGGCCACCAGCGCATACGACGGTAGTTGCGCCAGCGCCGCCAGCAGGGGCGCCGGATCGGCCAGCGGCGCGATCTCCAGCAGCGGCAGCAGCACCGCCTCGCGCCCCGCCGCCGTCACCAGCTGCGCCAGCGCGCCGGCCTGCGCGCGCGGACGCGTGATGATCACCGCGTCAGGCATCGGCGCCGGGGCCCGCCTCGTCCGCGCTGGCCGCGCACGCGGCCAGGATCGCGTGCGCGTCCTGCTCCTGCAGCAGCGCGGCCACGCGCCGGCCCAGCAGCTCGGGCGCGTCGGCCGGTCCGCGCAATTCGGCGCTGGCCATGCGGCTGCCGTCGGGCGTGGCCACCATCGCGCGCAGCAGCATGGTCGCGCCGTCGACCGTCGCGAACGCCGCCAGCGGCACCTGGCAGCTGCCGCCGAACACCTTGGAGACGGTGCGCTCGGCCGCCACCGCGCGCGCCGTGTCCTGGTGGTTGAGCGGCGCCAGTATGGCCGCCAGGTCGATGCCGTCGGCGCGCCGCGCCACGATCTCGATCGCCATCGCCCCCTGCCCGGGCGCCGGCAGGCTGCGCTCGGGCGCCAGCAAGGCGCGGATGCGCTGTGGCAGGCCCAGCCGCTTGAGTCCGGCGGCGGCCAGGATGATGGCGGCATAGTCGCCACGATCGAGCTTGCCAAGACGTGTATCCAAATTACCACGCAGCGGCTTGATCACCAGTTGCGGGTAGCGCGCCGCGATCAGGGACTGGCGGCGCAGGCTGCTCGTGCCCACGACGGCCCCGGCCGGCAAGTCGTCCAGGCTGGCGTAATCATTGGACACGAAGGCGTCGCGCGGGTCCTCGCGCTCGAGCACGGCGGCCAGCGCGAAGCCGTCCGGCAGGTCCATCGGCACATCCTTGAGCGAATGCACGGCCAGGTCGGCCCGGCCCTCGGCCATCGCCACCTCCAGCTCCTTGACGAACAAGCCCTTGCCGCCCACTTTGGACAGCGCCCGGTCGAGAATTTGGTCGCCCCGGGTCGTCATTCCCAGGATTTCTATGCTGCAGTGCGGATATAATACTGATAATTTCGCGCGCACATACTCGGCTTGCCACATGGCAAGGCGACTCTCGCGCGAAGCGATAACCAGGCTGGAGGGTGGCTGTTGCGCCATTTCAGTTGCTTTCAAAACGATATTCTTTCGCTGTCGTTAATCCAAACCGGTTTAGTGCCAGTTATTTCCCGCTCATGGACAAGATCACAAATTTTATCATGCAGCCTCTTTGCAGACCCTGGCCACAAGCCATTGCATACAACTTTTCACTCTGTGGTCCAACATGGTAAATCACGCTGTTGCTCAAGAAACTAACGCTGTCCTCGACAAGGACGCTCCGCTGAAAGAAGACATCCGCCTGCTCGGCCGCCTGCTCGGCGACGTGCTGCGCGACCAGGAAGGCGACGAAGTGTTCAGCGTCGTCGAGACGATCCGCCAGACCGCGGTGCGCTTTCGCCGCGAAGCCGACGTCCAGGCCGGCGAAGACCTGACCGCTCTGCTGCAAAAGCTCACACGCGAGCAGACCATCTCGGTGGTGCGCGCGTTCTCCTACTTTTCGCACCTGGCCAACATCGCTGAGGACCAGCACCACATCCGCCGCCGCCGCGCCCACCTGCTGGCCGGCTCCGCGCCCCAGCAAGGCAGCGTCAGCTACGCCATGGCCAAGCTGCAGCAGGCCGGCGTGGCCAAGCAGACCGTGCAGACCTTCTTCAACGACGCCCTGATTTCCCCTGTGCTGACGGCCCACCCGACCGAAGTGCAGCGCAAGAGCATCCTTGACGCCGAGCACGACATCGCGCGCCTGCTGGCCGAACGCGACCTGCCGCTGACCCCGCGCGAACGCGACGCCAACATGCAGCTGCTGCGCGCCCGCGTCGCCACCCTGTGGCAGACGCGCATGCTGCGCTACTCCAAGCTGACCGTGGCCGACGAGATCGACAACGCCCTGTCCTACTACCGCATCACCTTCCTGCGCGAGCTGCCCGGCCTGTACGACGACATCGAACAGGAGCTGGCCGCCCACTTCCCCGACGGCGAGCAGTCCTTGGGCGAGCATCCCTACGTCCAGATGGGCAGCTGGATCGGGGGCGACCGCGACGGCAACCCCAACGTCAACGCCGGCACCATGCAGCACGCCCTGGAACGCCAGGCCACCACGATCCTCGACTTCTACCTCGAAGAAGTGCACGCCCTCGGCGCCGAGCTGTCGATTTCGACCCTGATGGTCGGCGCCAGCGACGCCCTCGGCGCCCTGGCCGCCGCCTCGCCCGACGCCTCCCCGCACCGCAGCGACGAACCGTACCGGCGCGCCCTGATCGGCATCTACGCGCGCCTGGCCGCGACCGCGCGCGCGCTCGGCGCCACCAACATCCTGCGCAAGGAAGTCGGCCACGCCGCCCCCTACGACCACGCCGACGAACTGGTTGCCGACCTGCGCGTACTGGCTGAATCGCTCGCCGCCAACCACGGCAGCGTGATGATCAAGCCGCGCCTGGCCACCCTCCAGCGCGCCGCCACCATCTTCGGCTTCCACCTCGCCTCGCTCGACATGCGCCAGTCCTCCGACGTGCACGAAGCCGTGCTGACCGAGCTGTTCGCCAGCGCCGGCGTGCAGGCCGACTACTCCAAGCTCGACGAAGGCCAGAAAGTGCGCCTGCTGCTGGCCGAACTGTCCCAGCCGCGCCTGCTCTACTCTCCCTACCTGTCCTACAGCGACCAGACCAGCTCCGAACTGACGATCCTGCGCACCGCCAAGGAAATCCGCCAGCGCTACGGCGCCCGCGCGATCCGCAACTACATCATCTCGCACACCGAGACCGTCTCGGACCTGCTCGAAGTGCTGCTGCTGCAAAAGGAAACCGGCTTGCTGCGCGTGAACGCCAATGAGCTCGACACGATGGTCATCCCGCTGTTCGAGACCATCCCCGACCTCCAGCGCGCCGCCGTCATCATGCAGGAATGGATGGCGCTGCCGCTGGTGCGCAAGCTGATCGAAGGCCAGGGCCAGGAGCAGGAAGTCATGCTCGGCTACTCCGACTCCAACAAGGACGGCGGCTTCCTCACCTCCAACTGGGAGCTCTACAAAGCCGAGATCCATCTGGTCAAGGTGTTCGCCGACGCCGGCGTCAAGCTGCGCCTGTTCCACGGCCGCGGCGGCACCGTCGGCCGCGGCGGCGGCCCTTCCTACGAAGCGATCCTGGCCCAGCCGCCCGGCACCGTGAACGGCCATATCCGCCTCACCGAGCAGGGCGAGATCATCGCCTCCAAGTTCTCCAACAAGGACATCGGCCGCCGCAACCTCGAGCTGCTGGTCGCCGCCACGCTCGAAGCGAGCCTCACGCCGCATCCGGCCAAGGGCGCCAAGGCCGAGCGCCTGGCCCGCTTCGAAGAGATCATGGCCGGCCTGTCCGAGCGCGCCTACAAGGCCTACCGCAACCTGGTCTACGAGACCCCGGGCTTCACCGACTACTTCTTCTCGGCCACCCCGATCGCCGAGATCGCCGAACTGAACCTCGGTTCGCGTCCGGCCTCGCGCAAATCGACCAAGCGCATCGAAGACCTGCGCGCGATCCCCTGGTCGTTCTCGTGGGGCCAATGCCGGCTGCTGCTGCCGGGCTGGTACGGCTTCGGTTCGGCCATCGCGCAGTGGCTAGCCGAAGGCCAGCGCGAGGAGAAGGTCGCCACCTTGCAGGCGATGTACAAGGAATGGCCATTCTTCGCCACGCTGCTGTCGAACATGGACATGGTACTGGCCAAGAGCGACCTGGCGATCGCCTCGCGCTACGCCGAGCTGGTGGCCGACGTCGAACTGCGCGAACGCATCTTCAAGCGCATCGCCGCCGAACACGAATGCGCCCTCCAGTGCCTGGAAACCATCACCGGTGCCCAGGAACGCCTGGCAGGCAATCCCCTGCTCGCGCGCTCAATCCAGAACCGCTTCGCCTACCTCGATCCGCTCAACCACCTTCAGGTTGAACTGATTCACCGTCACCGTTCGCTGGCGCGCGATCCGAGCAAGATCGACGAGCGCGTCCACCGCGGCATTCACCTGTCGATCAACGGCGTCGCCGCGGGCCTGCGCAACACCGGCTGATCGACCGCACGACAAGGTCGCAAGCCCGATGCCGTTCAGTTCACACTGAACGGCATTTTTGTTTTCGGCGCCACACTCCCACACCGCCCAAAAACCGCCAGTTTCCCTGCCTGATCCACCGGCAAGCGCCATGCGCCTGCCGTGGTACAGGCGCGCCCGCCCCCTCCGTTTGGCATCGCTCCGATGCGGGGTGACGCCGCCAACTCCCTGTTAAAACAGTGCTATAAGATAATTCCATAAGGAAACTTTTACATTTGCACATGTACCCAAACTACACGTTATGAACAGAATTCCGCAGCGCGTCATAGAAACAATTTGCCTTTTACCCAGCACTGGAACAGAATCAGTCCTACTGAATGTAGTATTGTTACATATCAGTAATGCATATATTTGTAAACTTGGTAGCTCTCCAACCGTTGACCTTACTCGAGCCCAACAGGTCCTTCGTGTTCGCGTGTTGCGACAGAACGAAGGGAGATCAGGCAAGGCTTAAGTCGTGTTTTTCGGAAGGAGCACCGCACCAGCACCATCGGCAGTAAATTTGCACCTGTTGTGAACCATAAAAAATATATTAAGGAGACACGAATGCGTTTGAAATCAACCTTACTGTGCGCTGCGCTCGCAATTGCCGCCAATGCCGCCATGCCCTCGCTGTCGTATGCAGCGATCAACGCGCAAAACCTGGGCGCGAAATATAACAGCGCCGCATCCACCATCACTTTCCGCGTCTACTCCTCAAGGGCGACGCACATCGAACTGGACCTGTACGGCACCGGCACCGGGAGTGCCGAATCGCTGAGATATGTATTAGCCCTGGATCCAAACACGCCAAATGTCTGGCAAACCACGGTCGCCGTGTCGACCCTCACCGCGGCCGGCATTACCGGCCCTGTGTACTATGGCTATCGCGCCTGGGGACCGAACTGGCCTTACGTCACGTCGTGGACCAAGGGCAGCGGGGTCGGCTTCATCACCGACGTCGATACCGCCGGCAATCGCTTCAATCCGAACAAATTGCTGTTCGACCCGTATGCGCTCGAACTGAGCCAGGATCCGACCAACGCTAGCTTTACCGACGGCACCGTGTACGCATCCGGCGCCCTGTATCGCAATCGCGATAGCGGCCCCTACGCGCCTAAAGGAATCGTGCTGCAAAATGGCTCTTTGTCAGTTGGCACCAAACCTACCCGCGCTCAAAAAGACGACATTGTTTATGAAGTCAATGTACGTGGCTTCACCAAGGCCGATCCCAGCATCAGCGCAGCTTACCAAGGCACCTATAAGGGCGCGGCGCTGAAGGCGGCTTACCTGGCCAGCCTGGGCGTGACAGCTGTGGAGTTCTTGCCGGTGCAGGAAACCCAGAACGACGCAAACGACAACACCCCCAATTCCGACGTCGGCCAGAACTACTGGGGCTACAGCACGCTCAATTACTTCGCCCCCGACCGTCGCTATTCGTCGGACAAGACAGCCGGCGGACCGACCAAGGAATTCCAGAACATGGTCGCCGCCTTCCATAACGTCGGCATCAAGGTCTATCTCGACGTGGTGTACAACCACACCGGTGAAGGCTATGCCTGGAGCAGCACCGACAAGACCACCTATAACGTGATGTCGTACCGCGGCCTGGATAATCCGACCTATTATGAACTGACCAGCGACAACCAAAACTCCTGGGATAACACTGGTGTGGGCGGCAACTACAACACCTTCAACCAGATTGCCCAGAATCTGATCGTCGACTCCCTCGCCTACTGGAATACGACAATGGGTGTCGACGGTTTCCGCTTTGACTTGGCCTCGGTGCTAGGGAACACCTGTACTTCCGGTTGCTACAACTTCGACAAGATGAACGCCAACAACGCCCTCAATCGCATCGTCGCCGAAATCCCACCGCGTCCCGCGGCTGGCGGCAGCGGCGTCGACTTGATCGCGGAGCCATGGGCGATTGGTGGAAACTCCTATCAGGTGGGCGGCTTCCCAACTGGATGGTCCGAGTGGAACGGCATGTATCGCGACACCATGCGCCAGGCCCAGAATGAAATGGGGTCGGCCGCCATCACCCCGGGCCAGTTGGCAACCCGCTTCGCCGGCTCGTCCGACTTATTCCAGAACAACGGTCGCAGCCCTTGGAACTCGGTCAACTTCATGGTCGCCCACGACGGCCTGACGCTGAAGGACGTGTATTCGTGCAATGGCTCCAACAACGGCCAGGCCTGGCCTTATGGTCCCTCCGACGGCGGCACCTCGACCAACGACAGCTGGGATCAAGGCGGCGCCGCGGCCGATCAAAGGGCCGCTGCCAGGGTGGGCTTGGCGTTCATGATGTTAAATGCCGGTACCCCGATGATCACGGGCGGCGACGAGCACCTGCGCACCATCATTTGCAACAACAATCCCTATAATCTGGACTCGAGCGGCAACTGGCTCAACTACAGCTGGACGGCCGACCAAAACAACTTCAACAGCTTTACCAAAGGCATGATCGCGTTCCGCAATGCGCACCCCGCACTGCGGCCAGTAACTTGGTATAGCGGCTCCCAGCTTTCCTGGTACACCCCTGCAGGGACCACGCCGGACTCGACCTATTGGAACAGTACCAGCAACCACGACCTCGCCTACGTGTTGAATGGCAGCGCGTTCGGAGATTCCGCGTCCTCAATTTATGTTGGCTACAACGGTTGGTCGAGCGCGGTCAACTTCACCCTCCCCTCGCCAGGCACGGGCAAGAACTGGTACCGCGTGACGGACACCTGCGGCTGGGCTGAAGGACCCAATCAGGTCAACGCCCCGGGCAGTGAAGCCTTCATTGGCGGACAAGGATATGGCTACGGCATCTGCGGCCGCGGTCTGCTGGTGTTGATTGCCAAATAATCCAATAACTGCCACCGCGCTTGCGTAATGACCCACCCCGCCGGTTGAAATTCGATCCAGGGGTGGGTAATTCACCGCCAGTTCGTATGCGCTCTGACCATGTATTAATCACCATATCGCTCCCCCACGCGTCTCGAGAAAATCGATTCCGCGCGCGCACCAACGGTCTTTCGGCCATATCGCATTAAACCAGGCAAAACGTGATCGATTCTTCAAAGGGGTCGGAGGCGACAAACGGACACGAACTCGACAGCAAGCGATCTAAGTGAGTTAGCGAATCGTTCATCGGGGTCGGAGGCGACAAACGGACACAAGCTCGACAGCAAGCGATCTAAGTGAGTTAATGGGGCCAGAACCGGCAATCGAAAACGAACTCGACAGCAGACCACCTCAGCCCGCGCGACGCGCGAAACGCAGCATAACGCGTCTCAAAGCCGCGTCAGCCCTCCGCCATTCCTGTCGGAAAATTGCCGATTGTTCAGAATCCCGCCCGGTATGACGGGCCATCTTGACCAATCCTTAGCGCGCTTACAACAGTAGGGGAATTGAAACGATTTGATTTCGCTAACGCCGACAGGGAACGGTAGAATGGGCTCCGATGGCTTGCGGTCGGGCGACCGGCCTCATTCCGTTGACTACCCCTGTTTGCGCGTCCGGCCACCCGGATGCGCATTTTTTTGCCACCGCCGTCGCTGAGTCCAACGACGCCAACAGCGCCAACGACGCCGGCAGCACCAGCCTGGCAGGCGAACCGCGAGCGCGGTCCGCCACCGCCATTAATGGTTGTGCAGAAAGCTCTTGAGCTTGTCCGAACGCGAGGGCTGGCGCAGCTTGCTCATCGCCTTCGCTTCGATCTGGCGAATCCGCTCGCGCGTCACGTCGAACTGCTTGCCCACCTCTTCCAAGGTGTGGTCGTTCGACATTTCCACGCCATAGCGCATGCGCAGCACCTTCGCTTCGCGCGGGGTCAGCGAGTCCAGCACTTCCTTGATCACGTTGCGCATCGACGCGTGCAGCGCGGCGTCGAGCGGGGCCAGCGTGGTGTTGTCCTCGATGAAGTCGCCCAACTGCGAATCGCCATCCTCGCCCATCGGGGTTTCCATTGAAATCGGTTCCTTGGCGATCTT
>DIZW01000009.1:49702-74820 GCA_002428015.1 Oxalobacteraceae bacterium UBA6018 | reverse complement strand
TACACGTCGGCGGTGTCGATGAAGCGCACGCCGGCCTGGTAGGCCGTCTCCAGCGTCTGCTGGGCGATCGCGTCGTTCCAGTCGTTACTCCAGCCGCCGCCGAGCTGCCAGCAACCCAGTCCGATTTCCGGCACGCGCAATCCATCACTTCCCAACTGTCGTACTTCCATGATTCTCCTCGTTTTGTCGGCACCGGCACGGGCGCGGTGGCCCGAGTATAGCCGCTCGCCTGCGCCGGCGCAGCGACGCTTGCCGCGGCCGCGCTCAGCCGACCTGCACCTTCACCACCGCGTAGCGCTCCAGGGTCCTGGCGCGCGCCTCGTCGTGCCTGACGATGGGCTCCGGGTAGTCCACGCCGAGCCGGATGTTCTTCCGGGCCAGCAGCTCGCGCGGCAGGGTCCAGGGCGCGTGAATCTCCTTGCTGGACAGGCCGTCCAGTTGCGGCAGGTAGCGGCGGATGAACTTCCCGTCGGCGTCGAACTTTTCCGACTGCGTCACCGGATTGAAGATGCGGAAGTAGGGTTGGGCGTCGCAGCCACTCGACGAAGCCCACTGGAAGCCGCCGTTGTTGGACGCCAGGTCGAAATCGTTGAGGTGGCGCGCGAAATAGCGCTCGCCCCAGCGCCAGTCGATCCCCAGGTCCTTGATCAGGAAGCAGGCGGTGACCATGCGCAGGCGGTTGTGCATGTAGCCGGTCTGGTTCAATTGGGCCATCGCCGCGTCCACCAGCGGGTAGCCGGTGCGCCCTTCGCACCAGGCGGCGAAGGCTTGCTCGGCCTCGGGCCCGGTTTCCCAGGCAATCGCGTCGTAGGCCGGCTTGAAGGCGCGCGTGCACACCTGCGGGTGGTGATACAGGATGGACTGGTAGAACTCGCGCCAGATCAGCTCCGACAGCCAGACCGGCGCGCCGGCGCCGCCGCCGCCGCGGGCGATCAGTTCGGTCACGCTGCGCACCAGCTGGCGGATCGAGAGGGTGCCGAAGCGCAGGTGCACCGACAGGTAGGACGGCCCCTTGACGGCCGGGTAGTTGCGCGCCTCGTCGTACACGGCGATGCGGCCGATGAAGTCCTCGAACAGGCGCGCCGCGCCGGACATGCCGGGCACGATGCCCAGCGCGGCCAGGTTGGTCGGCTCGAAGCCGATCTCGCCCAGCGACGGCAGGCGCGCGCCCGGCACGGGCGGGGCCAGCGCGGCGGCATGCGGCTCGATCGGGTAGGGTGCCATGCACTGCGGCTCGGCGCCGGCGCGCTTGAGCCAGGCGTTCTTGTAGGGCGTGAAGACCGAGAACGGCTGCCCGCCCAGGGTCACCACCTCGTTCTTTTCGAAGATCACCTGGTCTTTCGACAGGACCAGGCGGCGCCCGGCCGCCTGCAGGCTGGCCGCCACCGCGGCGTCGCGCGCGATCGCATCCGGTTCATAATCGCCGTTGGCGAACACCGCTTCCACGCCCAGTTCGGCCGCGAGCGCGGGGATGGCCTCGGCGGCGACGGCGTGGCGCACGATCAGGGCGCCGCCGAGCGCGCGCAGTTCGGCGTCCAGTTCGGCCAGGCAGCCATGGATGAATTCGACGCGGCGGTCGGCGCGCGGCAGAGCGTCGAGGATCGCGCTATCGTAGATAAATGCGCAATGGACGACATTGGACGAAATTAGCGCGTCGTGCAGGGCGGCATGGTCGAAGGCGCGCAGGTCGCGCCGGAACCAGACCAAAGAATTGCTCAGTTTCATCATTATGCGTAGGGTCAATAACGACTGGGTTTTTCATGTCTACCATCGATTTTGATGGCGCCCTGGTAGGCCCAGACCGTCGTTGCGGCCCCAAATCAGTGTAAACTATCGAAAAGACCATTGCTGTAGCCGGGATACTAGCAGTAAACACCAGAGAGCGAGCAGAGAGAGTGACGCGTATGAAGAAAAGCAAAATCGGCAATACTCTGCCTATGCCTGGCATGACGCAGGACAATGCGGCAGAGGGGGAAACTGGTGACGCTTCGGCGTTGCCCTCGACCTTGAACCTGGCCAACCATTTCCTCATCGCTATGCCATCGATGGACGATCCTATCTTCGGCGGCACCGTGGTCTACATTTGCGAGCATAACGACAAGGGCGTGCTGGGCGTGGTCATCAATAAACCCACCGACATGACCATGGAGGTGCTGTTCGAGCGCATCGACCTGAAACTGGCGGACGGCCTGCGCACCACCGTCGTCAACGAGCCGATCATGTTCGGCGGCCCGGTCCAGGACGACCGCGGCTTCGTGCTGCACACGCCCGGCACCCGCTACTCGTCCTCGCTCACCGTGACCGATGACGTGGCCTTCACCACCTCCATCGACGTGCTCGAGGCGGTCGCCAACGGCGAAGGGCCGCAGCGCATGCTGGTGTCGATCGGCTACTCGGGCTGGAGCCCGGGCCAGCTCGAAGACGAGATCGGCCGCAACGGCTGGCTCACCGTCGGCGCCGACGCCCACGTGCTGTTCGACCTGCCGATCGAGGAACGCTACAACGCCGCCATCAAGCTGCTGGGGATAGACCCGATGATGCTCGCCTCCGAAGCCGGCCATGCGTAAGGCCGGGCGCGGTGGTTGAGATCGTCCTTGGCTTCGACTTCGGCATCAAGCGCATCGGCATCGCGATGGGGAACACCCTGACCGGCCAGGCGCAGCCGCTGGCCGTGGTCAAGGCCATCGACAACGCCGCCCGCTTCGCCCAGATCGGCGCCCTGATCGCCGAGTGGCGCCCGGCGCGGCTGGTGGTGGGCGAACCGCGCCACCCGGACGGCGCCGAACACGAGATGACCCTGCGCTGCCGCCGCTTCGCCAACCAGCTGCACGGCCGCTACAACCTGCCGGTGACCCTGGTCGACGAGCGCTACTCGTCGGCGGTGATCCAGGCGCGCCGCGGCGAAGTCATCGACGCCAAGGCCGCCTCCATCATTTTGCAACAATAC
This sequence comes from Oxalobacteraceae bacterium UBA6018, assembly GCA_002428015.1. Classification (GTDB taxonomy): domain Bacteria; phylum Pseudomonadota; class Gammaproteobacteria; order Burkholderiales; family Burkholderiaceae_D; genus Telluria_A. The sequence goes on along the minus strand of DIZW01000009.1, from coordinate 71,873 downwards.
TTTGACGACCATGCCCACCACAATTAAGCAACCCGACGCCGAAGCGCTGTACCAGAACCTGCTCGGCCAGATGCGCACCGCCCTGGCGGGCGTGAGCGACGCCGCCATCGTCGGCATCCACACCGGCGGCGCCTGGGTGGCGGAGCGCCTCGCCGCCGACCTCGGCCTGGCCGCGCGGCTCGGCTTCATCGACATTTCGTTCTACCGCGACGACTACGCGCGCAAGGGCCTGCAGCCACACGTGAAGTCGACCCAGATCGGCTTTAACGTCGACCGCGCCACCATCGTGCTGGTCGACGACGTGCTCTTCACCGGGCGCACCGTGCGCGCCGCCGTCAACGTGCTGTTCGACTACGGCCGCCCGGCCTGCGTCAAGTTCGCCGCCCTGGTCGACCGCGGCGGGCGCGAGCTGCCGTTCGCCGCCGATTTCGTCGGCGCCACGCTGGAGCTCGACCCGCGCCAGTCGCTCAAGCTCGAGCGCGGCGCGGACGGAAAATTTTCGATTTCGCTCACAAAAATACAAGAAGACCATGCTTAACCCGCAACTGAACAAACACGGTGAGCTGCAGCACCTGCTCAGCATCGAGGGCCTGCCCAAGGCCATCGTCAACCACATCCTCGACACGGCCACCAGCTTCGTCGGCATCTCCGACCGCGAGGTCAAGAAGGTGCCGCTGATGCGCGGGAAAAGCGTGTTCAACCTGTTCTTCGAGAACTCCACGCGCACCCGCACGACCTTCGAGATCGCCTCCAAGCGCCTGTCGGCCGACGTCATCAACCTGAACATCTCGGCCTCCTCGGCCAGCAAGGGCGAGTCGCTGCTCGACACCATCGACAACCTGTCGGCCATGCACGCCGACATGTTCGTGGTGCGCCACTCGCAGTCGGGCGCACCCTACCTGATCGCCAAGCACCTGATCGACACCCGCCAGTCCCATGTCCACGTGGTCAACGCCGGCGACGGCCGCCACGCGCACCCGACCCAGGGCCTGCTCGACATGTACACCATCCGCCACTACAAGAAGGACTTCACCAAGCTGCGGGTGGCCATCGTGGGCGACATCCTGCACAGCCGGGTGGCGCGCTCGGACATCCACGCCCTGACCACCCTGGGCGTGCCGGAAGTGCGCGCGATCGGCCCCCACACGCTGCTGCCGGGCGGGCTGGAACAGATGGGCGTGCGGGTGTTCACCAACATGGACGAGGGCCTCAAGGACGTCGACGTGATCATCATGCTGCGTCTGCAGAACGAGCGCATGAGCGGCGCCCTGCTGCCGTCGGCGCAGGAGTATTTCAAGAGCTACGGCCTGACGCCCGAGCGCCTGGCGCTGGCGCGGCCGGACGCGATCGTGATGCACCCGGGGCCGATGAACCGCGGGGTGGAAATCGACTCGGCCGTGGCCGACGGCGCGCAGGCGGTGATCCTGCCGCAGGTGACGTTCGGGATCGCGGTACGCATGGCAGTGATGAGCATTTTGGCAGGGACGCAAGGATGAAGCTACATATCAAGAACGGGCGCCTGGTCGACCCGGCAAACGGGGTGGACGCGGTCCAGGATCTGTTCATCGTGGACGGCAAGGTGGCCGCCATCGGCGCCGCGCCGGCCGGCTTCACGGCCGACAGCACCATCGACGCCAGCGGCCTGGTGGTCGCGCCCGGCCTGGTCGACCTGTCGGCGCGCCTGCGCGAGCCCGGCTACGAATACAAGGCCACGCTCAAGTCCGAGATGCAGGCGGCCATGCAGGGCGGCGTGACCACCCTGGTGTGCCCGCCCGACACCGACCCCGTGCTCGACGAGCCGGGCCTGGTCGAGATGCTGCGCCATCGCGCCAGCAAGCTGCGCCAGGCGCGCGTGCACCCGCTGGGCGCGCTGACCAAGGGCTTAAAGGGCGAGTCACTCACCGAGATGGCCGAACTGACCGACGCCGGCTGCATCGGCTTCTCCCAGGCCGAGCAGACCATCGTCGACACCACCGTGCTGATGCGCGCCCTGCAGTACGCCCACACCTTCGGCTTCACTGTGTGGGTGCGCCCGCAGGACGCCCACATCGGGCGCGGCGGCATCGCCCACAGTGGCCCGCTGGCCTCGCGCCTCGGCCTGGCCGGGGTGCCGGTGATGTCCGAGACGATCGCCCTGCACACCCTGTTCGAGCTGGTGCGCGCCACCGGCGCCCGGGTGCACTTGTGCCGCATGTCGTCGGCGGCCGGGCTGGAACTGGTGCGCGCGGCCAAGAAGGAAGGCCTGCCGGTTACCTGCGACGTCGGCGTGCACCACGTGCACATGACCGACGCCGACATCGGCTTCTTCGATTCGAACGCCCGCGTCACGCCGCCGTTCCGCAGCCAGCGCGACCGCGACGCGATCCGCGCCTGCCTGCTGGACGGCACCATCGACGCGATCTGCTCGGACCATACCCCGGTCGACGACGACGAGAAGCTGCTGCCGTTCGGCGAGGCCTCGCCCGGCGCCACCGGCCTGGAACTGCTGCTGTCGCTGGCCCTCAAGTGGGCCGACGAATACGTCGAACAGCAGGCCGGCAAGGGCGGCGCCTCGGCGCTGGCGCGCGCGCTGGCCAAGATCACCTCGGACGCGGCGCGGGTGGCCGGGCTGCCGGCCGGACGCCTGGCCGTGGGCGACAACGCCGACGTGGTGCTGTTCGACCCGACCGCGCGCTGGACCGTGGAAGCGGCCGCGCTGGCCAGCCAGGGCAAGCACACGCCCTTCCTCGGCTACGACCTGCCGGGCCAGGTCCAGGTCACCATCGTCGGCGGCCAGGTCGCGTACCGGCGCTAGCAGCCTGTCGGCCTTCTGACTCCCCAAGTCCGACAGGCTGCTAGCAGGCTCCCGGGCGGTCGATTAGAGTACTTGCTCGCCCGGGCGCGCAGACCGCGCCTTTCCAAGTAAAATTCGAATTGCTGCTCGGCACAACTGGCGTGCCGGCCCAATTCTCCGGTGCTATTTGAAAATCAAGCTCGCCTTCCGCCTCAGCCGCGTGCTGCTGCACGTGATCAAAGGCTTCGCCACCTGCGCGCTGCTGTTCCCCTGGCTGGACGAAGCCCGCCGCAACGGGCATATCCAGCGCTGGTCGCGCCAACTGCTGGGCATCTGCGGCATCACGGTGGAACTGGCCGGCAGCAGCGCGCCGGCCGCGCACGCGCTGCTGGTGGCCAACCACGTGTCCTGGCTCGACATCTTCCTGATCAACGCGCTGTGCCCCTCGCGCTTCGTGGCCAAGTCCGAGATCCGCGCCTGGCCGGTGCTGGGCCGGCTGGCGGTCATGGCCGGCACCGTGTTCATCGTGCGCGGCAGGCCGCGCGACCTGCGCCATATCTTCCAGGGCCTGGTGGCCAGCCTGCGTCAAGGCCAGCGCGTGGCCTTCTTCCCGGAGGGGACCACGGCGGCCCAGGGCACCCTGCTGCCTTTCCACGCCAACCTGTTCGAAGCGGCGATCGACGCCGGCGCCCCGGTCCAGCCCTATGCGCTGCGCTACCTCGACGCGCAAGGCGCGCTGCACCCCGGCGCCAACTACATCGGCGACACCAGTTTTGCCGAAAGCATGGTGACGATCCTGTCCGGCCCGCCGATGCACGCCCAGCTGGTGTGCCTGGCGCCGATCGAGGCGCGCGGTGCGCACCGGCGCGAGTTGGCCGGGGCCGCCCACGCGGCCATCGGCGCGGCCTTGCAGCGGCGCGCCTAAGCGGGTTTGGCCTTCTTGCCGCCCGGGCGCTGGTAGGCCGGGCAGTCGACCTGCAGCAGCGCGCGGTCGTCCAGGCATAGCGCAGTGAGCTTGCCGCCCCACACGCAGCCGCTGTCGAGCCCGATCGCGTCCGGACGCAGCAGCAGGCCCAGGGCCGACCAGTGGCCGAACACCACGGTGGTGCCGGCGCTGCGCCGGCCGGGCACCTCGAACCACGGCATCAGGCTGGAGCCAGGCGGCGCGCCCGCGCTTTCCTTTTCCTTGAAGTCCATGGTCCCGTCCGCGCCGCACAGGCGCAGGCGGGTGCAGGCGTTGACGATGCAGCGCAGGCGCGCAGTCCCCTGCAGGCTGTCGTCCCAGCGCGCCGGTTCGTTGCCGTACATTTGGCCGAGGAAATCGACCCAGGCGGGTCCGCGCAGGGCCGTCTCGACCTCGCCCGCCAGTTCCAGTGCCTGCGCCGCGCTCCACTGCGGCGGTAAGCCGGCGTGCACCAGCAGGTGGCCTTTCTCCATCAGCGCCAGCGGGCGCCGGCGCAGCCAGTCGATCAAGTCGGCGCGGTCGGGCGCGGCCAGGATCTCGCCCAGCGTGTCGGATTTGGCCAGCTGCTGGGTGCCGGCGGCCACCGCCAGCAGGTGCAGGTCGTGGTTGCCGAGCAGGGCCTGCACCCGCCCGCCCGAGGCGTCGGCCAGCTGCTTGACGCGCCGCAGCGCCTCCAGCGAGGCCGGACCGCGGTTGATCAGGTCGCCGACAAACACGATCCGCGCCTGGCCCTGGGCGTGCTCGTCGATGCGCTTTAACAGCACCGCCGCTTCGTGGGCGCAGCCTTGGAGATCGCCAATGGCGTAGGATTTCATGGTTTCGCCGATCAATGTGGGTGAGCGGGCGAGATACCCCTCTGATTTATTCTTTGCGCCGTGCCGGTTTCACATAGAATTGTGCCTTGAACTCCACAAACGCTGGGCGGATACTAAATGATTTTTGTCACAGGCGGTGCCGGTTTTATTGGTTCCAATTTCGTCCTCGACTGGTGCGCCGGGTCCGGCGAGGCGGTCCTCAACGTCGACAAACTGACCTATGCCGGCAACCTGAACAACCTCGCCTCGCTCAAGGGCGATGCGCGCCATGTGTTTGTGCAGGCCGATATCTGCGACGGCGCGCGCATGCTGGCGCTGCTCAACAGCCACCGGCCGCGCGCGATCGTGCATTTTGCCGCCGAAAGCCACGTGGACCGCTCGATCCACGGCCCGGCCGACTTCATCGCCACCAATATCAACGGCAGCTTCGCCCTGCTGGAAGCGGCGCGCGCCTACTGGTCGGCGCTGTCGGGCGAGGAGGGCGCCGCGTTTCGCTTCCTGCACGTGTCCACCGACGAGGTCTACGGCTCGCTGGGCGCGCACGACGCGCCGTTCAGCGAGAGCACGGCGTACGCGCCCAACAGCCCCTATTCGGCGTCCAAGGCCGCCTCCGACCATCTGGTGCGCGCCTACCACCACACCTACGGCCTGCCGACCCTGACCACCAATTGCTCGAATAATTACGGCCCTTACCATTTCCCCGAAAAGCTGATCCCGCTGGTCATCGCCAACGCCCTGGCCGGCAAGGCATTGCCGATCTACGGCGACGGCATGCAGGTGCGCGACTGGCTGTATGTGAGCGACCATTGCGCGGCGATCCGGCGCGTGCTCGACGGCGGCCGGCCGGGCCAGGTGTATAACATCGGCGGCTGGAATGAAAAGGCCAATATCGAGGTGGTACGCACCTTGTGCGATATTCTCGACCGCGAAGCGCCGCGCGCCGATGGCGCCAGCTATCGCGCCCAGATCGTGCACGTGGCCGACCGCCCCGGCCACGACCAGCGTTACGCGATCGACGCGAGCAAGATCGAGCGTGAACTGGGCTGGAAGCCGGCCGAGACCTTCGAGACCGGCACCGAGAAAACCGTGCGCTGGTACCTGGCCAACCAGGCCTGGGTGGCGGACGTGCAATCGGGGGCTTACCTGAAGTGGGTCAATCAAAATTATGATAATCGGGGGACGTAATCATGGTCATCAAGGCTGAAACGACCGCGCGTAAAGGCATTATCCTCGCCGGCGGCTCAGGCACCCGCCTGTATCCGATCACCATGAGCGTGTCGAAGCAGTTGCTGCCGATTTACGACAAACCGATGATTTATTATCCGCTCACCACCTTGATGCTGGCCGGGATACGCGAGATCCTGATCATTTCGACGCCCCAGGACACCCCGCGTTTCCGCGAGCTGCTGGGCGACGGCAGCCAATGGGGCATCGCGCTGAGCTACGCGGTGCAGCCTTCGCCGGACGGCCTGGCGCAGGCGTTTATCATCGGGCGCGATTTTGTCGGCGACAATCCCTCGGCCCTGATCTTGGGCGATAACATTTATTATGGCCACGGCCTGGACCAGAAGCTCAATAGCGCCAACGCCCACACCAGCGGGGCCACCGTATTCGCCTACCACGTGCTCGATCCGGAGCGCTATGGGGTGATCGAATTCGGCCCCGACCAGCAGGCGCTCTCGATCGAGGAAAAGCCGCGCCAGCCGAAATCGAATTACGCCGTCACCGGCCTGTATTTCTACGACCAGCGCGTGTGCGATATCGCCGCCGCGATCAAGCCGTCGGCGCGCGGCGAACTGGAAATTACCGACGTCAACCGCGCCTACCTGGAAGCGGGCGCGCTGTCGGTGCAGGTATTGGGGCGCGGCATGGCCTGGCTCGATACCGGCACCCATGAATCCCTGATGGACGCCTCGCAATTCATCGCCACGATTGAAAAACGCCAGGGCCTGAAAGTGGCGGTGCCGGAGGAAATCGCCTATCGCAAGGGGTATATCGATGGCGCCGCCCTGGAAAAACTGGCGGCGCCGCTGGCCAAGAACGGCTACGGCCAATATTTATTGCAGGTATTGCAGGATAAGGTGTTTTGATGAAGGTCACTCCCACCGCGATTCCGGAAGTCCTGCTGCTCGATCCGCAAGTGTTTGGCGACGACCGCGGCTTCTTCTTTGAAAGCTTTAACGCGCGTAAATTCGAGGCGCTTACCGGCATTCCCGGCAACTTCGTCCAGGATAATCATTCCAAGTCCGCCAAAAACGTCCTGCGCGGCCTGCACTACCAGATTCGCCAGCCGCAAGGCAAGCTGGTGCGCGTGGTGGCCGGATCGATCTACGACGTGGTGGTGGACATGCGGCGCTCGTCGCCGTTTTTCGGGCGCTGGGTGGGGGCCGAGCTGTCGGCCGAGAACCGGCGCCAGATGTGGGTGCCACCCGGCTTCGCGCACGGCTTCGTGGTCACCAGCACCAGCGCCGAGTGCTTGTACAAGACCACCGACTACTGGGCCCCGGAGCACGAGCGCGCGCTGCTGTGGAACGACCCGGCGCTGGCGATCGACTGGCCCATCAGCGGTGCGCCCATGCTCTCCAGCAAAGACAGCATGGGCAAGCTGCTGGCCGATGCCGAGGCCTTCCCGTGAAGATACTGCTCACCGGCGCCAGCGGCCAGGTCGGCTACGAGCTCGAGCGCAGCCTGCAAGGCCTGGGCCAGGTGATCGCGCCGCCGCGCGCCCAGCTCGACCTGGCCGACCTGGACCAGGTGCGCGCCGTGGTGCGCGCGCTGCGGCCCGACCTGATCGTCAACCCGGCGGCCTATACCGCGGTCGACCGCGCCGAGGCCGAGCCGGCCCTGGCCTGGCGCGTCAATGCCGAGGCGCCCGCCGTGCTGGCGGCCGAGGCGCGCCTGCTGGGGGCGGCGATGGTGCAGTATTCGACCGATTACGTGTTTGACGGCAGCAAGGCCGGCGCCTACGTCGAGACCGACACGCCCAATCCTTTGAACGTCTACGGGCACAGCAAGCTGGCCGGCGAGCGGGCGGTGGCCGAGGCCGGCATCGACCACCTGATCCTGCGCACCAGCTGGGTGTACGGCATGCGCGGCAAGAATTTCCTGTTGACGATGCTGCGGCTCGGCAAGGAACGCGAGGAATTGCGCGTCGTCTGCGACCAGCACGGCGCGCCGACCTGGAGCCGCACCATCGCCGATACGACGGCGCTGCTGCTGGCCCAGGCCGGCGCGCAAGGGCCGGCGTGGTGGGCGCGCCACGGCGGCACCTACCACCTGAGCAGCCAGGGCCAGACCACCTGGTACGGCTTCACCGAGGCCATCGTGGGCGCGGCGCAACTGCCGTGCCGGGTGCTTCCCATCGACAGCGCGGCCTATCCGGTGGCCGCGGCGCGCCCGGCCAATTCGGTGATGGCGTCCGACAAACTGCGCGCGCTGTGCCATTTGCCCCATTGGCGCGACGCCCTGGCGCTATGCTTGGCGTGAGCGGGACCGGTCCGGCGGCGCGCCGGTCGAATTTCCGGACGGGTAATCCGGTACAATCACGGATTCCGTTCAGATAACGCTTCTTTGCCAACACGGTCCGCGCTTTTTTGTGCGGCCGATTCGTGCAATCGTTTCCTGCGATCGTAGTTTGCCGGTCAGGGCTGGCGCCTGCCCGTGGTTCCGCACACATCCAATCATAATGTTTTCATTTCTCGTGAGTTTCGTCGCCTCCGCACTGCTGACCCTGCTGGTGATCAAGCAGGTCAAGCTGCATGGGCCGGCCCTCGATGCCGATTTCTTCGGCGTCCAGAAAGTCCATTCGCACACGGTGGCGCGCATTGGCGGCCTGCCGATATTCATGGCCGTGGTAATCAGCGCCGGTATTTCGATCTGGCGGGTGCCGGCCATCGGCCACTGGTTAATGTCGCTGTTGCTGTGCTCCTTCGTGGCTTTTGTGGGCGGGATCATGGAGGATTACACCGGCAATGTGAGCGCCGGGCGGCGCCTGTTGCTGACCATGGCGGCGGCGCTGCTGGGCTATTTCCTGATCGGCGCCAAACTCGGCCGCATCGATATGCCGTTCAGCAGCTGGCAAATCGTCTCGGTGTGGCTGGCATTGCCGCTGACGGTGCTGGCGGTGGCCGGCATCGCCAATGCCGTCAATATCATCGACGGCTTTAACGGCCTGGCCAGCGTGGTCACCATTTGCATGCTCATTTCGCTGGCCTATGTGGCCGGACAGGTGGGCGATGTATTCGTGCTGGTGGCCGCGCTGATGGTGGCCGGGGCCACGGCCGGCTTCCTGATATGGAACTATCCGGTGGGGCTGATATTCCTCGGCGATGGCGGCGCCTATTTTATCGGCTTTATGCTAGGCGAGTTGGCGCTGCTATTGGTGATGCGCAATCCGCAGGTGTCGACCTGGTATCCGGCGCTGTTATTGATCTATCCGGCATTCGAGACGGTGTTTTCCGCCTATCGGCGTCTGTTCCTGCGCGGGAAGTCACCGGCGATGCCCGATGGAATTCACTTGCACAGCCTGATTTTCCGACGTATTGTGCAATGGGCGGTCGGGCGCAAGGAAGCGCGCGCCCTGATGAAGCGCAATTCGCTGACCTCGCCCTACCTCTGGTTGTTTTCCTTGATGGCGGTTATCCCAGCCAGCCTGTTTTGGCAAAGGACCGGGGTATTGATTTTCTTCTGTTTATTGTTCGTCGTCAGTTATGTGTGGCTTTATGCGCGTATCGTTCGCTTTAAGTCCCCGCGCTGGCTGATTCTGCGCAAGAAGGACTAGCATTCATCTACGGATGTAGTATATTGCGACAATTGGTGAGATTTCACTTATTCCGTTTCAACCCTACTTTTAAGGAACCATGATGGATCTGTCAAATATGTCCGTTGGTGATCTGCGCAATCTGCAGGAGCAAATTAAACAGGAAATGAAAAAACGCGAGCACCAGGAAGTCGCTAAAGCGCGCGAGCAAATCCTGGCGATCGCCCAGAGCGTCGGCGTTCCGTTGAAAGACCTGATCGGCACCGGCGTGCGCGCCAAGACCGGCACCGTCGCGGTCCGCTATCGCCATCCAGACAATTCGTCCCAGCAGTGGACCGGCCGCGGACGCCAGCCGAAATGGGTCAAGGAATGGGTCGACGGCGGCAAATCGCTCGACAAGCTGCGCGTTTAAGCAGCAGTCTTTTTTTCCGGTAGCGGCAAGAGCGGCGGGCCCGCAATTCCCAACGGCCCTGCTTGCCGCTACAATATCAACCGATGCGTTTTTAATCGGTCATCCCAGTTTCCCATCCCGACGGTGTGCCCGGTGTGTTGCGAATGCAACATGCGGCTGCGGCTTGCGCCAAGGTTCGACTCCCTCAACCCGATGTAAAGGTAACCATGCTTGCTCTGTCCAGATCCATCTTCAAGGCCTACGATATCCGCGGCGTCATCGGCAGCACGCTAGACGCCGGCGTCGCGCGCAAGATCGGACAGGCCTTCGGCATGGCCGCCCTGGCCAAGGGCGAGAAGACGGTGGTGATCGGGCGCGACGGCCGCCTGTCGGGGCCGGAACTGGGCAAGGCGCTGGCCGAGGGCTTGCAGGCGGCCGGGGTGGACGTGATCGACCTGGGCGTGGTCGCCACGCCGATGGTGTACTACGGCACCCAGGTGCTGGGCGCCAGCTCCGGCGTGATGGTCACCGGCAGCCACAATCCGCCCAACTACAACGGCTTTAAGATGGTGCTGGCCGGTGAAGCGATCCACGGTGAGACCATCCAGGCGCTGTACCACAGCATCGCCGCGCATGACGGCGCCAGCGCCCTCACGCCGGGCAGCTACCGCACCCACGACATCGGCGCGGCCTACCTGGAGCGCATCGCCGGCGACGTCAAGATCACCCGTCCGATCAAGATCGCCGTCGATTGCGGCAACGGCGTGGCCGGCGCATTCGCGGGCGACCTGTACCGCGCCATGGGCTGCGAGGTGATCGAGCTGTTCTGCGAAGTCGACGGCACCTTCCCCAACCACCACCCGGACCCGGCCCACCCGGAGAACCTGCAGGACCTGATCAAGTGCCTGCGGGAGAGCGCCGCCGAGATCGGCCTGGCCTTCGACGGCGACGGCGACCGCCTGGGCGTGGTCACCAAGGACGGCCAGATCATCTATCCGGACCGCCAGATGATGCTGTTCGCCGCCGACGTGCTGGCGCGTAATCCCGGCGCCGAGATCCTGTACGACGTCAAGTGCACGCGCCACCTGGCGCCGTGGATTTCCCAGCACGGCGGACGCCCGCTGATGTGGAAGACCGGCCACTCGCTGGTCAAGGCCAAGCTGCGCGAAACCGGCGCCCCGCTGGGCGGCGAGATGAGCGGCCATATCTTCTTCAAGGACCGCTGGTACGGCTTCGACGACGGCCTGTACGCCGGCGCGCGCCTGCTCGAGCTGCTCACCCGGGTGGCCGATCCTTCGGCCCTGCTCAACGCCCTGCCGCAGTCCGACAGCACGCCGGAACTGCACCTGGAGCTGGCCGAGGGTGAGAACGTGGCGCTGATCGAGTCGCTGCGCAAGAACGCCCATTTCGAAGGTGCCGAGCGCATCATCGACATCGACGGCCTGCGCGTGGAGTACGCCGACGGCTTCGGCCTGGCCCGCTCGTCCAACACCATGCCGGTGGTGGTGATGCGCTTCGAGGCGGAGAGCCCGGAAGCGCTGCGCCGCATCCAGGGCGAATTCCGCCGCGTGATCGTGGCCGCCAAGCCCGACGCGCAGCTGCCGTTCTAGGCGGGACGCCAAGGTGGCGCGCCTGAACATCCTGCTGGTGCGGGTGTCGTCGCTGGGCGATGTGCTGCACAACCTGCCGATGGTGGCCGACATCCTGCGCCACCATCCGGACGCCCAGATCGACTGGGTGGTCGAGGAAGGCTACGTCAGCCTGGTGCGGCGCAACGCGCAGGTACGCACCATCATCCCGTTCGCGCTGCGGCGCTGGCGCAAGAGCCTGGGCAGCGGCGCCACCCGGCGCGAGATCGCGGCCTTCTTCCACACCCTGCGCGAGCGCCAGTACGATTACGTGTTCGACACCCAGGGCCTGCTCAAGACCGGGGTGATCATGGGCGCGGCGCGCCTGGCCCCGGGCGGGCGCAAGGTGGGCCTGGCCAACGGCAGCGAAGGCTCGGGCTACGAAGGCATCTCGCGCCTGTTCCACACCGACTCGATCCGGCTCGACCCGCGCACCCACGCGGTCGCGCGCGGGCGCTTGGTGGCCGCCGCGGCCATGGGCTACGAGGTCGACACGGCGCCGGAGTTCGGCCTGCCGCCGCCGGCGGACGGCGCGCGCCCGGCCTGGATGCCGGACCAGGACTATGCGGTGTTTTTCCACGGGACCGCGCGCGACGCCAAGAAGTGGGCGCCGGCCAACTGGATCGCCACCGGCCTGGCGCTCGCGCCGATGCCGGTGCTGCTGGCCTGGGGCTCGGCGCGCGAACGCGAGGAGGCCGAGCAGCTCGCCCAGGCCATGCCGAACGCGCGCGTGCTGCCCAAGCTGTCGATGGAGGAGGCGGTCGAACTGGCGCGCCACGCGGCGCTGGCGATCGGCGTCGACACCGGCCTGACCCACATCGCCGCCGCCTTCGTGCGCCCCACCATCGAACTGTATTGCGACTCGCCGCGCTGGAAGACCGAGGGCAACTGGTCTGAGCGCATCGTCAACCTGGGCGACAAGGGCGCGCCGCCGGCGGTGGACGAGGTGCTGGCCGCGGCGCGGCGCCTGCTGGGCAGGGCCTGATGTTGCGCCTGTACTCGCTGCTGTGGTGGCTCGCGCTGCCGCTGGTGCTGGGGCGCCTGTGGTGGCGCGGCTTGAAGGAGCCGGGCTACCGCCGCCACTGGGCCGAGCGGCTGGGCTTCTACGGCGCGCGCAGCGGCGGCTGGCACACCCTGTGGGTGCACGCCGTGTCGGTGGGCGAGACGCGCGCCGCCGAGCCGCTGATCGACGCCTTGCTGGCCGCCTATCCCGACAGCCGCATCGTCCTGACCCACATGACGCCGACCGGGCGCGCCACCGGCCAGGCCCTGTTCGCCAAACACGGCGAGCGCCTGGTGCAGGCCTACCTGCCGTATGACACCCAAACCATGGTCAAGCGCTTCCTGCGCCACTTCGGCCCGCGCGTATGCGTGCTGATGGAGACCGAGGTGTGGCCCAACCTGATCGCCGCCTGCGCCGGCCGGGTGCCGGTGGCGCTGGTCAACGCGCGCCTGTCGGAGCGCTCGCTGCGGCGCGGCCGGCGCTTCGGCGGCCTGATGACGGACGCGGCGCGCGCGCTGACCCTGGTTGCGGCCCAGACCGAGGCCGACGCCGCGCGCATCGCCTCGCTGGGCGCGCCGCTGGTCGAAGTCACCGGCAGCATCAAGTTCGACGTGGTGGTCCCGCCGGCGGCGCTGGAGACCGGCGCCTGGCTGCGCGCGCGCATCGGCGCGCGCCCCGTGCTGCTGTGCGCCAGCACCCGCGAAGGCGAGGAGGCGCTGATCCTGGACGCCTGGCGCGCCGGTCCCGCCCCCGCGGCCGGCGCGCTGCTGCTGATCGTGCCGCGCCATCCCCAGCGTTTCGACGAGGTGGCGCAGCTGGCGCAGGCGCGCGGCTGCTCGGTGCAGCGCCGCTCCGAGCTCGACGGCTCGGCCGCGGTCGCGGCCGAGGTGCTGGTCGGCGATTCGATGGGCGAGATGTTCGCCTACTACGCGGCCTGCGACCTGGCCTTCATCGGCGGCAGCCTGTTGCCGCTGGGCGGGCAAAACCTGATCGAGGCCTGCGCGCTCGGCAAGCCGGTGCTGATCGGTCCGCACACCTTCAACTTCGCGCAGGTGACCGAGCAGGCGCTCGCCGCCGGCGCGGCCCTGCGCGTACAGGATGGTCCGGCGCTGATGGCGCAGGCGCGCCGTTTGCTGGCCGATTCGGCGGCTCGCGCCGCGATGGGGGAGCAAGGTGTTGCTTTTTCCAATCACCAGCGCGGGGCCACCATGCGCACAGTTGGTCTATTGCGACGCCTGATCCATTAGGGTTTGGTACCATGGACTCATAATAAAAAAGGGGAAGTCCATGCGGTTCAATCAACCAGAACGGGTGGGGGCACGGCCGGTTGTCGCCATGACGCGCGACAGCACGGGTCCGGCCGGCACCACGATCGAGACAGGCGCCATGCAAACGCATGCGGCCACGGCATCCGGCCCGCCGGCGGCGCTGCACTTCACGGTGCGCTATACGCTGGGCGAATACATCGTCTTCATGTGGCAGCACGGCGGCTATCTCATTCGGCGCCGCCGCATCGGCCGCCTGCCGACGCTCTGGATGACGTTCAAGAGCACCTGGGCCGCGGCCTTCCATTTCATCGTGCAGGGCCGCGCGCGCCACCTGTACGAGTTCATCATCGACGAGCATGGCATTGTGCGCACCAACAGCAACGGGGTGACCCTGGTGCCTTGGGGCGACGTGAACGGCATCCGGCGCTATTCTCGCGGCTATATGCTGGTGCTCAGGCGCGGCACCTTGCCGATTCCCCACCGCTGCCTGGACGCGGGGCAGGCGGCGGCGATGGACCGTTTCGCGGTGTCGGTGCGTCAGGCGGCCCGCAAGGCGGCACGCCAATAGCGCGCAAGTGACGCCGTCAATAGGGGTGTCGCACCGTGGCGCAGCGCGCTGCGCACCGTGGCGCGCCAGGCGATGCCTGCGGCCCTGATCCATCACCTTCCACACGGTGGTGCGCGTCTAGCGCCTTGCCGCCATGCGCCTGGCTCGCGGGCAGCCGACGCCGGCCTTTTCCCCGCTAGCTGAAAATCACCGGCATTTCCTGCGAGCGCTTGCGCAGCGCCGCCTTCGCGCCGTCGTAATCCGGATACACCTCGCCCACCGCCGCCCAGAACCGCGCGCTGTGGTTCATTTCGCGCAGGTGCGCCAGCTCGTGCGCCACCACGTAGTCGATCAGCGGCAGCGCGTAGTGGATCAGGCGCCAGTTCAGGCGGATATTGCCTTCCACCGTACAAGAACCCCAGCGCGTGCCGGCCGAGGACAGGCTCAGTGACTGGTAGCTCACGCCCAGGCGCGGCGCGTAGTGCTGCATGCGCTCGGCGAACAGGCGCTTGGCCTCGGCCTGGAACCACAGGCGCACCCTTTCCTGCAGCTGCCACTCGGCCAGGCCGGGCACCACGCCCACGGTCAGTTCGCCCAGCACGGGATCGAAGTCGCAGCGGCTGCGCGCGGCTTCCCGCAGGCGCAGCACGATCTGCCCGCCCAGGTAGGGCAGCTCGGCGCCGTCGGTCCACTGCACCGGCGGCTTTTTCTGGCGCGCGGAGCGCCGTTCCACCCGTTCGTGCAGCTTGGTGAGGATCCAGCGCTGCTTGGCGCGGATCGCGTTGTCCACTTCGGCCAGGGTCAGGCGGCGCGGCGCCGTCACGCGCAGGCCGTCGTCGTCGATCATGAAGCCGATCGAGCGGCGGCTGGAGCGGCGCAGTTCGAATTCGACCGGGTGGGCGCCGAGTTCGATGCGGCGCAGCGGCGGCGCGTCCGGCGCGCGCGGAGGGGTTGGGAAAACCACGCGCGGCGGGGCGGGCGGCGCCTTGAACAGCGGCTGGGGCGGGATCGCCCTGGCCGCCGGTTCAAGCGCCGCGAAGAAGTCCTGCGCGAATAATTCGAGTTGATGCCCGTTGATCTTTGGTGACGTCATGTTCTGCTGCGGTGTCGAGGCGCGAATCAGTGCGCCAAGATCGCTCAGCCAGCGTTGTAGACGTGGGGCGAAATGACGCGCATTTCTGATTCTATCCAATTTTCCACCTCTTGCATCAAACTGTCAGGCGTGTGGCCCTCGGGCGATATCGGTTTGCCAATCGAGACGGTGATCAGGCCTGGCCGCTTCAGGAACGAATTCTTGGGCCAGCACTCCCCTGAATTATGCGCGATCGGGACCACCACGGTGTTGGTCTCGATCGCCAGGCGGGTGCCGCCGCTTTTGTATTTGCCTTTTTGCCCGACCGGGATGCGTGTCCCTTCCGGGAACATGATAATCCATTGGCCGTCCGCGAGCCGGCGCCTGCCGTGTTCGACCACGTGGCGGAAGGCGTGCTTGCCCTGCTTACGGTCGATCGGGATCATGCGCAGCAGCGCCATGCCCCAGCCGAAGAAGGGGATGTACAGGATCTCCTTCTTGAACACGTACACCAAAGGGCGCAGCATGTTCGGCAGCAGGAAGATGGTCTCCCACGCCGACTGGTGCTTGGCCAGCAGGATGGCGGGTGAGTCGGGCAGGTTGTCGTAGCCCTTGAACTGGTAGCGGATGCCGCAAATGACCTTGGCGCACCAGATGACGAAGACGTTCCAGCGCGAGGTCACCCAGAAGCGCTGGTTGTAGGGCAGGGGCGCGGCCAGCAGGCACACGCCGGCCCACACCACGGTGGCGATGACCATGACGACGGTGAACAGCAGGGAACGCAGGAACAGGACGGTATTTCGCAAGGAGTTCTCCGGGAGGGCGAAGGATCGGATGAAAACAGGGCTGGCGGCCGGCGCGGCGCCGCGCGCCTAGACGGGAACGTGGGCCGCGGCGGCGCCGGTCTTGAGCAGCGAGTTGACCATCTCGGCCAGGTCGGCGAACACCTGGGTGCCGGGCGGCAGGCCGCCGGTCGAGTGGGTCTTGGCGCCTTTGCCGGTCAGGACCAGGTAGGGCACGCAGCCGCTGACAAAGCCGGCCTGCAGGTCGCGCAGGGAGTCGCCCACGGTCGGCACCCCCTTCAGGCTGATCTTGTAGCGCTTGGAGATTTCCTCGAACATGCCGGCCTTCGGCTTGCGGCAATCGCAGCTGTCGATGGCGGCGTGCGGGCAGAAGAAGATGGCGTCGATGTTGGCGCCTACCTGCTGGGCCGCGCCATGCATCTTCTGGTGGATGGCGTTGAGGATGCCCATGTCGAACAGCTCGCGCGCGATGCCGGACTGGTTCGAGGCCACCACGACCCGGTAGCCGGCCTGGTTCAGGCGCGCGATCGCTTCGAGCGAGCCGGGAATCGGGGTCCACTCGGCGGGCGACTTGATGAAGGCCGGCGAGTCCTGGTTGATGACGCCGTCGCGGTCCAGGATGATCATCTTCATGCCAGCTCTCCTTTACGCAGCCAGCTTGGAAATGTCGGCCACGCGGTTCATCATGAGGTGCAGCGAGGCCAGCAGCGCCAGGCGGTTGTTGCGCAGCGCCGCGTCGTCGGCCATCACCATCACGTCGTTGAAGAAGGCGTCGACGTCGTCGCGCAGCTGGGCCAGGGTCTTGAGCGTGCCGGTGAAGTCGCGCCGCGCGAACGCCGCCTCGACCTCGGGGCGCACCCGCACGATGGCCTGGTACAGGGCGCGCTCGGCCGGCTCCTGCAGCAGGCTTTCCTGCACCTCGCCGCTGGGCGCGGCGGTCTTTTTCAGGATGTTGGTGATGCGCTTGTTGGCCGCGGCCAGCGAGCTCGATTCGGGCAGCGCGGCGAAGGCCTGCACCGCCTCGAGCCGCTCGACGACGTCGTGCACCCGGTCCAGGTGGGCGGTCAGCACGGCTTCGACTTCGTTCGGGGTGAAGCCGCGCTCGCGCAGGATGCCGCGCAGGCGGTCGAACATAAAGGCGCGCACTTCGAGCACCGGATCGGTGAAGCCGGCGATGCCCTTGAAGCGCTTGTGGGCGAAGTCGAGCAGTTCGATGAGCGAGACGTCGATGCGCTTTTCGACCAGCATGCGCAGCACGCCGAGCGCGTGGCGGCGCAGCGCGAACGGGTCCTTCTCGCCGGTCGGCTGCAGGCCGATGCCCCAGATGCCGACCAGGGTCTCGAGCTTGTCGGCCAGCGCCACGGCGGTGCCGGTGCGGGTCGAGGGCAGGGCGTCGCCGGCGAAGCGCGGCTGGTAGTGTTCAGTGGCGGTCAGGGCGACTTCCTCCGGCTCGCCGTCGTGGCGCGCGTAGTAGGTGCCCATGATGCCTTGCAGCTCCGGGAACTCGCCCACCATGTCGGTCAAGAGGTCGGCCTTGGACAGTAGCGCGCCGCGCGCGGCCAGCTGCTCGTCGTAGTGCAGCACATGGGCGATCTCGGTGGCGATGCCGACCACGCGCGCCGAGCGCTCGGCCTGGGTGCCCAGCTTGTTGTGGTACACCACGCTGGCCAGCTGCGGCAGGCGCGATGCCAGGGTCTTCTTCTTGTCCTGCTCGAAGAAGAACTTGGCGTCGGACAGGCGCGGACGCACGACCCGCTCGTTGCCGCCGATGATGTGGCGGGCGTCGTCGGTGGCCAGGTTGGAGACGATCAGGAAGCGCGAGCGCAGCTTGCCCTGGGCGTCCGTCAGCGCGAAATACTTCTGGTTGGTCTGCATGGTCAGGATCAGGCATTCCTGCGGCACGGCCAGGAATTCCTCCTCGAAGTGGCACTCGTAGACCACCGGCCACTCGACCAGGGCGCTCACTTCGTCGAGCAGGGGCTCGGGCATGAGGACCTGGTCGGCGCCGGCTTTCTCGAGCAGGGCGGCGCGGATCTTCTCCTTGCGCGCGCCGATGTTGGCGATCACCTTGCCTTCGGTTTCCAAGGTGGCGGCGTAATGCTCGGCGTGCCCGATGGCCAGCGCCGCGCCGTTCGCAAGGAAGCGGTGGCCCAGGGTCTGGTTGCCCGCGGCCAGACCCAGGAGGGTCAAGGGCACCACCTCGGCGCCGTGCAGCGCCACCAGCTTGTGGGCCGGGCGCACGAACTGCACGGTGCTGCCATCGGGACGCTGGTAGCTCATCAGCTTGGGGATCGGCAGCTTGGCGGCCGACTCCTCCAGCGCGGCCTGCAAGCCGGTGTGGAGCGCGCTGCCGGCCACGCTGCGGGTGTAGAAGAAGCTCTCGGCCTTGCCGTCGGCGGCGCGCTCGAGCGCGTCCAGGGGCAGGTCCGGCACGCCCAGGGCGGCCAGCTTCTTGGCCAGCGGCGCGCTCGGGTTGCCGTCCGCGTCCAGCGCGACCGACACCGGCAGCACCTTCTCGCGCAGCGATTTATCGGGCGAGCTGGCGCGCACCTGGGTGATCGAGACCGCCAGGCGGCGCGGGGTGGCGTAGACGGTGGCGACGCTGTCGTCGTCCAGGAAGTCGCGCGCCTTGAGGCCGTTCGCGATGCCGGCGGCAAAGGCGGCGCCCAGTTTGGCCAGCGCTTTCGGCGGCAGTTCTTCGGTCAGCAGTTCGACTAATAGGGTCTGGTTCATGGTTCTTTTTTCGTTCTCAGGCGGCGACGGAGGCAGGCGGCAGCATCGGGAATCCGAGCTTTTCGCGCGAGTCGTAATACGCTTGCGCGACCAGGCGCGACAGGGTGCGCACGCGGCCGATGTAGGCCGCGCGCTCGGTGACGGAAATGGCGCCGCGCGCGTCGAGCATGTTGAAGCTGTGCGAAGCCTTCATGATCTGCTCGTACGCCGGCAGGGTCAGCTGCAGTTCGACCAGGCGCTTGGCCTCGGCTTCGTGGTTGGCGAACTGGGCGAACAGCAAGTCGGTGTTGGCGTGCTCGAAGTTATAGGTCGACTGCTCGACTTCGTTCTGGTGGAACACGTCGCCATAGCTCAGTGTCTTGGTGACCGGGGCACCGTCGGCGCCCGTTTCTTCCCAGGTGGTCCACACCAGGTCGTAGACGTTCTCCACGCCCTGCAGGTACATCGCCAGGCGCTCGATGCCGTAGGTGATCTCGCCCAGCACCGGTTTGCAGTCGAGCCCGCCCACCTGCTGGAAATACGTGAACTGCGTCACTTCCATGCCGTTGAGCCAGACTTCCCAGCCCAGGCCCCAGGCGCCCAGGGTCGGGCTTTCCCAGTCGTCCTCGACGAAACGCACGTCGTTCTGCTTCAGGTCCAAGCCTAGCGCCGCGAGCGAGCCGAGGTAGAGGTCGAGAATGTTTTCCGGGGCCGGCTTGAGCACCACCTGGTACTGGTAGTAGTGCTGCAGGCGGTTCGGGTTCTCGCCGTAGCGGCCGTCCTTGGGGCGGCGCGAGGGCTGCACGTAGGCCGCGCGCCAGGGCTCGGGGCCGATCGCGCGCAGGAAGGTTCCGGTGTGGAAGGTGCCGGCGCCGACTTCCATGTCATAAGGCTGGAGCAGGGCGCAGCCTTGCTTGTCCCAGTAGGATTGCAGGGTCAGGATGATTTGTTGGAATGTGAGCATCTGGTTTGAAGTCGCGCGGCGGACAGCGCAAACAATGTGAGTTTGCCAAAACGACCAATTTTAGCGGGTTTTTACGGGATTCTGGGAGCCATCTGCGCGCCGGATCAGTTTTGCCCCTGTTTTTCGGCACGGTTTTTCGCGTGGCGCCGGCCCGACAGCCAGGACGCGCCCAGCGCCAGCGCGCCCAGCAGCAAAAAGCCGAGGTTGCCGAAACGGATGTAGGGGGTGCTGCCGGCCATGCCTTGCACGGTCGCGTCCAGCACGCCGGGGCGGTAGGGCGCGATCTGGGCGGCCACCTTGCCGCGGCCGTCGATGACGGCGGTGGCGCCACTGTTGGTTGCGCGCAGCATGGGACGCCCGGTTTCCAGCGCGCGCATCTGGGAAATCTGCAAATGCTGGGGCACCGCCACCGATTCGCCGTACCAGGCCAGGTTCGACATGTTCAGCAGCATGGTGGCGGGCCGGGCCGCGCTGCGCAGCTGGTCGGCGATTTCTTCGCCGAAAGCGTCTTCGTAGCAGATGTTGGGCAATACCAGCTGATCCTTGACCACGAACGCGGGCTGCACCTTGGCGCCGCGGTTGAAGTCGCCCAGCGGAATGTTCATCAGCCGGACGAACCAGTGAAAACCGGGCGGCACGAATTCGCCGAAGGGCACCAGGTGGTGCTTGTCGTAGTGGTAGGACGGGTCGCCGGCCGCGGTGACGCCGGACACGCTGTTGGACGCCGATTCGGGCGTGCCGAGCGGAATGCCGAGCAGCAGCGCGCTGCCGGACGCCTTGGCGTAGGCGGCCAGGCCGGCCAGGTAGTCGGGCGGCAGGTAGACGGGGAACATCGGAATCGCCGTTTCCGGCGTGGCGATCAAGTCGGCCGGCGCGGCGGTGATCATGTCGCGGTACAGGCGCAAGGTGGCGGACAGGTTGTCGGGACTGAACTTCTGATCCTGCGGCACGTTGCCCTGCAACAGGCGCACGTGGATGGGCTGGCCTTGCGGGTGGGTCCATGCGACCGGACGAAGCAGGGCGCCGACACCCATGATGAGCGCCAGCAGGCCGAGCGCGGGGAGGCGGCCGCGTTGGGTCAGCATGACCAGGCAGGCGGCCGCCAGGGCGGTCAGCATGCCGATCCCGTACACGCCGATGAGGGGCGCGAAACCGCCCAGCGGCGCGGCGTTATGGGCGTAGCCCGAGGCTGCCCACGGAAAGCCGGTGAACACCCAGCCGCGCATCCACTCCGACAAGGCCCAGGTCACAGGCAGAGTCAGCAGCAGGAAGGCGGGGACCCGCAGCGACCAGCGCCGTCGCAGCCACGTGGCCGCGCCCGTGCACAGGGCCGAAAACAGGCCCATGTAGCCGGCCAGCAGGCAAATGGCCAGCGCCGCCAGGGGGGCGGCCAGGCCGCCGAAGCGGTTCATGGCGATGTACAGCCAGTGCATGCCGGCCACCGACCAGCCGAAGCCGAACGCCCAGCCGATGATCGCGCTGCGGCGCACGCGCGTGTCCATGCCGACCTGGTAGAACAGGAAAGCCAGTGCCAGCAGTTCGACCGGCCACCAGCCGAATGGTTCAAAGGCCAGCAGGGTGGAGAAGCCGGCCAGGGCCGCGAACAGGGAGGGCAGGCCGGTGCCGCGCGGGCCGCGCTCTGCGGGCGCCACCCGGGTGTCGCGACGCCAGCGCATCAGTGCGCCTTGAACAAGCCGGCGCGCGGCGAGTTGTGCGCCGCGCGTTGCTCACCGTAGCTTGGAAGGACTGTGTTTTTTGGACCGGACTTGCGCCGGCCGCCAAGATGTTTCGCGGTCAGCATCAGTCGTGCTGATCTTCCGCCAGCGGCAGTTTCTCGACCAGCAGGACGTGCACCTGGCGCGCATCGGCGCGCAGCACCTCGAAGCGCAGGTTGTCGATGTCGAACACGTCGCCCTTGTGCGGCATGCGCCCCAGATGACTGGCGACGAGCCCGCCGATGGTGTCGACGTCGTCCTCGGGCAGGCTGCAGCCGATTTCTTCGTTGAACTGGTCGAGCTCGGTCAAGGCCTTGACCCGCCAGCGCGGGCCGAGCTGGCCTTCCTTGATCGACAGGATGTTGTCTTCTTCCTCGTCGAAGTCGTACTCGTCCTCGATATCGCCGACGATCTGCTCGAGCACATCCTCGATGGTGATCAGGCCGGCCACGCCGCTGTATTCGTCGACCACGATGGCCATGTGATTGTGGTTGGCGCGGAAGTCGCGCAGCAGCACGTTCAGGCGTTTCGACTCGGGAATGAAAATCGCTGGGCGCAGCATGTCGCGCACATCGAAGGATTCTTCCGCGTAGTAGCGCAGCAAGTCCTTTGCCAGCAGGATACCGATTACCTTGTCCCGTTCGCCTTCGATGGCCGGAAAGCGCGAGTGCGCCGTTTCCAGCACGGTCGGCATCCATTCCTCGATCGGCTTGCTGATGTCGATCACGTCCATCTGCGAGCGCGGCACCATGATGTC
>DIZW01000009.1:9222-49537 GCA_002428015.1 Oxalobacteraceae bacterium UBA6018 | reverse complement strand
GAGCGCGGCACCATGATGTCGCGTGCGGACAGGTCCGAAACCTGGAACACGCCTTCGATCATCGACAGGGCGTCGGCGTCGATCAGGTTGCGTTCCTGTGCGTCGTGCAGCACTTCGAGCAGCTCGGCGCGGTTTTCGGGCTCGGGGGAAATCAGTGCGGTCAGGCGTTCAAACAGTGACCGGTGGGGCTTGGCGTCCGTGCGGACGTCATAAGGGTGCTCTGGCATAGTTGGCGTGAGCCGTTGTTGCGATGGTGCGTAGGATACACCAAAAGCCGAATTGCCTGTTTTTTAAGCGCACGACCTGGCGGATATGCAACATTCGACGCCCGCCGCCGGGCGGATAGACATCCACCGGCAGGGCGCGCGTTTGAGGCTCATCTAATGCGCGGCGCCGCGATCGCTGAAGATAGAGCTTCTTTTCGCAGCTTGTACCGTCACCGATGAAAACCCGCCTGCGTGTCGTCGCTTCCGATGCTGTTCCCGGTTCAAAGTCCGCGCGCGGCCCGCGCGCCGCGCCGGCCCACGCCGGCATGGCGCCGGTGCTGGCCAGCGCGTCGGCCGCCGCCACCTTCCTGCTGGTGGTGTACCACGTGCGCTACCTGTTGTTCTCCAGCTATGCGACCGTGGCGTCCGGCTCGCTGGCCCTGTCCGCCTTCTATTTCGTCAGCGGCCTCGGCCACCAGGCCTTTGCCATGTATTTCGTCACCCATGGTTACCTGTTCGCGCGCAGCATCGCCAAGCGCCAGGGCGCGCGCGACTATGCCGCCTTCATCGCCAACAAGCTGGCGCGCACCTACGCCGTGTTGCTGCCCGTGCTCGCGCTGGGACTGGTGCTCGATCTTGCCGGCTCGCGCTATCTGAACGGTGCCGGCCTGTACACCGCGTTTCCCGATTTCAGCGTCGTCACGCTTGACGCGCGTACCCTGCTGGGGCAACTGTTCGTCGCCGAGCCCTTCCTGGTGCCCACTTTCGGCAGCAATGGCGTGTTGTGGGTGTTTGCCTACGAATGGTGGTTTTGCTGCCTGTTCCTGCTGCTGGCCTATCTGCTTGACCGCTGGCGATGGCTCGGCGTGGCGGCGTGCGTCGGGGCGGTTCTTGGCCTGGTCAGGCTGTTTCCCGCGCCCTATGTCGCCTGGCTGCTGATTTGGCTGGTGGGGGCGGCGGTGCTGCTGTGCGGGGCGAGCGCGCGCGTGGTGCCGTTGCGCCTGGCGCTGCCAGTGTTCGTGGCCGCGCTGACGGTCTCGCGCTACATGGAGTCGCGCGTCGCGCTGCTCGACGGCGCTGACGCACTGCGCTTTAGCTTCATCAAGGACATGAGCTTCGCGCTCGGCTTCGGCCTGGTCCTGCTGGCGCTGCAGGGCAGGGCTGGCAGGACCAAGCACGCGCGCAGTCCACCGGGGCGGCTGGTGGCGACGGCGAACCGGTTTTCGTACTCGCTTTTTTTCGGCCATTTCCCGGTCATGATGTTCATCGTTGCCGCCGCCACCAGGCTGTTCGGCCTGCCGCTCAAGCATGCGCCCGACGTCGTCACCGTGCTGGCCTTTGTGCTGGTGACGCTGGCCATGTATGCCGCCGGCTGGGGCGTGTACCTGGTCAGCGAGCGGCACGGGCCTGCCTTGGCCAGGATGCTGCTGCGCAGAATACGCGGGCGCCCGCCACTGCAAGAAGGGCCATAGCGCGCGGCATCGGATTCGGCTCGGTGCACTGCGCATTGGCTCGGCAATGCAAGGCGTGGCCCGGGGCTCGGCGCGCGCATACGCGGCATTCGCCCGGCAAGGTGGTGCGCTGACTGCCGGCCGGCAAGCGCACGCGCGCCACGGGCGCGGCAATGCTGTGCAGCCTGCGGGCTTGATAATAGCGTCCGCCACTCCAGGATCGGCAATGTCGTGCGGCCTGCGGGCCTGACAATACAGCGCTCAGCGCTCGGGTTCTTCATCACTGTGCGGTCTTCTAGCCCTACAATCGCGCTCGCCTCACGGGGCTCGGCAATGTTGTGCTGCCCGCGGGCTTGACAATAGCGCCCACCGCACGGGATTCGGCAGTGTTGCGCCCCATTGCAGGCTCGGCAATAGCGTGCGCCGGCGGCATTGCACTTTGACTATAGTGGCTCTTCGATCCCCCCTGCAGGAGCCGCCGTGCCCACATTAATGATCAATGGAAAGAGCACGCCGCTGGACGTGCCCGACGATATGCCCCTGCTGTGGGCATTGCGCGACGTCGCCGGCCTGACCGGCACCAAGTTCGGCTGCGGCGTGGCCTTGTGCGGCGCCTGCACCGTCCACGTCGACGGCCAGGCGGTGCGTTCGTGCGTGACGCCGGTGTCGTCCGTGGCCGGCAAGACGATCGTCACGATCGAGGCCATCGGCGCCGATCCGCTGGGCGCCAAGGTGCAGGACGCGTGGCGCAAGATCGACGTGGTGCAGTGCGGCTACTGCCAGTCCGGCCAGATCATGTCCGCGACCGCCCTGCTGCATGCCAAGCCGCACCCCAGCGACGCCGATATCGATGCCGGCATGTCGGGCAATATCTGCCGCTGCGGCACCTATGGACGCATCCGCGCCGCCATTAAAATCGCCGCCGGCCAGGAGCCGGCATGAGCGCGCCCGCAAGCGTAGCCGATAGCGCGCGCCGTCACTTCCTCCAGGTCGGCGCGGCCGCCGGCGGTGGCTTGCTGATCGGCTTCAGCCTGGCCGGCTGTAACCGGCCCGAACACGACCGTAAGGAAATCCCCAGCGAGAAGGCGGTGGGCGAAGCTGCCACCAAAGTATCGAACCGCGCGCCTGGCCTGGCGTAGAACGCCTTCATCCGCATCGACCGCGACGGCCTCGTCACCCTGATCGTGCACAAGGTCGAGATGGGGCAGGGCACCTGGACCGCCATGCCGATGCTGTTGGCCGAGGAGCTCGGCGTGGACCTGGCCAAGGTCAAGCTGGAGCAGGCGCCGGCCAACAACAACCTGTACAGCGACCCCATGCTGGGCGGCCAGGTGACCGGCGGCTCGACCTCGGTGCGCGGCGCCTGGAAGCCGCTGCGCGAGGCCGGCGCCGCCGCGCGCATGGTCCTGGTGCAAGCGGCCGCCACGACCTGGAACGTCGATCCGGCCACCTGCCAGGCCGCCAACGGCGCGGTGACGCATGCCGCGTCCGGCCGCTCGCTCAATTACGGTGAACTGGTCGACGCCGCCGCCAAGCTCGACGCGCCGGCCACCATCAAGCTCAAGGGACCGGGCCAGTACACGCTGATCGGCAAGCGCATGGGGCGCCTCGATTCACCGGCCAAGGTCGACGGCAGCGCCCAGTTCGGGATCGACGCGCGCCTGCCCGGCATGGCCATCGCCACAGTGGCGGCCGCGCCCGTCCCCGGCGGCAGGCTGGCCGGCAGCAGCGACCAGAAGGCGCTGGCCGTCAAGGGCGTGCGCCAGGTGCTCAAGCTCGACAACGCGGTGGCGGTGGTGGCTGACCATATGTGGGCCGCGCGCCAAGGCCTGGCCGCGCTGGCGCCGGTGTGGAGCGACGGCGCCAACGCCAGCATGATCACGGCCGGTATCGTCGACGCGATGCTGGCCGCATCCACCAAGGCCGGTGCGGTGGCCCACGACAGCGGCGACGCGCTCAAGTCGCTGACCCAGGCCGGGCGCAAGGTCGAGGCGATCTACCAGGTGCCGTTCCTGGCCCATGCGACCATGGAGCCAATGAACTGCACGGTCGACCTGCGCGCGGACGGCTGTGATCTGTGGGTGGGCACCCAGGTGCCTAGCCTGGCGCAGGGCGCCGCCGCCAAGCTGACCGGCCTGCCGCTGGAAAAGGTCCGGGTCCGTAACTTCTTCATCGGCGGCGGTTTCGGGCGCCGCCTGGAGGTGGACTACGTGGTGCAGGCGGTGGCCTTCGCCAAGCAGATGAAAGGCCCGGTCAAGTTCATCTGGTCGCGCGAGGAAGACATCCAGCACGACATGTACCGCCCCTACTACGTCGACCGGCTCTCGGCGCGGCTCGATGCGAAGGGCATGCCGGCGGCCTGGTTCCACCGCATCACCGGTTCCTCGATCATGGCGCGCTTCGCCCCGGCGGCGATGAAGAACGGGATCGACCCGGACGCGGTGGAAGGCGCCAGCTCCCTGCAGTACGACATCGGCGCCATGCGCGTCGAATACCTGCGCCACGAGCCGCCGGTGGCGACCGCGTTCTGGCGCGGGGTCGGCCCGACCCACAACGTGTTCGTGGTCGAGAGTTTCATCGACGAGCTGGCGCTGGCAGCGCGCCAGGATCCGGTGGCCTACCGCCGCGCCATCCTGGCCAAGTCGCCGCGCATGCTGGCCGTGCTCGACCTGGCCGCCGCCAAGGCCGGCTGGAGCACCCAGTTGCATCCGATGGCGGACCGGCGGGTCGGGCGCGGCGTGTCGGCCCAGTTCGCGTTCGGCACCTACATGGCGCAGGTGGCCGAGGTGTCGGTCGGGCCTGGCGGCGATGTGCGCGTGCACCGCGTGGTGTGCGCGCTCGACTGCGGCCAGGTGGTCAACCCCGACACCGTGGTGGCGCAGATGGAGGGCGGCATCGTGTTCGGCCTGTCGGCCGCGTTGTGGGGCGAGATCACCTTCGACAAGGGACGCGTGCAGCAGTCCAACTTCGGCGACTACCGGGTCATGCGCATGAACGAGGCGCCCCGGATCGAGGTCTACATCGTCAGCAGCACCGACGACCCGGGCGGCATCGGCGAACCGGGCACCGCGGCGATCGCGCCGGCGCTGGCCAACGCCGTCGCTGCCGCCACGGGCAAGCGCGTGCGCAAGCTGCCGATCGCTTCCACTGACCTGGCGTTCAAGGCGTAGCCGGGCCGCGCAATGGTTGATGTCGGTGGCCCGCCGACGCGATGTCGGTCAGCCCACGAGGCGCTCTGTCGGCGCCATGCGGGGTGCGCCGAAGTCCGATGTGGTTCGTCGGTGCCATGCGGCGCGCGCCGATGTCGCCACTGCGGTTCGTTGACGCCGTGCGGCGTGTGTCGATATCGCCATTGGGCTTCGTCCGCCCATGTCGCCGCTGTCCGCTGGTCTGATGCGCGGCGCGCGGCGGGCCTCGACAGCGGCCGACTGATCAGGTCCGCTCAGGCGTCCTGCGTGGCCTGCAGGCCGTCGGCGAGGGCGGCGAACACCAGCGCGCAGCGGCGGCTCGCGCGCAAATCTTCATGCATGGCCACCCAGGTATCGAGTTCAAACGACAAGGCGTCGGCCAGCACCGGCACCAGGTCCGGGTCGCGCCGCGCGATGCCGACCTGGCACATGCCGATGCCGGCGCCTGCGCGCAGCATCGCCAGCTGGGCCAGATCGCTGTCGGCGCGCAGCGCGAACATCTCGCGCCGCAATCCGCCCAGCTCCTGCTTCAGGCGCCGGATGAAGCGGGTCTCGTGGTCGAACCCGATCAGGCTGTGGTGGCGCAGGGCGTCCAGGCTGTCCGGGGTGCCGCGCCGCGCCAGGTAGTCGCGGTGGGCGTGCAGGCATACCTTGAGCGAGCCGATCCGCCGCGCCACCAGCGCCTCCTGGGACGGACGCAGCATGCGCACGGCGATGTCGGCGTCGCGCCGCAACAGGTCTTCGGTCTGGTTCGACAGCGACAGCTCGATCTGCAGCCCTGGGTGCCGCTCCTGCAGGCGCGCCAGGATCGGCGGCAGCAGTTCGCAGCCGACGATTTCGCTGGCGGTGATGCGCACGGTGCCGCGCGCCTGGTCCTCCGGGCTGGAGGCGGCGCGCAGAAAGGCGCTGGCGGTGGCGGCCAGCGACTCGGCGTAGGGCCGCAGCTGGGTGGCATGCGCGGTGGGCAGGAAGCCGTGCTGGGAGCGCACGAACAGCGCCACCCCGACCGCGCTTTCGAGCGCGTCGATATGCCGGCCCAGGGTCGGCTGGGCCAAACCCAGCTCGCGTGCCGCGCCCGACAGCGAGCCGCTCCTGAGCACAGCGAGGAAGGACCGGTACAGATCCCAGTTCGGTTCGTTTTGCATTGCGTCCAGGATATTCAAAAATGTATAGAGTCAATGATGTTACTGCACTTCCGTATAGTATGGCAGCGGCGCACACTGTGTCCATCTACTGACGAAGGAGGTGTGCGATGGACGACAACAAGACGGCATTGGTATTGGGGGCGACCGGCGGTATCGGCGGCGCCGTGGCGCGGCGCCTGCTCGCTGGCGGCTGGCAGGTCAGGGCGCTGGTGCGCGATCCGGCGCGCGCCGGCTTGATGGCGGGCGTGCGGTGGATCGGCGGCGACGCGCTGGACCGCGCCGCCGTGGTGGCCGCCGCCGACGGCGCGCGGCTGATCGTCCACGCGGTCAATCCGCCCGGATACCGCGACTGGTCTACCCTGGTGCTGCCGATGCTGGACAATACGATCGCGGCGGCGCGCTCGAGCGGCGCGCGCGTTCTCCTGCCAGGGAACGTGTACAACTACGGCGCCGGCGCGCCCCAGCCGCTGCGCGAGGACACGTCCCAGCAGCCATCCTCGCGCAAGGGCGCAATCCGGGTCGAGATGGAGCGGCGCCTGCGCGACGCCGGCGTCAAGGCGCTGGTGGTGCGCGCCGGCGATTTCTTCGGGCCGCGCAGCGGTAATAGCTGGTTTTCCCAGGGCGTGATCACGCCGGGGCGGCCGGTGCGCGCCGTGACCAATCCGGGCGACGCCGGGGTGGGCCACGCCTGGGCCTATTTGCCGGACGTGGCCGACACGATGGTGCGTCTGGCCGAACAGGAGCCGCGCCTCGGCGTGTTCGAGTGCTTCCACTTCCGCGGCCATTGGGATGCCGACGGCAGCGCGCTGCTGGCGGCGGTGCGGCGTGTTTGCGGCGACGAGAGCATCAAGGACAGGCGCCTGCCGTGGCTGGCCCTGCGCCTGCTGTCGCCGTTCGTGACGGTGTTCCGGGAGATGGCCGAGATGCGCTACCTGTGGCGCGCGCCGTTCGAGCTCGATAACGCGCGCCTGGTGCGCTTTCTGGGCGCCGAGCCGCATACGCCGCTCGACGAGGCGATCGCGCTGACGCTCGACGGCTTGGGCTGCCTGCCGCGCCCGGCCGCGCAGCCGGCCTGACGCTGCCCGCTATCGATTCAAGCGTAAGGGTCGGGGTAGCCGAGCGCTTCGAGGATGTCGCGTTCGAGCTGCTCCATCTCGGCCGCCTCGGTGTCGTCGTCGTGGTCGTAGCCCTGGGCGTGCAGCACGCCGTGCACCACCAGGTGGGCGGTGTGTTCTTCCAGCGTCTTGCCCTGCTCGGCCGCTTCCAGCTGCAGCACGTCGGTGCACAGGATGATGTCGGCCACGGTGGGCGCGTCGTCGGCGATGTCTTCGCCCTCGTTGTAGGCGAAGGTGAGCACGTTGGTGGCGTAGTCCTTGGCGCGGTAATCGCGATTGAGTACCCGCCCTTCCTCGGCGTCGACGAAGCGGATCGTCAGTTCGGCCGGCGCGAACAGCGCGGCCTGCACCCAGCGCCGCAGCTTCTGGCGCGTGATGCTGTCCTGCAGGCGGGGGTCGGGATACTGGACCGACAGCGAGAGCTTATTTTTTTCTGACATTTTTGGCCGCGACAGGTTTCGGGAGGGTGACCAGCTCGATCCCGGCCGCCGTTTCGTAGGCGTCGACGATGCGCGCCACCAGCGGATGGCGCACCACGTCGGCGCTGGTGAACTGGGTGAAGGCGATGCCGCGCACATCCTTGAGCACGTGCACGGCGTCGACCAGGCCGCTCTTCTGGGTCTTGTGCAGGTCGACCTGGGTGACGTCGCCCGTCACCACGGCCTTGCTGCCGAAGCCGATCCGGGTCAGGAACATCTTCATCTGCTCCACAGTGGTGTTCTGCGCCTCGTCGAGAATGACGAAGGCGTGGTTGAGGGTGCGCCCGCGCATGTAGGCCAGCGGGGCGATCTCGATCACCTGTTTCTCGAACATTTTCTGGGTGCGGTCGAAGCCCAGCAGATCGTACAGCGCGTCGTACAGCGGGCGCAGGTAAGGGTCCACCTTCTGGGCCAGGTCGCCCGGCAGGAAGCCCAGGCGCTCGCCCGCTTCCACGGCCGGACGGG
The DNA here is from genome assembly GCA_002428015.1 of Oxalobacteraceae bacterium UBA6018. GTDB lineage: Bacteria > Pseudomonadota > Gammaproteobacteria > Burkholderiales > Burkholderiaceae_D > Telluria_A. The sequence continues at coordinate 41,488 of DIZW01000009.1, read as the reverse complement.
TCAGCACGATGCGCTTGACGGCGTCGCGCTCGAGCGCGTCGACCGCGCAGGCCACCGCGAGGTAGGTCTTGCCGGTACCGGCCGGGCCCACCCCGAAGCTGATGTCGTGTTCGAGGATGGAACGCAGGTACTGGATCTGGTGCGGCGTGCGCCCGCGCAGGTCGTGGCGGCGCGTCTTGAGCTGCGGGCTGCTGATCTCGATCTCGGGCAGGGCTTCGACCGGGGTGGCGTCGGCGTGCTGGGGACGCAGGCCGGAGCGCTGCTCCACCAGGGCCAGCTGCACTTCTTCGATCGGCACGATCTTGTTGGCCACCGCGTAGAAGCGCTCCAGGATCTCCACCGCCTGGGCCGCGTTGTGGCCGCTGACGATGAATTTCTCGCCGCGGCGGAAGATGGTGACGTCGAGCGCGGCCGAGATCTGGCGCAGGTTTTCGTCGAGCGGTCCGCACAGGTGCGCCAGGCGGGAGTTATCGAGCGGCTCCGGGATGAAGTATTCGGGCTGGATGGGGGTCTTGGTTTTCAAGTGGCGCGATCTTCCGTAACGGCGCGCGCGGCCAGTTCGCCGCGCAAGGTGTAATTGAGGCTCTCGGTGATGCGCACCTCGGCCATGTGGCCGGCCAGGGACGCGTCGCCGGCGAAGTTGACGACGCGGTTGTTTTCGGTGCGGCCCTGCAGTTCGCCAGCGCCCTTGCGCGAGGGGCCCTCGACCAGGATGCGCTGCACCGTGCCGACCATGGCGGCGCTGTACTTGCGGGTGTTGGCGTCGATGGCCGCCTGCAGGCGCTGCAGGCGCGCCAGCTTGATCTCGTGCGCTGTGTCGTCGGCCAGGCTGGCCGCCGGCGTGCCGGGGCGCTTGCTGAAGATGAAGCTGTAGCTGTTGTCGAAGCCGACGTCGTCGATCAGCTTCATCATCGCTTCGAAATCGGCGTCGGTCTCGCCGGGGAAGCCGACGATGAAGTCCGACGAGATCGCGATGTTCGGGCGCACCGCGCGGATGCGCCGGACGATCGACTTGTACTCGAGCGCCGTGTAGCCGCGCTTCATGGCGCCGAGGACCTTGTCGGCGCCGTGCTGGGCCGGCAGGTAGAGGTGGTCCACCAGTTGCGGGATCTTGGCGTAGGCGTCGATCAGGCGCTGGGTGAATTCCTTCGGGTGGCTGGTCACGAAGCGGATCCGTTCGATGCCGGCGATGTCGGCCACGTATTCGAGCAGCAGGGCGAAGTCGGCGCTCTCGCCGCCTTCCATCTGGCCGCGGAAGGCGTTCACGTTCTGCCCGAGCAGGGTGATCTCCTTGACGCCCTGGGCGGCCAGGCCGGCCACTTCGGTGAGCACGTCCTCGAAACGGCGCGAGACCTCCTCGCCGCGCGTGTACGGCACCACGCAGTAGCTGCAGTACTTGCTGCATCCTTCCATGATCGATACGAAGGCGGCCGCGCCGTCCACACGCGCCGGCGGCAGGTGGTCGAACTTCTCGATCTCGGGAAAGCTGATGTCCACCTGGGCCTGGCCGCTGCTGCGCCGCTCGCGCATCATGGCCGGCAGCCGGTGCAGGGTCTGGGGGCCGAACACCATGTCCACGTAGGGCGCGCGCTTGACGATCGCCGCGCCTTCCTGGGAGGCCACGCAGCCGCCCACGCCGATGAGCAGGTCGGGGCGGGCGAGCTTGAGCTCGCGCAGGCGGCCGAGGTCGGAAAAGACCTTTTCCTGGGCTTTTTCGCGCACCGAGCAGGTATTGAGCAGAATCACATCGGCGTCCTCCGGCGTGTCGGTGCGGACCAGGCCGTCGGAGGCGCCCAGCACATCCGCCATTTTGTCCGAGTCATACTCGTTCATCTGGCAGCCGAAGGTTTTGATGAATACTTTTTTCTGCATGGAATTATTGCTTGAATATTGTTAATTTGATGAGGCGGGATGACAGTTTACCGTAAATCGGTGCTGCGGGCGTATATCGCTGGCACGGCCGAATCGGCCCTTGAAATGGTCGATGCTGGCATTAAATGTTCCTCAGCGACGCCATTTCCATCCAGAAGCCGAGAAAACGATTCCATTTGACAATGTTCACAATTGATTTAATCACGCACTAAGTATTTCTTCTTTGTAAATCAAGGAGTTCCGTCTCACATCTGGGTGAAATCTTAAACGCTGAAAACTCTTGCGTGCGCCACAAATTATGCCCCTGTGTTGAAATGACGATGTGACAAGCTTTCCGCGCGATAGCTTGATTTCGAACAATGACATCAGTGCCGGGTTCAGTTGTACTAAAGGCATATGAGTCTAATAACCTGTTCGGTCAGCAGGGCGCGGCAAGCTGGCAGCGCAGAGCGCATACGAAACCGGACGCGGGCTTGACGCGCTTATCAGACTTGTTCTTTTGAATCATGCTGAAAGGGCGGTTTTCCGGGAACTTCTTTAGACGAAACGTGGTCTTTAACAAAGTTCGTAACGGCATTATTTCAACCACACACGACACGAGGTAAAATCATGGCACACCATGCTCTGGCATCACAAGAAAGTTACAACCCCAACCACCTGCTCGACATTCTGCTGGGCAAGATGCAGCTGAAAAACGACGCGGCCTTGTCGCGCATGCTCGAAGTCGCGCCCCCGGTCATCAGCAAAATCCGCCACCACCGCTTGCCGGTCGGCGCCTCGCTGCTGATCCGCATGCACGAAGTGACGGGCATGAGCATCCGCGACCTGCGCGACTTGATGGGCGACCGGCGCACCAAGTATCGCCTGTCCGACGCGCAAGGCCGTCCCAAGGTGACCGAAGAACAGAAGGCCAACCAGGAAGCAGCTGCCTCGACCGGCAATTATGCGCATTAAGCCCACCGGCATGGCGGCCAGCGCTGCCATGCCGGCCGGGTACGTCTCAGCTCCCGCACTGCGCGCCAGGCGCGGGAGTCAGCTCATCAGCACCATCGCAATTTCCTTGAACTGCAGTTCGGTCTCGCGGAAAATGTGCAAGTAGGATTCTTCGTTGAGCCCCAGCGCGGTCCATGCGGCCGACGACACCGGGGGAACCAGCTCGTCCGCGTCTTCCGCCAGGTCGAGCGCATGGACGATCGCATTGGCCACGTGCACGATCGTGGCGAGCAAGCCTGTGCCCGCCGCATCCGGTGCGTGGTGGTGGGTGATGGCCATCTTCATCGTATCCGAGAAATGCCAATGATCGGCCAGCGCCGCACCGGCCGCGACGTGGTCGACGCCTAGCAGCGCCGCCTCGGCCTCCTGCACATCGCAGTCGTTGTCCTGGCGGTAGCGCATCGCCCGCTCGTAGGCCGCGGGAAAACTGCTGACCAGCACCAGGCGTCCGATGTCATGCAGCAGCCCGGCGGTGAACGCATAATCCTGGTTGAAACGCACGCGCCGCGCGATGACCCGGGCGCAGGCCGCCGTGGCGATTGAATGGCGCCAGAACGCCTTGTGGTCGAAGCCGGGGCAGTTCGGCTCGGCGAAGCAGCCGGTCACGGCGGCGGCCGTGATCAGGTTGCGCGTGGTCTGAAAGCCCAGGAAGGTGATCGCCTGCTGGATGGTGGTCACCTTGACCTGCAGCCCGTACAGCGAGGAGTTGGCCAGGCGCAGGGTCTTGGCTGTGAGTGCCTGATCGTGCGAAACTTTCTTCGCCAGCACGGAAATGTCGACGTCTTCCTGGTCTATATTGGTCAGCAATTCCATGACCACCGCCGGCAGCGAGGGCAGGTCCTGCAAATTGGCGACCACGGCTTCGATGGTCAGCATGCTCATTGTTCGATCTCCCGGTCCAGGCGGTAGTCGAGCACGTAGCGGTGCAGGATGCCGGTGGCCCAGTCGTCGGCCTTGTCGGGGGTGTTCTTGCGAAACAGGTGGTTCAGGCGCGCTACCTGGGCGTCGCTGTCGATCGCGGCCGCTGGGGCCGCGTCGCACAGCACGGCCACCATGCCGATGCCGTGCGCGGGCAACAATGCGATGGTGCGTTCGGTCAAGACGGCGCCCTGCGGCAGCAGGATTTGCCCCTGCTTGTCGAGGATGTCATCGGATAAAGTCATTCCCGGCTTCACCGCGGTCAGCGCCAGGTGCTCGTAGGCTGGGTTCATGCCGTCCTCCTGTGAATAAAATGCCGGGGTGAGATCCCGGCAGCGATGATCTTACCATTCCGGTTCGCCGCTGTGGTGCTGGGGGGAATCTTTACCCGGTAAATACGACACGGACGGCGGCCCGGCGGGGGGCGTTCGGCGCGCGCTTGCGCGTGCCCAAGTGGGACGCGCGCCGCTGTTGTATTCTTGCCATGCTTTCCCGGTTTGGCGTCCTGCCGCCTTTTCCGCCACCTCCAATCTGAAGGATCAACCATGAAACTGTATTTCAGTCCCGGTGCCTGCTCCCTGTCCCCCCACATCGTCCTGCTCGAAGCCGGGCTGCCTTTCACCATGGAGAAAGTCGACCTGCATCAAAAGACGACCGAGAGCGGCGCCGATTTTCGCGCCGTCAATCCCAGCGGCTACGTGCCCGTGCTGGAACTCGACAATGGCGCGCGCCTGACCGAGGGCCCGGCGATCGTCCAATACCTGGCCGATCAGGTGCCCGGCAAGCAACTGGCGCCGGCCTACGGCAGCATGGAACGCTACCGGCTCATGTCTATCCTCAATTTCATCGCGGCCGAACTGCACAAGAATTATTCGCCGCTGTTCCGGCCCGAGTTGCCGGACGCGGTCAAGACCTATGCCCGCGCCAACCTGCTGGCGCGCTACGCCACCGTCGAGGCCATGCTGGCCGACAAAGAATTCCTCGTCGATCAGCGTTTCAGCGTGGCTGACGCCTACTTGTTCACCGTGACCAGCTGGGCGCCTTTCGTCCAGCTGGACCTGGCCGCCTGGCCCAGGCTGCAAGCATTCCAGCAGCGCATCGGCGCCCGCCCGGCGGTACAACAGGCCATGCGCGACGAGGGTCTGCTCGACTGAGCCGCGGCGCCAGCCATGCGCCCGGCTGCGCGCGGCCGGGGTAGGATGGCGGCATGACTACCCGGCGCTACATCGCTCTGTTGCGCGGCATTAATGTCGGGCGTGCCAAGCGCATCGCCATGGCCGATCTGCGCCGCCTCGTCGCCAAGCTTGGCTTTAGCCATGTGCGCAGCTTGCTCAGCAGCGGTAACGTGGTGTTCAGCGCCGCGCCGCTCGCGTCCGCCGCGGCCGCGCAAGCGATCGAGGAGGCCCTGGTGCTTCGGCTGGGCGTGGCGGCGCGCGTGACGGTCATGACCAGCGATGAGCTCAACGCCGTCGTCGCGGCCAATCCCTTGCTGCCGGTAGCCGCCGATCCTGCGCGGCTGCTGGCCTTTATCGTCAAGGAAGCGGGCGCCTTGGGCGCACTGGCGCCGCTGGCGGGTCAGGACTGGGGGGAGGAAGCGCTGGCCGTGGGGCCCCGCGCCGCCTATGTGTGGTGCCCGCAGGGCGTACTGGCCTGCAAGGCGGCCGAGGCCGTAGGGAAATTGTTGGGAGATAGCGTGACTGCGCGCAACTGGAGCACGCTCATGCGGCTGCAACAGCTGTGCGCGGAAGCGGTCGACGCGTGAGGTGGCGCGAGGGCGGGGCCTGGCGGAGGAGAAACTTCAACGTGGGCAACAGGTAGACGAAGGGTAGGCGAAGGGTAGGCGAAGGCTAGGCGAAGGCGAGCCGAAGGGTAGACGACAGGCGGGACGGCCAGTGCGCAGGCCAGGCGTGTTCAGCCGTAAAGCCCGCCGCCGCGGACGGCCGGGAATGCTTACTTGAACTTTTCGCTACTGTCGCGGCGGGCGCGGTAGCCGATCAACACCAGGCCGAGCAGCATCATCGCGAACACTTCCGGCTCCGGCAGTTCGGACGATTCGACATCGGCCACGCCCATGCCATTCGGGACGGCGGCCAGGTCGGGCTGGCGCGGGGAATACGAGGACGCGGAGTGATTGTTCACCACTTCGATGGCGCGCGCCGGGACGGCGGCGCCAAGGGCCAGCGCAAGCGCGGCGGCCAATGCGATAGTTTTCACGGTAGCTTCCTTTACATGCGGGACATGGTGCTCGGCGGGCGTATTGCATCGCAACATTTTAGCGCCCGTCACCAAATCAATTCACGTTTCTATTTAATCATGGGCGAGCGTATTTTTCCATGGCGATTCGATTGAACTGCGGCGAATTTTCTGGAAAATTAAGCTGAGGAAAGCTAATTCCGAAAGGATAGTGCGGTGCGGCAAAATAACGAGGGGAAAGGCAGGAGCCCCGTCCCGGATTGCATCGGTTTAAGCCAGTACTAAGGATCCTCCGCCGAAAGTGGCCTATCATCAAGGGCTGAAACGAATTGTTACCACTGCGATATCGCGGCCCCGCGCCGCCCTTGCTGATAACTCGTCAACACCCGCCATTGTCGGCCTGACCATAGCTGTTGCGCCGCAAAATTTTTTACACGAATCTTGCTGTACCTCGCTTTTGTTTGGCGGTATAGTCGCCATATCTCTATTGCCTCCCAGCATCAATTTAATGGCAAAAGTGCACGCCGGGCCACGCCGCCCTCCGTGCTGCAACACCGCATAGCGACGTCGATGCGTGCCCGGCACCCCGCCGGGACGGTGGTCAATCGAAGCCGCTGTCACTGCCGCTCCTTAGCGCCGCGCGGCAGGCAAACGCTGATTGATCCGTCGCAACGCTGCGCCACCTTTTTCATAGAGTTATTTTCATGCCGAATCTCGCCAAACTTCAGAATGTGTTCAAGAACCTGTACGTGCGCCTGGGTGTGGCCGCGCTGCTCGCCGTCGTGCTGGGCTTGGCCATCGTCAAGTCCGACGTGCCCCAGGACCCCAGCCCGGTGGTGCACTCCCAGGACATCTCCCAGATCACCGCGCTGGCCGCGGCCAAGGACCGCCTGGACTACCTGCTGGTGGCCAGGCCGCTGTCGGAATCGCCGCGCTACGTGTTCAAGTTCAAGGGCGCGCCCGAGGTGCACGTGGTCAAGGTGCCCAGCACCTCGCACCTGAGCCTGGAGCGCGAGGTGCTGCTCAAGAACGGCATCCCGTATTCGATCGCCAAGGAGGACTACCTGGCCTCGCACAAGGCGGTGCTGCTGGAGGACGGCGAGAACGGCGTCGCCGCCGAGGCCATGGCGTTCTTCAAGCGCCACGCGCTCGATATCGTCCTGATCGGCCTGATCCTGTACGCGATGAAGTTCGGCATCCCCGGCATGGGCATGAGCGCGTCCGTCATCACCCCCGACAAGCTTAAGGGCAGCATGGACGACCTGATCGGCATGGACGACATCAAGCAGGAAGTGTTGCACCTGGAAGACATGATCCGCAACCGCAGCGAGTACAAGTCGCACAACATCGACAAGCCGTTCAACGTCATGCTGACCGGCCCGGCCGGCACCGGCAAGACCAAGCTGGTCGGCTACCTGGCCAAGAAACTCGACGTGCCACTGATCCAGGCCTCCGGCTCCGCGCTCGAGTCCGGTTACGTGGGCGGCGGCTCCAAGGCCCTCAACGCCCTGTACCGCAAGGCCTGCGCGCGCGGCAGCTGCATCATCTTCCTGGACGAGGCCCAGACCCTGTTCATGCCGCGCGGCCGGGGCGAAAAGAAATGGGAGGACGACACCGCCAACACCCTGCTCGGCCTGCTCGACGGGGTCAAGAGCGAGCAGGGCGCCGGCGTGATCTGGGTGGTCGCCTCCAACTTCGACGACGCCTCCAGCGAGATGGACGAGGCCATGCTGAGGCGCTTTTCCGTGAAGATCAATTTCCGCTTGCCCAACAAGGGCGAGCGCAGCGCCTTGCTCAAGAGCTTCCTGGGACGTAAGAAGGAGGGGCTGGTGGACTGGGCCGACCTGGACCTGAACCAGGTGGCCGAGATGACCGCCAACCTGAGCCCGGCGCTGCTCGAGACCGTGGTCGAGCGCGCCAGCATGATCTCGATCCAGGAAAAGACGATCATCAATACCGACCTGATGTTCCGCGCCTTCGAGCGCGCCACCCTGGGCCTGACCGACCGCGCCACCACGGCCGAGAAGCACAAGCAGCGCGAGCGCGTGGCGCTGCACGAGCTGGGCCACTTCTTCATGCAGATCGACCCCTACCTGCGCCAGGGCATGCCGCTCGAGCAGGTCAAGGAGAAATCGCATCTGCTCAAGATCAGCACCGAGGCCGTGTCCAAGCTCGGCGCGCTCGGCTACGTGCTGCAGTCGGGCGACGACGTCTCGCTGCGCACCCTCGAGGAGCTCGAACAGGACGTGATCCAGCTGTACGGCGGGGTCGCCGCCGAGGAGCTGTTCTACGGCGCGCGCGGGATCTCCGTGGGCAGCCAGAACGACATCGAGAAGGCCACCAAGATGCTTAACCTGATGGTCAACCGGCTGTCGATGTATTCGCGCTCGAAGATCGACTACACCCAGCTGCGTCAGGAAGGCAGCGGCGAGCACACGGTGCGCCAGGTGGAGGAGAAATCCGACGAGCTCTACAGCTACACCTTGGGCGCGATCCGCGACTACAAGGCCGTGATCGAGTCGCTCAAGGACACCTTGCTGGACCAGTACGTGCTGTCCAAGGATGCCGTGTTCGCCCTGCTCGAGGAGCGCCGCGAGCTGCTCATGGGCCACATCGGCGGGGGCCGCCACGCCAGCCTCAAGCTGTGCGCCGACAGCGCCGCCATCGCCGTGTGAGTGGCGCGCCCGGCGCTGGTGTAAGCTGATCCGGTGGCGGCCGGCCCCGGCCGCTGAACCGGAGCCGTCGATGGAGAACCTGCTGGGCAGCGCCACGCTGCCGTTCGAAGCCGAGCGCATTCCCGGCCGCGACCTGTTCGTGGCCGCCCGCTACCTCAACCCGACCGACGCCCACCTGATGCGCGGCTGCCTGGCCGCCGCCGGCATCCCGGCCGTGGTGGCCGACGCCAACCACGCCCAGGCCGACCAGCTGATCGCGCCGGCCATGGGCGGGGTGCGGGTCCTGGTGCCGCAGGCCTATCTCCAGCAGGCCGCCGAGGTGCTGGCCGCTTTCGCGCGCGGCGATTTGGCGCTCGACGACGACGCCGACGTCGGCCAGCCGGCCTGAACTTCCCGCCGATTCCGGCGCCATGGTCCGCGCCATAGTGCGCGCCATATTCCCTTACCAACAATCACTGCGCGCTAGCAACAAGCGCTCCCTTGCCACGCCCATTTTGATGGCGCGCACTAGTCCGGTCGGGCCAAAATGTCAACCGGCTGATCTTGATCCAACCCCTAAAAAATGCAGATTTTTTACTAACGTTGGTCGTTCAAAATCGCGTATAGTTGTCCGATGTGTCTAGAGAACAATGTTTTCGAGCCCATTTGTTGAGCAAATATAAAACGACCGCGCGCCGCCTCTGGCGGTGACGATGAGTCGAAACAATCCGCTGTCCAAAACCAAGCCCGCGTTTCATCCTATGAGTATTGTCGACGTAGATTCCCTGCTACAAGAGTTGGCTGCGGACGCGCCGTGCGGCCCCAATCTCGAATACGATCCGGCCTTCCTGGCGCTCGAGCAGAGCGTGCTGGGCAAGCCGGAAGTGCAATACGGCGACACCATCACGCCGGCCGTGCCGCCCGAGTGGAAGCTGGTCAAGCAGCAGGCCGGCGAGGTGCTGGCCCGCAGCCGCGACCTGCGCGCGGCCATGCCGCTGCTGCGCGCCCTGCTGGCGCTGCATGGCCTGCCCGGCTTCGCCGACGGCGTGCGCCTGCTTGAGCGCCTGGTCGCCGAGCGCTGGGACAGCGTCCATCCCCAGCTCGATCCCGACGACGACAACGATCCTACCCTGCGCATCAATTCGCTGGCCACCCTGGCCGACAGCGCCACCGTGCTGCGCGAGCTCAAGGAATCGAGCTTCATCGTGCTGCCCGGCCTGGGCCCGTTGTCGCTGCGCCTGCTCGACCAGGCCAGCGGCGAGCTGCCGACGCCGGCCGGCCAGTCCGCGCTGGCGCTGAGCTCGATCGAGGCGGCCCTGCGCGACGTCGCCCCCGAGGTGATGGCCGCCGCCGTCCAGGCCGCGTCCCAGGCCCATGACAGCGTGGTCAACATCGAAGTGGCGCTGGTGCGCCAGGTCGGCAGCTCGCAGGCGCTCAACCTGGACGCGCTCACGCGCCAGCTGCGCCGCATGCGCGACCTGCTGGCCGCCCACGCGGCCGCGCCCGAGGCAAGCGAGGCCGAGGCGGACGCGCCGCCAGCGGCCGAGGCGGGGACGCCGGCCGGGGCGCGCGCCGCGCCGGCCGCCATCAGCGGCGAGATCAACGGCCGCGCCGACGTGGTGCGCATGCTCGACAAGATCCTCGCCTACTACGCGCGCAGCGAACCGTCGAGCCCGGTGCCGATGCTGCTCGAACGCGCCAAGCGCCTGGCGCCGAAGAACTTTTTTGAAATCATGGAAGAACTGGCCCCGGAGAGCATGGGGCAGTTGAACGTCATTCGTGGACCGCAGGAAGAGCAGTAGAAGGGTAGCGACGCAACAGGCAGGCGGCAAGCCGTGTAGTTCAATCTTGGAGGAGTAAATCGTGGGCAAAGAAAGTAGCCAGAAGTTCATCGCGCGCAATCGCGCGCCGCGCGTGCAGATCGAGTATGACGTCGAGGTCTACGGCGCGGAGAAAAAAGTCCAGCTGCCGTTCGTGATGGGCGTGCTGGCCGACCTGTCGGGCCAGCCGGCCGACCCGCTGGCGCCCGTTGCCGAGCGCAAGTTCCTCGAGATCGACGTCGACAATTTCGACGAGCGCCTCAAGGCGATGAAGCCGCGCGTGGCGGTGCAGGTGCCCAACACCCTCACCGGCGAGGGCAACATGGCCATCGACCTGACCTTCGAGAGCATGGACGACTTCACCCCCGGCGCCGTGGCGCGCAAGGTCGAGCCGCTGCGCCAGCTGCTCGAGGCGCGCGGCCAGCTGGCCAACCTGATGACCTACATGGACGGCAAGACCGGCGCGGAAGAGTTGATCGCCAAGCTGCTGGCCGAGCCAGCGCTGATGCAGGCGCTCACCGCCGCGCCCAAGCCGACCGAGTAACCGATAACCGAACCAGTACGGGAGAACGATATGGCGCAGGCCAATACAGAATCACAGGCGCAATCCGGCACGCTCGAGATGAGCGACTTCAGCAGCCTGCTGCAAAAGGAATTCAAGCCGCAGTCCGACAAGGCCAAGGAATCGGTCGAAGTGGCGGTGCGCACCCTGGCCGAGCAGGCTCTGGCCGGCACCAACCTGGTCTCCGGCGACGTGCTGGCCACCATCTCCGGCCTGATCGCGGCGATCGACCAGAAGCTCACCGACCAGATCAACCTGATCATGCACTCGGAGCAGTTCCAGGCCGTCGAAGGCGCCTGGCGCGGCCTGCACCACCTGGTGAACAACACCGAAACCGACGAGATGCTCAAGATCCGCGTGATGAACATCTCCAAGAACGACCTGGGCAAGACGCTCAAGAAGTTCAAGGGCACGGCCTGGGACCAGAGCCCGATTTTCAAGAAGATGTACGAGCAGGAGTTCGGCCAGTTCGGCGGCGAGCCGTTCGGCTCCATCGTGGCCGACTACTACTTCGACAACAGCGCGCCCGACGTCGAGCTGCTCTCGTCGATGGCCAAGGTCGCCGCCGCCGCGCACGCGCCCTTCATCTCGGCCGCCGCGCCGTCGGTCATGCTGATGGAATCCTGGAACGAATTGGCCAATCCGCGCGACCTGACCAAGATCTTCCAAACCCCCGAACACGCCGCCTGGCGCTCTTTCCGCGAGTCCGAGGATTCGCGCTACGTGGGCCTGGCCATGCCGCGCTTCCTGGCGCGCCAGCCCTACGGCGCGAAAACCGATCCGGTCGAGGAATTCGACTTCGAGGAAGACACCAGCGCCCCCAGTTCGAAGAACTACACCTGGGCCAACGCGGCCTACGCGATGGCGGTCAACATCAACCGCTCGTTCAAGGAATACGGCTGGTGCTCGCGTATTCGCGGCATCGAGTCCGGCGGCGCGGTCGAAGGCTTGCCGGTGCACTCCTTCCCGACCGACGACGGCGGCGTGGACATGCAGTGCCCGACCGAGATCGCGATTTCGGACCGGCGCGAAGCCGAGCTGGCGGCCAACGGCTTCATGCCGCTGGTGCACAAGAAAAATACCGACTTCGCCGCCTTCATCGGCGCCCAGTCGCTGCACAAACCGGCCGAATACGACGATCCGGACGCCACCGCCAACGCCAACCTGGCCGCTCGCCTGCCCTACCTGTTCGCCACCTGCCGCTTCGCCCACTACCTCAAGTGCATCGTGCGCGACAAACTCGGCTCGTTCAAGGAGCGCGACGAGATGGAGCGCTGGCTGACCAAATGGATCATGCAGTACGTCGACGGCGACCCGGCCAATTCGAGCGAGCAGACCAAGGCCAAGAAGCCGCTGGCCGCCGCCGAAGTGGTGCTCGAGGAAGTCGAAGGCAATCCGGGTTACTACACCTCCAAGTTCTTCCTGCGCCCGCACTACCAGCTGGAAGGCTTGACCGTGTCGCTGCGTCTGGTATCGAAGCTGCCGTCGGCGAAAATCTGACGTTGTCGTGCGCCCCGCGCCGGGCTTCGCAGCGGTCCGGCGCATTCATCCGCTTACACCCTGGCCTCATCGAACTTAACCAACGCCCGGCGGGAACGCCAGGCACACTAGGAGAAGAAAAATGGCATTAGACATGTTCATCAATATGGGCGACAAAATCAAAGGCGAATCGCGCGACAGCGTGCAAGGCAAAGCCGGCGATATCGACATCCTGGCCTGGAGCTGGGGCATGAGCCAGTCCGGCACCACCCACACGGGCGGTGGCGGCGGCGCCGGCAAGGCCAACTTCCAGGACATCTCGTTCACCAAATACATCGACAGCGCCAGCAACGGCTTGATGAGCGCCTTGGCGAAAGGCACCCACATCCCTAAATGCGTCCTGCTGGTGCGCAAAGCCGGCGAAGGCCAGCACAAATACATCTCGATCACGATGGAAGAAGTGCTGGTCACGTCGCTCTCGACCGGCGGCAGCGGCGGTGAAGACCGCCTGACCGAGAACGTCACCCTGAACTTCGCCAAGGTGAAATTCGACTACGCGGTCCAGGATGCCAAAGGCGGCGTCGGCGCCGACAAGGAATTCGCCTGGAACATCGCCGAGAACGTCGCCGCATAAATCTCGCCCTAAGTCGTACCCCGAGTTGTACCCAAGGGACGGATGTCGTCCCGTCGCGGTCCGGGTTATCCGGACCGCCACCGAATTCTTTTCGAAAGTGCGGCCATGCTAGCCCAACAGCTCATTCGTGATGGCGATCTCACCGGCGCGCTCGGCGCGCTCCAGGACGCGGTTCGCAAGGACGCCGCCAAGCCCCAACTGCGCACCTTCCTGTTCCAGCTGCTGTCCGTGCAGGGCCAGTGGAACCGCGCGCTGACGCAGTTGAACGTGACCGGCGAACTCGATGCCGGCGCGCTGCCGATGGTGCAGACCTACCGCGAAGCCATCCAATGCGAAGCGCTGCGCGAAGCCATCTTCGCCGGCCAGCACGCCCCGCATATTTTCGGCCAGCCGCAGCCATGGCTGGCCCAATTGGTCGAAGCCTTGCGCCTGGACCGCGAAGCGCCCGGGCAAGCCGCGGCCCTGCGCGCGCAAGCCTTCGAGCAGGCCCCGGCCACCGCCGGCAGCATCGACGGCGAACGCTTCGAGTGGCTGGCCGACGCCGATCCGCGCCTCGGCCCCGTGCTCGAAGCCATCGTCAACGGCCGCTATTTCTGGATTCCGTTCGAGCGCATCGCCCGCATCGAGATCGATGCGCCGACCGATCTGCGCGACGCCGTCTGGACCGCCGCCAACTTCACCTGGGCCAACGGCGCCCAAACCGTCGGCCTGATCCCGACCCGCTACCAGGGCACCCTGGCCGCCGGCGACGACGCCCTCAAGCTGGCGCGCCGCACCGAGTGGCAGGGCGACTTGCCGCTGGGCCAGCGCATGTTCGCCAGCGACACCGCCGACCACGCCTTGATGGATGTGCGGGTGATCGACTTCGACGTCGAGATGGAAAACGGGACCGAAGCCGACGCCGGCGCCGGCCAGGAAGCCGACCATGGCTGAACTGGCGCCGCGCGAGCGCTTGCAGCCGTCGCTGCTGGACCGGCTGACCGACGACGAGCCCGATAGCGCGGTCGAATCGCGCGAGCGGCGCGTGCTTTCGGTACGGAGCCTGCGCGAAGGCGTGCTGCGCGACCTGGCCTGGCTGCTCAATACCACCAATCTCTTGTCCGTGACGGCCACCCAGCGCCTGCCGCACCTGGCCAACTCGGTGCTCAACTACGGCATGCCCGACCTGTCCGGCGCCTCGCTCGCCGGCATGAACACCCAGGACTTGGAACGCGCGATCCGCCAGGCGATCTGGGACTTCGAGCCGCGCCTGATCCGCTCCTCGGTGGTGGTCAGGGCGCAGCCGGCCGACAGCGTCACCAAGATCATGTTCGAGATCGAGGCCGACATGTGGGCCCAGCCCTACCCTGAGCGGCTGTTCCTCAAGACCGAGCTCGACGTCGACCTGGCCAGCATCAGCCTGACCGACAACGCGGGCAAACGCACATGACCAATCCCCGCTTCTTGCGCTACTACAGCCAGGAGTTGCAGCACCTGCGCGAGGTGGGCGGCGAGTTCGCGGCCCAGTATCCGAAGATCGCCGGCCGCCTCGGCCTGGAAGGCTTCGACTGCGCCGACCCGTATGTCGAGCGCCTGCTGGAGGGGTTCAGCTTCCTGGCCGCGCGCGTGCAGATGAAGATCGACGCCGAGTTCCCGCGCTTCACCCAGCACCTGTCGGAACTGGTCTACCCGCACTTCCTGGCGCCCACCCCGTCGATGGCGGTGGTGCAGCTGCAAAGCGACCTGGCCAACCCGGCCCTGGCGGCCGGCTTCGCGGTCCCGCGCGGCAGCGCCATGCGCAGCGTGCTGGGCAAGGACGACGCCACCGCCTGCGAATACCGCACCGCCCACGACCTCACCCTGTGGCCGGTGGAACTGGCCGAAGCCAAGTTCTTCACCCACGGCGGCAGCATCGCCGGGGTCGACGCGCGCCTGCCGCCGAACGTGAAGGCCGGCCTGCGCCTGCGCCTGCGCACCACCAACGGCGCGCCGTTCGGCAAGTTCGCGCTGGACAAGCTGGCGCTGCACCTGCGCGGCGGCGACGACCTGCCGGGAAAGATCTACGAGAAGCTGCTGGGCGCGGTGGAAGGGGTGCTGGTGCTGCCGGCCGCGCGCCCGGCCGCCTGGCACAAGCTGCTGCCCAAGAGCGCCCTGCAGCCGCTCGGCTTCGACGAGGAGCAGGCGCTGCTGCCGAGCGGCCAGCGCAGCTTCCAGGGCTACCGCCTGCTGCAGGAGTATTTCGCGTTCGCCCAGCGCTTCATGTTCATCGAGCTGTCCGGCCTGGCGCCGGCGCTGGCGCGCTGCGCCGACAGCGAGATCGAGATCGTGGTGCTGCTCAACCGCGGCGACGCGCGCCTGGAGCAGGCGCTCGACGCCTCCAATTTCGCCCTCAACTGCACCCCGGCGGTGAACCTGTTCCAGCGCCGCGCCGACCGCCTCAACCTGTCCGGCGACCAGTACGAATACCACGTGCTGGTGGACCGCACCCGCCCGATGGACTTCGAGGTGCACCAGATCGCCTCCGTCACCGGGCATGGCAGCGGCGCCGACGCCGAGCAGGAGTTCCAGCCGTTCTACAGCGCGCGCGACCTCGGCGCCGGCCAGCCCGGCCAGGCCTTCTACCAGATCCGCCGCGAGCAGCGCACGGTGTCGCAGCGCCAGCGCGTGCGCGGGCCGCGCTCGTCCTACATCGGCAGCGAGACCTTCATCGCGATCGTCGACGCGGCCGAGGCGCCTTACCGCCACAGCCTGCGCCAGCTGGCGCTGAGCGTGTGGTGCACCAACCGCGACCTGCCGCTGTCGATGCCGCTCGGGGTCGGCAAGACCGACTTCATCCTCGACGACGGCGGCCCGGTGCAGTCGGTGCGCGCGCTGGCCGGCCCCAGCCAGCCTTTCCCTTCCTTCGCCGAGGGCAGCGTGGCCTGGCGCCTGATCAACCAGCTCTCGCTGAACTACCTGTCGCTGGTCGACAGCGATCCGCAGCAGGGCGCCGTGGCGCTGCGCGAGCTGCTCTCGCTGTACTGCCACCCGGCCGACCTGTCGGCCCAGCGCCAGGTCGAGGGCGTGCGCTCGGTCGCCAGCGCCGCGATCACGCGGCGCATGCCCACGCCCGGCCCGATCACCTTCGGGCGCGGCCTGGAGATCACCGTGACGATGGACGACGCCGCCTTCGAAGGCGCCGGCGCCTTCGTGCTCGGTGGCGTGCTCAGTCACTTCTTCGCCCAGTACGTGTCGATCAACGCCTTCACCGAAACCGTGATCCGCACGGTGGCGCGGGGCGAGATCATGCGCTGGCCGGCCAGGGGAGGCGCATGCGCGATCCTGTAGAGCTGGACCGCCTGCTGGCCGAGCGCGCCGCTAGGATGGATTTCTTCCAGATCCTGCGCCTGCTCGAGAACGCCCATCCGGAGCAGCCGCGCATCGGCGCCTCGCTGCGCCCGCGCGACGACGCCGTGCGCTTCGGCCAGGACCCGTCGCTCGCCTTCGAGCCGGGCGCGATCCGGTCCTACGTCCCGGCCGGCGCGGCCGCGCGCGCCCGCCTGGCGGTCAATTTCTTCGGCCTGTTCGGCCCCAACGGGCCGCTGCCGCTGCACCTGACCGAGTACGCCCGCGGACGCGCGCGCAACGCCGCCGACCCGACCATGGCGGCCTTCCTCGACGTGTTCCACCACCGCATGCTGGCCCTGTTCTATCGTGCCCGCGCCAGCGCCGAGCCGGCCGTCAGCCTGGACCGCCCGCGCGAGGATCGTTTCGCCGATTATGTCGGCAGCCTGTTCGGCATCGGCACGGCCGCCCTGCGCGAGCGCGACGAGATCGGCGACTTCGCCAAGCTGCATTTCGCCGGCCTGATGGCCAACCAGAAGCGCCCGGCCGCCGGCCTGGTGACGATCCTGCGCGCCTACTTCAAGCTGCCGGTGCGCCTCGAACAATTCGTCGGCCACTGGATGCAGCTGCCCGCCGACGGCCAGACGCGCATCGGCGCGTTCGACAACGGCAGCCGCATCGGCGTCTCGGCCGTGCTGGGACGGCGCGTGTGGGACTGCCAGCACAAGTTCCGCCTCGTGATCGGCCCGCTCGATTACGAGGACTACCAGCGCATGCTGCCCGGCGGCGCCAGCATGCGGCGCTTGGTGGCCTGGGTGCGCAACTACGCCGGCACGGTGCTCGACTGGGACGTGCGGCTGGTGCTCAAGCAGCAGCAGGTCCCGCCGCTCAAGCTGGGCGCCATGAAGCTCGGCTGGACCACCTACCTCGCCAGCGCGCCCGCCGCGCGCGACCCCGATCAACTGTTGATAAACCCAGCGGCCCAGCCGGGCTGACCTACGCGAAAGAACCATCATGGCCGAAATCAGTCGTGTCGCACTGTTTGGAAAACTCAACGCGCTGTGCTACCGCGCGATCGAAAGCAGCACCGTGTTCTGTAAGCTGCGCGGCAATCCCTACGTCGAGCTGATTCACTGGATCCACCAGATCCTGCAGCTGCAGGACTCCGACCTGCACCGCCTGATCCGCCACTACGAGATCGACGGCGCGGTGCTGGCGCGCGACCTGACCGCCGCGCTCGACCGCCTGCCGCGCGGCGCCACCTCGGTCACCGACCTGTCCTCGCAGCTGGAGGAAACGGTGGAGCGGGCCTGGGTCTACGGCACCTTGATGTTCGGCGAATCGCAGATCCGCAGCGGCCACATCGTGGTCGGCATGCTCAAGACCGCCAACCTGCGCAACGCCCTGTACGCGCTGAGCCGCCAGTTCGAGAAGATCAAGGCGGAAGACCTGAGCGAGCGCTTCGCCAGCCTGCTCAAGGAGTCGCCGGAGGCGGCCATGAGCGCCAGCGACGGCTTCCAGGCCGGCGCGCCGGGCGAGGCCTCGGGCGCGCTGGCCCCGGCCGCGATGGGCAAGCAGGAGGCGCTGAAAAAATTCACGGTCGACCTGACCGAACAGGCCAGGAGCGGCAAGATGGACCCCATCGTCGGGCGCGACGACGAGATCCGCCAGATGGTCGACATCCTGATGCGGCGCCGCCAGAATAACCCGATCATGATCGGCGAGGCCGGCGTCGGCAAGACCGCCGTGGTGGAAGGCTTCGCCCAGCGCATCGCGCGCGGCGACGTGCCGCCCTCGCTCAAGGAGGTGCAGCTGCTCACCCTCGACGTGGGCCTGCTGCAGGCCGGCGCCAGCATGAAGGGCGAATTCGAGCAGCGCCTGCGCTCGGTCATCGACGAGGTCCAGGCCAGCCAGAAGCCGATCATCCTGTTCATCGACGAGACCCACACCCTGGTGGGGGCGGGCGGCGCGGCCGGCACCGGCGACGCGGCCAACCTGCTCAAGCCGGCGCTGGCCCGCGGCACCCTGCGCACCATCGGCGCGACCACCTTCGCCGAGTACAAGAAGCACATCGAAAAAGATCCCGCGCTCACGCGCCGCTTCCAGAGCATCCAGGTCGACGAGCCGAGCGAGGAGCGCGCCATCCTGATGATGCGCGGCGTCGCCTCCACCATGGAGAAGCACCACCAGGTCCAGATCCTCGACGAGGCGCTGGAAGCGGCGGTGCGCCTGTCGCACCGCTACATCCCGGCGCGCCAGCTGCCCGACAAATCGGTCAGCCTGATCGACACCGCCTGCGCGCGCGTGGCCGTCAGCCTGCACGCCACCCCGGCCGAGGTGGACGACAGCCGCAAGCGCATCGAGGCGCTGCAGACCGAGCTGGCCATCATCGGCCGCGAAGGGGCGATCGGCATCGACACCGCCAAGCGCGGCAGCGACGCCGCCGCGCTGCTGGAAGAGGAGCAGACCCGCCTGGCGGGGCTGGAAGAGCGCTGGGGCGCCGAGCGCGCCCTGGTGGACGAACTGCTGGCGCTGCGTGCCCGCCTGCGCGACGGCGCCCGCCCGGTGGAAGGCACCGGCAGCGCGCTGGAGGCAGCCGCCGCCGCGCCGGCGGCAGGCGTCCCCGCGGCCGGGGCTCCGGTCGACGACAACGAACGCGCCGCGCTCAAGGAACAGTTGAAGGCCGTGCAGGACAAGCTCAGCGCGCTCCAGGGCGAGACCCCGCTGATCCTGCCCACCGTCGACTACCAGGCCGTGGCCGCGGTGGTGGGCGACTGGACCGGCATCCCGGTCGGGCGCATGGCGAAAAACGAGATGGAGACCATCCTCAAGGTGGCGTCGCTGCTGAGCCAGCGGGTGATCGGCCAGGACCACGCGATGGAGATGATCGCCAAGCGCATCCAGACCTCGCGCGCGGGGCTGGACAACCCGAGCAAACCGATCGGCGTGTTCATGCTGGCCGGGACCTCGGGCGTGGGCAAGACCGAGACCGCGCTGGCGCTGGCCGAGGCGCTGTACGGCGGCGAGCAGAACCTGATCACGATTAACATGAGCGAGTACCAGGAGGCGCACACGGTGTCGACCCTGAAGGGCGCGCCGCCGGGCTACGTCGGCTACGGCGAAGGCGGCGTGCTGACCGAGGCGGTGCGTCGCAAGCCGTATTCGGTGGTGCTGCTCGACGAGGTCGAGAAGGCCCACCCGGACGTGCACGAGATGTTCTTCCAGGTGTTCGACAAGGGCTTCATGGAAGACGGCGAGGGCCGTTTCATCGACTTCAAGAACACCCTGATCATCCTCACCACCAACGCCGGCACCGACCTGATCGCCGGCCTGTGCAAGGACCCCGAGCTCATGCCCGATCCGGACGGCATGGCCAAGGCCCTGCGCGCGCCGCTGCTCAAGGTGTTCCCGCCGGCGCTGCTGGGGCGCCTGGTGACGATTCCGTACTACCCGCTGTCGGACGCGATGCTGGGCCAGATCGTCAAGCTGCAGCTCAACCGCATCAAGAAGCGGGTCGAGGCGCGCTACAAGATCCCGTTCGAGTATGGCGCGGACGTGGTCAAGCTGGTGGTCTCGCGCTGCACCGAGGGCGAGTCCGGCGGGCGCATGATCGACGCGATCCTGACCAACACCATGCTGCCCGATATCAGCCGCGAGTTCCTGACCCGGATGATGGCCGGCGACACCGTCGCCGCGGTCACGGTGACGGTGGCCGACGGCGAATTCGCCTACGCATTTTGAGGGCGGCGGCGCGCGGCGTGAGACCGCGCTGAGCATGCGTAACGCGTATCGCATTGGACTTTGATCGCTAAAACCGCTTCAACGAAAGGAGACACCATGGCTTTTACTAAACCGACCCAGCTACTGCGCAAAATTCACCCGGCGCTGGCGCGCGAGCGCTACACCAACAAGATCGCAGTACTGTCGCCGGGCCTGGCGATTTCGTATTCCGACAATAACGGCGCGCGCGTCGGCTATCCAACCCAGGCGCAAAAAACGCTGCTGCTCAATGGCGCGGCGCAGGCGCGCGCCATCATGCGCGCGGCCGTGCTCGAGATGGACCGCGTGGTGATCTTGCGGCGCCCGGAGGGCCAGACCTTTACGAACATCATGAACTACCACTTTGGCCTGGCCGCCAACCGCGCCAACCCGACCTTGAAGAGCAACGTCGTTGACAAGCCTTTCTCGGCCAAGGCCCTCCTGCAGAAGGACCGGCGCTGGGTGCTCAACCAGGTGCGCATGGGTATGCTCAGCATTTCGTTCCACATCAATACCGGCGTCTACCTGATCGATATCGACAATGCCGTGCGCCCCGGCGCCGGGGCCAACGATGAAGGCTACGTGAACGGGCCGGCCGACCTGACCGGGCTGTTCTCGGCCTTTAAGAACGGCGAGATTCATGCCGCATTCGCGGATATGCAAGCTGGCGGTTACACGGCCGATGCGGTGGCGCGCGTGATCATCCACGAAGCGGCGCACAAGTATTGGGGCGTCGAGGACCAGCATTACGCGCATGACACGGCGGCCTACCGCCAGCACGATTGCGACGAGTCGCTCGACAATGCCGACAGCTTTGCCTGGGCCGCGTTGTCGCTGTTCCACGGGAACTTGATCCATGGCACCAATTCACTGGACCTGCACCCGCAAGTGGTCGCTGTGCCTTGAGCGCACCGTGCCACCGGGCTGAACGGGCGCAACACGGCCGCTGGGCATGCTGACATAATGTTGCAACTTTGTACTCTATCCGCCATACTGAGCGTTGCGGCCACGCAGTCGCGCCAGCGCCGTTGAGGACAAGTCATGCCAAATCAGGTTTCAATGGGAGCGATGATGACCTGCACGTTTGGTGCGGCGCCGTCCTCGCTCGTGGTTTTGCCGAAGAATAAAGTGTTGTGCGAGGGGCCGCCGGCGGCCAACATCATGGATCACGTCCCGCTACTGAACATCATGCCGTTCGGGGTGTGCTCGTCGCCCGCCAATCCGACCGTGGCCGCGGCCACGGCGGCGGCGCTGGGCGTGCTCACGCCGATGCCGTGCGTGCCGGCCACCAGCGCGCCGTGGGCGCCGGGGGCGCCGACGGTGCTCATCGCCAACATGCCGGCGCTGGACAACGTCTCCAAGTGCCTGTGCAACTGGGGCGGGGTGATCGGTTTTACCAATGCGGGCACGGTCAAGACCATGATTCCCTAGTTCACGCGCGACGCCGTCATTTCAGACCTAACGCACGTCCACCCATTCGAGTTCCCATGCTGCTGGCCACCCAAACCCATCGCGAAGTATCCGTCAAGACCGCCCTCGGCGGCGACGTGCTGGTCTTTAAGCGCATGCAGTGCCGCGAGGAACTGGGGCGGCTGTTCGAGTACCGCGTCGAGCTGTCCTCGAGCAAGCTCGACATCAAGATCGCCGACGTGCTCGGCACCGGCATGACGGTCTGCCTGGACCTGCCGGAGGGCGGCACCCGCCACTTCCACGGACTCGTCACGCGCTTCAGCTACCAGGGCTGGCGCGACGGCGCCCCCTGCTACGAGGCCATCCTGCACCCGGCGCTGTGGCTGCTCACGCGCTCGTCCAACTGCCGCATCTTCCAGGACAAGACGGCGATCGACATCGTCAAGGCGGTCTGCGCCGACGCGGCCTACGGCGGCCTGATCGCCCTCGACGTGTCGGCCTTGAGCGCCACCCCGGCCAGCCGCGGCTACTGCGTGCAGTACCGCGAGACCGATTTCAATTTCGCCTGCCGCCTGCTCGAGGAAGAGGGCATCTACTACTACTTCACCCATGCCGACGGCGCCCACACGATGGTGCTGGCCGACAGCTACGGCGCGCACACCAGCGCCAGCGGCTACGCCAGCGTGAGGTTCCGCGACGAGAGCGAGGGCCTGGACGGCCTGGAGGAGGCGGTCACGCGCTTCATGCCCGGCGGCGAGATCCAGTCCAGCGCCTACGCCCTGAACGACTTCGATTTCGAAAAAGCCACCTCGAGCACCACCGGCGCGCTGCTGGTCAAGGCCACCATCGCGGCGGCCTTTTCCCAGCAAAGCTACGAGCAGTACGACTACCCGGGCCTGCACCGCAGCAGCGCGGCCGGCAACGGCTTCGCGCGCGCGCGCATGGAGGTGCTGCACGGCCAGTGCGAGCGCATCGACGCCAGCAGCAACGCGCGCGGCATCGCCACCGGCGCGCTGTTCACGCTCACCGAGCATCCGCGCGCCGACCAGAACCGCGAGTTCCTCATCACCTCGGCCGACACCACCATCGTCGGCGTCGACTACCGCTCCGGCGGCGGGAACGGCGCGCTGCAGTTCGACTGCAGTTTCACCGCGGTCGGCAAGGAGCACAGCTACCGCGCAACTCCGGTCATGCGCAAACCCTTCGTGCAGGGCCCGCAAACGGCCATGGTGGTCGGCAAGGCCGGCGAGGAGATCTGGACCGACAAGTACGGCCGCGTCAAGGTGCAGTTCCACTGGGAGCGCGACGGCAAGTCCGACGAGACCAGCTCGTGCTGGGTGCGCGTGGCGCAAGGCTGGGCCGGCAAGGGCTGGGGCATGATGTTCATTCCGCGCATCGGCATGGAGGTGGTGGTCGACTTCCTGGAAGGCGATCCGGACCAGCCGCTGGTGACCGGCTGCGTCTACAACGGCGACGCCATGCCGCCCTACGCGCTGCCGGGCGAGCAGACCAAGTCGACCATCATGTCCAACACCTCCAAGGGCGGCGGCGGTTACAACGAGATTCGCTTCGACGACAAGCAGGACGCCCAGGAAATCTACGTGCAGGCGGAGAAGGATTTCAACCGTGTGGTCAAGAACAACGACACCCTCAAGGTCGGCTTCGAGAAGGCCGACAAGGGCGACCAGACCATCTCCATCAAGAACGACCAGAGCCTCGACGTCGGCAACGACCGGAAAATCCACGTCACCCACGACCAGAGCGTCGACATCGACAACGACCTGGCCACCCACGTCAAGAACAACGAAACCCGCACCGTCGACCAGAACCAGACCGTGAAGGTCGACGGCGACCAGGCCGTCAACGTCGCCAAGACCATCGTCATCGAGGCCGGCACCTCGATCGAGCTGAAGGTGGGCGCGAGCAGCGTCAAGATCGAGGCTGCCAAGATCACCATCAAGTCGCCCGAGATCGCGGTGCAGGCCGACGGCATGATGTCGATCAAGGCGGGCGGCGTCATGACGGTCGAAGGCGCGCTGGTCAAGATCAATTGAGAACACCATGAAAACACGTTTTATCTTTTCCCTGCTGCTCGGCGCCGGCCTGTTTGGCGCGACCGCCGGCGCGCATGCCGCCAACGTGGCCACCCTGACGCTGGCCGACCAGCCGGTGCGCCTGATCCGCGGCGCGGCCATCTACAAGGGCATCAACGGCAGCGCCGTGCAGAAGGAAGACATCCTCGAGACCGCGGCCAGCGGCGTGCACATCGAAGCCGGTCCCGACGCCATCGTCGCCATCGGCCCGCAGTCGCGTGTGTACGTGATCAGCCTGGCCACCGACGCCAGGTCGGGCACCGAGCTGGCGCTGCTCAAGGGCTGGGTCAAGGTCTTGTCCAAGACGCCGAAACGGGCCCTGGTGGTCACGCCCAACATGGTCGTCACCTTCGCTTCCGGCGCCACCATCGTGCAGAGCAAACCGGGCAAGGACGCGCTGTTCGCCGAGGAGGGCGCGCAGCAGGCCGTCAAGGTCGACGACAAGGGCCGCGCGGGGCCGCCGCTCAAGGTGGCGGCCGAGCAGTACGCGGTGGTCGATCCGGCCAAGCCGCTGCTGGTCGCGGGGCGCCCGGCGCGCGATTTCCTGGCCGAGATGCCGCTTCCGTTCCGCGATCCGCTGGTGCGCGCGCGCCCCGTGCCCAAGGCCGGCACGGTGCCCCCGGTGAAGGAGCACGACGTCGACTACGCCGACGTCGACGCCTGGCTGCTGACCGATCTCCCCGTGCGCAAGAACTTCGTCAACCGTTTCAAGGCGCGCCTGGCCGATCCGTCGTTTCGCAAGCCGCTCGAACAGGCGCTCGGGCAGAGCAGCGACTGGAAATTCGTGCTGCACCCCTCGGTGAGCACGGGTTCGACCATTTACTGACGCGCCGGCCGGCGAGTGCGCCGGACCGCGTCCCACCTTCACCCTGTAGGAGAATCACATGAAGCTTTCGATCGTCGCCAAATTCAACCTGGTGTTCGTGTCGATTTTCGCCATCGGCTTCGTCGCCGCCGGCTTTGTCGCCGACGACCTGCTCAAGAAGAATGCGCGCGAGGAGACCCTGCAGAACGCGCGCCTGCTGCTCGAGGCGGCCAAGAGCGTGCGCGGCTACACCGCCACCCAAGTCGCGCCGCTGCTGCGCAACCAGATGAAGTTCGAGTTCCACCCGCAGTCGGTGCCCTCGTATTCGGCGGTCGAGAACCTGAACGTGATTTTCAAGCGGTTCCCGCACTTCTCGTACAAGGAAGCCACGCTCAACCCGACCAACCTGCGCGACAAGGCGTCGGACTGGGAAGTGGACGTGGTGCAGAAGCTGCGCCAGCAGCCCGAGCTCAAGGAGTTCTCGGGCGAGCGCGACACCCCGGCCGGGCGCAACCTGTACATCGCCCAGCCGCTGCAGATCAAGGACCCGGCCTGCCTGGCCTGCCACAGCACCGCGGCCGAGGCGCCCAAGACCATGACCGACATCTACGGGATGAACAACGGCTTCGGCTGGAAGCTCAATGAAGTCATTGGCGCGCAGGTGATCTCGGTGCCGATGGCCGTGCCGATGCAGCGCGCGGCCGATATCTTCAAGACCTTCATGCTGGCGCTGCTGGGCGTGTTCGTGGCCGTGTTCGTGGCGCTGAACCTGATGGTGCACGTGTTCGTCACGCGCCGCATCAAGACCCTGGCCAGCGTGGCCGACCAGGTCAGCATGGGGCAGTTCGAGGCGGCCGAGTTCGAGGTCAAGGGCAACGACGAATTGAGCGCCCTGGGCCGCTCCTTCAACCGTATGCGCACCAGCCTGGCCAGCGCGCTCAAGATGCTTGAAGAGTAAGCGGCGGCGCAGGTAAACGAAGTATTGATTTGAGCGGCAGATGATTGAGAAGATAGGCAAATACCGGATCGACGGGGTGCTCGGTTCGGGCGCGATGGGTGTCGTGTACAAGGCATACGATGCCAACATCGCGCGCGTGGTCGCGCTCAAGACGATCCGCTCCGAGCTGCTCGACGGCTTGCAGGAGAGCGAACTGGTGGCGCGTTTTCGCAACGAGGCGCAGGCCTCGGGCCGCCTGGTGCATCCGAACATCGTGGCGGTCTACGATTTCGGCGAGGTGGAAGACACCACCTACATCGCCATGGAGTTCGTCGACGGCACCGCGCTCAACGCCTTCCTGGTGCCCAACGTGCCGATGGACCTGTCGGCCTGCGTCACCTGCATGACCCAGCTGCTGCGCGCGCTCGACTACGCCCACGCGCGCGGCGTGGTCCACCGCGACATCAAGCCGGCCAACGTCCTCATCACCGGCGATGCACAGGTCAAGATCACCGACTTCG
The DNA here is from genome assembly GCA_002428015.1 of Oxalobacteraceae bacterium UBA6018. GTDB lineage: Bacteria > Pseudomonadota > Gammaproteobacteria > Burkholderiales > Burkholderiaceae_D > Telluria_A. The sequence continues at coordinate 15,535 of DIZW01000009.1, read as the reverse complement.
GCATCGCCAAGATCGAGTCCTCGACCCTGACCCAGATCGGCGCGGTGATCGGCACCCCGAGCTACATGTCGCCCGAGCAGTTCCGCGGCGAGAGCGTGGACGGGCGCTCCGACATTTTCGCGGCCGGCATCGTGCTGTACCAGATGCTGACCGGGGTGCGCCCGTTCACCGGCGCCGCCTCGGCCGTCATGCACCAGATTATCAATGAGGCGCCGGTCAATCCGAGCGAGCGCCAGCCGGGCCTGCACCCAGCCTTCGACGCGGTGCTGCACAAGGCCATGGCCAAGCGCGTCGAGGACCGCTATCCGAGCGCCGCCGCCTTCATGGACGCGCTCACCGCGGCCCACCTGCAGCACACGGGCGGCACCCCGATCACCGAGGAAGACAACGAACGCACCGTGCTGGCCTTCCAGAAGCCGGTGCGGCCCACGTCGCCGCCGCGCCAGGACAGCCCGGCATCGCAGAGCGGCAGCTCGCCGGCGGCGGCCAGCGCCCCCGGCAGTAGCGGTGCGCTCACCGCCAGCGCGCCGCCCTGGCTGGTCGAGGTCGCGCCGGAGCTGCAGGTGGCGCTGTCGATGCAGATCGGGCCCATGGCCAGGCTGCTCCTCAAGAACGCCGCGCGCGACGCCACCGACGTGGACGACCTGGTCACCCGGCTGCTGCCGCACATCAGTTCCGAGCAGGGCCAGGCGCAGTTTCAGGACAGCGTCAAGGCGATCAAGAAAAAGCTCGGCTGGTCCACCCTGTCGACCATGGGCGCCCGCATGAGCGGCAACACCCCGGCCACCCAGCTGAGCCAAATGTCCGGTTCGCCGACCCTGCTGCAACTGAGCCCGGAACTGATGGACGCCGCCCAGCACGCGCTGGCCGCCTACATCGGCCCGATCGCCAAGGTGATGGTCAAGCGCGCCTCCAAGCTGACCGGCAGCCGCGCCGAGTTCTATCGCCTGCTGGCCGAAAACCTCCCCGACGACGCCGATCGGGCCCGCTTCCTGAAAGAGGTGAAAGCCACCTGACCTATGGGAAGATCGAAAAACCGACTGCGCGTCGACATTTTCGCCCTGCGATGCTCGCCGCACCTCCGTACCGCTGCGCGTCTCGGACGAGACTTTTCGCCGCTCGCCACGGTTTTTCGCCGTTCCCCTATGTTTGATTTACGAACATGCAACGGTATAATTGCCCGGAATCTGGCCGGCTGCCCAGCCCACGCCCTTCGCGGGGCGCAATCCCGGCGGCGGCGCTCCCTGCGCGCCGCATCATCCACACGGTAGGACCCCGATGCCCATCACTTTGAGCGTTCACACATACCGCAACGAAGCCGTGCCGCAGGCGCTGTTCCGGCGCTTCGACCGCCTCGGCGGCGCGCTTGGGCGGGCGGTCGGCAACGACCTGGTGCTGGACGATCCGGGCAAGTACATCTCGCGCGTGCATGCCCGCGTGGAGTTTCGCGACGACGGCTATTACCTGGTCGATGTCGGCAGCAATCCGAGCCTAGTCAACGAGCGTCCGCTGGGTGCCGGCCGCTCGGCGCGCCTCAACGACGGCGACCGCATCGGCGTCGGCGACTATCTGCTGGTGGCCAGCCTGGAACCGGAGGCGCAGGCATCGCCCGTGCTGCCGCCGTCGCCATTGCAGGTCGACCCCGCGCCGCGCATGGCGCCGGCCCCGATGCCGGTCAATGTGGACGACTCGCTGGCCGGGGCCAGCATTCTCGACGTCGGCGGCGACCCGTTCAACCCCGGCTTCGATCCGCTCGGCCTGAACCTATTCGGCGCGCCGCCGCCGCCGGCGCCGGCCAGCCCGGCCTATCGCGGCGCCGAGAGCGATCACGTGCCGCCCGAGCAGGTGCCATTCCCGATGCCGCGTCCGGCCCAGGCGTCGCTGCAAGCCATTCCCGACGATTACGATCCGCTGGCCGACTACCTGCCGCCGCGCGTGAACATGGCGCCGCCGCCACCACCACCACCGCCGCCGCCCGTTCCGGTGCCAGCGCCGGAGCCGGAGCCGGTGGACGCACCGACCGTGATGGTCCGCGCGCCCGAACCAGCGCCGCCCACGCCGACGCCGGCACCGAGCGCACAGCCGGTATCCGTGCCGGCTCCGAGCGCGCAGCCAGCATCCACGCCAGCGCCGAGCGCGCAGCCAGCGCCAGGCGGCGCGGCCAGCGACAACCCGGTGATCCAGGCCCTCATGCGCGGGCTGGGGCTGACGGAACTGAACAATAAGCGCAGCGCCGAGGAGATCGCGGAACTGGCCGGCGCGATGCTGCGCGAAGCCACCGGCGGCACCATGAGCGTGCTGATGGCGCGCGCCATGACCAAGCGCGAGAGCCGCCTGGAGATGACGATGATCGCCTCCCAGGCCAACAATCCGCTCAAGTTCTTCCCGGACGCCGACAGCGCGCTGATGCAGATGATGAACAACGCCATGCCCGGCTACATGGCTCCGGCGCGCGCCTTCGGCAACGCCTTCGACGACCTCAAGGCGCACGAGCTGGCCATCATGGCCGGCATGCGCGCGGCCTTGCAGGGCGTGCTGACGCGCTTCGACCCGCAGTCCATCGAGGCGCGCCTGCAGGTGCCGACCGTGATGGACAAGATGATGGCGGCGAACCGCAAGGCCAAGATGTGGGACCGCCTGGTCGAGCTGTATACACAGATGGCGAGCGAGGCCGACGACGACTTCCAGCGCCTGTTCGGCGAAGCCTTCGGCCACGCCTACGAGGAGCAGATTCAACGGCTTCGGCAAGCGCGCCGATGAGCCGCCCAGCCGGTACGCCGACAACCAACCGATTTTTCCACCTTGCGGGGCACGATGTCTTGGAATAGTAAAGTGGTGTGGTCTGAGGGCATGCTGTTGCAGCCCCAGCATTTGCAGCAGCACGATCGCTACCTGCACAGTGTCCTGGAAACCCGGGTGGCCGGCGTGCGCGCCTACGCCTGGGGCTTCTCGCGCCTGGTGATCGACGAGCAACTGCTGGCCCAGGGCAAGCTGGCGCTGCTGGCCTGCACCGCGGTGCTGCCCGACGGCACCACCCTGAACCTGCCGCAGGACGACGCGCTGCCCGAGCCGCTCAACATCCCCGAGGATGCGCGCGACGCGCTGATCGTGCTGGCCCTGCCGCTGCGCCGCATGGGCATCGCCGAAACCAGCGATTCCACCGGCCCCGACAACTTCGCGCGCCACCGCCCACTCGAGTACGAGGCCCTCGACAGCAACGGCCTGGACAACAGCGCGCTGATGCAGGTGGGCAGCCTGCGCCTGCGCCTGGCGCTCGAACCCGACGTGGCCAACGCCTACACCAGCCTGGGCATCGCGCGGGTGGTCGAGCGCCGGCCCGACAACCGGGTGGTGCTGGACCCCGACTATTGCCCGCCCTGCCTGGACTTCCGGGTGGCGCCGCGCCTGTCGGCCTTCGCCGACGAGCTGGTCGGCCTGCTGGGCCAGCGCGGCCAGGCCCTGGCCAGCCGCCTGAGCCAGCCGGGCGCGGCCGGCGCGGCCGAGATCGCCGACTTCCTCATGCTGCAACTGCTCAACCGCAGCGAGCCGCTGTTCGCGCACTTGGCCGGCATGACCGGCCTGCATCCGGAGCGCCTGTACGCCGAGCTGGCCCAGCTGGCCGGCGAACTGGCCACCTTCAGCCGTCCGGACAAGCGCACCAGCAGCTACCCGGTGTACCGCCACGACCGCCTGGCCGAGAGCTTCCAGCCCTTGATTGGCGACGTGCGCGCCTCGCTGTCGATGGTGGTGGACGCGCACGCGGTGCCGCTCAGGCTCGAGGAGCGCCAGTTCGGCATCCGAGTGGCGGTGGTGCCGGACCCGGAACTGCTGCGCTCGGCCACCTTCGTGCTGGCCGTGAACGCCCACATGCCGGCCGAAGCGGTGCGCAGCGGCTTTCCCGCCACGGTCAAGATCGGTTCGGTGGAGAAGATCCGCGACCTGGTCAATCTGCAGCTGCCGGGCATCGCCCTGCGTCCGCTGCCGGTGGCCCCGCGCCAGTTGCCCTTCCACGCCGGCTACACCTACTTCGAGCTGGACAAGAACAGCGAGTACTGGAAGCCGCTGCTGACCTCGGTCGGATTCGCGATGCACATCCCCAATGAATTTCCCGGCCTGCAGATGGAGTTCTGGGCCATCCGCAAGTAAGCCAGGGTTCCCATCACCCGTTCCACCGACGAGGGCAGCACAGTGAGCGCGAACGATCCCAACAATCCGATGCAGGACCCCGACCGCACCGTGCTGGTGCCGGCGCCGGGCGGGCGGCGCAATCCGGCCAGCGCCGCCGCGCTCGACGCCACCCAGCTGGGCGGCGCGCCACCGCCGCCCGCGGCGCCAGCCACGCCCGCACCGCAAGGTCCGGCCCGGCTGCATGGCGACGGGCTCAACCCGCTCGTGCGCGCGGCCAATCCGCTGCTCGACCTGGTCACCCCGCTGCGCCACATGGCCACCCACCCGGACGTGGAAGCGCTGCGCCTGCAACTGGTGGCGGCCGTGAAGGCCTTCGAGGCCGACGCCAAGGCGGCGCGGGTCGCGCACGAGGCGATCGCCGCGGCGCGCTACGCGCTGTGCACCCTGCTCGACGAGACCATCTCGTCGACCCCGTGGGGCGGCGGCGGCGTGTGGGCCAGCCGCAGCCTGCTGGTGGCGTTCCATAACGAGGCCTTCGGCGGCGAAAAATTCTTCCTGATCCTGCAAAAGCTCGGCCAGGACCCGAAAGCGAACCTGGAGGCGCTCGAGCTGATGTACCTGTGCCTGGCGCTGGGCCTCGAAGGGCGCTACCGCGTCATCGAAGGCGGCCGCTCGCAGCTGGACGCGCTGCGCGAACGCCTGCAGCAGATGATCGCCCAGCAGCGCGGCGCGGTCGAGGCGGAACTGTCGGTGCACTGGAAAGGCGCCAGCGGCAAGGGTGAGCCGCTGTGGCGCGTGGTGCCGGTGTGGATCATGGCCGCGGCCGCCGCGGTGATCCTGATCCTGCTGCAGCTGTTCCTGGGCCACCGCCTGAGCAACGCGTCCGACCCGGTGTTCGCCAAGCTGCTGTCGATCAAGCCGCCGCGCATTCAGGCGCCACCAACGCCGGCCGCGCCCCAGGCCGCACCGGTGCGCGTGGCCGGCTTCCTCGCGCGCGAGATCGCCCAGGGCCTGGTCAGCGTGGTCGAAACGGCGGACCGCTCGGTGGTCACGCTGCGCGGCGACGGCGTGTTCGGCTCCGGCAGCGGCGAGGTGTCCGGCGCTTTCCTGCCACTGCTGCAGAGTATCGGCGAGGCCTTGAAAACCACACCCGGCAAGGTGATCGTGATCGGCCACACCGACAACGTCAAGCCGGGCCTGTCGGCACGCTTCCCGTCCAACTTCGAGCTGTCCAAGGGCCGCGCGGCGGCGGTGCGCGCCTTGCTGGCCGAACGCGCCGGCCCGCCCGAGCGCTACAGCGTCGAAGGGCGCGGCGACTCGGAGCCGCTGGTGCCGAACGATAGCGCAGCCAACCGCGCGCGCAACCGCCGGGTCGACATCATCGTGCTCACGCCGGCCATCGCGCCTTAGCCCACACCGGAGCCTCAATGAAGAAATTTTTTTCCTGGTTGATCAAGCCGGCCGTGCTCTCGCTGCTGGGCGTGATCTTGCTGTCGCTGATCATCTGGTTCGAAGCGCCCCTGCTGTCCTTCGACGGCCACGCGCCGTTCGAGTCCGAGACGGTGCGCTGGACCTTCATCGCCATCTTCTTCCTGGCCTGGGCCGGGTATTTCGCCTGGCGCATCATCGCGGCCCGGATGGCCAACGCGCGCCTGATGAAAAGCGTGGCCGGCGAGGACGCGGTTCAGGCCGAGCCGGCCGGCGCCCGCGAAAGCGCGGCCGAAGTGGCGCTGCTCAACAAGCGCATGCAGGAAGCCATGGCGATCCTGCGCAAGACCAAGACCGGCGGCAAGAAGGGTGGCCTGTACCAGCTGCCGTGGTATATGTTCATCGGCGCGCCCGGCACCGGCAAGACCACCGCGCTGACCCAGTCCGGCCTGAAATTCCCGCTGGCCGAGAGCATGGGCAAGGGCGCCATCGGCGGCGTGGGCGGCACCCGCAACTGCGACTGGTGGTTCACCGACGAGGCCGTGCTGCTCGACACCGCCGGCCGCTACACCACCCAGGACAGCAACAGCGACGTCGACAAGGCTGCCTGGAGCGGCTTCCTGCAACTGCTGCGCAAGAACCGCAAGCGGCGTCCGATCAACGGCATCATCGTCGCGCTCAGCGTGGCTGACCTGCTGCAGGAAAGCGAAGCCTGGCGCAAGACCCAGGCGCAGGCGATCCGCGAGCGCGTCAAGGA
>DIZW01000009.1:0-9057 GCA_002428015.1 Oxalobacteraceae bacterium UBA6018 | reverse complement strand
GACCTGCTGGCCGGCTTCATGGAGTATTTCGACAGCCTGGGCCGCGAGGAGCGCGCCCAGGTCTGGGGCGTGACCTTCCCGCTGGGCGCGGGCACGCCGACCGAGGCGGCGCTGGCCGCCTTCCCGGAAGAATTCCGCCTGCTCGAGCAGCAACTGCAGGCGCGCGTGCTGGCGCGCCTGCAGCAGGAGCGCGACCCGCACAAGCGCGCCCTCATCTACAGCTTCCCGCAGCAGTTCGCCGGCGTGCGCGAGGTGCTCGGACGCTTCCTCGACGACGTGTTCGCGGCCAACCGCTACGAGCAGCAGGCGCTGCTGCGCGGCGTGTACTTCAGCAGCGGCACCCAGGAGGGCAGCCCGCTGGACCGGGTGATGAGCGCGATGGCCGCCTCGTTCGGCCTGGACCGCCAGGTGCTGCCGCCCAACGGCGCGAGCGGGCGCAGCTACTTCCTGACCAATCTGCTGCAGCAGGTGATCTTCCCGGAAGCGGAACTGGCCGGCGTCAATCACGCGCTGGAGAAGAAGCGCCGCTACCTGCAATGGGGCGCCACCATCGGCATCAGCCTGCTGTTCGTGCTGCTCGCGGCCGGCATGCTGACCAGCTACGTGCGCAACCAGGCCTACGTGGCGGCGATGAACGATAAAACCGCCGAGATCGCGAAGCGCGTGCACGAGCTGCCGCCGCAAGGGCCGGTGGTGCAATTGCTGCCGCTGCTGGACGGCGTGCGCGCGCTGCCGGGCGGCTACGACGAGCGCGACAAGGGCGCGCCGCTGCTGATGCGCTTCGGCCTGTACCAGGGCGACAAGCTGGGCGAGGCGGCCCAGATCGCCTACCGCAAGCTGCTGCAGGATACCCTCCTGCCGCGCATCCAGGACCGCATCGAGGAACAACTGCGCCGCAGCAGCGCCAACAACACCGACTACCTGTACGAGACCCTGCGCGTGTACCTGATGCTGGGCGACGCGCGGCATTTCGACGCCGACTCGGTGGCTGCCTGGATCGGTTACGATTACGACCACAACCTCCAGGATGCAAGCGACGAGCAGAAGCAGGCGCTGTCGGCCCACGTGCTGGCGCTGCTGGAGAGCTTCCGCGACGGCCAGGCCATGCCGCAGATCGACGCTCAGCTGGTCAGCGACACCCGCCTGACCCTGGCCCGCATGCCGCTCGAACAGCGCGTCTACAACCGCCTCAAGCGCCAGTTGATGCGCAGCAAACTGCCCGAGTTCAGCGCCGCCACCGCGGGCGGGCGCGACGCCTCGGCCGTGTTCCTGCGCCGCAGCGGCGAGCCGCTCACGCGCGGCATCAACGGCCTGTTCTCGGTGGCCGGCTACGCCAAGTTCCTGGAGCAGAACGAGGAAGCCGTGGCCGACGTCGAGAAGGAACACTGGGTGCTGGCCCAGCAGGAAGCCTCGGCCGTGGCGGGCAAGCGCGACCAGGTCAAGCAGGCCGTGCTGGGTCTCTACTACGACGACTACATCGCCCAATGGGACGCGCTGCTGGCCGACGTGACCGTGACCCCGTTCGCCAACCTGGAGCAGGGGGCGCGCATCACCAATTTGCTGTCGGGCGCGGACTCGCCGCTGCGCAAGTTCCTCGTGGCCGCCAGCAAGGAAACCACGCTGGGCGCGGCCCGCGGCGGCCCGGCGCTGGCCTCGGTGACGGCGGCCGTCAAAGGCAAGCTGGACGCGTACAAGAAGAAACTCGAGAGCGCGATGGGCGCGGGCGGCGACGACGTCTCGGCGGCCCCAGCCAAGGCCGTCAACCCGGTCGACGCCCACTTCGACGACCTACACAAGATGACCGCCGGCGCCCCGGCCCCGCTGGACGGCACCCTGGCCATGCTCAAGGACGTGGCGGTCTACCTGGACGCGGCGGCCGCCGCCAAGCGCGGCGGCACGCCACCGCCGCCGGGCGACGCGCTGGCCAAGGTCAAGCTGGAGGCGGACGGCAAGCCGGCCCCGCTCGGCGCTGTCCTCAAAGGCATCGACAGCAGCGGCGCCGGCCTCACCTCCGGCAGCGAGCGCGAGCGCCTGAACGCGCTGTGGACCGGCGGCCCGGCGCAGTTCTGCCGTCAGGCCGTGGCGGGACGCTATCCGCTGGTGCGCGGCGCCGCCCAGGACGTGACGGCCGACGACTTCGGCAAGATGTTCGCGCCGGGCGGCCTGATCGACGATTTCTTCCAGAAGAACCTGCTGCAGTACGTGGACATGGGCGGCGCCCAGTGGCGCTGGCGCGCGACCGCCAACAACGGCACGCTCGGCATCGCGCAGAGTGCTCTGGACGAGTTCCAGCGCGCCGCCAGGATCCGCGACGCCTTCTTCGGCAACGGCGGGCGCCAGGCGTCGATGCGCTTCGACTTGAAGCCTTTGATGATCGACGACGGCATCGCCAAGTTCACGCTCGACATCGATGGCCAGCCGTTCAGCGCCGCGCCCGGCGCCAGCGTGTCGGCGCCGTTCCAGCTGCCTAGCGGTAAAGGCGGCGGCCAGGTCCGGCTCGACGTCACGCCCGCCAGCGCCCATTCGAGCCTGCGCACGGACGGCCCGTGGGCCTGGTTCCGCATGCTCGACAAGGCCAACGTGGAGCCGACCGCCCAGGGCGAGCGCTACAAGGTCAACTTCGACGTCGACGGCCGCAAGGCGACCTTGGAATTGACTGCCAACAGCGTGGTCAACCCGTTCCGGCGCCAGGTGTTGGAACAGTTCCGTTGCATGGACAAGCTGTGACCGGCTTTTTCGGCAAGGTCGTCACGCACGGCGATTTCGTCAGCCGGCGCCTGCCGGGCGAGCTGGTGGCCGCGTGGGACGACTGGCTGCAGCGATGCATCCACGCCAGCCGCCAGCAGCTGGGCGCCGACTGGCTCACCCACTACCTGACCAGCCCGGTGTGGCGCTTCGCGCTCGCGCCCGGCGTGCTCGGCCCGCAAGGCTGGGGCGGGGTCATGATGCCGAGCGTGGACCGTGTGGGGCGGCATTTCCCCCTGCTGATCGCCGCGCCCGGCAACGCGCCCCTGCTCGACTGGGTGCATCAGCAAGGCCCGTGGTACGACACGATCGACGACCTGGCGCGCAGCTCGCTGGACGCGGATTTTTCGCTCGAGCGTTTCGACGGCGCGCCCGAGCTGGCCATGGCCGGCCCGATCGCGCGTGGGAGCGCGGGCGCGGCCGGCGCCTGCCTGCCGCTGACGACGGACATGAGCGCGGCCGTGGCCCACGCGGCGCTGCGCGGGCACAGCCTGTGGTGGACCGAGGGTTCACCCAGCATCGCGGCCTCGCTGCTGGTGTGCCAGGGCATGCCGGCGCCGGACGCGTTTTCCGCGATGCTGGACGGCAGCTGGACCGCGCGCGGCTGGAGCCTGGACGGGGTGTAAAGAAGCGGCGGCTACTGCTCGCAGAGCGCCAGCACCGCCGTGATGTTGTCGCGGCTGCCGTGGGTCTTGGCCAGGGCGATCAATTGCGCGCAGCACTGGTCCAGGCTTTGCGCCGTGGCGGCCGCCATCAGCCCGGCGATGGCCGCGTGCGGCGTGTTGCCGTACAAGCCGTCGCTGCACAGCAGATACAGGTCGCCCGCGCGCGGCGTGACCACCTTCACGTCCGGCGTCACCTCGGCGGTCGGGCCGATCGCCTGCAGCAACAGATTGCGTGGCGGGAAGTCCTCCGACACGCCGGCCTCGAGCGCCTGCTGGTACAAAGTCTGGTCGCGCGTGAGCACCGCGAGTTCGCCGGCGCGGTAACGGTAGAGGCGGCTGTCGCCGACGTGGAACACGATCAGCGGTCCGGTGTTATTCGCCTGCCAGAAGCCGGTCAGGGTCGTGCCCATGCCGCCGCCTTCGCCGTGCTCGTTGCGCAGGTTGGCCTTGTACACCTGGGCGTTGGCGAAGGCGACCGCCTCGTGCACGGCCATCACGGACGGCATGTGCTCATCCTGCCAGGTGGCGTCCGGGTCGAGCGCGTCGATGGCGCCAGCCGGATTGGTCTGCTCGCCCTGGGCGGCGGCGAGCGCGTCGCGCAGGGCCAACAAGGCGTCGTGGCTGGCGATCTCGCCGCCATCGTGGCCGCCCATGCCGTCGCCCACCGCGACCAGGCCCAGCGCCACGTCCACCAGGAAGTTATCCTCGTTCGACTTGCGCACCAGGCCCACGTCGGTCAGGCCGTACACCGAGCCGAAACCGAGGCGGTGGTAGATGCTGGGGGTTAGCTGTTTCCAGGTGCTCATCCGCTTAGCTTTTCGCCTGTATTAATGTGCAACATGCTAGCATGCACGCTATACATTGATCGATAGAAATCGCGAAAAAATGGCCGGCGCAACCGAGACAAACGACCCTGCCGCGCTACAGCGCCGCGTCGTCGCGCTGGAAAAAATCGTCGCCATCGAAAGGCGCCTGCGCCAGTTGCAGGAGGCCGCGCTGCGGGCCGCGGCCGCGGACCTGCCGCCCACGCAGCCGAGCGTTGACGACAACTCCACCGTGCTGCACCGCGCCGGCGCCCAGCACGATGACGCCACCGCGCTGCACCGCGTCGGCACCGCGGACGACGATTCCACCGTCCTGCATCGCGTGGGAATTGAGGACGACGACTCCACCGTCCTGCACCGCCGCGCCGCGCCCGACGACGACTCCACCGTGCTGGCGCCGTCCGCGCAGGTGCACGCCGCCCCCGACTGGCCGATGCCGCTCAAGCCCTCGCACGCCAACGCCCCGGCCACCCCGCTGGTGCTCGCGCCCGGCTTCAATCTGTTCGAATACCGCATCGACGCCGTGCTGGGGCAGGGCGGCTTCGGCGTCACCTACCTGGCCACCGACGTGCACCTGAACGCCAAGGTCGCGATCAAGGAATACCTGCCGGCCGAAGTCGCGCAGCGCTCAAACGACAAATCGGTTTCGCCGCGCTGGCCGGAGGACGTCACGCTGTACCAGAATGGGCTCGACAGCTTCCTGGTCGAAGCGCGCACCCTGGCCACCTTCCGCCACCCGAACATCGTGCGCGTGGCGCGCTTTTTCGAGGCCAACCACACCGCCTACATGGTGCTCGAATACGAGCGCGGCCAGCCGCTCAGGAAGTGGTGGGAGGGCCGCAAGGACATTCCCGAGGCCGAGCTGCTCAGCCTCCTGCAGCCGCTGCTCGACGGCCTGGGCGTGGTGCACGCGGCCGGATTCCTGCACCGCGACATCAAGCCCGACAACGTCTACGTGCGCAAGGACGACGGCAGCCTGGTGCTGCTCGACTTCGGCGCCGCGCGCGCCACCGTCGGCCCGGCCAGCACGATGGCCGACGTGGTCACGCCCGGCTACGCGCCGCCCGAACAATACGGCGCCGGCGCGCAAGGACCGTGGACCGACATCTACGCCCTCGGCGCCACGCTGTACTGGATGGTCACCGGCGCCAAGCCGCCGCCCGCGCCCGCCCGCGCCAGCGGCGAGCAGGCCATGCTGCCGGCGCTGGAAGCCGGCGCGGGCCGCTACAGCGACAGCTTTTTGCGCGCGATCGACTGGGCGCTGGAGCTAAACGCGCCAGCGCGCCCGCAAACCCTGCAGGCCCTGTCGCAGATGCTGTTCGCCGCGCACGCCGGCAGCCTGGCGCTGCAGGACGCGCTCAACGCCGGCGAAGCGGAGCCCGGCACCGGCAACGAAAGCCTGCGCGCGCTGCTCGACTCCCCGCGCCTGCTCAAGCGGCGCGCCCTGCAGCTCGGGCGCGCCATGCTGCGCCCGGCCTCCTGGCCGATGGTGGTCAAGATGACGATCGCCATGGTCGTCGCCGCGCTCGCGCCGATGCTCATCACCGCCTACTACAACCTCAACGGCTCGGTGGCCGCCGTCTCCAACAGCGAGCTGCGTAACCTCGAACGGCTGGCCCAGAGCACGGCAGGGCGCATCGCCCAGCTGATCAGCGACAGCCAGAACCTGGCCAACTTCATAGCCACCGACAGCGACTTCATCGCCTACCTCGAGCACCCTGGCGGCAGCCGCAAGCGGACGGTCGAGGCCAAGCTCGCCAACCTGATCAAGACCAATCCCGACGTGCACCTGATGTTCCTGATGAACGCCGACGGGCTGGCGCTGGTGTCCAGCGAGCCGGGCGTGGCCGGGCTCAACTTCCGCTTTCGCGAGTACTTCCGCGAAGCGCGCCAGGGCCACCCGTTCAAAACCGGCATCATCGTCGGCGCCACCGAAGGCAAGCGCGGCATGTACTACGCCAACCCGGTGTTCGACCCCGAGCACAAGGTGATCGGCGTGGTGGTCCTGCGCATCAAGGCATCGACTTTTGGCGCGATGCTCGACGAAGTCACCGCCGGCAGCCCGCGCGTGCCGTTCATGATCGACGGCGACGGCGTGCTGATTTACTACCCGGACGCGCGCCAGCTGCACCACAGCCTGGCGCCGCTGTCAGCGAACGCCCAGATGCGCATCGCCGCCGACCAGCGCTTTCGCAAGGCGCATATCGACAGCCTGCGGATGCCCGAGCTCGCGCGCGCGCTGGTGCACGCCACGCACACGGGGAACATCAGCTACCACTCCACCTTGAGCGGCAACGACGAATATGCCGGTTATGCGCCCGTGCACGGGCATGACTGGGTGGTGGGCGTGACCGAATCGCGCGACAGCTTCGACGCGCCGCTGCGCCGGCTGTTCGCCAACGTGCTGGTGAGCGTGGCCCTGGTCGGCCTGGCCTTCCTCGTGATGGCCGTGCTGTTCGCGCGCAGCATCGTGCGGCCGATCGCGCGCCTAACCGACGCCGCCAACGCGCTCAAGGAAGGGGACTACGACCGGGCCAACATCAAGGTCACCAGCAACGACGAACTCGGCCGCCTGGCGCGCACCTTCAACGTGATGATCGACGTGCTGCGCCAGCGCGAGCGCGAGAAGCGGCGCGGGCGGCGCGGCTGATAAGCGTCAGGATAGAAGGCTCGTCGGACGCGCGCGGTAGGCGGGGTACAGGTGTGGCGTTGGCCGCCGATGGACGCGGCATCAGCCTGCGTGGCCGTACGCGATCATCCATTCACCGGCATCGCTTTGGTTGCATGCATAGCCGGTGTAACCGGCGGCCAGCATGATCTGGTGCGAGGCCAGGTCGGCCACGGCGACGCTGCTCTCATGCCGCCATGCGCGCGTGGCTTCCATGCTGTCGTGCGTGACGACCAGGCGCGCCAGGCCGCCGTACATGTTGGCGTAGGCGCGAATCGTCAGCCCGGCGCGCAGCATGCTGCGCAGCGCGCGCAGGTTACTGGGCGCGACGGTGGCGGCCACCATGCTGCGTCCGAGGGCCGCGGCGTGGTCGATGCGCCGCGCGATCGCCGCCTGATGCAGGCAATGGCCGCGCCACTCCGGCAAGGCGGCTGCACCGTCCAGCACCGCCAGGCGCTGCGCACTGGCACGCAGCAGATGCGCCACGTGCGCGACGATAGGCGAGGCGACGGCGAGCACGCCATACGCCACCATGGCGCCATCGGGCAGATGGCAGGCCACCATCAAGCCATCCATCTCGACGTGGTTTTCAAAATGGGCGAGCGAATCGGCGCGCACCATGCCAGGCGGCGTGCGTGCCAGGACATTGGTATGGATCGCGTAGACCTGCTGCGCGTCCGTGGTGCGCTGCCATTCCAGGATGGCAGCGGTATCGGGGTGGGGAATTGAACGTATCGCCGGCATGTGCCGATGTATCGAAAATTGACCAGAAGTTAGTTTAACACCGGCATGCAAGCGGCCGGTTCAGTCCTCTTTTGTGCGCCACTTGACGATGGCCGCGATCGACAGGATCAGCAGGAAGATCGAGGTCAGGTCGGGCAGCGAATTCATCTCCGACAGGCCGATGGTGTTGGCAAAGCTCATGCGCGGCTGCTCCGGTTCGCGGGCATCGAGCATGCTGACACGCGTCGGCGCGGCGATCAGGCTGGCGTCGAGACCGCCGGCAAGCGCATACAGGTGCGCGACCGGACGAATGTTCATGGCGCCGCGCAGGCTGCGCGCGCGGGCCTCGTTGGCGGTGTCGTTTGCGTCGTTCCACGGGGCGGCTTGAAGCATCGCGCGTTCTGGGAATGCCAGCAACGCACCGGTGCCCGAGGCGGCCGCCAGCGGGGCCGGCTCCACCGGGATTGCGTTGGCGCCGGCGGAAGCCGACAGCAGCAAGGCGGACACAGCCGCGACAACGGATTTCATGATTGAGTCCCCAAAGTGGATTTTATCTCATGCATGCAAAGTTTATGCCCGGAAATATATCTGTTGAGAATCAATAGCTTGGAGTTGCTAAAAATAAATGTGGCCGCTGGCTGTAAGGTTTCTCGACAGAAAACGCTAGGTAATTAGCTAAAGAAATCGTCTCAACATTGGGGCCCGACAGCGATCGCGCATGAGCAGCAGAAATACCCGGAAGATCCTAAAAGCGCGGTCGAGGGCTGGACTGGCAATGCTGACGGGGCTGCAAATGCGCGCCTGTGGGCCGTAGATGTCCCCTTCCCGCCCGCAAAGCGACGCCAGAAACGCCACCACAAGTAGCGTGTGGAACGAAGAACCCTTGGCTGTAGCGCCAAAATGGACGATCGTGTCCCGGGATGTGGTGTAAGAGTCGCGATCCATTGGAGCCTTGGGCTCCCGATCAGTTGATCACGGCGAGCACGGCGTGGCGTTGGCCCTTGTTGGCGTAGGCCAGGGCGTTACGCAGGAAGTTGACCTGGCAGCGCTGCCAGGTCGTCTTCAGGACCCTGCTGATAGCGGCCTTGAGGCCTTCGTGTGCATCCGAAATGACCAGTTTCACGCCGCGCAGGCCGCGCCGCGTCAGGCTGCGCAGGAACTCAGTCCAGAACGGCTCTGCTTCCGACGCGCCGGTCGCCACGCCGAGGATCTCGCGCACGCCGTCAGTGTTGACGGCCACAGCGATTATTACGGCTACGATAACAGTGCTTTCGTTGATAGACGCCTCGATGCTTAATCGCAGCAACAAGTCGCGCACCCCGTAGATTAAGGCATGGTTGACGCTGGAAGCGAGCGGGCCCCTGTCGCTCATGCAACCATCACCATCGAAATAACCAGCTAGGAACGCTTCAGGCCAACCAGAGGCCGTGGC
>DIZW01000055.1:55351-144535 GCA_002428015.1 Oxalobacteraceae bacterium UBA6018 | reverse complement strand
AGCGCGCATCCTTGAGGCTGACGACGCGCGAAATGCCGCTCTTGACTTTGGCATCGACATTCCAGAAGCCGTAGTCGTATTCGCCGGTCAGCTTGAGGTTTTTCTGCTTTTCGGTCCCGGTGCGGTAGCCGCCGCCGCAGCCGAACACCCGGTAATTGCCGGCGCCGAGCAGGTTGAGGTCCGAGCTCAGATGCGGAAAGATCGTTTCGTCGGTGCTGTTGAAGGTGATGGTGTGGCGGATATCGAAATTGGTACTGCCGGTTTCACCGTTCAGCGATGATTTGCTACTCCATGCTTCGCTCTTGTTGGTACCGACCTGGCCGCTGAAGCGCAGGTTCGATGGCGTAGTTCTATACAACGGCGACATCAGACCGGCGGGCGCAGGGTTCATAGCGCTACGCTAAGCCAATTTGCTGGCAGCCGTGAGGCTCATGGTCGAGGTCGGCGATGTGCGGCGCCGCTGACGGCGCACTCAGCATCGCGATCCTGCGGCGGCCCGCGCGGGCGCGCGGGCCGCCGCAGGGCTTTCACAAGGAGGAGGCGTTGAAAACACAATTGCGCTAGCGCTCAGAAGGGGCGTAGCATCGACATTCCGCCGGTAAATGATCGACCTATCCGGGCGGAATATGTGAGCGGGGCGGTAATCGGCATGCGCCGCATGTCCCTGCCCGCACAGGGTCGATCCATTTCGGAGAATTACCATGCTTGTACCTGTTCGGCCTGTCCTGCGCGGCTTGGCGCTGGTCGCCGCCCTCGCCAGCATCTGCCGGCGCGATCCGGCCGCCTCGATTGCCCGACCGGTCAAGGAACCATTTGGCTCCCGCAAGCTGCGCGGGGCGCCGGACCACGGCCAGCGCGTGAGATTCGAGATCGATCCCACAGCGCCGGATTCCCACCGCGCCGACCTCTCATTGGGCGCCGAGCCTGGCCGCTTCGACCTGATGATCGGCAGCGCCTCGGACGATATCCGTCTGCCGGACCGCTTCGAACTGCTGGACTGAGACGCCATGCCGACCTCGCTCATGCGCGCCGTCCCGCTGCTTCTCCTGCTGGCGGCTGGCGCCGCCGCATCGACTGGCCTACTGCCTGCCGACCGCGCGGCATACGCACGCAGCCACGACCTGCGCGCGCCGGACTGGGGCCCGTATTCGAATGCCTACCTGGGCATCTCGCACCTGACCGACCCGGTGCGCGGCCTGCGCTTCGACATCTCGCTGTTCGCCGGTGGCCATACCACCACCACGCCCTCCGTTCCGAACGCCTCGCTCAATACCGGCATGGTGGCTTGGGACGCGTCGCCCGACCTCAACTACTACGCCTACCGCCAGCGCATCGACGGCGCGCGCCTGTATGCCGAGCTGTCGTACGCGGGCCTGTCGGCGCACACGCGGGTGCTGCGTGCCAACCTGGTCAACCGCGGCGCTCGTGCGCGCACCATCACCCTCAATCTGGTGGCCTCGCTGCAGCTGCCCAACCGCCATCCGAACGCGGTGCTGCAGCCGCGCCGCATCCTCGTTCCGGTGCTGCCGGACGGCGCGCGCTGGATCAACGGCGTGCACTACAGCGAGCTGCAGGTGGCCGCGCCCACCGCGCAGGACCGGCTGGTGTACGACGGGCGCCTGCGCGGCGAAGAACGCGATGACGGCATGGTCGACGGGCGCGCCCTGCGCCTGAGAAGCGGCGACAAGGTGTGCTTCGAAATCGGCGCGCGGGCGCCTGACGCGGTGATGGTGTTGCGCTACCGCGCGCCGAAGGGCGCGACCCTGCTGGCCGATGGGCTGGACGACCGGGCCATCGAGCTGGCCGCAGGCGAGGACTGGCGCACTGCCGTGCTGCCGCTGGCGTCCGCGGCGCGCGAGCTGCGCATGCGCCACGGCGGCGGGCACTGGGTCGAGATCAACGGCATGGCGATCGTCCCGGCGGAACAGGCCGCGGCGGTGCGGTTCGAGCCGGAGGAGCGCGACACCACGCCCGAGATCATCGCCGGTCCCGTGTCCGATTCGGTGCTGCTCAAGTACCGCCAAAGCGCCCGCTACTACGGCCTGCGCTGGTATCGCGACCCGAGCCGCGTGCGCCAGTTCCGCAACGGCGTGCTCGACGTGTTCTTCGCCAGGAACAGCATGGCCAAGACCCGCCTCGACTTCGATGGCGACGGGGCTGGGCATTACACCAACGTGCATTTCGGCGGCAAGCCTGTGCCGCCCCGTGGCAGCGAGACTATCTGGGCGCTGGCCACCGAGGGCAGCCGCGTTGAAGTCGAAGCGGCGCTGCGCACCCCGCTGGCCGCCGCGCGGGCCGCGCACCGCGACGCAAGTCTGGCCGCGGCCCAGCCCCCGCGCCTGCCCGCGGGTGCGCGCTACGATCTGGCGCGCCAGCTGATCCGTGCCAACCTGCTGATGAATGTCGTGTATCCGGTCTACACCCAGGATCAATTCATCCGCCATTTCACGCCCGGCAAATGGTGGGATTCCCTGTACACCTGGGACTCGGGTTTCCTGGGCTTGGGCATGGCAGCGGTGGCGCCGCGCCTGTCGGTTGACGTGCTCAATGCCTATACCACCGCGCCCGGCGCGCAGTCGGCCTTCATCCACCACGGCACGCCGCTGCCGGTGCAGCACACCCAGTTCCTCGAACTGTGGAACCGCACCCAGGACCGCGCCTTGCTGGAGTATGCCTATCCGCGCCTGCGCCAGTACTACGAATTCCTGGTCGGACGCGCGCCCTCATCGAGCACCGCGCACCTGGCTTCCGGCCTGCTGTCGAGTTGGGATTACTTCTACAACAGCGGTGGCTGGGACGACTACCCGGCCCAGGTGGCGATGCACGAGCAGGGTCTGGCGAGTCGAACCGCGCCGATGGTGACCAGCTCGCATGCGGTGCGCGCCGCGCGGATCTTGCGCATGGCCGCGCTGGAGATGGGCCGCCAGGACGACGTGGCTGGGTACGACGCGGACATCGCGCGCCTGTCGGCGGCGGTGCAGGTGGCTTGGGATCCGCAGGCCGGCTACTTCGGCTATGTGCTGCATGACGGGGACGGCCGTCCGGTCGGCCTGCTTCGCACCAAGTCGGGCGAGAACTTCAACCGTGGCCTCGATGGCGTGCAGCCGCTGGTGGCCGGCATCGCCGACGCCGCGCAGACGCGCGCGCTGCTCGCGCACCTGACCACGCCGGGCCAGCTGTGGAGCCCGATCGGACTGACCGCGGTGGACCAGCGGGCCGGCTACTACGACCCGCAAGGATATTGGAACGGCACGGTGTGGTTCCCGCACCAGTACTTCATCTGGAAGACCCTGCTCGACCTCGGACGCTCCGAGCAGGCCTGGACCATCGCCCGCACCGCGCTCACGCTTTACCAGCGCGAGGCGGCCGACAGTTGGACCTCGGCGGAACACTTCGAGATTGCGACCGGGCAGGGGGTGGGCTGGCACCAGTTCTCCGGCCTCTCGGCCCCGATTGCCAACTGGTACGCCAGCTACTTCGAATTGGGCAGCCTGACGGCCGGCTACGATGTATGGATCCGCGCGCGGCGCTGGGATGGGCAGTATCGCCGGCTGGACGCGGAACTGGCGCTCTACCCTAGCCAGCCGAGCCGCCACAGCAGCGTGTTGGCGGTGGCCGCGCCCGGCCGCTACCGGGCGACGTGGAACGGCGCGCCGGTCCCCGTGCGGCGGCTCGATGGCGGAGCGCTCAGCATCACGCTGCCGTCGGCGGCAGGCATTGGCACCCTCGCGCTGCGCAGGATCGGCGACTGAAGGCCCAGTGCCGCACCGTGCCGCGGGCCGTGGCGAGCTCTTCCAACTCGTCGGCCGCGTTGAATCGGCGCGAGGCAGGTGAAGGCTCAGCGCCGCTGACCGGCCGCCACGGCCGCGCTGGCCGGCTCCAGCACCGCCGCCACCTCCAGCGTGCCGCGCGCCCCGGCCTTGGTCGGGGTGCTGACCACGATCCGGGTGTAGCCCGGCAGCGGAGCGTCGAAACGCTCGCTGAGCAGGGTCGCGACATCCTGCACCTCGATCGTCGCGTACGGGTTCTTCACTCGCAGATGCAGGACGCGGCCGTCCTGCTCCAGCGCCACGCCGCCTTTTTCCTTCCTGGCCCGGGCAGTCGTCAGCCATTGCCACGATGCCGTCACCGGCGCCGCCTTGGGCGCCCGCCAGCTGTCCTTGAAGCTGACGCTGGCGTCCGGACGCAGTGTCACTTCTCGCTTGACCTGCTCGGCCTGGCCGGCATACGTGCTCGCCATGTCAACCGTGACCGAGGCGCCCAAGCGCGCGTTCTGGGGCAGCGGTGACAGGCTGGCGCGGCCGTCGACGCGCTGCAGCGCGCCGTTAAAGCAAGATGTTGTGGCCGTCCGCGCCAAGGCGGAAATGGCGCCAGCGCTGGCTGTCCTGCGTGTAATCGAACAACTGCCCATGGGTCAGGCCGGTGCGGCGGCGCGCCACCAGATAGTCTTCGTGGCCCGGATCCTCGGCCCAGCGCACCCCGCCGGCCTCCATCACGAACGAGCCGGCGTCCATATGGCCGTGCGAGAAGTTGGCAGTGCCGCCCTTGAGCGCCACCCAGGTCGCGTTCGGGGCGGCGCGGCGCGAGCGCATCACCGCCACCGGCTGACGCCCGCGCGCCTGCCAGTTCAGGGCCGCCGCCGCGCTGGCGTTGGCCTCGGCGCCGCGCCAGTTCGCCTGGGTGCCGCGCCAGATCAGGGCCAGCCCCACGTCGCGCGGCGGATTGCCCTCGCGCGCCAGCGCTTCTTTCATGCGCGCCCACTCCGCGTTGTCGATGTCGGCGCGCCCGGTTTCGCGCGCGAACCAGAACACCGGAGCGCTGAAGTTGCGGGTAGGGCGGTTGTCGGAAAAATTGAAGAATTTGCCGGTCGGCCCGGTCAATTGGTCGAGTACCGATGCCGATTCCAGAAAGCCGGGGAATTTGTCCAGGCCAAAGCTCTCGCCCAGGCTCGCGCGCAGCGCCTCGATCTGGTACACGTGGTTCAGGGTGCCGTAGCCCCAGTAGCCCGGCCCTTCCACGTACAGCCCGTCCGGCCCGTAGTTGGCGCCCACGCGCGGCATCAGCGCCAGCGAGCGGTTGACGACCTGTTGCGCCAGTTTCGGCTCGCGCTCGGCGATCGCCAGGGCGCCGAATACCAGCCCGTTGTTGCAGATCTGGTTCCAATTGAAGTCGGCCCATAGGAAGCGATGGTTCTCGATATCATCCACGCTGCGCTGCAAGGTCTGGTTCTTGATCTGACCGGCCAGGTGGTCGCGCTGCGCCTCGCTCAAGTCGTCGTACAGCCAATCGAGCCCCAGGGCCAGGATCATGGTGTAGGTGGCCGCGTCCAGGTAATGGTTGCGGCGCGCATCGTGGCCGGCCAGGTCCAGCACCAGGGAGCGCATGCCCTCCATGTAACGCTTGTCGCCGCTCAAGCGATACAGAATGCCGAGGGTCAGCACGCGGTCCTCGCACTGGCGCAAAGTGGCCAGCAGGTTTTCGCCTGGTGGCGGCTCGGTATAGTCGACCGGCGGCAGCGCCACCATGCGATCGCCGACCACGCGCAGCGCGGCCTACAGCTCGGTGGAACGGGGATCGTCGACGATCTGCTTGCGCAGCGCCTGCCAACTGGCGGCGTTGAGCATCAGGCGCGGGTGCGGGGCGATCCGTTCGAAGCGGTTCAGCGCCACCACCTCGGGCGGGTGCGCCGCTTCCGGCGGCACGTCCACTCCCGCGCTCGGCCGGCTCAGCAAAGTCATGGCGATCGCCAGCGCGGCGGGGAGCGCCTTGAAGGGGCGCGCAAAGCGCAGTGCCTCGTGTCGTTGTAGTGTCATGGTCGTCTCGGTGGGTTTTCTCTGGATGGCCAATGGCCATGAACCAGATTTTATATTTCTGGGCGAAAAATCGGGGGATGAAATCTATCAATTCAGTAGCGGCGTGACAACGCTTCCGTTTCCGGCGCCGCCCTCGTCTCCAGCGTTGCGCATGCGCCGCCATGGATAGGTGGAGCTGGGGCAGGTGCGGAACTGGAAGGCCATCTGGCGCTCGCGCCAACGGTCGGCCGTGAAGCCGGTGACTTGAACGGCTGCAGGGGCCGCAAGCGAACTGGGCGCCGTGGCCGATGACGTCCGGCGCACACAGGATGATGTGCTTGCCGATGCCGGGTTTCAGGCGCGCGGCACAGGTGTCGACGCTTGTCGCGGCCTGGGGCCGGCCGGCCTGCGCGGCGGCGAAGATGGCTTCGACCGCCAGCGCGAAAGCCGGCATGCAGAAGCTGCATGCCGGCCGTCATCACGCTGCTAGAGCGCTTACGGCGCCGCCACCTTGTTGACAGGCAGGGCCGCGTCGCGGGCCGCTTCGCTGGTGGCGTTGCCGTTCACCGTGCCGGTGGCGGTGATGGTATTGCGCGCACGCAGGGCCTCCAGGAAGGCGTTCTGCGCGTTGCCCGGATTGCTCGGTGTCTTGGCCACCAGCTGGCCAGTCAGCCAGTCGCTCGGCACTACTAGGCCCGGTGTGGCAGGGGCCGGAAAGGTCTTGACGATCTCACCAACGCGGGCGATCGAGTTGCTCAGCAGGGCCGGGGTCGACGCCAGCTTGGCGAAGGCGGCGTTGGTGCTCAGCGTGACCGCCGAATTGACGGTACCCGGGGTGACCGGCACGGCCGGGGTGGTGACCTGGGTCGAGATGTACGCAACCAGCAGTTCGGTCACCGGCGTGATGTTGAAGTTGCCAGGGCCGGTGGCGATCGAGCGCAAGCTGCTGTTATCGGCACGGAACAGCTGCAGCACGCATGGCGCCGCGCCCGGATTGGCCACCGTGACCGAGAAGCTACCGTCGGCATTGGTCATGGTCGATGCCGCGCCGCGGGCGCAGGTAGCCAGCACTTCGGCGCCGCCGATCGCGTTACTGGCCGAACCGGCGATGACGGTCGCGGCAGTGCCGGTAATGGTGACGCTGCCGCTCAGGTTCGGCACGCGGCCGCCGTCGCCGCCGGCACCGCCACCGCAGGCCGCCAGCGCCGTGCTCAGGATCAGTGCCGCGCCCAGCCTGGCGCCAGCAGGCGCATAAATCGTAGTCTTGGTCATTTTTGTTTCCTCAAAATATAGGTGTCTCGAAGGCCCCGGCGCTGGCCGGGGCTTGAAGCTTGGTCAGAACTTGCCGCGCATGGTCAGCGTGAAGGTACGGCCGGCCACGTTGGCGCTTTCGATGCGCGAGTTCTCGTCACCGTACTTGCCTTCGAATTGGCGCAGGAAGTCATAGGTCCTCTGGCTGTTCAGGTTGGCGCCATCGAGACGCAGCTCGAGTGCATCGCTGAACTTGTAGCTGACCGACGCATCGAGATAGCCGCGCTTGTTGTACCAGCGGTTGTAGCCGAGCGGATTGAGGGCCGGCGCACCCTGGTTTGCGAACTCGCTCTTGTGGTTGTACGAGGTGCGCAGCGCCAGTGGGCCATCTTCGTAGTACAGGGTGGCGGCGTAGGTTTCCTTCGGAATGATCGGCAGTTCGATGTCCTGGCCGCGATAGTTGACCTTGAAGCCGGCGGTATCGATCCGCGTGTAGCTGACGATCGAACCAAGGTTGTTGAATGGCGCCGGCAGCTTGCGGTAATTCTGCTGGTAGGCGATTTCCAGACCCTTGACATTGAATTCTTCAGCATTCTTCCAGCGCCGTACTTCGACCGGGGTGGTCGGATCGGCGGCCAGCTGCGCCTGGATGTTGACGGTGAACAGTTCCTTCGGCAAGCCGAGGGTGTTGAACGGCAGCATCTCTGAGCCCGACACCGGACGATCCTTGATGTTCTTCTGGAACAGCGACACCGCCACGATGCCGCCCTTGTCGAAGTACCACTCGAGCGCGGTATCGAGGCTGGACGACAGCTGCGGCTTCAGGTCCGGATTGCCAGCGTTGACGATCAGGTCGCCACCACCGCCCGGCACCGAGTACGAACGGGCGATCAGGGAGATCGAGCTGCGCGTCAGCGTCTTGCCCCAGGAAGCGCGCCACACTAGGTCATCCTTCAGGTCGTATGCCAGCGACAGCGACGGCAGCACATTGGTGTACTGGCCGTCCTGGTGGGCCGGCTGCTGAACGCCCTGCACCAGGGTGTAGTTGTCGATGCCGGTGCCGGTGCGCACGTAGCGCACGCCGGCATTGGCGCGCAGATCGCGGTCGAACACCTTGGTCTCGAAGTCCGATTGGAGGAAGAAGGCGTCGATCGTTTCCTTTGCCTGGAAGGTGCCGCCAAGGTTGGGCGGGGCCGAGCGGTTGGCGTTGAGCGAGTCCAGCGTGTTGTACAGGTAATCCTTGCCGAAGACCATGAAGTCGAGCGGAATGTTTGGCGCCGAGACGTTGCGCAGGTCGTTCGGCACCATGAAGCTTTGCCCATAGGCGGCGCGCTCGGCTGCGGTCGATGCGAGGAACGTTTTGCCGCTGGGCAGGATCTGCGTATTCAGCAAGTTGGCGGTGGCAAACGAGCGCGCATCCTTGAGGCTGACGACGCGCGAAATGCCGCTCTTGACTTTGGCATCGACATTCCAGAAGCCGTAGTCGTATTCGCCGGTCAGCTTGAGGTTCTTCTGTTTGTCGGTCTCGGTGCGGTAGCCGCCGCTGTAGCCGAACACCCGGTAATTGCCGGCGTCGAGCAGGTTGCGGTCCGAGCTCAGATGCGGAAAGATCGGATCGTCGGTGCTGTTGAAGGTGATGGTGTGGCGGATGTCGAAATTGGTATTGCCGGTTTCACCGTTCAGCGATGAGTTGCTACTCCATGCCTCGCTCTTGTTGGTACCGACCTGGCCGCTAAAGCGCAGATTATCGGTGGCGCGCCATTTGGCGTTCAGCGTCACGTACTTGAAGTCGGTTTCCGAGCGCGAGGCCTGGGTCTGGGACATCGCCTGCACATTGGCCAGCGAGCCTTGCAGCTCGTTGTTGGCGTCGACCGTCACGCCGCGCGGGACCAGCGCGTTGGCGCCGGTGCTGTCGCGGATCAGGAAACTCAGCCCGTTGGTCTTGTTGTCGTCCTTCAGTTTCGAGGCGAGCGCGTCCAGGCTGACATCCCAGCCGCCCGATTTCCATTGCAGCGAGCTGTTGAAGCCGACGCGGTCGCGCAGGCTCTGCGAGGTCGTGGTGCGCATGAAGCGCGGCAGCAGGGCGCCGCGCAGCTCGGCCAGCGAGAGGCCACTGTAGTTGGCCGTCGGGTCGGCCAGGTTGTAAGTGTAGTTGAAGCTGCCAGGATCGAGACGCTGGTCGGTGCTGGCGTAGGTGCCGGTCGAGGAAAAGCCGGCGTTGGCGTTTTTCGAGCCGGACTTGGTCGCGCCCACCAGAAATCCCCAGTCGCCCCAGGTATTGCTGAACAGGGCAAACGCACGCGGGCTGTTCAGGCCGCTGCGATCATTGCGGCCTACCGCCGTCGAATAGCGGATCACGCGGCCCCTGTGGTCGAACGGGCGTGGGGTCTGCATGTCGACGACGCCGGCTACGCCGCCTTCTTCCAGTTCAGCCAGCGGGGTCTTGTAGACATCGGTGCGGCCGAACAGTTCAGAGGCGAAAATATCATAATTGAAGTCGCGGCTCGAGCTGCCGATATTGCCGCCCGACGTAGCCCGCACGGCGGCGCCATTGAAGGTGGTGACGGTGTATTCAGAGCCGAGGCCGCGCATCTGGATGCGCTGGCCTTCATTGGTGCCCGGGTCCTTGACCACTTCCACGCCCGGCAGGCGGACCAGGGCGTCGGCGATGTTCTGCTCGGGGAACTTGCCGATGTCCTCGGCGACGATCGAATCGCGGGTGCCGATGGCGCCGCGTTTGAGGTCCAGGGCGCGCTGCAGACTGGACCGGAAGCCCGTCACCACCACTTGCTGGACTTCGCCCGCCGCGGTGTTGGCCGTCGTCATGGTCGTGGTGGCTTCCTGGGCCGATGCCTGCATGGCGAAGCTGGCGCAAACGCCCGCTACCGCGACGCTGATGCGGGTACGTTTGTAATTTTTATGAAACATGTGATCTCCCTTGGTTTTTCCTTGAATGAGCCGCGATGTCGCCAACAGCGGCGCTACAGCATCGGACTCAAGGCTACTGAGCATGGTTCCAATTCGCAATTATGAAAACGCGGAGTGCCGTGCTTTGCGTGGAAATGGAGCCACACGCTGAAAAACCATCATTGTGTTTATCTCCGGTAACAACTATGCTGGGAAAAGCAACCGGGAGTATCCGGCAGCCGGAGCGCGGCTCAAGACCGCGCGTGGCGCATACCATCAGGAGACCAGCATGCACAGCGACCAGCCCCAACCCCGCATCGCGGTATGGCTCGATGGCGTAGACCTGTACAACCGCGACATCATCCATGGCGTCGCCGATTATGTGCGCAGGCGCGGCCTGTCCTGGCAGCTGTATTTGCGCAGCGACTTTTCCGATTCCCTGCCGACCCTGCTGGAGTGGCAGGGCGAGGGCATCATCGCCGATTTCAGCGACCTGTCCACGGCCGAGGCTTTGCGCGCGCATCCGGCGCGCCAGGTCGGCGTCTGTGCCCACCGGATGTATGCTGGCGCGCTGCCGTGCGTGGCGCTGGACAACGCCGAACTGGTCGGGCGGGCGCTGTCGCACCTGATCGATAATGGCTGGCCGAATTTCGCCATGTTCAGCCAGCCGAACGCCGAAGAAACCGGCTGGGCGCTTGAGCGCGAACAAGCGTTTTCCAAGCTGGTTCCGTGGGATTCGGCGTTCCCGCGCGTCTACCGCGGGCTCAGCGCGCGCAGCGAGCGCGGTGCCACCAGCCTGTCCGGCCTGGTCGAGTGGATCGCATCCCTGCCCAAGCCGGTGGGCATCGTCGCAGTCAACGATGCGCGCGCGCGCCTGATCCTGCAGGCGTGCCAGCTGGGCGGTTTCGAGATTTCCGCCGATGTCGGCGTGATCGGCATCGACAACGATCCGCTCCTGCGCGAGCTGTCCGGGGTCTGCCTGACCTCGGTGATCCAGGGCACCTACGAAATGGGCCAGGGCGCCGCCCGCCTGCTGCACGACAGCCTGCGCGGGATCCCCTGCAGCGGGCATCTGGTGCCGTCGACCGGCATCAACGTGGCCGCCTCGTGCACCCCGGCGCGCCGCTACCACCCGTACATCACGCGCGCGCTGCATTATATTTGCCGCAACGCCCAGCGCGGCATCAAGGGCGACCAGGTGGCCGATTACGTCGGCATCTCGCGCTCGTGGCTGGATATCCACTTCAAGCGCGAAGTCGGACACAGCGTGCACGATGAAATCCTCAGCTACAAGATCCGCGAAGCAAAGCGCCTGCTCGAAGAGGGCGCGGCCGACATGTCGGCGGTGGCGGCCGACAGCGGCTTCTCCTCGGTGCAGTACCTGTACTCGGTGTTCGCGCGCGAACTTGGCTGCACCCCGCGCGACTGGCGCGACCGCCATCTCGGCGAAGCGGCGCAGGCGGCCTAAGGCTAAAAGCGGCCGCCTATAGCCGGCGCAGTTCGTACAGGCGCCCGTCGTAGCGGCGCTCCAGGCGGCACGCGAAACCGGTCGCCATCAGCTCGGCGCCCAGGGCGCGCAGCACTTCGTTTCCGTCCATGGCCAGCAATGCGTACTGGCGCCCGGGCTCGAGCGCGCGCAGGGTGACCCGGCGTTCGCTTTCGGCGGCGCCATGGCGGAACACGCCCACCAGGCCGCCCGAACCGGTGGAGGTGTTGATGCGCTGGTAGCCGTCCCAGCCGCCTTCGCGCGGCTCGCCGAAGTTGGGCAGGTCCTGGCGATAATCGAACATGGCGTGGCGCGCCTGCAGTGCGGCGAAGAAGCCGGCGTAGCTGCGCACCATGGCGCGCGTGGCCGGTGCCAGCGTGCGCGGGTCGCCCAGCAGGATCGGCAGCGCCCCGCCCAGTGCCTGCAGATGCTGCTCGACACCCGGGTCGCCCAGCTGGGCGTTGCCGATCACCAGGGCGGTGGCCGGCATGGCCGGCGCGCGCCACCAGGCCATGTTGCGGATGCGCAGGTCGCCGGCGCTGCCGGGCTGGTCGAAGTTGGACAGCCAGTTGCCCTCGGCGTGGCGCAGCATCGCGTAGTCCACCAGTTGTATCCCGCCCATGGCCTCGAAGGTGCAGTCGATGAAGACCTCGGGAAAGCTGGCGTGGAAGCGGTCGAACAGGCTCCACATCGCCTCGTAGTTCTGGTACAGCGATTCGGGCTGGTCCAGGTGGCCCGGATGGTCGCTGGCGTAGCAGCCGCTGATCTCGGTCTTGAACACATACGGACTGGTGACGACGGCGAAATCGAGCTTGAGGTATTCCAGGCCGTGTTCGCGGGTCAGGCGGTTCAGCACGTTCTCGATGTACTGGCGCCAGCCGGTGGAGAAGCAGGCGGTCAGCGTGTCCGGCGCACCGTCGGGCATGTGCAGCGAAGTGTGGTGGCCGGCGCGGTCGCGCACGAACCATTCCGGGTGGGCGCGGTAGACCCGGCTGGCGCGCCCCGCCGAGCCGACGCTGACCCACAGGCCGGGCTTCATGCCGAGCGACTTGATGTGCTCCATGACCGGCCTCAGGCCGCGCGGGAACTTGATCCGGGCCACGCCCCAGTCGCCGTAGCAATCCTGCCAGCCGTCGTCGATGATGAATTCCTTGACCCCAAGCGCGGCGGCGGCGTCGGCCAGTTCCATCACCAGGCGTTCGTCGATGCTGGTCTGGAACGGCTCCCAGGTGTTGTACAGGAAGGTGGGGCGGTAGCTGTTGCGCGCCAGCCGGATCCCCATGTGGCGGCGCACGAAGTCCGGCACCACGCTGTTGAGCACATCGTCGAAGCGGGGCGCGCCGGCGTAGACGATGGCGAAGCTGTGCGGGCTGACGAATTGCTCGCCCGGCGCGAGCCAGCGGCGGAACGGATAGGCGCTGTCGTGCGGGGCCAGGCCGGTGCGGAAATACGGGCCGCCGTCGCATACCGAGGTGAATTTCAGCACCCCCGGCGCCTCGTTGCCCAGCACGATGCCTTCGCCATGGTCGGGCTGGTGCAGCGCCACCAGCGCGTCCTGGCGGGTGCCGGTAAACGGCACCAGCGACTTGCGCCGGCCGTAGTCGCTGATCACCCAGGAAAAGGTCGGCGCCCAGTAGTCTTCCAGCGCGAAATGCTCCAGCATCAGCGATTCCAGGCGCGCGCGGCGGCGGCCGCGGTGGCGGATCGCCAGGCGCTTGCGCACCAGGGGCAGGCCCGGATACATCAGGTACTCGAGCGCCACCTCGGCCAGGCCGTCGCGGCTGAGCAGGGTCACGCGCGCGCCGCTGCCCTGCAGTTCGGCCTCGAGCGTCTCGATGCCGGCCAGGGTCCAGCCGGACGCGCTGCCGTAGCGGCGCCCGTTCAGGCGGAAGCTGACTTCCTCCGATTCGAGGCGCTGGTCGCCCTTGACCCCGGTTGCATAGCGCGAGGGCGCCTGAGCGGTGCGAAAGTCGATCGTGGTCAGATAGGGCCGCGCCGCCGAGGGCAGGGCCAGCACCCGCCGCGCCGCGCCATTGTCGAGCACCAGCAGGTGCGCATCCCAGAGCGCCACCGGGCCGCCCGCGGTAGCGGCCGCGGCAGCGCCAGGGCGTAGCGCCAGCAGGGAGGGACTAAGGGCCAGCAGGCGGCGCAGCGGATTGATCGGCGGGGATGGACGACGGGACATAGCTTTCCTAGGGCAGTGGGGCGGGCGTGCGCCGCGCATGAGGGGGACCGTTGCCAGCGTAACCCAGGTGCAAGCAACGGTGTTTATGTTTTGCTCCCGTGATTATTGGGAAATCTGGGCGCAGCCATGGCGCAGGGCGGCACCGGAAGCGCCGCAGGCAGATTCCGAGATGGCGCCGCGCGCGCCGCGCCCGGCAGCGCTACAGTGGCACTCCCATTGACTCATTTGCGAGCCGCTCCATGACATCATTAACCGAACAAGTCGACGTGCAGGCATTCCGCGAGCAAGGCTATCTGCTCAGCCACCGCCCGCTGTTCTCGGCGCAGCGCCAGGCGCGCCTGACCGCGATTTTCGAACGCCAACTTGCCGAGCGTGGCGCGCGCCTCTCGGACGAACTCGACACCCCGCATTTCCGCGACCCCGAGCTGCTCGAGTTCCTGCTGGCCGATGAAGTGCTCGACCTGGTCGAGCCTATCCTCGGGCCCGACATCGCGCTGTGGTCGAGCCACTTCATCTGCAAGGATCCGCTGGTCGGACGGGCCACCCCCTGGCACGAGGACTCGGCTTACTGGAAGGACCGGGTCGACGGTTTCGACAGCATCGTCACGGTCTGGCTGGCGATCGATCCTAGCCATCGCGGCAACGGCTGCATGCGGGTCATTCCCGGCACCCACCGCAATGGTTTCTCCGAATATGAGGCGGTCGACATCCGCGCCAACACCTTCGACCGCCAGATCCGCGGCGTCGATGAGCGCGGCGCGGTGTACTTCGAGCTCGAGCCGGGCCAGTGCTCGCTGCACGATGCCCGCATCATCCACGGCGCCGCGGCGAACCTGAGCACGCAGCGCCGCTGCGGCTACACCATGCGCTATTTTTCGACCAACATCAAGGTGCTCAAGGATACCGACCACCAGGGCGAGCCGTTCAAGATCTGGCTGGCGCGCGGGCGCGACCTGGCCGGCAACCGCTACGCCAACGTGCCCTGAGGGCGGGCGCCGCTCAGGCCAGGTGCAGCCGTTCCGTCTGGCTGGGCGGGCCGCCGAAGCGGACCCGGTACAGGCGCTCGAAGTGGCTCAGGGTATTGAAGCCGGCGATCAGCGACACCTCCGTCACCGGCAGGGCCGATGAGCGCAGCAGCGCATGGGCGAAGTCCAGGCGCAGCCCTTGCAGATAGTGCTGGAAGGTCAGGCCGGTGGACTTGTGGAACAGTTCGCTGAAGTAATTGCAGGACAGATGGGCCGCCCCGGCCACATCCTGCAGGCTGATCTGCTGACGGAAGTGGTAGTGCAAATACAGCAGCGCCTTGCGGATTCCGGCGTGGCAGGGGCCGGACGGCATCGCCCCCGCCGCCGCGCGCCCGGAAGGGCGGCGGTGGCGGTGCCAGTCGATGAGCAGGCGGTTCAGCTCTCCCACCACCGCGATATCGCGTCCGGCCCGCTGGCCCGGCAATTCGGCCGCCAGCGCCGCGAAGCGGATGCGGATCGCCGCCCGCTCCTCGCCGTCCTCGATTTGGGCGTGGACGGCGTCCTTGTGCAGAAGCACCAGTTCGATGATGGCCGGCGAGAGCAGGGCGTCGGAGAAATTCAGGTTGTACAGCTGCAGCACCTCGCCCGGCTCGGGCGCCAATTCATGGAAGTCGGCCGGCGTCAGCAGGAACATCGAGCCCGACTTCAGCGCGTGCGGCACGCCGTTGACGGTGTTGACCGCGCGTCCGGACAGCACGAAGGACAGTTCATAGAATTCGTGCCAGTGCAGCTTGTAGGGCGTGGACAGCTGCTGCAGCGCCAGGCGCACCGGCAGCCCCTCGGCCAGGAAGGTGCGGTTGAGCAGGCGTCCGGGAGCGACCATCACGTTATCGCCGGCGCGCCCGCCGCCGCCCGGTCGGTGTCCGCCATCCAGGCGTCGAAGCGGGCCCGGAAGTGCTCCAGCATCCAGCAGTTCAGCTCCCAGATGTCGGCCAGCGGCTGGCACGTGTAGGGCGCCAGCGGGGCGTATGGCGCCGGTCCGAATTCGGGGGTGAAACTGAGGGCGGCCGCGCCGGCCGCGCGGCGCGCCGCGGCCACGGCCAGCCACAGCGCGTCGAAGCGCTCAACGTAGGCGGCGCATTCGGGCGCGCGCGGATCGGCCACCTGCGGCGTCTCTTCGGTGCCGATGCGGCCGTGGACATGGATCGCGCGGCTGGCCGCCAGGCGCACGTCGGGATCGCTCAGCTCGGGCATGCGCTCGCAGGCCACGCCCCAGTGGCTGAAATCGGCCCCCAGCTTGAGCTGCGGGAAGCGCCGCAGCAGCTCGGCCGTGTGCCAGGGGGTGTACAAGGCCCGCCCGCGGTGGGTTTCATGGGCCACCGGAATGCCGAACTGTTCCTCGAGGCGCAGGGCCTGCTCGAAATAGCGCAGCTGCCGGTCGAACGGCATCGAATCGGCCCCGCTTTGGGCCGTCACCGACACCGGCTCGAGCGGCGCGCAGCGCTCCAGCGTCGCGCGCAGCGAGTCCGCATGGACGGGCCCGCGCGTGACGGCCTGGGCGATATAGCCGAGCCGGTGCCGGCGCAAGGCCTGGCCGAAGGCGCGGTCGGCGCCGGGATCGGCCGGCAGCACGTACTCGACGCCGCCGAAACCGGCCGCCACCACCTGCTCCAGGCGGCCGTCGAACTGGCCATTCCATTGCCACAACGATGCGTAGCCGACAAGCTTCATTTTTTTGATCCTCGGGTTGCCCGGGTTGACATGCTGACCGCCCATTGTCTTCCCCCCCCCTTCCCGGCGGCAATTGTGAAATCGCCGTCTGTGAATGCGTTTTCTCAGTGCCGGGCGGCGCGCCCCGCGCGCCAAGGAAATATAAGCCGCACTCGATGTTTTCGAAATTGCAAGGACTCGGGATGGCGCGGATGATGGCCCGGCTGTATCGCACGCGTGACGCCGGTAGCGTCAGGCTCAACAGGTACTACCACGACAGGAGATCGACACATGAAACAAGCAACCCGCAGGCTCGCCTGCCGCATGCTGGGCGCCTGCATCGCGCTCGGGCTGGCCGGCAGCGCGGCGGCGCAGACCAAGGCGCCCTACAACGTGGCCGTCAAGTACGACGGTGCCACCCACAGCGCCACCCTGAGCTGGACCAGCGACGCGCCGCTGGCCTACGGTTTCGCCATCGAGCGCCGCCTGCTCGGCAGCGCCACCTGGAGCCAGGTGGCCTTCAAGAGCGAACCGGTGCGCAGCTATACCGATCGCGGCCTGGCCCCGCTCAAGCGCTATGAATACCGGGTCAAGGCCTACCGCAGCGGCGCGCGCAGCGACTTCTATCCGAGCGCCGCAGTCGCAACGGCCGTCAACTTCCCCTACAACGCCCCGTATCCGTTCGGCATCCGTCCAAGCAATTTCAGCCAGGATCAGATGAACGCCGACGTGCGCGACATGTACACGCTGTGGCGCGCGACCTATGTCACCAGCGCCGGCGCCGGCAGCGGCGGCAAGCGCGTCTACAAGCCTGCGGAGGGCGGCGGGACGGTATCGGAGGGACAGGGCTATGGCATGCTGATCTCGGTGTTCATGGCCGACGACGACAATGGCGGCAAGGCCGACTTCGACGCCATGCTGGTGTATTACCGCGCGCACATGAAGACCAATGCCGACGGCAGCACGCGCAACCTGATGGACTGGTCGATCAACGCCGATGGCTCCACCGCCGACCCGTGGGTGGCGCCGGACGGCGACCTCGATGCGGCCTTCTCGCTGCTGGTGGCGGACCACAAGTGGGGTAGCGGCAACGGCAACCCGAACTACCTGGGCGAAGCGCAGGGGATTATCAACGCGCTGCAGAAATACGTCGTCTTTAACCGGGTGACGACGGCCTCGAAGCTGATCGCCAATGCCGACAAGGATCTGACCTGGCAGGAGGGCGCGGGCAGCTACACCATGAGTTCTTACCAGATGGTGGGCTATATGCGCCAGTTCGCATCCGCCTCCGACAGCACACGCGCGGCCCAGTGGCTCGACACGCTCAAGTCCGGCTACGAGGCCTTCAATTATTTCTACAAGACGAACCCCGGCACCGCGCTGACCCCGTTCACTTTCCTGACTCAGCCGGGCCTCAAGCAGTACCTGAAGGGCTCAAAGGGCTACACCTTCGGACCGGACTCCTGCCGCGTGCCATGGCGCATCGGCATGGACTATATCTGGCACGGCAACGCCAATTCCTCGTGGGCGCACGGCCTCGATCCGGCCGTCAGCGCCGCCCTGGCGCAGGACATGCCGAAGGTGAACGTCAACTGGTTCATGGGCAGCACGGGCGGCAATCCGAGCGCGATGTGGTACACCTACCAGCTGAACGGTACGCCGGCCTCGACCATCCACTGGGGCCAGCGCCATACCGCCGGATCGATGGCGGCCGGGGCGCTGACCGATGTCTCCAGCCAGCAGCAACTGAACACCCTGTACGCCTGGATGCGCCAGCAGATTCCAGGGCAGGACTACAACGGCGGCGGCTACCGGGTGCCGGCCGAGTACTTCGGCGACACCGTGCTGATGCTGAATATGATCATGGTGACCGGCAACATGCCGGACTTGCCGGAAGTGCTGCAGTAACACTGGCGGCCGGCCCGCGGGTCGGCTGTCACGCGCCGTGCCGATCTTCGGTGTTGATGCAAGTTGCTAGCCGTCGTACGTGCCCGCCAGGCGCCGGCGCGGCGCTGACGGCTTTTTTCTTGGCGATGTCAGCGTTAAGCACACATCTTCCCGTATTGTTGCCGTCTTGATGAGATACAACCGCCATTCCACCCGCTACGGGAGGATCGGGTGGATGCTCGCGGCGTTGAACGGCGCGTTGGTCTGATGAGCGCGCTTCCCAAGCGGCGGACAGGCGTTTTTCCGCCTTTCTAAGAAAACCGACAGGCCGTTGCGTTTAGGCGGCGTTGCGCAAGCGGACGGGAGCTATTTTCTCGAGTCAGAGGCGTGCCTCATCAGGCGGTCAGCCTTCAGGGGGGAGTCAGGGAAAAGGAGGCAGTTCGCCTCCACAGCGTCAATGCCTGCCATCGTTGTCCGCGTCGATGGGGCGCTGACACGGCGTCGCCACCCATCGTGTACCGAATTATCCCGGGTGGCGCCGGGCCGTGGACGGCCGGCGCACCGACTCACCCGGGAATGCGCCGCGGGCAGCCGTCGGCGTCTTCGCACGCCTGACGGCGACATCGCCCGTTGTCCGACCCGCGCCGTCGTTAGCGCTGGGCTTTGGCGCCCTGGCGCCAGCGCAGCATGGCCAGGGCGAACGCGGCGCCGAACAGTGCCAGCCCGGCCGGTTCCGGCAGCGCCCCGAAATCGAGGTCGCCGATGGACGGGAACAGCAGCGGCACGGCCAGCGGATCGGCGCCATTGAGCGCCGCAAAGCTCAGTGCCGTGATGCGGCTGTCGCTGACGAAGCCGAGGAAAGCGTCGCTGCCCAGGTCGTTGAACTGGTAACTGTAGGTGCCCGAGCCGTCGGTCACGTCGAGCCGTACGGTGCCGGGCGCGGCCGCGCCGAACAGGTCGCTGCCGAAGAATATCCCGCCGATGCCGCGCATGGTGGCGCTGAATTTATCCAGACGAATCGCCGAGCTGGCCACGTCGGTCGAGAGGATGGCGCCGCCCAGGCCGTCGTCGAGCGGGAAGAATGCGCCGGCCTCCGAGCCGCCCGCTTCGACGGCGGAGGTGCGGTAGCCCAGCGCGGACAAGTTGCGCTGCAGCGGACCGGCGAGCGTGGCATTGGTTGGCAGGTCGTCCAGGCTGTCGTGGATGGCGGTCACGCCCGGCATGGCGGCGGCGTAGGCCCCGGCGTCCTGGTACAGCAGGACGGCGGCGCGCGCTGGGGCGGCGCAGCTGACTGCAAGGGCCGCTGAGGCGAGGGCAGAGCGAAGATCGAGGGACATGGTGGTTTCCATAACGAGGCGCCCGATGAAAGGCGAGGTCAATGACAATTACCCCGGCAGCATGCCGAAGCTAGCTTCGATAATGACAATTTGTCAGCATGTTTTCAATTGCGAAAGGTCCAATTGGGCTTGCGGAAATCCAGCATCGGCCGCTAAACGAAAACCCAAGCGCGGCGCGCACTTTTCGCAATTGCAGGCCAGGGCCGCGCTGCGCACACTGCTGGTCTCGGCGCCACCGTGGCGCCAGCTTCCCATTGATGAGATCGAGCAAATGACAGTGACTACCACCCAGCGCGTCGGAGGACCTTTCCACGCCAGTTTTCGCGCCGCCGGCGGCGCGCTGCGCAAATCCCTGGCGGCGCCTCCCGCCGCCCTGGAAGGCCAGGGCTACAGCCTGGCCTGCTGGTTCAGGCCGGCGGGAGCGGCCTGCCTGCCGGCGCCGCTGCTGCGCCTGACTGGCGCCGGAACCGGCCCGGTCGAGTTGCTGGCGGAGGACGGCTGGGCCGTCCTGCACACGCCGGCCGGCACCCTGCGCCTGGCGCTGGAGCGCGCTGGCGCCTGGACCTGGATAGGCGTGCGGGTCGGCCCGCGCGGCGCCTGGCTGTACGGAGCCGGCGGTACCCGCGCGCACGCCGCGCTGGCGCTGTCGCACCAGCCCTTCGATTGCGTGGAATTGGCGCCGCGCGCGCAGGGCGGGCGCTTCGCCGGCCTGTTGGCCGGGTTGGAAGTGCATGCGGGCGAGGTCGCGCTGGCGCCCGCCGCGCCGCCGCGCGAGGCCTTGCTGCCGTTCGAACCGAATATGCGCGCCTGGCCGCTGCAGACGCGCCAGCAGGCCGGCCTGGCCGTGCCCCAGGCCAGCGCCACGCTGCCGCGCGCGCTGGCCGGGGAGGCGCCTCTGGCGCGCGCCCAGCCGCTGCCCGAGGGCGCGGTGCTGGAAGAGAACGGTGCCCAGCGCTACTTGGTGCGGCGCTGGCAGTTGAGCAGCGCCGATGCCGCCGCCGCCGACGGCGCCGCGCTGTCCGCTCCAGGACCGGCGCCGGGCGACGCCTGGCTCGAGGCGGTGGTGCCGGGCACCGTGCTGACCACGCTGATCGCGCGCGGCCAGGTGCCCGATCCAGGCATCGGCCTGGCCAACCTGGAAGTGCCGGAAGCGCTGTGCCGCCAGGACTGGTGGTACCGCAGCGAGTTCGAGCTGCCGGGCGACCTCGACCCCGCGCGCGCCTGGCTGCGCCTGGACGGCGTCAACTACGCGGCGGAGGTATGGTGCAACGGCACCCGCCTGGGCAGCATGCGCGGCGCCTTCGTGCGCGGCCAGTTCGAGCTGGCCGAGGTGCTGCGCCCAGGCCAGCCCAACGTGCTGGCGGTGCGGGTCTCTCCGCCGCCGCATCCGGGCATTCCGCACGAGCAGTCGCTGCGCGGCGGGCCGGGCGCCAACGGCGGCATCCTTGCCATCGACGGGCCGACCTTCGTCGCCACCGAAGGCTGGGACTGGATTCCGGGGGTGCGCGACCGCAACACCGGCCTGTGGCAGGCGGTGGAGCTGGGCAGCAGCGGCCCGGTGCGGCTGGGCGACGCCCAGGTGGTGGCGCAGTTTCCCGGCACTCCGGCCGAGCGCGCCTGCCTGGAACTCGACCTGCCGCTGCACAACCTGGGCCAGGAGCGCCTGCCGGTGCGCATCGACCTGGCGCTGCACGACTTGTCCGGGCGCCATCCGGTGCGCACGGCGCTGCTCGAACGCGAGCTGGCGCCGGGCCGGCACACCCTGCGCATCGAAGCGGCCGCCTGCGGCGCGCTCGACATCGCCACGCCCTCGCTGTGGTGGCCGAACGGCTATGGCGAACCGAACCTGTACGCTGTCGAGCTGAAGGTGCACGCGGGCGGCGCCTGCTCCGACGCGCGCCGCTACCGCTTCGGCATCCGCAAACTGAGCTACGAGCTGTCGCTGGTCGAGCCGGGGGGCGCCCTGGTTCGGGTCGAAGCCGAGCCGGCCCGGGCGCGCGCCGACGGGCAGGCGCTGGTCGAACTCGACCACCAGCATATACTGGCGCTTGGAGGCGGCCTGTGGGCGCCGTCCTTGCATCCCGCGGCCACGGCCAGCGCCGCCCTGCGCTACCTGCCGGAGGACAGCCTGGCGCCGTTCATGGTGTTGCGCGTCAATGACGTGCGCATCGCCGTGCGCGGCGGTAACTGGGGGATGGACGACTGGCTCAAGCGCGTCGAGCGCAGCCGCCTGGAGCCATACTTCCGTCTGCATCGCGAGGCCAACATGAATACCATCCGCAACTGGGTCGGACAATGCACCGAACCGGCGTTTTTCGAGCTGGCCGACGAGTACGGCCTGCTGGTGCTCAATGACTTCTGGGCCTCGACCCAGGACCATCAGGTCGAGCCGCAGGATCCGGCCCTGTTCCTGGCCAACGCGCGCGACGTGCTGCGGCGCTACCGCAATCATCCCTGCATCGCCGCCTGGATCGGGCGCAATGAAGGCGTGCCGCAGCCGGTGCTGAACCAGGGCCTGGACCGGCTGGTGCGCGAGGAAGACGGCAGCCGCCTGTACCTGCCCAACTCGCGCCAGGTCAACCTGCAGGAGAGCGGCCCGTGGAACTACCGCGAGCCGCGCGCCTATTTCGACCAGGTGGCGCAGGGCTTTTCCACCGAGATCGGGACCCAGTCGTTTCCCACGCTGGAAGCGTTCGAAGCCTTCGTGCCGGCCGAGGACCGCTGGCCGATCAACGATACCTGGGCCTATCACGACTGGCACAGCGACGAGAACGGCGATACCGCGCCGTTCGAGGCGGCGCTGGCCGAGCGCTTCGGGCCGCCGACCTCGCTGGAAGACTTCGAGCGCAAGGCCCAGATGCTCAACTTCGACAACCACCGCGCCATTTTCGAGGGCATGAACGGCGGACTGTGGCAACGCCACAGCGGCCGCCTGTTGTGGATGAGCCATCCGGCCTGGCCCAGCACCCAGTGGCAGATCTACAGCCACGACTACGACACCCACGCGGCCTTCTATGGCGCCCGGGCGGCGCTGGAGCCGGTGCACGCCCAGCTGAACCTGCCCGGGCACGCGGCGCTGGCGGTCAACGTCGGCACCGCGGCGCTGGGCGGCGCGCAACTGTCCTGGCGCCTGCTGCGCCTGGACGGCACGACGCTGGGCGAAGGCGCCACGGTGCTCGACCTGGCGCCCAACGCGGTCTCGGCGCCGCGCGAGATCGGCATCGAGGCGCTGCTGCGGCATGAGGGGGTGCTGCTGGCGCTGCTGGAATTGCACGGCGCCGACGGCCGGCGCCATTCGCGCAACCTGTACTGGCTGGCCCGCAGCCCGTCGGCGTCGCGCGGCCTGAACGGCATGCCGGAAGCCGATGTGCAGGTGACGGTCACGCGCCGCGCGCCCGGCGCCATCGAATTGATGCTGGTCAACGCCACGGCCACGCCCAGCCTGCACAACAAGCTGACCCTGCTCGACGGGGAAGGGCAGCGGGTGCTGCCGGCCTACTACAGCGACAATTACATCAGCCTGCTGCCGGGCGAGGCGCTGGCGGTGCGGATCGAGGCCGCTCCCGGACGCGCGGCCCAGCTCGGCCTGCGCGCCTGGAACGGCGGCACCCGCCGCATCAACCTGGCCGGAGCGGCGGCATGAGCGCCCCGGACAGCCAACTGGCCCTCGCCGCCCAGGCGCCGCCGCGCCGCTCGCCCTGGCTGTGGGTGCCTTCGGGCTACCTGACCATGGGCCTGGTGTTCGTCACCCTCAACAGCGTGGCGGCGGTGATGTTCAAGAACCTCGGCATGGACAACGGCAAGGCCGCCGAGTACGCCAGCCTGCTGATCCTGGCCTACACCATCAAGCCGCTGTTTTCGCCGATCGTCGAGATGTACCGCACCAAGAGGTTCTTCGTGCTGTGCGCCCAGGGCGCGATCGGCGCCTGCTTCGGCGCGCTGGCGCTGCTGCTGTCCGGGCCGGTGAACATCGGCGCCATGCTGGCCCTGATGTTCCTTATCTCCCTGCTCGGCTCGATCCAGGACATCGCCACCGACGGCGTGTTCGTGACCGAGCTGCGGCCCGACCAGCAGTCCTTCTTCACCGGCATCATGAGCCTGTCATGGAACCTGGGCCCGATCATCGCCACCGGCGGCCTGGTCTACCTGTCGGGCTATCTGCACAAGAACCTGTTCGGGCACCCGGACAATGCGCCGGGCGCGGTCTGGGCCAGCTCGTGGCAGGTCGTGTTCGTGCTGCTCGCGCTGCTGTGCCTGCTCATGCCGCTGTGGCATGCGCGCCAGATGCCGCCCGGCGCGCCGGCCTCGCATCCGCCGGCCTCGCTGCGCCATGCTTTCGCGATCATGGCCGACGCCTTCATGACGTTCTTCCACAAGCCCGGCATCTGGCGCATGATCGCCTTCGCGCTGCTGTATCTGACCAGCGTCGGCCTGATCGACAAGGTGGGCGCCTTCTTCATGGTCGACCCGCGCGCGCGCGGCGGGCTGGGGCTGTCCAATGAAATGCTGGGCCTGATCTACGGCACCTGCGGGATCGCCTCGACCCTGAGCGGCTCGCTGCTGGGCGGAATCTACCTGTCGCGCGTCGGACTGCCGCGCGCGCTGATGAAGCTGTGCATCGCGGTGAATATCCCCAACCTCAGCTTCGTGTTGCTGGGCGTATTTCAGCCGGACAACCTGGTGCTGGTCGCGGCCGGCGTGATGGTCGAGAAGTTCTTCTACGGCTTCGGCGTGGTCGGCCTAATGGTGTACATGATGCAGCAGATGGCGCCGGGACCTTACGTCACTGCCCACTACGCCTTCGCCACCGCCTTCAAGGGGCTGGGCTTCATGCTTACCGGGCTGGTCAGCGGCCACCTGCAACAGGCGCTGGGCTACCAGGGGTTTTTCATCCTGGTGATGCTGGCCACGCTGCCCTCGTTCGCGGTGTGCTGGCTGGCGCCGCTGGACCCGCGCGACGGCGGGCATGGAACAGCGCCGCCTGGACCTGCCGCGGCGCTGGCCGGCCAGTCCGAACCTTAGCAGTCCGGCCGCGCGGCAGCGTCTTACTGCGCCGGGACGGCCACGTTGGGTAAATTGGGCATGTTGCCGGTGACTGCGATCATGGTCTTCATCGGCGCCGCATCGGCACGGTATCGGCGTGGTACTCGGGCGTCAGCGTGATGTATCTGACCAGCGGCGGCCTGATCGACAAGGTGGACGCCTTTCTCCTGATCGCCCGCGCGCGGCGGGCTGGGGCTGTCCGATGACATGCTGGGCCTGCTCTGCGGCACCTGCGGGATCGCCTCGTCCCTGAGCGGCTCGCCGCCGGGCGGAATCGACCTGGCGGGCGTCGGACTGCCGCGCGCTGATGAAGCGGTGCATCGCGGCGAATATGCCCACTCAGCTTCGTGTTGCTGGGCCTGTTTCAGCCGGACAGCCTGGCGCTGGTCGCGGCCGCCCGGTCGGCCTGATGGTGCACAGGGTGCAGCAGATGGCGCCGGGACCTTAGGTCACTGCCCAGAACGCCTTTGCCTCGCCTTCAAGGGGCCGGGCTTCATGCTTGCCGGGCTGGTCAGCGGCCACCTGCGACCGGCGCCGGGCTGCCAGGGGATTTTCATCCTGCTGATGCTGGCCACGCTGCCCCGCTCGCGGTATGCTGGCTGGCGCCGCCGGGCCCGCGCGGCGGCGGGCATGAAAAAACGCCGCAGCCGGGAAGCGCTGCGGCGCCGGCCGGCCAGTCCCGGACCTTGGCGGTCTGGCCGCGCGGCGGCGGCTTACTGCGCCGGGATGGCCACGTTGGGTAGATTGGGCATGTTGCCGGTGACTGCGATCATGGTCACCATCAGCACCGTATCGGCGTAGTACTCGGGCGTCAGGGTGATGCCGTCGCTGGTGTACGGCTGGCCCGGAATCTGTACCCGCATATAGCTGTACAGGTCGTTGAGCCAGGACTGGTTGCTGGTGTCGGTCATCGCGCCCACCGCCATCGCGCCGGCCGTGT
The DNA here is from genome assembly GCA_002428015.1 of Oxalobacteraceae bacterium UBA6018. Lineage (GTDB taxonomy): Bacteria > Pseudomonadota > Gammaproteobacteria > Burkholderiales > Burkholderiaceae_D > Telluria_A. Next base: position 119,032 of record DIZW01000055.1, on the reverse strand, counting down.
GGCGCTGGCCCCAGTGGGTGGTGCCGACCGTGGGCGTGCCGTCGAGCTCATAGTGGTACCAGGCGGTCTGAGGGCGGCCGCCGGTGGCGTTCTTGAACCAGGCCGCATTGACCATCGGCATGTCGTGCGCCAGCGTCGAACGCACCGATGGGATCTGCCCGGCCACCCAGGCCGAATGGGCATTGCCGTGCCACAGATAGTCCATTCCGACGCGCCATGGCACGCGGCAGGAATCGGGCCCGAACGAATACCCTTTCGAACCCTGCTGGTACTGGGTCGCGCCGGGCATCGTCAGGAAGGTGAAGGGCGTCAGGGCGGTGCTCGAGTGGGTGTCGTAGAAATAGTCGTAGGCCTTGTAGCCGGCCTTGAGCGTGTCATGCCACTGGGCGGCGCGGGTGGTGTCGGAGGCGTTGGCGAATTCCGACATGTAGCCCACCATCTGGTAGGAGCTCATGGTGTAATTGCCGGCGCCTTCCTGCGCTGACAGCTCCTTGTCCGCATTGGCGATCAGGTCGGAGCTGGTGGTGCTATGGTTGTAGGTGGCCCATTTCTGCAGCCCGTTCAGGATGTTCTGCGCTTCGCCCCAGTAGTTGGGATTGCCATTTCCGCTGCCCCACTTGCGGTCGGCCACCAGCAGCGCCCAGGCCGCATCCATGTCGCCGTCTGGCGCTACCCAGTTATCGGCGATGCTGCCGTCGGCATTCACGCGCCACGCCATCAAGCCCGTGTTGCTGCCATCGGAGGCAACTTTGTGCTTGGATTTGTAGTAGGTGAGCATCATGTCGAAGTCGCTCTTGGCGTTGTTGCCGGAATCGGCCATGTACACCGAGATCACCATGCCGTAGCCCTGGCCTTCCGACACCGTCTCGCCATTTTCATCGGACTTGTATACGCGCATCCCCCCCGTGCCGGCCCCGGTCGTCGTAGTGTACTTGGCGCGCCAGTAGCCGTACATCGCGCGCGCGTCGGCGGCCTGCTGCTCGCGCGTGAAATTGCTCGGCGCGATGCCGTTCGGATAGGCCGTGTAATACGGGAAGTTCAGCGCGATGGTCGCTGTGCTGGTGCTGATGTAGCCGCTGCTTGGGCCGCCCGGCCGGTAAGCCTTCACGCGGTACTCGTAACGTGTCAGCGGCGCCACCGTGGCGTCGAGGTAGCTGCGCAGCGGTTCATTGATGTAGCCGACCTGGTTCCAGGTGGTGCGCCCGACCGGACGCCGCTCGATGCCATAGCCGTAGGCGGCCGGGCCGTCGGCGCCGAAGGTGACGCTGGCGCGCGGCCCGGTGGGGTCGTAGCTGACCTTGACCTGGTAGGGCTCGTTGACGGCGGCAAGCGCATTGCCCGCCGCGCCGGCCATGGCCAGGATGAGCACGCCGGCGCTGCGCATGATCAGTCGTTTATGGGGATTTATCGGATTCATTTCTTTCCTTTTTCATCTGATTGAAGTCGCTGTGAGACTGGCACGCGGCATGCGGCGCCGGGTCCCGTCCTGTGCCGCCCGGGTGGCGGACTGTCAGCCATGCAATGGTGAAGCTCCAAGTTATACGTTTTGACTATGATGCTCATGCTCTGACCGCATGACTGCACTATGTTGCGCCCGGAAGGTGGGCACATCTATTTCGATTTTACGTTGTCGGCCTTGCGCTTTTTCACAGTGCCCGGCAGCTCAGCTCGGCTGCGGGCGGGCGCCATGCGAGGCGCATCGCGCGGCGTTATCGCAACGTTACCAGAGTCCTTGTTGACTTGGCAGGAAGCAGGCTGATACCATCGGAGCACGCATGGAGGAACGTTACCAGAGCTGCACTGGTAACGTTCCCTGAAATAAAAAAAGCACGTCAAGGAGACCGCTGTGGAAACGACCAAACGCCGCCGGGTAGCGCTATTGCTGGGCAATGAAGAGATTCACAACGGCCGGATCACCGGCGGCATCGTCGAGCATGTGCGCCAGCACGTCCTTAACTGGAACATTCTGCTGGTGCCCCCGGTGGTCGACGACGAGGCGCTGGCCGGGTTGATGCTGCACGCCGACGCGTTTATCGGCAGCAGCGACGAGCATGACCTGGGGCCGCTGGCGGCACGCGGGGTGCCGGTGGTTGGGGTCGGTCTTGGTGCGCCGCGCGGTCGATACGGGGCGCGCCCGCCCGCGGTGCTGGCCGATAACGCGGCAGTGGCGCGCAAGGCCTACGACTACATGATCGGTCAGGGCGCCGCGCGCTTCGCCATGTTCAGCGCCGGGACGCACGAGGGCACGGCCTGGCTGCGCGAGCGCGAACGGGCGTTCGCCACGCTGGCGCAGCGCGATGGCGCGGCCGTGGCGCTGCTGCGCTGCGAGCACGATGCCCACCCGCTGTCGGGGCCGATGCGCCAGGTGATCGCCTGGCTGGTACAACTGCCCAGGCCAGTCGCCATTTTCGCCCCAGATTCGGTGTGCGCCCGCATGCTCGGCCAGGCCTGTGCCCTGGCCGGCTACGACAGCGGCGCGCAGATCCTGATCGTCGGCGTCGACAGCGATCCGCTGGCCCAGGAGCTGTCGCCGGTCGCGCTCGCTTCGGTGATGCTGGACCGCCACGAGATGGGCCGGCGCGCCGCGCTGATGCTGCAGCGCGCTCTGGACGTGTGTCCGGGCATCCAGGACGAACAGGTGGCGCCGCTGGAACTGGCCCAGGCGCCGCACGGCAATGCCGCCGCGCCGCTGTGCGACCCGCTGGTGATGAGGGCCATGCACTTCATTCGCCTGAACGCTCAACGCGGCATCAAGGCGGCGCAGGTGGCCTACAACGTGGGCATGTCGCGCTCGGCGCTGGAAACCCGCTTCAAGCGCGAGCGCGGCCACTCGGTGCATGACGAGATCCTGCGCTTCAAACTCGAACAGGCTAAGCAGATGCTCACGCGCGGCGTGGCCAGCATGCCCGACGTGGCACTCAGCTGCGGCTTCACTTCGGTGCAATACCTGTACACCGTGTTCGGCCGCGAGATCGGCTGCACGCCGCGCGTGTGGCAGGAGCGCATGCTGCGCCAGCGGCTGTTGCAGGCCGCCTGAGGCCTGCCCTGGCGCCGGCCTTTCGGGTCGGCGTCAGGGCGCGGCGGCGTCGCCGCCGGCATCAGTAGTCGACGTGGTAGTCTTTCGGGAAATCCTGGTGGCTGAAGGCTTTCTTCTGGGTCCAGTCGCGCGCCGGCGCCGTCCAGTAGCTGTCGCCTGGCGCCAGGCCCAGGGTCAGGAAACTCTCGGCGGCGATATACATGCTGCCGCTGTCGGAATACCAGTCGGCCAGCGCGGGGTGGTGGCCGGCGAAACCGATCGTCAGGAATCCCTTGGCGGTGAAATTGCTCGGATCCGACCAGATGGCCCGGTGCACCGCCTCCAGCGCCGCGCGCACTTGGCCCTCCGGCAGCGAGGCCGGCAACAGCTTGTGCCAGGCCATGAACGCCAGCGGCTGGAACGCGGCGGTGCGGTAGGTGATCGAGCGGCCGATCGGCGGGTAGCTGCCGGACGGCGAAATGAAGCGCTCCAGGTGTTCGCCATAGCGCTGCATGCGCTTGGTCGCCTGCGCCAGCAGCTCTTCCGGCTTGGCGTTCCAGTAGCCGGCCTTGAACTTGACCATGGTCTGCAGCACCGTCACCAGCATCGGGTAGATCACGTAGGAGTTGTAGTAGTCGAAGTGGAAGGTGTCGCCGTCCTTGATCCAGCCGTCGCCCACGTACCATTCACGCATCTTGCGCACCCCCGTGTTCATGCGCAGCGGATCGTAGGCTTCGCCCACCGACAGCAGGAACGCTTCGTTCATGGCGGCGAACAGCAGCCAGTTGGTATGGGCCGGTTCGATCGCGCGCACGCCCTTGATGGCGTCCACCAGGCGCCGCCTGGTGGTGGCGTCGAGCGGCTCCCACAGGGCCGCCGGGGCGCGCAGCAGGGCGCTCGAGATATACGCCGAATCGACCAGGACCTGGGGCGGTCCGCTCCACAGCAAGAGGTCCGGACTGGCTGGATCGACCGCGTTGGCCAGCGACTGCAGCGCCAGCATGCGCAGGCGGGCGCGGGTCTTGCCTTCGGCGCTGTCGTCGTCGGGCAGGGCGAACCAGGGGGCGCAGCCGGACAGCAGGCGCCCGAAGCACTCCAGGTAGGCCACGTCGGGCGGGCGCCCGTCCCAGGTGGGGCTGAGTTCGAGGTCGAAGCGCTGTTTCAGCTGGCCGCGCGCCATGGCGCTGAACACCGGCTCGGCGATCGAGGTCAGCAGGCCGACCATATAGGCGCGCGCGGCGCCGCCGGGGGCGGCGCCGGCGGGCGCGCCCAGTGCCGGCAGGGAGGACAGCATGGCCGGGCCGAAGGCCAGGCCGCCAAGGATGGTGCGACGTTTCATGGGTAATTCCAGGGTGGTGGTTATGTGGGGCTCGACAGGGTCACTTGGCGCTGTCGAGCTTGAGGTCGGCCACGGCGCCGGCTGCCAGCAGGAAGGCCCCGACCCCGTAGTACTGGGTGTCATCGTAGTTGACTTTGTCAGGGCTGTCGCCGATCGGCTGGACGTTGCCGAACTTGCCGTCGGGATGGAGCGAGCGCGCCAGCGCGTCCCAGCCACGCCGCAGCGCCGGCTCGAAACGCGCGCGCTCCAGCAAGCCATGGCCGATGCCCCAAGCCAGGCCGTAGGTGTAGAAGGCGGTGCCGCTCGATTCGGGCAGCGACTTGGCCGGATCGCCCAGTAGCGACGGACTCCAGTAGCCGTCCGGCTTTTGGATGGCCTTCAGCTTGAGGGCCATCTCGGTGAAGATTTTTTCCAAAGCGGCGCGGCCGGGATCGTCGCTCTGCAGTGCATCGAGGGTGCGTGCCAGTCCGGCGAACACCCAGCCGTTGCCCCGGCTCCAGAACACCTTTTCGCCATCCGGTCCGCGCCGCTCGAAATAGCGCGAGTCGCGGTAATACAGGTGTTCCTGGCGGTCGTACAGATAGCTGGTGGCCGCTTCCAGTTCTTCCTTGGCGAAGTCGGCGTAGCGCGCGTCGCCCGTGGCCTGGCTCATCGCGGCCCACAGCGGCGGGCCCATGAAGATGGCGTCGCACCAGCACCAGCGGGTCTGGCAATCGACGCCGGCCTCGGCGAAGAACGCCAGCGGCACGCGCGACGGGCGCGCCAGGATGGCGTCGAGCTGGTGGCGGGCCGGCCCCAGCGCCGCCTCGCCGGCGCCGTGGCGCGCGGCCCAGACATAAGACTGGGCGATCACCTGGTCGTCGGCATGGTACATGCGCGGGCCCAGCTTCCATTCGTTGGCGGCGCCGCGCAGCAGGATGGTCTGACGGTACAGCGGCCGCGCACTGCGTTCGGCCAAGGCGGTCAGTCCGGCGAGGAACGCGCCCTGCACCCAGCCCTTGCGATCCGGCGTTTCATAGGCGGCGTTGGGCGGCACCCAGCCGGCCGCCATACTGGCGATCTGGAAGTCGGCGGCGCGCTCGGCCAGGGCCAGCACAGCGGATGGCGCCAGCGAGGGCGCGGCAGGGCTGGCGGCATGGGCACCAAGGGCCGCCAGCATGGTGGTGGCGGCGAGTGACATCTGTGGCCGGGAGGTGAAGGGCATAGGCAAGCTCAGGTCGGACAATGGGAACGGCGCGGCCGGTCGAGCGGCCGCGCCACGTACGAAGTCTGCCGTTCGGCGTACGTCCCAGCAATTGCGAAAACCGTTTTCGGACTAGCGATTTTCACGCGCGCGCGGCGGCGCCCTGGGCCCAGGCCAGGCGCGCCAGGCACAAGGTGCAGGCCGCCGCCGCGCATGCGGCGTACAGCAGCGTGACGCGGTAATCGTGGCCGGTGCGGTCCAGCAGCGCCCCTTGCACCGCGCTCAGGGCGATGCCGGCCAGCGAGCCGAGCACGTCGCTGAAGGCGCAGTAGCGCAGAAAATCCAGGCGCGGGAACAAGGCCATGGGGAGCGACGCGGCCGCGGTAAAGTAGGCGCCCGACAGCACCACATGGACCAGGTACACCGGGCCGAAGGCGGCGCCGTCGCGCAGCACGGCGTAGCCGGCGCCGATGGCCGCGCCATACAGGGCCATGACCCACAGCGAGACCCGCAGTGCGCCGATACGGTCGGCCAGTATGCCGATCGGCAGCGCCAGCACGATCGAGACACCATACGCCAGCGCCGACAGTTCGCCCAGCGCGGCCTTGCTCATCCCCAGCGAGGCGGCGTAATACTGGCTGAAGGTATTGAATGGCCCGAACACCATGCCGCCCAGGGCCAGCGCGGCGTAGATCCAACCGGCGCGCGGCAGCGCGAAGGCGACGGCCAGCGCGGGCCGGCCCCGGCCAGGTGCGTCATCCGGGGCCGGCGCCGCGGGCGGATACTCGCCTTCGCGCACCATCACGCACATCAGGATGATGCTGGCGCCGAACACCAGGCCGGCCAGCGCGGTGATCGCATACAGCGCGTGATCGAGCGCCGGGAACACCCGGCAATAGAAGGCGATGCCGATCGACAGGCTGACGATGCGGTACAGCCCGAAGAAGCGGCCCAGCCAGGCGCTGGGCAGGACGTCGTTGACCAGCGCGAAGTAGAGCGACTTGGCGCACAGCACCACCGCGCAGAATACGCTCCAGCACAGCGCGAACACGGTCAGCGCGTAGTCGGGCGCGGCCGCTCCGCCCAGGGCGGCGGCCGCGCCGATGCGCTGGGAGGCCGCCATGCCGGCCAGGGTCAGCGCGCCGGACGGGGCCAGCAGGAACAGGAAAGGGCGGCGCCGTCCCCAGCGCCCGCGCAGACGGTCCGAGACCGGGCCGATCAGCGGCACCATGAACAGCGACAGCACGGCCGGCACCCCGCTCAGCAGCACCGAGACGGTGTTGTCGCTCGCGCCGTAGCGGCGCAGCATTTCCAGGCTGGCCGGGACGATGGCGCGGTCGCGCATCGCCATGCCCAGTTCTCCGGTGAGCAGCCAGGCGATCACCAGGCCCAGCCCGACTGCTCCATAGCGCAGCGTGCCGGCCGCGAAGCGCGGGCGGCGCGCACGTTCCAACCAGGTGCCGTCCATCCGGGGCGCGGTGGCGGCGGGCGCGATCAGCGCGCCCGGGCCGGGCCGGTCGACTGGCGCACCACCAGTTCGGGCGGATAGGTCCGGCGGGTCGATTCGAACTGGCCGCTGTCGATCATCCGCAGCAGCGTGTGCACGGCGCTGACGGCGATCTCGCGCGAGGGCTGGCGCAGCGTGGTCAAGCCCGGCTGGGTGTAGCTGGCCAGCGCAATATCGTCGAAGCCGATCACCGAGACGTCGTCGGGCACGCGCACGCCACGTCCGCGCAGAACTTCCATCACGGTCAGCGCCATGCCGTCGTTGGCGCAGAAGATCGCGGTCGGCGGCCGCGCCAGCGCCAGCAGCGCCAGCGTGGCTGCGGCGGTGCTGCCCGGATCGAAGTGGCCGGCACCGATCAGGGCCGGGTCGGGCGCGATGCCTGCCGCGGCCAGCGCGGCGGCATAGCCGCGTTCGCGCTCGCTACTTTGCCCGGTGGCGCGGCTGCCCTGGATGAAGGCGATCCGGCGGTGGCCGAGCGCCAGCAGATGTTCGGCCGCCATGCGGCCGGCCGCGCGGTTGTCGACCACCACCACCGGCAGGCCGATCTCGCGTGCGGCGAAGCCGACCAGCACGCAGTTACTGCGGTCGCGTTCCAGCACCTCGAGAAAGCCATCGTCCTGGTTCGGCAGCAGCATCAGCAGGCCGTCGCACAGCCCGCACAGCAGGTCGCTGGTGCCGACCCGGCGCCGGTCGTGGAAGTTCTCGGCGCTGAAGACCACCAAGTCGAAGTCGAGGCGGCGCGCTTCGTCGCTGATATGGTCGACCAGTTCGTGCACCACCCCCCAGCCGATCGCATTGACGAAAATTCCCAGCAGGCGGGCCGGGTCGCCGCGCATGCGGCGTGCCAGCACGTTGGGCCGGTAGTGCAGCCGATCGGCCGCCTCCTGCACGCGGGCGCGCGCCGATTCCGAGACATAGCGGTCGGCGCGAATCGCGCGCGATGCGGTGTTGAGCGAGACGCCGGCGGCGTCCGCGACCTGCTGCAATGTGACTGCCTTGCGCATACCTTCTCCGGATGGTGCTCTGATGGTGCGCCCCCGTGCCGCCGGCGCGCTGTAGCGCATGGTAGCAGAACCGGGCGGTAGCCAGCCATGGCCGGAGCCGGGGCGTCGCCCTCAGTTGCGGATGTGGTAGCGCGCGGCATGCGAGCGCGGCAGGCCCAGCACCTGGCGCAGGCGCAGCATGCCGAACTGCTGGAGCTTCTCGACCAGCCGCATGGCGCGGGCCAGGCGCGCACGGGCGGCCGGCAGGTCGTCGATGATGGCCATCAGGGCGCGCGCCACCCGCTCTGCGCTGGCATGGTTGATGTCGGGGATGTACCAGTCGGCCAGGCCGATGTCGGCGAACATATCGGACTTGAACGAGTCTTCCGGCTGGTGCACCATCAGGAACGGGGTGCCGGCCGCGGCGGCGATGATGGGCGAATGGTTTTCCACGCTGAGCACTGCCTGGGCATGGGAAAACACCGAGGCCGCTTCGTCGGGCAGCCAGTAGTCGCGCCGCACCACCACCTTGGCGGCGACATCGGCCGGCAGCCCATCGCGCAGCATCGCGCCCAGCTGCTGCACCACGTACACGGTCTCGGGCACCAGGGCCACCTTGTTGCCGGTGCTGCGCACGTAGGCGACGATCGCCGCGCGCAGCTTGGCGCAGTCCTGTTCCAGATACAGCGCATTGTAGGCGTCGCGCGAATCGCCCTGGCGGGTCGGGGTGCCGGTTGGGCTCCAGCGGTGGCGCGGGATCACGCAGATGAATTTTCCCGATTCGAGCCCATGGCCGAGCATGAAGGCCAGCGCGCGCGCTTCGTCGCGCACCCCGAAGGCGAAGGTGGTGTCGGGCACGAACGCGGCCGGCACGCCGGCCAGATCGACGCTGATCGGGACCCGGTTGATGGCTTCGTTGACGGCGGTGGAGGGAAGGTCGGCCGAGGCGCCCTGCGGGCCATCGACGTCCTCACCCTTGAGCACCCGCAGCGAGGTGCGTTCGCGGGTAAACACGAAGCTGGCCGCGCGCAGGGCCTGCACGTCGGCGCTGTTTTCGCCATCCTGGAAATAGGTGAAGTTGAACGGATCGGTGGTGACGCCGAACATGCCGATCGGCTTGCCGGTGCGGCGCTTGAAGCGAAGCAGCGCGCCCGCTTCCAAGATGCCGGCGCCGGAGCCGATGACCATCGCATCGGCCTGCCCGAGCGCCGCTTCCAGCGCCGGATTGTCGCCCCGTCCGTCGGCGCCGATGCGGCCGGTGACGACCTGCAGGGCCGGATAGACCTTGCGGCTTACCGTACCGGCATCGACCGCGCCGTCGGCCAGGCGGCCCATCTGGGCGTAGCGGCCGCGGATCACCAGGTCATTGTTGGCCCACAGCACGACGCGCGCTTCCGGCAGGTAGTGGCGCAGCAGCGCCAGCGCGCCCGGCACGTGGCCGATGTCGCCGATGTTGTTGATGTTCCAGCCGTTGCGCCACAGGATGACGGGCGCCCGGCCTGCCACGCCGAGGGCGGGCAGGGGCAGGGCGGCGGCGGCCAGCAGGGTGCGCAGCAGGCGCCGTCGCGCCGGGCGGGGATCGGATGCGTGCATGGAATGGTCTCCGTTGGCGATGGTGTCAGTGTCGTAAAGTGCTGATGGCGCCGGCGCGCGCGCGCAGATAGCTCAACCACTGAGGCGCCGTGGTGATGTCGCCGTCGCCGCCCCAGGCAAAGCCGCTGCGGTAGCGCACGTAGCCGGCGGCGTCGACGCGGGTCAGCACCAGCGCGTGCGCATGCTTTGCGTCCGGGTCGGTGGCGGCCAGGCGCTCGGTGCGCACGACCCTGGCCGGGTCGATCAGGACGCCAGTGCCGAGGGCGTTGCCGCCCAGCGGCTCGGTGACCGCGATCAGGCCATGGGCCGGGTCCAGCACCAGATTGGCCCGGGCCGCGTCCTGGGTCACCAGTCCGATCGCCACTTCATACGGGAGGTCGGTGATCGGCTCGGCCTGGTCCAGCGTGCGCGAGTGCGAGAAGAAACTGCTGATGGAGGTCATGCGCTCGCCCAGCCGCAGGCGCGAGACCCGGTGTTCGTAGACCGGCTTGCCGCCGATGGTGAACGGGTACACGTACACATTGGAGAATTCAGCCACGTCGGGAGCGGTCCAGCGCACATCGCCCTCCAGGTAAGTATCCGAGGTTATCAGTTTGCCATCTACCCATAGTCCCAGGCCGCCCGCACCGCGCGAGTCGCCGACATGGTAGCCATCATAGCCTTCGCCGCGGTCGACGTGGTAGCTCAATTGGGCTTTACCGGTGGCCATGCCATACCATTTGTCCAGCACCGGGTAGTGCACCTTCTTGAACCAGGCGTCGATGCCGCTGTCCTCGGGCGCGGCGCGCAGGGCCGGACCGTAGATGCGGAAGGCCACCTTGTCGTTTTCCCAGGCCAGGTCGTCCAGCCGTTCCGGCACCAAGCGCGCATAGGCGCGCGGCGTTCCGGCCTGGCGCTCGAGCAGGGCCTCGGCCTTGGCCAGCAGCGCGGCCGGCTCGACCGGGCGCGCCGCGTGCACGGCGCGCAGCATCTCGCTGGCGGCCAGCAGGAAGGCGCCGGTGCCGAAATCCTGGGTCGAACTTTCCGACAGGACGCGCGGCTTGGCCTGCGCCGTGATGCGGGCGCCGTCCGGCATCACGCTCTGATAGGCCTGCTCGGCGCGCGGCGCCGAACCGATCGGCTGTACATAGCCGACATAGCCGTCCGGACGCACCCGCGTCATCAGGCCGGCCCAGCCGCGCGCCAGCGCGGGCCAGGTGCGCTCCCGCGGCAGCAGACCGTGGTTGATGCCCCAGGCCAGGCCATAGACGAAAAAGCCGCTGCCGGAGGTCTCGCCGATCGGCACTTCGTCCGGGTCGAGCAGGCTGGGGCGCCACAAGCCGTCGGGTTGCTGGGCCTTGAGTATGCCGATGGTCATGTCGCGGAACAGGTCTTCGTAGAACTTGCGGCTCGGATGGTGGGGCGGCAGGTGCTCGAGGATCTGCGGCAGCGCGGCGTACACCCAGCCGTTGCCGCGGCTCCAGAACACCTTGTGGCCGCGCGCGGTGCGCTTCTCGATGAAGGTGGCGTCGCGATAGAACAGGTGCTCGCCGCGGTCGTACAGGTGGCCGACGGTGGCGCGGTATTCGCGCTCCATGTGGGCCAGGTATTTCTCCTCGCCGGTGGCGCTGTACAGGCGCGCAAAGACGGGCGGGTCCATGTAGAGCGCGTCGGACCAGGTCCAGCGGTCGACGAAGCTCACGCCTGGCGTGGCCGGGGTGTGGTGGTAGGCCAGGTCCTCGTCGATCGGGTGGTCGGCGATTTCGCTCATTTGGGCACGGATCGGCGCCAGCCGCTCCCCGTGGCTGCGGTCCATCAGGTACAGGTCGAGCCAGGCGTGGCCGACCGCGTGGTCGTCGGCGAAGCGCCCGCGCGGGCCGAGCGTCCAGCCGGACTGCTGGCCCATGCGCAGCACCGGCGCCAGGTAGCGCGCCTCGCCGGTGGCCAGGGCCGCCTGGATCAGGCCGTCGTAGAGCGGCGCGATCACCCAGCCGCGCAGCGAGTTGCCGCTGGGGTTGGCCAGCTGCCAGGCCACGGTGCGCTCGATCGCCGCGGCGATGGCGGCGGCCTTGGGGGCCGCCTTCGGCTCAGCCTCCAAGGCGGCGTGCCCGGGCACGTCAGCGGAGGGGCCGGCGGCCTCGGAGGTAGCGGCGCCGGCTTGCGGCGCGAGGCACAGGCCGGCACTAAGGGCCAGTCCAGTCAGGATGATACGCATGGCAGGTCTTTCGAAAATGATGAGAGTAAGTGGGGTAATGGCGGTCATGGCTGCGGCGCTGGGGCGATCGGGCCGGTTCCGATGTGTCATGGGGGAGCGGCGCCGTCCAGATTGCCCGGCAGGAGACGGAAGGTGCGCATCTGCTGCTGGGTAAAGCTGGCCTGGAGGCGGCCGCCCTGGAGCTCGGCCGGGATGCTGCCGGTCTCGATATGGCTGGTTTGCCAGGCGCGCGCGATCCCGGTCGCCAGCCCGAACGATGCGCTGGCCGGCCGCGGCGCCAGGTTCCACCAGCGCGTCACCAGGCCCGCGCCGATGCCGTCTTCGGCCGGCTTGACGGCCCACAGCAGCACGTCCGGCCGGTCGCTCTGCACCAGCGAATAGCTGGCCTGGGGATAGGCCGCGGGCGCCCCGGGCTTGCCGATGATGGCGCCGGCCACCAGCGGGTTCTGGTGCTCCAGCGCGAAGCGCATGGCGCCCGCCTGGTCGTAGCCGTTGTGGGCGCGCAGGGCGAAGCGCTGCAGGAAGTGGCGCGCGCCGTTCTGGTTCGGGATGCCCAGGGCCGGCCCGTCGATCTGGCCGCCGGCCAGCACATTGATCTGCGGCGTGGCGGTATCGAGCGCGCCGATGCTGCTGCGCCCCAGTTTGGCAAAGGCCAGGTCGGCATTCGACAGGGTCACGCCGCGGCGGCCGTCGCCGGCGGCGATATCGGCGAAATGATTGAGCGTGATATGGTCGTAGCGGGCGTGGGTATCGGCATAGTCGCCGCCGCGCGACTTCAGGGCGTCGTAGTTGATCGCCCCGACCTCCTCGCTGTGGACGCGCGGGGCCTCCAGCGCGAAGCTGAAGCCCCAGTAGCGGGTGTCGCCGAAGTTGGCGTTGATCTCATTGTCGATGTCGATGCGGCTGCTGTCGCGGTACAGCGTGATGCGGGTGCTGTGCGGCAGGCCGGCGCTGCTGGTGGCGCGCAGCGTGGCCGAGACCGGGCCGCTGTTCTCCAGTTCCAGCGCGTTGCCTTCGGCGCTGCCGGGCGCCAGGTCGTTGAGGGCGCGGCCATCGATCAGCGCCGCCAGTTCGCCGCTGGCGGCGGCGCTGTCCTGGTAGCTGGTGATGGCGCCGTCGCGCGCCACGGCCAGGCGCACGCGCCCGTTGCCGAAGATGGCGCCATCGAAGGACGCGGCCCGCGGCCACTGGCGGCCGGCTCCCGCCACGATCTCGTAGGTGCGGTAGCCGGCCGAGGGCACCCGGGCGGCGAAAATCCGCAGCAGGCGCTGGCCGTCGCGCTCGACGATCTGGTGCGGCACTTCCTCGCCGCTGTCGAGCGCGCGCACGTGGATCGCGGCGCTGCCCCGGTACGGGTAGTCGGCCACGTCGTCGCGGGTCCAGCCGAGCGGATTGAGCACGAAAAAGCGCTGCTGGCCGGCCGCGCTGCGCGGCATCATGCCGCCCAGCCGGATCAGTCCGTCGGCATGCAGGCTGTCGACGTAGTAGTCGATCGAGGCCGCCAGGCGCTCCTGCCAGGCGGCGCGCTGGCCGCGCGTGATCGGACCGTCCGCGGTCCAGTCGTGTTCCCAGTAGCGCCCCAGATCCATGAAGGCCTGGTCGCGCGCGCCCTTGAGGTGGTCCATGAAGGCCGGATACTTCAGGCTCACCAGGCTGGCCATCAGCTCGGCCGCGCGCAGCTTCTCGACCGCGCGCCGCACCCGCGCCGAGGTTTCCGACATCGAGGCCGAGTACTGGTCCCATTCATTGCCATAGGTGACGCTGTGGGAGGGCAGGGTGGCGCCATAGGTGCGTTCGAAGTCGGCGAAATAATCCAGTTCGTTGGACACGATCACCTGGCGCTGCTTGCCCGAGTAGCGTTGCGCGATCTGGTGGAAGTACGGGGTGTAGGCATTCGACGGCACCCCCTGCAGGCCGGGGACGGCGGGAATCGGTGGCGGCGGCTGCATGCCGGGTTTGCGCGCCAGGTCGTCGCCGCCGTAGCCGAACAGGCCGGTCACCGCGTATGGCTTGCCGCTGGCAGGATCCACATGGCGCCGTTTGAAGCCGGGGTCATTCTCGACCCAGGCGATGGCCTGGTCGGGAAACCCGGCTTCCCAATAGCCGCCGATATTGTAGGGGCCGAGCGAATACCATTTCATCAGCAGGCGTTGGCCGTCGTGGCCGGTGTACCAGTAGACTTCGCTGGGCCGTTCGCCCAGCACCTTATTTTTCAGGTGGCTGGCGCAACCGCAAACGCCGCGCCAGCTGTAGCGCGCGCCGGCGCCGGCGAACAGCGAGGCCAGACCGAGCGGCAGGGTCTGGTTCTCGGTGGCCGAGGCCAGTTCGAAGCGCACATCGAAGCGGCGTTCCAGCCGGCCGGCGTAATACATCCCGCGCAGCACCGCCTCGGCCGGTTGTGCGCCATAGGTCGAAACCAGCGCATTGAGCGGCGAATTGATGGTGCCATCCTTGACGCGCGCCATCAAGCGCGCGAACTCGGCCGGGCTCTTGCGCCGCTCGTACTCCCACAGCCACATGCTGCCGTCGGTATTGAAACGGTTGCGATACGGCGGCGCCAGCGCGGCGGTGCGATCGGCCAGCGCGAGGTTGTAGTCAAGCAGGTCGACGAAGATCGCGCCGTAGCTCGCTTCGTCCGTGCTCCACATATAGTCGGTGTGATCGTCATTGGCCAGGTACAGGCGGGCCGGCGCGGCCGGGGCCGGCTGCGCGCTGGTGGTCAGCGCCAGCAGCAGTGCGGCAGCCACAGGGCGGCGGACGGATGCCGGCAGCAGCGTGGCTGGCGCGGGGGCGGTGGAGGGCGTGCGGAGGCTCATCAGGGGCGCATGGAGATGGAATGAATTGGCGTGGAGCGGACGATAGTGCGACCGATTATAGTGGCGCCGCGCCGGCCCCGGACCGCTGGGCGGCGCTTCAATGTCAATTCATAAGCGAGCTGTAAAAATTCATAAAACCCCGTCGATACGGGCTCGCCGCCGTATGCTGGCAGCGCCGCGACGGTCTCAGGATTCATGGTGGCGACTGCGGAAAATCGTAATTGCGGGCCGCTGGTCATTTGATAAAGTTCATCCCGAAGCGGCGTTTTCCCGCCGCTTCGTCTCTCCGCAGCTGGGCACGCTGCTTTCCCAGGATGCGCGCTGCGCATCCTGTTTTTTTTCGGGTCCGCCGTGCCGCGCGCCTGTTCAATGACCATGTTGGGAGATCCATGATTCGCCGATTGTTCCTTGCCTTTTGGCTGAGCCTGGCCGCCTGCGGCGCGGCCGCGGCAGCACCGTTGACCGCATTGACGCCGGCGCTGAAGGCGGCAGCGCCGGCACAGCTGCTGCCGGCCAGCCTGGCCGGATTCGAGTTCCGCGACACGATCAATCCTCCCGGCGCCGCCGGTAGCGTGCGCCTGGACGGCAAACTGGATGGCGCGCCGCTGCTCGTTGCCACCAATCCCAAGGCGTCGAGCGACTACGGCGGCATCAGCGTCAGCTGGCACACCACCGGGCCGATCCGGCAGGGCGACGTGCTGTATGCGCGGGTGGCCATGCGCACCGTGAGCGCGCGTCAGGAATCGGGCGAAGCGGAAGGCCTGCTGTATTTCCACAAGAAGGACGGCGAGAGCCAGTCGCAAACCTTCAGCGTCGGCCAGGAATGGACCACGGTGAATTTCCCCTTCGTCGCGCGCGAAGACGTCGCGGCCGGGGAAGGCGTGCTGACATTCAGCTTCGGCAACCTCGCGCAGAGCTTCGAGATCGCCAGCCTGCAACTGCTCAACTTCCAGAACCGGCTCAAGCTGGCCGACCTGCCGCTGACCCGCTTCTCCTATCCGGGACGCGAAGCGAATGCGCCCTGGCGCAGCGCGGCCCTGAAGCGCATCGATGCCATCCGCACCGCGCCGTTCACGATCAAGGTGGTCGATGCGCACGGCAAGCCGGTCCCGGGCGCCCAGGTGCAGGCTGAGCTGGTGCAGCCGGAATTCTTGTGGGGCAGCGAAGTCAATGCGGACATGGTGGTGGCCGACGGGCCCGATGCGCAGCGCTACCGGCGCGAGATCGTCGAGCTGTTCGACACCACGGTGATCGGCAATGGCCTCAAATGGCCGAACTGGCGCAATCGCGCGTCGCGCGCGCATACCGAACAGGCGATTGACTGGCTGCGCGCCAATGGCAAGCGGGTCAAGGGGCACAACCTGGTCTGGCCGGCCTGGAAATTCAGCCCGCAGGATATCGCGGGCGATCCGGCCCAGCGCGCGCGCATCGGCGAACTGGTTGAGGCGCATATCCCGGAGATCATGGGCGCCACCAAGGGCAAGCTGATCGGCTGGGACGTGATCAATGAGCCGGTGCACGAGACCGACTATTTCAAGTTCGTGCCGGTCGAGCGGGCCGCCGAGTGGTTCAAGATGGCCGAGCGCGCCGAGCCGAAGCTGCAGTTCACGCTCAATGAATACGCCATGCTCAATCGCAGTTCCAGTCCGCTGTTCATCCGCCAATTCAAGGACTTCGCCGCCATGCTGCGCAAGAACGGCGCGCGCATCGATGTGCTTGGGGTGCAGGGCCACGTCGGCCAGACCCCGCGTGCGCCGGTCTCGGTGCTGTCGGACCTGGACTTGCTGGCCGAAGGCGGCAACAAGGTTCAGATCACCGAATTCGACATCAATACCAAGGATGCCGACCTGCAGGGCGACTACACGCGTGACTTCCTGATCGCCATCTACAGCCATCCGGCCGTCACCGGCTTCATCCAGTGGGGCTTCTGGGAGGGCGCGCAGTGGAAGCCCGATGCCGCCATGTACCGCAAGGACTGGACCCCGAAGCCGAACCTGGCGGCGTGGAAGGAACTGGTGCTGGGCCAGTGGAAGACCCGGGTCAACAGCCGCGCCGGTGACGCCGGGGAGCTGGCCACGCGCGGGCATCGCGGCAAGTATCGCGCCGTGGCGAGTTCAGGGGGGCAGCGCGGCGAGGCGCAGTTCGTGCTGGGGGCCGACGGCGCGCAGGTGCTGATCACCTTGAAATAGGCCGCGGCACGGCGCGGCTGCGGTGACTGAGCTGCCAGTCGAAGGCGCTGCCGGCGCGCCATCGAACAAGGCGCCAGCGCCCCGCACGGCGCCGGCCCGCGCGCCGCTGGCAGCGGTGCCGCGGTGGGCGTTCGCAACGTGCTGGCGCTGCCGCACCCGCGTGCGCGCCCAGCGCGCTCAGCGCATCGAGGTGGCCACAGATGGCCTGTAGGAAGCGCTTGGAGCAGGTCTTCCCGGTGGGAGGAAATGCCGGTGGCGCGCACTTCGGCGTTACCCAGTTCGACCAGGCCGCGCTGGGTCCGGGTAGCGCCGATATCGATGCCGATCGCCAGCTTCCTCATCCTGTGCTCCTTACTCGAGCGACGGCGGCGGGGTACTGGCGCGGGCCCATGCCGTCGGTGTTTCGCTCATCGAGAAGTGCAGGTGGCGCGTGGCTTCCAGGTCGGCATGGCGCAGCCAGGAGCGCGCGTGGGCGCGCCCGTCCAGCGTGACCGCTGCCACGTAGATGCCTTTGCCGCTGCGCGTGATGCGCAGGTCGGGCCGCCCCGGGCGGCGCACGGTCAGCTGCTCGAACGATGGGCCGTTGAGGAAATAGACGTCCTGGCCGGCATTCGGGAACAGGCCCAGCTTGGCCCAGATGTAGTAGGACGACATGGCGCCGCTGTCATCGTCGCCCGGATAGCCTTCCAACGTGAACTTCTCGCCGGCGATGCGCTGGAGCCATTTGGCGGTCAGGTCGGGGCGGTTCACGTAATGGAACATCTGCGGCACCAGGAACGAGGGCTCATTGAAGATGTCGATCAGATTGTGCTCGAAGGCGTATTCGAGGCGTTCGGTGAAGCGCTCGCGACCGCCCATGCGCTCGACCAGCGCAGCGACCTGGTGCGGAACGAAGTAGGAATAGGTCCATGAATTCGATTCATAGAAGTAGGGTTTCCATGAGCCTCCGTACTGCTTGGCATCGAAGTCGATCCATTCGCCATCGGCCTTGCGAGGCATGGTGAAGCCCTTGAAACCTTCGCTTGCGGCATCAGGATTCCACAAATGGGTCCACTGGCGCGAGCGCTCGCGCCAGCGCGCCGCGTCGTCCTTGTGGCCGAGCGCTTCGGCCACCTGGGCGGCCGCGAAGTCGTCATACGAATATTCCAGCGACATCGAGTTGGACATGATCCCGGCCGGTATCCAGCCGCGTGTACGGTATTCGCCCGGGCCTTTGGCAGGCTGGTCGAAGTTGGCGCCGGTGCGGCGCTGGTCGGCGTTGTGGCGCATCACGCCGAAGGCCTGTTCCCAGTCGACCCCGGCGATGTTCTTGGCGTGGGCGTCGGCGATGATCATGTCGGTCCCGTTGCCGCCCTGCTCGCCGTAGCGCGGCACCCCGGCGATGAAGCTGTCCGGCACGCTGCCATCGACCTGCTGGCGCACGATGAAGGAATTGACCGTATCGCGCACCACGCCGGGCTCGATCAGCGCATACAGCGGGTACAGGGTGCGCCAGGTATCCCAGATGGCGTAGTGGTCGTCGAACATCGGCGCCTGTGCCGGAAAGCGCTTGAATTCCCCGGTGCGCTCGCGCGGCATGATGTGGGCGTGGTACAGCGCCGTATAGAACTTGGTGCGCTCGCTGGCGCTGCCGCCCTGGACGGTGATCGATGCCAGCGCCTGGCGCCATTCGCGCGCCGCGGCGTCGCGCACGGCCTCGTAGTGCCACCCTGGGATCTCGGCCGCCAGCATGGCGCGCGCCTTCTCGATGCTGTGGAAGGACACCGCGATCTTCATCTGCACCCGCTGGGCTGCGCGGGTGTCGAAACGGGCATACGCGCCCAGGTGCTCCAGTTTGCCGCTGGAGGCGATGCTGCGCGCGCCCGGCTGGATATCCCCATCGCGCCAGGTGCCGAAGGCGCTCGGCACACGGTCGATCTCGGCGTAGTAGTAAGCCCGGTAAGGGCCGCCGAAACCGCCCGGAAAGTCGGCCTGGCCCCACATGCTGCGTCCGTCGGCGGACAGTTCCAGCGTGGCCGGCACCGGCCGGTTGTACTGCTTGATCATGTCCTTGAAGATGTGGCCGGGAATGTGCTCGACGGCGTCGAACACCAGATGGGCCTGGTCCGACTTCGGAAAGCGGAAGCGGTAAATCGCCGCATGCCGGGCCGGCGTCAGCTCGACCCCGATGCCGTAACGCGCCAGCGTCACCCGGTACTGGTGCGCCTGGGCGCGTTCATCGGCCTTGGCCGAATCGTGCGCGTCGGCCGCGGTGGCCAGGCCGATCTGCGGCGAGATCATGAAGTTGCCGTACTGGCCCCAGCCGGTGCCGCTCACGTGCAGCTGGCTGAAACCGCGGATGGGCTGGTTCGGCTGGTAGCCGTCATTGTCGCCGTTGGCGGTATCCGGGCTCGGATGGATCGAGCCGAACGGCAGCGCCGGGCCGATCACGGTGGCGCCGTCGGCCAGCACGCCGATGCGCGGGTCGACCTGGTCCAGCGGGTCGGCCGCTGCCTGATTGACAGCGGCCGCGGCCGCGGTAGTGGCAATGAAGGCCGCCAGCGGCACTGCGGTTAAGGCAATTCGAATGGTCATGGAAACTCCGCGGAAGGATTTAAGGAAATTGCCGTCCCGGGTGCGCACGGCGCTGGCCTGGGTGCGGCCCGCGTTGGCATCGTTGCCGCTTGGTGCCCCATGCCACTGGGCGGCATGCAGGGCGCGAGCAGTGGTGTACGGCATCAGGAACGGGGAGGCGGCGAGCCGACGTGTCATGGATGGGTGCTGGCAAGGTAGGGGACGGGATAGCCGCCGATTATAGAGTCGGCGCGCGCGCGCCGAACGGCCAGCCGGCCGTTTTAGGGCAATTCATAATGGAAGAACATGAATTCATAAAGCCGTCAATACGGGCCGGGTGGGGCCAGCGCGGCACGGGTAGGGCGCGCCTTCATTGCGTTGGGTTCCTGCCCTACTTTACGATGACGGCGCCGTTTGAAACGCCAAAATCGTAAAGATGTTCGAATTTATTGCAATTGCCAAGCGCGATGGCGGTGGCCAGACTTGCCGCATCTTCCCCCCCGATCGCCCAGACCGCCATGACCATCGCCCCGACTTTCCGCCTGCGCATCTGCCTGCTGCCGCTCGCTGCCGCCCTCGCGCTGTGCGCCCCTTGCGCGTTCGCCGCTCCCGCAACCCTCAAGGCGAGCGGCAAATGGACTGCGCTGGCGCGCGGCCACGCGCCCTTGCCGCCGATGGGCTGGAGCAGCTGGAACGCATTTCTGACCGACCTGTCCGAGAAACGGGTGCTGGCATCGACCCAGGCCATGATCAATTCCGGCCTGGCGAAGGCCGGCTACGTGTACGTCAACATCGATGACGGCTGGTGGGCCGGGCGTGATCCGGCCACTGGCCGCATGGTCGTCAATACCGCGCGCTTTCCGTCTGCCGCCCTCGCCGGCGGTGGCAACAGCTTCAAGCCCTTCGCCGACCACATCAAGGCGCTGGGCCTGAAGCCCGGGATCTATACCGACGTCGGCTACAACTCCTGCTCGCAGCAGGCCAACAGTCCCGAGGACATCGCGCGCGTCCCGCAAGGCACGCTGGCGCAAAAGTCGATCGGCCTGGGCGGCAACGTCGGCCGCGACATCGCCCTCTACATGGGCGAGTGGGGATTCGACTACATCAAGGTCGACGCCTGCGGCCTGGCCGCGTTCGGGCCGGAATCGCGCCCGGTCAAGGAGCGCGGCTACCGCGCCTTCACTCCGTTGATCGATCCGGTCTCGCCGCTGCGCACCGATATCGCCGCGGTCCGCAACGCCTACGAGGAAGTCGGGCAAGCGCTGGCGAAGACGCGTCCGGCCAACGACTTCGCATTTTCGGTGTGCGTGTGGGGCGACGCCGACGTACGCAGCTGGGGTCAGCATGTCGGCAATATGATCCGCACCAGCTCGGACATCGCGCCGTGGTGGGGCCGCATGCTGCACACCTTCGACAGCGCGTCGCACCGCGCCCTGTACGCGCGTCCCGGCAGCTGGAACGATCCGGACATGCTGTTCGTCGGCCACGGCGAATTCGACGAGCACCACCTGACCGAGGCACGCACGCACTTTTCGTTGTGGGCCATCATCAACGCGCCGCTGATTATCGGCCAGGATCTGAGCCGCGCCCCGCAGGCGCTGCTCGACATCTACGGCAACACCGATATCATCGCCCTCAACCAGGACAATGCCGGCAATGCCGGCGTGATCGCCTACGACAGCGATGACCTGCAAATACTCGTCAAGCAGCTGGCCGACCCGTCGAAAAAAGGGGTAGTGATCGTCAACCGCAGCGGCTCGGAGCTGACCGCCGACCTGAACGCCGGCCACCTCAAGTTCGATCCCGCCGCGCCGGTCGCGCTGCGCAATCTGTGGACCAAACAGGTTAGCGGCTTTACCGGCGCCACCCAGTTCAGGCTCAAGGCGCATGAATCGCTGACGTTCGAAGCGCAAGGCGTGCGCGAACTGGCCGATGGCCTGTACCTGTCGGAGATGCCGGGGCGGATCCACGTGGCCCAGGACGGCATCACCGCGCCCCAGGCCGATCCTACCATCTACCGCTCGATCAACGTCTGGGCCGGGACCCAAAACGGCGGCGAGCGTCCGCAGTACACCGGGTGGGGTGGGGCCCAGGCCGACACCAATCCCTACGATGGCGCCTTGCAGATCAACGGCAAGGGTTACCGCAGCGGCATCGGCATCCTGGCCGGGTCGCGTATGGAAGTGAAGAACGATGGCCAGTTCACGCAGTTCTCGGCCGAAGTGGGGGTCGACGACGGTACCCGCAATTCGCGCGACCAGGTGGTATTCGAAGTGTATGGCGACGGCCGTCTGCTGGCGAAATCGGCGCCGCTGCGCTGGGGCCAGGATGCCCGGCCGCTCAAGGCGAATGTGGGCGCGGTCAAGGTCATCGAACTGATCGCCCGCCAGGCCGGCGCACAAGGTGGCGCCGGTAATCTGGTCGTCACATGGGGCAAGGCCGCGCTGACGGCGGCCAGGTAGGGCAGGGCGCGCCGGACAGGTGGTTCGGACAGCGGACAGCCGTTCGTAGCGGCGCTGCCCAGTGCGAGCGGGCCCGCGATCGCATCGTTCTGGCGACGTGTCGGCTCCGCCCAGCATCCAGAATTGACCCTGACGTCCGCCAGTGCAAAGGCGCAAGCGGCTGCTAAAAAACGCAATTTTTAACCGGGACGGCATGTGCTACGCTTGCGCGCATCTGTCGCCTCCTGTCATCGAATAAGGAATCCATGAAGCGCACCCTCACTTTCCTGGCCGTGCTGGCCGCCTTGTCCACCGCCTGCAGCCTGCCTGCTTACGGCGCCGATGCGGCCATCGCGGCGCGGGTGCAAGCGCTGGTGCAGCAGATGACGCTGGAAGAAAAGGTCGGCCAGCTCAACCAGGTGGTGGCCAGTGGCCTGACCGGCCCGGAAAGCGCCGAATCCAAAAACGTCGACAAGCGCGCCGCCATCAAGGCCGGTCAGGTCGGCTCGGTGCTGACCGTGAAAAGCGTGCGCGAGACGCGCGAACTGCAGCAGCTGGCGATGCAGTCGCGCCTGAAGATTCCACTGTTGTTCGCGCTCGACGTGATCCACGGTTTCAAGAACGTGTTCCCGGTGCCGCTCGGCGAAGCCGCATCCTGGGACATGCAGGCGATTGAACACTCGGCGCGCATCGCCGCCACCGAAGCGGCGGCGTCGGGCGTGCATTGGACCTTTGCGCCGATGGTCGACATCGCGCGCGATCCGCGCTGGGGCCGGGTGATGGAAGGGGCGGGCGAAGATGCCTTCCTCGGTTCGGCGATCGCCCGTGCGCGGGTCAAGGGTTTTCAGGGCAAGGGCCTCGGCCAGCTCGATTCCGTAATGGCCACTGCCAAGCACTTCGCCGGTTATGGCGCCGCACTGGCGGGGCGCGATTACCAGGCGGTCGACATGAGCCTGCAGCAGCTGCACGAAGTTTACCTGCCGCCGTTCAAGGCGGCGGTGGAAGCGGGCGTGGCCAGCTTCATGAATTCGTTTAACACCCTGAACGGCATCCCGGCGACCGGTAACGCAATGCTGCAAAAGGATATCCTGCGCCAGCAGTGGGGCTTCGACGGCATCATCATCAGCGATTGGCAATCGGTGGCCGAGATGGTGCGCCACGGCTTCGCCGCTGACCTGGGCGACGCCGCCGCGCGCGCCATCAACGCCGGCAACAACATCGACATGGAAGGCTATGCCTACAGCGGCAACCTGGCGCGCCTGGTGCGCGAAGGTAAAGTCAGCCAGGGAACCCTGGACGCGGCGGTCGGCTACGTGCTGACCAAGAAGTTCGAACTCGGTCTGTTCGACGACCCCTACCGCTACAGCGACGCCGCGCGCGAGCAGGCGGTGTTGAACGATCCTTCGCACCGCGCCGCCACGCGCGATGTGGCGCGCAAGAGCATGGTGCTGCTCAAGAACGATAACGACGCGCTGCCTTTGACAAAGCAGGTGCGCAGCATCGCCCTGATCGGACCGTTGGCCGATGCGCGCCGCGATCTGGAGGGCGCCTGGACCGTGTACAGCGATCCCGAGCACGTGGTGTCGCTGGCCGATGGCCTGCGCGGGCATGTCGCCAAGGGCAGCCGCGTCACGGTCACCCAAGGTTGCGACATCGCCTGCACCGATACGCGCGGTTTCGCCGCAGCGGTGAAGGCGGTGCGCGCGGCCGATGTGGTGGTGCTGGCGCTGGGCGAGGGTTTCGACTATACCGGCGAAGCGCGCTCCTACACCTCGATCGACTTGCCGGGCCGCCAGGCCCAGCTCTTCGAGCAGGTGCGCGCCGCCGCCCACGCTGCCGGCAAGCCGGTGGTGCTGGTCATGCTGGCCGGGCGTCCGCTGATTTTCGCCGACGCCGCCGCCAAGGCCGATGCCGTGCTGTATGCCTGGCTGCCGGGAACCGAAGGCGGCAACGCAATGGCCGATGTGCTGTTCGGCGACTACAACCCGTCGGGCAAGCTGCCGATCACCATCCCGCGCAGCCTCGGCCAGGTGCCGATCTTTTACTCCTACCTGAACACCGGGCGGCCGGTGCCGGAAGTCGAGGCGCTGTACGGCTCGGCCTATCGCGATTCACCGAATACCCCGCTGTACGCCTTCGGCCATGGCCTGTCGTACACCAGCTTCAAGTACGACAATCTACAGCTGTCGAGCACCCGCCTGTCGGGCAATGACAAGCTGACGGTCAGTTTCGACCTGCATAACAGCGGCAAGCGGGCAGGCGAGGAAGTGGTACAGCTGTACCTGCGCGATCCGGTGGCGTCGATCGCACGTCCGGTCAAGGAACTGAAGGGCTTTCGCAAGCTGAGCCTCGAGCCGGGCCGCAGCGAGCGGGTCAGCTTCGAGATCGACCGCGACCTGCTGTCCTTCCATCACGCCGACCTGAAATGGGGCGCCGAGGCGGGCCGCTTCGAGCTGATGATTGGCAGCGCCTCGGACGACATCCGCCTGGAGGCCAACTTCGAGCTGGCCGACTGACTTATGTACAAGCGCTGCGTGTCGGCGCGGGTTTCAGCGCGCCGCAGGCGGGCATTGACCGCCGCGTCGACGGCATCGAAATGGCACTAGACGGCTTCGCGCGCGCCTGCTTGGCGCTCTTGATCGCTTCGAACGACTCGCCGTGGCCGCTGAAGCTGAGCTCGGCATCGCGCGCCGGATGGGCTGCGATGATCTGGTGCTTGATCCGTCCGATGGTGGTCTTGAGCGCCTCCTGCAGGAAGGTGCAGAAGCGCTTGTGCGACGCCGCCGCCATGGCCGCGTGGAATTCCACGTGGGTCGGCACCCGAACTGACGCTGGCGCGGCCGCAGATACTGTCGTCGAAATCAACGGCTGGCCCGATCCGCTGTTTCTGTTCGCCGATGCGCCCGATGTGCCGGGCCAGGGGAACCGTTGCCCGCGGCGGTGCGATCGCTCTCGCTGCGGACCGGCTCGGCAGGCCCGGCACGCCACAGCCGACCCCAACAGTATAAACGCCGGCGAGTCAACTATGAAATCGACAGCCGACGTTGAGATTTCATAATTTTTAACTGTTCTGATGTGCGATATAGTCGGGCCGACCTCGTGCTGCGCCCCCCGATCAAACTTTTTCAACCTCTCATCAGATACTCACATGGCAAGTATTTCCCAACCCGGCGCGCCGCTGGCCGCTGCCAGCTATGACGGCTCGGCCCGGCATACGCCGGCCCTGTTCATCGTCACCCTGCTGTTTTTCATGTGGGGCTTGCTCACTTCCCTGAACGACGTGCTGATCCCGCACCTCAAATCGCTCTATACCCTCACGTACGTGCAGGCGATGCTGGTGCAGTTCTGCTTTTTCGGCGCCTATGCGGTGGTCTCGATTCCGGCCGGGATGCTGATCCGCCGCATCGGTTACCAGAACGGCGCCGTTGCCGGCCTTAGCGTGGCCGCGGCCGGCTGCGCGCTGTTCTACCCGGCCGCCACCGGTGGGTACGGCCTGTTCCCTGCTGGCCTTCTTCGTGCTCGCTGCCGGCATCACGGTGCTGCAGGTGGCCGCCAATCCCTACGTGACGGTGTTGGGCGAGCCGCGCACGGCGGCCAGCCGCCTGAACCTGACCCAGGCCTTCAATTCGCTAGGCACCACCATCGCCCCGGCGCTGGGCGGGATGCTGATCCTGTCGGGCGCCATGCTGTCGGCCGAGCAACTGGCCGCCTTGCCGCCAGCCGAGCAGCTGGTCCAGCGCGCCCACACTGCGGCGCTGGTGCAGGGGCCGTATCTGGTGCTGGCCGCAGCGCTGCTGATGCTGGGCGTGCTGTTCAAGCTGGCACGGCTGCCGCGCATCGCCCAGGACGGGCAGGCCCGGACCAGCGGCTGGACGGTATTGGCCCAGCGCCACCTGCTGCTGGGGGCGATCGGGATCTTTTTGTACGTCGGCGCCGAAGTCAGTATCGGCAGCTTCCTGATCAACTTCCTGGGCGAGCGCACCGTGGCGGGCCTGTCGCATGCCAACGCCGCCTACTATGCCAGCTACTACTGGGGCGGCGCGATGGTCGGCCGCTTCATCGGCGCGGCCGTGATGCGGCGCCTGAACCCGGGCCGCACGCTGGCCTTCAACGCCACCTGCGCGGTGCTGCTGCTGGGCGCAGCCATGCTGGGGCGCGGCGGCGTCGCCATGTGGGCGGTGATCGCCGTCGGCCTGTTCAATTCGATCATGTTCCCCACCATCTTCAGCATGGCGCTGCACCGCCTGGGCGCGGCAACCGGACAGGGCTCGGGCATCCTGTGCGTGGCCATCGTGGGTGGCGCGCTGGTGCCGTTCGGCCAGGGCCTGGTCGCCGATGCGCTCGGGCTGCACCTGTCGTTCGCCGTGCCGGCCGCCTGCTACCTGTTCATTCTGTATTACGGCGTGCGTTACGCCAATCTCTACACCCGAGGAGCCTGAGCATGCAACCCAACTTCCGTTCCCGCCAGTTCCTGGTCGGCCACATCCGTCATACGCTGGACTTTTATGAGAACCGCTGCGTCGACCAGAGCGGGGGGTTCTACCACTTCTACCGCGACGACGGGACCGTGTACGACCAGCACACCCGCCACCTGGTGAGCAGCGCCCGCTTCGTCTTCAATTTCTGCATGGCCTACCGCCAGTTCGGCAATCCGGCCGATCAGGAGCGCGCCAGCCACGGCCTGGACTTCCTGCGCGACGTGCACCGCGACCCGGCCACCGGCGGCTACGCCTGGCAGCTCGATTGGCGCGATGGCCGCAAGCAGGTGCAGGACGCGACCAATCATTGCTATGGGCTGGCCTTCGTCCTGCTGGCGTATGCGCATGCGCTGCAGGCCGGACTGGAGCAGGCGCGCGGCTGGATCGCCGAGACGTTCGACCTGATGGAACGGCGCTTCTGGGAACCGCGCCACGGCCTGTACGCGGACGAGGCCTCGCCCGACTGGTCGCATCTGGCGCCGTATCGCGGCCAGAACGCCAATATGCACGCCTGCGAGGCCCTGATCGCCGCCTATGAGGCCACCGGCGAGCCGGCCTATCTGCGCCGCGCGGCCACGCTGGCGTGCAATATCACGGTGCGTAAGGCCGCGCTGTCGGACCATCTGATCTGGGAGCACTACCGCCAGGACTGGTCGCTCGACCCGGACTACAACCGCCACGACAAGACCAACATTTTCCGCCCATGGGGTTACCAGCCGGGTCATTTGACCGAATGGGCCAAGCTGCTGCTGATCCTCGAGCGCCATCCGGTGGCGCTGGAGGGCGATACCGGATGGCTGCTGCCGCGCGCGATCGAACTGTTCGACGCCGCCGTCAAGTACGCCTGGGACGAGCGCAACGGCGGGCTAGCCTACGGATTCGGCCCGGACGGCGCCATCTGCGACGGCGACAAATACTTCTGGGTGCAGGCTGAATCGCTGGCCGCGGCCGCATTGCTGGGCGGGCGCACCGGTGAAGCGCGCTACTGGGACTGGTACCAGCGCCTGTGGGACTATAGCTGGCAGCACATGGTCGATCACCGGTATGGTGCCTGGTACCGCATCCTCAGCCCGGCCAACGGCAAGCTGAGCGACCAGAAGAGCCCGGCCGGGAAAACCGACTATCACACCATGGGCGCCTGCTACGAGGTGCTCGGCGTGGTCCAGGAATAATCATGGCAGACGCGATCTTTCCTGAATTCGTCGCCGCCGGCGAGGCCCTCACCGACATGATCGTCGACGCCCCGGACGGCGCGGCTTGGCGCGCTGTCGCCGGCGGCTCGACCTGGAACGTGGCGCGCGCCATGGCGGCGCTTGGCGCGCCGAGCGCGTTCGCCGGCGCCATCAGCCGCGACGTTTTCGGGCGCACGCTGTGGCGCGCGAGCGAGGACGCCGGCCTGGACCTGCGTTTCCTGCAGCGCAACAACGCCAGTCCCTTGCTGGCGGTGGTGCACCAAACCAGTCCGCCGGACTATTTTTTCATCGGCAGCGACAGTGCCGACCTGCAGTTCGATCCGCTGGCGCTGCCGCAAGGCTGGATGGACAAGGTGCGCTGGGTACACTTCGGCGGCATCAGCCTCGCGCGCGAACCACTGGCAAGCCGGCTGGTGGCGCTGGCCGGCCGGCTGCGCGAGCGCGGGGTGCGCATCAGCTACGACCCCAACTACCGCAACCTGATGACGCGCGCCTACGATCCGATCCTGCGCCGCATGACCGAGCTGGCCGATGTCATCAAGGTCTCCGACGAGGACCTGGTGGGGCTGTTCCGCAGCACCGATATCGCCAGTTCCTTCGACACGCTGCGCAGCTGGAACCGACAGGCGACCGTGCTCTATACGCGCGGTGAAGCCGGGGCCTCGCTGCATGTGGGCGAAGCGCAGTGGCAGGCCGGGGCGCCGCCGATCACGGTGGTCGATACTGTCGGCGCGGGCGACGCAAGCATCGCCGGCCTGGCCTACAGCCTGACCTACCGCCAGCACCTGGCGCCGCCGGCGCACCTGCATTTCGCCATCGCAGCCGGCGCGGCGGCCTGCTGCGCCGCTGGCGCCACGCCACCCACGCTCGACGCCGTCGTGCGTTTGCTCTGACTGATTGGATAGATACGATGGACCCACGCGACAACGACCCGGCCCGACGCGGCTTTCTCAAGGCAGGTTCGCTGGCCGCCGCCGCCATGCTGGGCGGCGCAAAGGCGTCCGATGTGCTGGCCGCGCCTGCCTGGCGCGGGCATAACCCGAGCCTGCTGCACCACCGCTTCGGACTGAACTACGTGCCGTCGAAGAACTGGTACTATTGCTACAACGACTGGCATCTGGCCGACATCCGCGCCGACATGGGGCGCATGGCCGAACTGGGTATCGACCACTTGCGCGTGATGGTGGTGTGGCCGTGGTTCCAGCCCAATCCCACCGCCATGAGCGGCGCCCACCTGGACCGCTTCGACCAGCTGATGCAGGCCGCCGCAGCCGCGGGACTGGACGTCATGCCCTGCATTTACACCGGCTGGCTGAGCGGCTTTCACTTCAACCCGAATTTCCTCGACGCCGAGCCGTTCTATACCTCCGACAAGTGGGCGGCGGCCCAGGGTTTGTACCTGCAGGCGCTAGCTGCGCGCATGCGGCGCCACCCGAACTTCCTCGGCTTTGACATCGGCAACGAGATCAATTGCAACTGGAACGCCCCGACCCGCGACGGCGACGCCTGGATGCGCCGGGTGTTCGGCCAGATGCATGCGCTGGCGCCCGGCAAGGTCCACGTCAACGGGGTCGACAACGGCCCCTGGTTCAAGGCCGACACCTTCAGCCGCGAAGCGCTGATCGAGACCCAGTCCATCGTGGCGCTGCACTGCTGGCCGTTCTGGACCGGCGCCGGCAAGCTCGGTGGACCGCTGGACAAGCCGTACACCCATCTGGCGGCAGCCATGGCCGCGCTGGTGCGCAGCCATGCCGGGGATGCCCGCAAACCGGTCTGGATCCAGGAGTTCGGCGTCTGTTCGGTCGAGATGCCGGAAGCCGACATTCCGCGCTACATGGACATCGCGCTGGAAGCGGCGGTCGCCGAAGGGGTGAGCTGGTTTACCTGGTGGTCCAGCCATGATGTGTCGCGCAGCTATGAATTTCACCCGTTCGAATATGGACTTGGCCTGATCGACAACGCCAATCGGATAAAACCGCAAGGGCGCGCTTTCCGCCGACTGGTCGAGCGCTGGCGCGGCAAGCCGGTGGTGCTGCCGTCCAAAGCCCCGGCCGCGCCGCCAACCGAGCGCACCGACGAAGCGACCTGGCAGTGGCTGGGCGCCCACATGGACTATCGCGCCAAGGCCTGAAAGGGATGAACTTGTACGCCGAACCCAAGGCGCGCTGCGCCGCCGCACTGGCAGCGGTGCTGTCGCCGGACTACCTGGGCCGCGCGCCCGAGCAGGCTGCCGCGTATGAAGGCGACGGCCTGACCGCGCTTCGCCGGCAGCCGATGGCGGTCACCGCGCCGCGTCCCGAAGGGAAGGTGCAGGCGGTATTGAACGCGCGCCTGGACCGCATCGAACGCCCCGATTCGTCGGCGCGCATCGCGGTGGTGGAGCCGGGCGTGCGCAACCTGGCAATCGAGCAGGCGGCAGCCCGCGCGAGCTGTTTTACGCCCCCGGTCCCTGCTCGCGGTTCGTCTGCGCCATCGGCGGCAATGTGGCGGACAACGCCGACGGGTGAACCGCCTGAAATACCGGCTGACTGTGCGCAAGGTGCGTGGTTTGCGCCTTGCCGCCATCGGCGGGCGGATCGGTGCGTTGGACGCGCTTCACAACGCCGATGTCACCTTTGCGGGCACCCCGACCTCATCAATTCGTCAGCTGGCATGGATAGTCGGTATGGATTTCAAGCGATTTTGAAGCTTTCCTTAATCGTCATTCCAGGCGGTTAGGCATATGACAGGGGCCAGCCACGCCGCGCCGGGAAGCGCTTCCATGCCTTGGCCTGGTGCGTGCGCGGCGCCCATCCAACGCCGACGGCACTGGACACGGCACGTTGGCATAGGGCGTCGAGGTCGGCCAGCGGGGCGGTTCATCCATAACCCAACAAAGTCAATGTGATTCGATGCTAAAGATCGATAGGAATTCAACCGTGCTGGTGACGGGCGCCACCGGCTATGTGGCGGGGTGGATAATCCACGATCTGCTCGCGCTGGGCATTACCGTACACGCCGCAGTACGCGACCCGGACGACGGCGCCAAGATCCGTCACCTGAACGATATGGCGGCGCGCCTGCCGGGCACGATTCGCTACTTCAAGACCGATCTGCTGGCCGACGGCTCCTACGCGCACGCGATGCAGGGATGCTGCGTCGTGTTTCACACCGCTTCGCCGCATATCCTCGACGTGGACGACCCGCGCGCCAACTTGCTCGATCCGGCCGAGGCCGGCACGCGCAATGTATTGAACACGGCCGACCGTACCAGCACCGTGACTCGGGTCGTATTGACCAGCAGCTGCGCGGCGATTTACGGGGACAACGCCGATCTCGCCGAAACGGCCGACGGGTACTTCACCGAGTTCCACTGGAACGCCAGCTCGTCGCTCGATCATCTGCCTTACTCCTATTCCAAGACGATGTCGGAACGCGCGGCGTGGTCGTTGGCGCGCGCGTCGCGCCGCTGGGACCTGGTCGTCATCAATCCCAGCCTGGTGATCGGGCCCGCCATCAATCCGCACGCCACATCGGCCAGTGTCAACCTGGTGCGCCAGCTTGGGAACGGCAAGTTCAAGGCCGGCGTTCCGGCGCTTGCGTTCGGGGTCGTCGATGTGCGCGACGTCGCCGACGCCCACGTGCGGGCCGCCTTTACCCCTGCGGCGCATGGGCGGTACATCGTTTCAGGCCACAGCAGTTCCCTGCTCGCGCTGGCCGACGCGCTGCGGCCCGCCTTCGGGCGTTACCCGCTGCCCGGGCGCGTGCTGCCGAAATGGCTGGTCTGGCTTGCCGCCCCGCTGGCCGACTGGAGCACCACGCGCCGCTTCGTCGGACACAACGTCGGACTGCCCTGGAAGGCCGACAATAGCAAGAGCGTCGATGAACTGGGCATGAGCTACCGCCCGATCGAGGGCGCGATCCGCGCGATGTTCCAGCAGTTGATCGACAGCGGACAACTACGGCTGCCTGCCCCATGATGTGCCGCGCCATGGCATGGTGCGCCCTCCCCGTTGTCGGCGGGGTGGCACATGGAGCGGCGCGGTGGAACGCGGCGCACCCGTGCGCACCTCGCACTTTTCCTATCCGTTGAGCCAGCTTTCGATCCCGAGCCGTGGATAGGCGACGAAATCGCGTTCCTTATTGGTGACGAGAGCAACATCGAGCGCCACGGCGTGCGCAGCGATCGGCTCATCGAGTTGGTCCTTCTTATGCTCGCGAGCCACCTGCCGAATCGGTCCGTAGGCCGTCGCCGCAGCCAATGCGGCGCTTGGCGGCCATGCTGCCGTCGAGCGTGGTGGAATCGTAGACGGCCGGCGTCGCGATGGTCCTTTCGATAGAATAATTGAAGGTGGTGCATGTTGCCGCACTTGGCAGTACGCTTGGCCGTCCCGTCGCGACACGGTGAAACGGCCGCGCAAGCGGGCATCGGACGAGTTGGTATGACGGTTATGTTGACCGTCGAAGGGTATTTCGCGCCTGCGCGACGCGTCGGTGCGCGCCCCTTCGCCGGGCGGCGGGGGCGGTGCAGGGCTGGTGGGGGAAGGCGCTTGGGGGCCGGACGCGCGCCGGTGGGACGGGCGCACGGCCACGGCACGAGGGGGCGGGTGCTTGCTTGCAGCAGGCGACGTGCGGTGCGACGGTGCGCCGCACGTCGCCCCCCGCTTAGAACGTGTAACGCATCTGTGCCGTGTAACGCGGACCGGTGGTGTACCACGTGTGGCCCATGTCGCCGATGTGCTGCTGCATGGTCTGCTTGTACGTGGCATTGGTCAGGTTTTGCGCTTCCAGGCCGAGCGAGAGGTTCTCGCTGAACTTGTAGAACAGCGAGCCGTCCAGTTGCCCGTAGCCCTCGCTCCAGATCGGCAAGCCGTACGAGACGGTGCGCGCGCCCAGGGTCGGGCTGGCCGGGTTGGTGTCGGTTCCGTCCGGGCCATTGGTGCCGGTGGTCTGGACCGCCTGCATGTAGCGCGAGCGCCAGTTGTAGGCCAGCCGTGCCGACAGCGGACCATGATCGTACAGCAGCGCCAGGTTGACGGTATTGCGCGAGATGCCCACCAGCGGCAAGCCGTTGAAGCTACGCCCGTCGGTATCGCAACCGTTGAGCTTGTAGTTCAGGTTGTCCGCGCCGGAGCCGCCGCCGGCCGGGCAGTAGGCCGAAAATACCGGATGGTACAGCTCGCGCGTGCTGCTCACCGTGGTCAGGCTGCCCTGCACACCAAAGCCACTCAGCAACGACGGCAGGTCGCGGAACCAGGGCAGCTTGTCGAGGTAGGTCTGGCCGGCCAATTCGAGGCCCTTGACGGTGCCGCGCGCGCCGTTGACCGGCGCGGTGACCTGGAAGTTGTACGAGTTGCCGTCTACGCCGTTGAGCGCGTAGTTGGTGGTCTGGTTGATGACGATGTCCTTGAGCTTCTTATAGAACGACGTCAAGGTCAGCGAGCTGCCGGGGGACGGATACCATTCGGCCGTCAGGTCGGCCTGGTTGGACTTGGTCGGGTTGAGCAGGGGCTCGCCGCTGGCGGTGCCGGCCAGCACGACGTTGCTGACGTTGACGGACTTGGTGGCGGTGTTGGTCGTTGAGATGACCTTTTCCGACAGCGAAGTGTAACCCTGCATCTGGCTGAAGCTCGGCCGGGCGATGGCCTGGGCCAGGGCCAGGCGGAATTGCAGCGTCTCGCCGGCTTTCATGCGCAGATTCAGCGATGGCAGCCAGTTGTGGTAATCGTGCTCGAAAGTGTTGGCTTTCGAGAAACCGTTAAACACCGGAATGGCCACGCCGCTGATCTGGCTGCCGGTCGGGAACTTCGGCAGGTTGGGCGTGAACACGGTATAGCCGTCGGCGTTGGCGTTGGTCCTGACATAGCGCAGACCGAGCGAACCGTCGATCGGGTAGTCGAGCTTGTCGAAGCCGAAGCGCAGCTGGGCATAGGCGGCCCGGTTTTTCTCGGTCTGGCTGTTCAGCTCGGCAGGGTCGGTGCCGAAGCTGGCCGGCGCCCAAGCCGGGCAGGAACCCCAGCCCTGGGCGGCTTTCTGCTCGGCGCACAGGATGTCATGATAGGTTCCCAGCTTGGCGTAGCTGTTGGGATAACCGCGCAGCAGGCCTTCGCCGGCGAACACCACGCCGGGCACGTTGACATTGCCGTTGAAGAAGTTATTGAACGGCTCGACCGCGGCATCGTTCTGGAAGCGCGGATCGGCCAGGTTGGCCAGCTTCGAGATGTTGTAACCGAGCTGCCATGGCGCCGTGATGGCCGCCCAGTGGTAGCTCGGGTTGGAGTTGCGGGTCGTCGCGTCGCGGTTGGTGGAACGCACGCCGAAGCGCAGGTCGCGCAGAACCGGGTCGTCGAAGTCGTAGGCCATGTCGAGCTTAAGCGCCTTGGAGCCGGCCGTTCCTGCGTCCTTGTGCTCCATCATCGAGGCCCAGTAGTAGCTCGATTGCTGCGCCAGGCGGTCGATCTCGCCCTGGTCGAAATTCAATACCGGCATGCCGCCGCTCAGGTCGAGCGACTCCTTGTTCAGAAACAGGCCGGTCGAGACGGTCGAATCGAAGCGCCAGGTGCTCGCGCGTACCCGCTGCGCATCGACGCGCATGGTCCATTGCGGGGCCAAGTGCCACATCAGGTTGAATGCGGTGTCGCTGGTGGTCGACTCGCTGTCGGCCACGCGGCCGTCGGCGGTGAAGTTGATGCCGCCGTGCTTCGGGTTGGTCAACACGCCGCTGATCAGCGCGCCATCGGCGCCGTAGACGCCGTCGCCGACATTGATGTCGTAGGGCGCCGCTTCCTGGCCGACCAGCGCGTGCTCGTGCCAGGTCATCTTGTAGTTGGAGCGGAAGTACGTCAGCGCCGTCGTGATGGTGCTGTTCGGGCGCCATTGCAGGGCGCCGTACTGGCCGCTGCGGATGCGGTCGAAGTCGGTGCGGCGCCATTCGACGCTGCGCGGCACCCACAAGGTCTTGCCCAGTTGGAGGTCGGTGCGCGGATAGTAAGGATCCACCTGCAGTGCATCGGTGCGCGAGCCGCTTTCCGAGCGCGACAGGTCGATCAGCACGCCGACGTCGCCGATGGCGGTTTTCCAGCGGTCCGACAGCAGTGCCGATTCGGTCGGCGATGCCTTGCCTTTCTTGAGCGTTGAATACGTAGTCTGGGCCGACAGCGCGCCCTTGAAGCCTTTGTAGTCGAACGGCATGGCGGTGCGCAGGTTGACCAGGCCGCTGATGCCGCCCTCGCTCAGTTCGGCCGAGGGATTCTTGTACACGTCCACGCCGGCCATCAGCTCGGGAGGCACGTCCTCGAAGCTGAGCGAGCGCCCGCCGTTGGCGGAAAACGATTCGCGTCCGTTCAGGTTGGCCAGCACGTACGGCAGGCCGCGGATGGCCACGCCGGTGCCTTCGATGAAGAAGTGGTTTGGGTCGCCCGCCATGGTGCGGTCGATGGTGACACCGACGATGCGCT
Organism: Oxalobacteraceae bacterium UBA6018; assembly: GCA_002428015.1. Lineage (GTDB taxonomy): Bacteria > Pseudomonadota > Gammaproteobacteria > Burkholderiales > Burkholderiaceae_D > Telluria_A. The sequence goes on along the minus strand of DIZW01000055.1, from coordinate 84,111 downwards.
GCATCACCTCCGTCACCGAGCGCTCCGGCAACTTGCCGATGTCGTCGGCGACGATCGAATCGACGATCTCGTCGGCGTTCTGCTTGATTTTCTGGGCCGACTGCAAGGCCGCACGCTGGCCGGCCACCACCACGACCTGGGTGCCGTCGCCCGCTGGCGTGCCGGCTTGCGCCCAAACGCTGCCGTTCGCCATCATGGCGATCTGGGCGACGCCCATGGCAATCGCGGTCTTTCTAAACTTCATCATTGTGTTCTCCGTATTATTGTCATTGGTAAGTCGACGTGCCGACCCTGCCATCGTGTGGCGGCGCCGTGCCGTCTCGGTTGCATAGTTATTTAAATGATAACAATGCAGGTGCTGCCTGGTCATGCAACAGGTGCTACACAACCGGGATGGTTTGCCTACTGGCGCTCGATCGCGCCGATATCGGCCGCGCCGCCCTGTACCCGCGGCGCCAGCAGGAAGTCGGTCTCTGGCAGGGGCAGGGCGGCGTTGTCGGCCGCGTCGATGGCCGCGCTGGCCGGCCCCAGGCGCATGCCGTCCAGGCCGCTGCCGGCCGCGAACAGCGCGGCGAACTGGTCGTCCGCGAGGCGGCGGTTGGCGCCGGCATCGCCGGTGAACCGGTTGCCGCCGTACAGCAAATTGTTGCGGAACACGATGTTGGTCGAGTCTGGCGAGCTGGTGTTCAAGGGGCGATCGGCGCGCGCCACCAGGATGTTGTTCATCACGCGCACGTTGTGGGCGTCGACCAGGCTGATTTTGCCTTCGCCGGTGGCCTCGATGGTCGAGTTGCGCAGCACCGTATTGAACACCACGTCGATGGCAGCCCCGGGCGAACCGTGGAACAGGTGGATGCCGCGCCCGCCGTTGTTGAAGATGATGTTGTTGGCCACCAGCGCCCGCCCCGTGTAAGCGGTGCTTTTCCACAGGTCGAAGATGATGCCGTTGCCATCGGTGGGGGCCTGGTAGGCGTAGCAGCCGCATGGCACCAGGTTGCTGTTGTCGGCGCTGACGTTGCCGCGCACGATGATCTTGTAGTCGGTCATGTTGGCGTCGAGCGGACGCGGCTGAAGCAGCGAAATGCCGGAGCCACCGTAGGACGAGGTCGCCCCGACGTTGTAGATGCGGTTGTTCTCGACCGTGAGGTAGTCACCGCCCATGGCGGCGAAGCCGCCCAGCCCATGGTCGTGCATGTAATTGTTGCGCACCACGATGTGGTGGGCGACTGGCTTGGCCGGATCGCGGTTTTCCAGGGAGATCGCGTTGCCGCTCGAATACGCGCTCGGGGTACGCATTTCGGCCAGCGCGCGCGCCAGGTCGACCTGCTTGACGTGGCCCTCGATCTCGAAGCCGTCGATCACGATATACGAGGCGTTGGTGATCGCGATGCCGTTCCAGTTCTGGCCGATCGTGGTCTTGATCTTGGGCCGCTCGCCAGGGAAGGCGCGGTAGGTGATCCATGCGCCTGGCGCGCCCGAGGTGGCGATGCGCAGCACGGCCGCGGCGCTGCCGGTGTACAGGCCGGCGCGCACCAGCACGGTCTGGCCCGGCCTGAGCGTGTCGGCGGCCTTTTGCAGGGTCTTCCACGGCCGCCCTTCGGTGCCGGGCCCCTCGTCCGCGCCCAGCGCGGCGTCGACGTAGAAGATGGTCTGGACGGCGGCGGACGGCATGCGCAGCGCGGGCGCGGCCACTGCCACGGGGGAGCCGGACGGACGCAGCGCCGATACCCGGTACTCGACGCCGCTGTCGGCGGCCAGGCCGCCGTCGCGGTACCAGGTGGCGTTGGCGGCGGTGACGGCGCGGACGCTCCAGGCGCCGCCAGCGACGCGGCGCTCGACCATGAAACCGGTCTCGTCGCCGCTGCTGCCGATCCATTCGAGGATTGATTCGCTGGCGTTGAGCGGCTGCAACGTGACGCCGCGCGGCGCCGCCAGCACATCGGCGGCGCTGGACGCGCTTGCCGAAGCGGACGCGGAGGGCGGCGTCGCCGCTGCCGGCCCGGCGCCGCCGCACCCGTTGAGCAGGGCCATGACCAGCGCTGGTGTGGCGGTATATAGCAAACCTGGCAAATCAGTCTCCCGAGTAGATCGATGGCGGCGCGGCGCGGACCGGCCAGCCGTTTTTTATTCAGCATAGGCATCCACATACGTGGCGACAATTCTGTTTTATCGACGCGGTATTTATGAAAATGTCGGTCGCAGGGGCCGGCCCCGGAGGAGCGTGGCGTGCGCGCCACGCCGCCACCGGCTCTGTATACATATCTGATAGGTTCGGCGATACTGGCGGCAGTTTGCCGCATCGGTGCATCGCGCACCCATTCGCGTCCATGCCGGTCCCGGTGCGCACCCGTTTCGTTGCCCATTGCGCGCCCAGTCCGTGCACCGTCCACTGTGATCGCCTCCATGACCTGTTGCCATTTTCCCCACGCCGGTATTGCCGCCTTCCTGACGTTGTCGCTGTCCTGGTGCGGCGCCGCCGCCGCGGCGCCGCCCGCCGCGGTGGAGCAAGTCGATCCTTTCATCGGGACCCTTGGTGAAGGCAATGTCTTCGTCGGCGCCACCGTGCCGTTCGGCTTCATCCAGGTCGGTCCCGATACCGGGGCGGGCAGTGGCGCGTCCGGCTACAAGAACGACAAACCCATCAACGGCTTCTCGCAACAGCACATTTCCGGCATGGGCGGGCCGCTGTACGGCCACCTCTCGCTCATGCCGCTCACCGGTGCGCTGGTCCAGCCAGGCGCGGTGAGCGCCTCCGGCAAGCTCGACGAGGTGGCCTCGCCCGGGTACTACGCGGTGACGCTGGCGCCCTGGCAGGTGAAGGTGGAACTGACCGCGACGCGCCACGCGGCCTTGCACCGCTACACCTTCCCTGCCGGAGCGCAGGGCCATGTGCTGGTCGATGCCGGTCATGTGCTGTACGGCGACGAAACGCCGTCCTGGAACTCGGCCAAGCCGCTCGGCGGCGCGGTGCGGATCGACGCGGCGCGGCGCGAAGTGTCCGGCTTCATGCGTTACCAGGGCGCGCGTAGCAGTACGCGCAGCTGGAAGGTGTATTTCGTGGCCCGCTTCGACACGCCGTTTACCGCCTCGGGCACCTGGACCGACGCGGGCACCGTGCGTGCCGGCAGCGCGAGCGTGGAAGGGGCACGCATCGGCGCCTACCTCGATTTCGCCGCGCACCGCGGTCAGGTCGTCAATTCGACGGTGGCGCTGTCGTATCGCAGCGTGGCTCGGGCGCGCGGCTACATCGAGGCCGAGGCACCCGCCTTCGATTTTGCGCGCGCGCGCGAAGCGGCGCGTGCCCAGTGGCGGCGCGCGCTGTCGGCCATCGAGGTCGAAGGCGGCAGCGCGGCCCAGCGCCGCCAGTTCTACAGCGCCCTCTACCGGCTGCACCTGTCGCCCAACGACTGGACCGGCGAAGCGCCCGCGCGCTACGGCAACGACACCTATTACGAGAACATCCTGTGCATGTGGGATACCTTCCGCACCGTCAATCCGATGCTGACGCTGATCGCGCCCAAGGTGCAAAGCGGCATCGTCAACAGTATCCTCGGCTACTACCGCCACGATGGCTGGACCGGCGACGCGCACAGCGCACATCACTACGAACACGTGCAAAACGGGTCGAACGCCGACGTCATCATCGCCGATGCCTACGTCAAGCACCTGCCTGGAATCGACTGGCGCGTGGCCTACCGGGCGGTGCGCAAGAACGCCTTCGTCGACGATAACCCGCACATCGACGACCGCCCCGACAAGGGCCGGTTCCGCCTGGACGACTATCGCGCCTACGGCTACGTGCCCGCCGATATCAGCGCCTATAAGGACGTGCAGTCAGTCTCGCGCACGCTCGAATACGTGCACGACGATGCGGCCGTGCTGACGCTGGCACGGCGCTACGGCAGTGCGGCCGAGGTCGCCGAGCTGGAACGGCGGGTGTTCTGGTATCGCCATGTGTGGGACCCCGACACCGGTTTCATGCGTGGAAAGAACAAGGACGGCAGCTGGCATGTGCCGTTCAACCCCACCGGCGACATCCATGGCGACGCTACCCGGATTTCGGCCGGCACCGGCGCCGAATACTACGAGGGCCACGCTTGGACTTGGAGCTGGTACGTGCCGCACGATCCGCAGGGCTTGATCAACCTGATGGGCGGGCGCCGGCCCTTCGTCGAGAAGCTGCGCACGGCCGTCGAGCATTACTACGAAGCCTACAACGAGCCGGGCATGCTGCAAACCTTCCTGTTCAGCCATGCGGGCAGGCCCGACCTGACCCAGTACTACCTGCGCCAGGCGATCGGCAACTTTAACGACACCCGCGCCGGCCTGCCCGGCAATGATGACAGCGCCACCACCTCGACCTGGTTGCTGTGGGCAATGCTGGGCATTTATCCCAACGCGGGGCAAGATTATTACTACCTGGCTAGCCCCGTGTTCAGCAAGGCGACCATCCGGCTCGGCAACGGTCGCCAGGTCATCATCCGCGCGCCAGGAACCAGCGCCGCCAGGCGCTACGTGAGCGCCGTCACGGTCAACGGCCATGCCTGGAACCAGGCCTGGCTGCGCCACGCCGACATCGCCAACGGCGCGGAGATCACCTTCACGATGAGCGAGCAGCCCAGCAGCTGGGGGGCGGGCGTGCCGCCGCCGTCGCTGTCGGCGCCAGCCGCCGAGTAAGGTCGCAGGGGCGGCGACGGCGCCGCGATGATCGGAATGGGCCTTAGCGGCGCGACCGGTGCTGGCCCGGCCCGCGCTCGAGTCGCTGAGTTGCGGTCCGCTGCGTGGCGGTGGCTGGGCCGATCGATTCGCGCCGGTACAGGGAGAACACCATGGACGCAGGCAAACCGACCCGTGGGCGTTGTTGTTTGGCGAGAACGAGATCAGCGACGGCACGATCATGACGGAAATCGTCGGGCACATGCGCGACCACGCGCTGGCCTGGCACCTGATACTGCCGATGCCGATGCCGATGCCGATGCCGATGCCGATGCCGATGCCGGCGCTGGGCAGCGACGGTTGCACCGCGCTGACGCAGTACGCCGACGCATTCATCGTCGCCAGTGACCATGCGCAACTGGGCGCGCTCCAGGCCGGCGACGCGTTCTTATTGGGCATCGATTTCGGTGGCGCGGCGCCGGCGGCGCTAGCGACGGTGCAGACCGACAATGCAGCGCCGCGCCGCGGGCCTGACAGGAGCAGGTGCTCAAGGCCGTCGAGCAGATGCCCGATGCGGGCGGGCGGGGCGGCGCCGCCAGCGCGCCGCCGCCGTCGCGCGATATAGTGTAATTCCAGTGGAGAAATCATCATTGCGCGCGCGCCCCGCCCATGCAACAGTGGCCGGCGTCCGCCCGGGCAGCGTGATCGTCAGGCTGCGCCATGGGCCGGTCCTGTTCATGGAGCTGCCTTGTCTACCTTCCCCCTTGCCCTCCCGGCGCACAGCACGCCGCGCGCCCGCGCCTATCCCTATCCCTATCCCTGGCACTGCGCCGCGGCGCTGGCGCTGCTACGCATGCTGGCGCTGCTGTTACTGCCACTGCTGATGCTGTGCGCGCACGCCACCTGGGCCGCGCCGCTGCCGCAGCTGGTGGTGCCGCCTTATCCGCAGACGCTCGACCTGTCCGGCGTGGCGCGGCTGTACCACTCGCAGCGCTACCGGGTGGAGGTCAAGCCGCAGGCGGCGCCGGCATCGGCCTACCAAAGCGCTTTCGTTTTCGAAACCCGCAACGACTGGGTCATGCGCGACTTCTTCAATCCCGATCCGGCCCGCCGCGCCGACGTGCTAATCGGCGCCGGCCAGACCGGCATGCCCGGGCCGGTGCTGCCCGGGCGGCTCGACACGGGCAAGGCCGACCTGCGCAGTGCGTCGTTCGTGCCGTTCTCGTTTGCCGGCATGGCGGTCGATGTCCGCATCACGCTCCTGCTGCCGGGCGAGTTGGCCGACCAGATCGTGGTGCGCCCGCTGCGCCGCGGTATCGCCAGGCGCGTGAGCGCGGACCGGCGCACGGTGGAACTGACGCTGCAGCAGGCCCAGAAGCTGTCGGTGGAAATCAACGGTCGGCGCGACCCGCTGTTCTTGTTCGCCGACACGCCCGACGTGCCCGACCTGGACGCCACCTACTATTTCGCTCCGGGCCTGCACCGCATCGGCGGCGACGGCACGCTCGAGCTCAAGTCGAACGAGCGCGTCTACATCGCCGGCGGCGCCATCGTCGAAGGACGCTTCCGCCTGGCCACGGGCAGCAGCAACATCACCATCCGCGGGCGCGGCCTGCTCTCCGGCGGCGCATGGCCGTTCACCCAGGTGGACCCGCGCTGGCAGTACACCATGGCGGCCGTCGGCGGCGCCGGCAGCCATCACTTCACGCTCGAAGGCATCACCTTTGTCCAGAGTACCACCTGGCAGGTGGCGCTGGAAGACGCCAGCGCGCATGGCGACGCGACCCATGACAACGTCTACCGCAACTTGAAGATGGTGAGCTGGAACGGCTGCACCGACGGTATCTGGATCACCGGCAACGACAACCTGGTCGAGGATGTGTTCATTTTTAATAATGACGATTTCTTCGTCACCAAGGGCGGGCGCAACACGCGCGTGTCGAACGCGGTCGTGTGGGGCGGGGCGTGGGGCCGCTTCATGCTGTTCATGCAAATCTACGACAACATGGCGCCGATCGATCACCTCGTTGTCGAGCACGTGGACATGATCGGCCGGGAAGGATCGACTTTTATGTTCTACCTGGAAAGCAATAAAAGCCCGAAGCGGCGTCCCGTCAAGGCCATGCGCAACGTCCTGCTGCGCGATATCGTGTTCGAAGAACGCCGCCGCCCCGGCAACAGCAACAACAACGGCTACAACCTGGCACGCCTGGTCGGCTTCGATACCAGCCTGGTGCCCGGCGGCATCACCGACCTGACGTTCGAGGATATCGCGCTCGACCAGTTGCTGCCCGACGAAGGCTTTGTGCTTGGCACGGAGCGCTCGCCCGTGCGGGGGCTGACGTTTCGCAACCTGACCGTGGCCGGAAAACCGCTGCGCTCGCTGGCGGACAGTCACATCCGCATCAACGAGCATGTCAGCGGAGTGCGCTTCGTCCATTAGCGTGCGCGGATGACAATGTAAGAAGCCGCATGGGCAGGATCATGGCGTGCCTGTTGCCCCCGCGCCACAGGCATAGGATGGGTGAAAAATCGCCTTGCCATAGACCAGTTATCTGATATCATGAATCTCATGAACTGTCGATAGGGCAACAATAATGATTGCTCTGCACATGTCCAGGTTCTGTCCCACACAGGAGATGAAATTGAAGCCACAACAACAACAACAACGCACGCTGCTTAGCCTGGCCGTAGCCAGCGCGTGCGCCATGCTCGCCATGCCGGCGGGCGCCCAGCAGAGCGCCAGTGTCGCCGCCACCCCGGCCGCCGAGACGGGCGACGCGGTCCAGACCGTTGTCGTGACGGGCTTTCGCTCCAGCCTGGAAAAAGCGCTGAACCTCAAGCGCGCTGAAATCGGCATCCGCGACTCGATCGTGGCCGAGGATATCGGTAAATTCCCCGAACAAAACATCGCCGACGCCCTGGTGCGCCTGCCGGGCGTGGAAGTGGTCAAGGATGGCGCCAGCAACGAAGGCCAGCGCATTCAGCTGCGCGGTCTCGGTTCCGAATACACAGTCACCACCTTCAACGGCGCGCCGGTGCGCGCCACCTCGGCCGGCGGCATCGGTAACGCCACGCGCGACTTCAACTACGACGTGTTCCCGTCCGAGCTGTTTGGCCGCGTCGACGTCTACAAGACCCCGCTGGCTGAACTGGAGGAGGGCGGCGTGGCCGGCGTGGTCGACCTGCAGACCCCGCGCCCATTCGACAAGCGCGGCCGCGTGATCCGCTACGGCATCGCCGATTCGTTCAACAGCAAGAGCAAGTTCTACAGCCCGCGCGCCAACGTGCTCTTTAGCGATACCTGGGGCAAATGGGGTTTCCTGGCCAGCGTTGCGCAGAACCAGACCCACAACGCCAACGCCGGCTTCCAGTCGACCGGCACCTACGCCAACTATAATCAGCGCTTCACGCCGGGCAATTTCCAGTACGCGTGGAACCTGAGCGACCCGCGCGCCAACCTGGGCAACCTGACCACGGCCCAGCTGTACGACGCCAACCTGCCGCGCTTTTTCCGCATCACCGGCACCGACAACGTGCGCGACCGCATCGGCGCGACGACCTCGCTGCAATACAAGGGCGACCAGCTGGAGGTGAGCTGGGATAGCCTGTTCTCCACGCTTAAGGATGACACCAAGAACAATTACATGAACTTTGTCACCAACGGCAGCACCGGCGCGCGCGCGCTGGTGCCGATCAACGTGACGGTGGACGCCAACAGCAACCTGCAGGGTACGGTTGGCAACTACACCATGAGCACCAACACCGTCATGGGCAAGTCCGAGACCAAGTTCCGCTACAACGCCATCAACGCCAAGTACCGGGTCAACGATGACCTGCGCCTGAACGGCTCCGTGGCGATCAACCAGAGCGATGCCTGGCGCAGCGACGCCACCGTCACGCTCGACGGCAGTGACGCGGCGTTCCGCCACACGATCACGTTCAACACCACCCACGATGCGATGTTCCCGGACTTGTCGACCGACCGCGACCTGCTCGATCCGAAGATCTACAATTCGATGACCTACAGCGGCAGCTACCGCACCGAGACCGACAAGCAGAAGACAGTGCGCCTGGGCCTGCAGTACGACTATGGCTTCTGGGGCATCGACGCCAAACTGAAAACCGGCCTGAGCCAGGTTGCCAGCACCAAGATATCGCATCAGTTCGTGTCGCTGAACCTGCTCAACAGCCTGTCCATCCCCGGCGGCGGCGCCTACGCCAGCGCCAGCGATGCGGCCAAGATCGCTTACGCCCGCACCTTGATGGTGTCGAACGACCTGAACAAGATCAAGGTCGGCGGCGCCGTGCCGCAGGAGTGGCTCACCGTGGACCGCAACTTCGTGTACGACACCCTCGACGCCGTCGAGCAGAACCGCAATGCCCAGTCCAACCTGGGCGGCACCTTCGATGCGCTCGAGACGGTGCGCGCGTTCTACGTCCAGTCCGATTTCGAGAAGGAAGTGCTGGGCCGGCCATTGCGCGCCAACGTCGGCGTGCGCTACGTCAAGACCGACACCGACATCAACAACTATGCTCAGGTTCCGGGCAGCGGCTATGCGCCGGCCCACCTGGAGGGCGGCTACAGCAACACCTTGCCGTCGGCCAGCGTGTCGTACGACCTGACGGACGACCTGGTGTGGCGCGCGTCGGCGGGCAAGACCATCAAGCGCAGCTCCATTTCGGCCATCGCCCGCTCGCTCAACGTGCCGAACGCCGGCGATTTGATCGTCCAGGCCGGCAACCCCAACCTGCGTCCGGAGCAGTCCACCAATTTCGACACGGCGCTCGAATGGTATTTCGAGAAAGGCTCGGTGCTGGCGCTGTCGGGGTTCCGCAAGAATATCAGCGACCGTCCGCTGACGACCTCGCAGTTCGTTCCATTTAGCTCGCTCGGTATTGCCAAGGAACTGTTCACCGCCAACAACCAGCTGGCGCTGGCGGCCAACCCGGACGCCCCGGTGGAACTGCGCTTTTCGCAAAATGCGGAGTCGTTCAGCATCAAGGGGCTGGAACTGGCCTACCAGCAGAACTACCGGTTCCTGCCGTACCCGTTCAACAACCTCGGTTCGATCGTCAGCCTGACCAACATCAAGACCGACGGCGTGGTGCGCACCTACAACAACATCGGCTACGCGCTGCCAATCGTGCCTGAACGCACCATCGCGGCGACCTTGTACTACGAAGACGGACCGTTTTCGCTGCGCACCTCGTACAACCACAAGTCGGCGTTTGCAAATTACACCAACACGGCGCTCAATCCCCTCGGCTACCAGCGCTGGTTCAATGCGCGCGGCTACCTCGACGCATCGATCGGCTACAAGATCAACAAGTACCTCGAAGTGCGCCTGGACGGTAGCAACCTGACCGACACCCGCACCTATGAGACCTTGCGCCAGTTCGAAGGCCGCTTCGGCGACGAAAAATCGCGTCTGGAAGGGGCCAACCAGTCCGGCCGCATCTATTCGCTGAGCCTGCGCGGCAGCCTGTAACGGCGTGGGTGCCACCGCGCTCGCCGCGCGGCGGCGCCCCACCGTCCCCGATTAGTCCGAGAACCTGAAAGCACATCATGACTACCATCCGCACCGCCTGGCTCGCCACGGCACCCCGTCTTCCCCTCGCCGCCGCGCTACCGGCATTGTTTGCGCTGGCCGCCTGTGGCGGCGGCAACCATCCCGACATCCCGTTCGACTCCAAGCCGATTACCGTCACCGGCACCGTAGCTACGTCCAACGCGGCGACGCCGTCCGGCACCGCGCTGGCGGCCGTGCCCGTGACGCTGGACTGCCGCAACGGCCACGCCACGGCCATGACCGACGCGAACGGCAACTACAGCATGACCACCAGCGGGCTGAGTTCGGGGCCGTGCGTGGTCACCGCCACCATTCCGGCCGCCGCGACTTCCACGGTGCTGCGCGCGATCGCCGCCGGCAGCGGCAGTGTGGCTAACGTCACGCCGCTGACTGAAGCCCTGGTGCAGTATGTGGCCACCCAGTCAGCGCTATCGCCAGCGCAGAACCAGCCCGCCACGGCCCTGGCGAGCAGCAACACGTTCCAGGCGCTGGCCGCGGGCGATGCCACCTTCGGCGCCTCAAGCGCCCGCGTGGTGGCGGTACTTCAGGCGAACATGGTTGCGCCGGCAGTGGCGGTGCCGGCCGATTTCCTCACCGGCCAGCTGATCGCCAGGACCGCTGCCAATCCGGGCAATGCGCAAAGCCTGGTACTGGAACAGCTGCGCGGCAAGGCACTGACCACCGTGGCCGGCCAAACCGCCGCCACGGTGCTGGGCGCGACCGGCCAGCCGAGCGCGCAGATTCTGCTGCGCCTGGGCGCCGACGCGAAAACGCATCTGTTGCCTTGATCGACGCCGGCGGCGTCGGCGCCGCTGCGCTGTACCATCCCGGCGCTGCGGCGCCGGGATGCACCTCGCCTGCCGGCCCACGCCGGCAGCATCGCGCCGACCTGTGCTGTCGTGCTCGATTCTCCTCATCATGTCCCGACCCTGCCATGCTATGTCCAAGCCCGGCTAGCTGCCCCGGCAGCTAGCCCGAGCAGTTAGCAGCGGCAGTTAGCGCGCGCCCGGCAAAAGGCCGGCGTGCCAGAGTGGCTGGTCCGGCGCGTAGGCGCCCGCGTAGCCGGCGCCGCGCTGGCCGCGGACCCGGTAGTCGCCGCGCGCGGCATCGCGAAACACCGGGGCGGCGACGACTTCATCAGCACCCAGCGGCAGGCCCAGCATGGTAGCGATCACGCCATTTGCGCTGTAGTACTGGTTGCCCGAGCGTGTGCGCGGGACAATGCCCAGCTTGTGCTCCGGCCCCTTGTAGATGCGCTGGGTGGCGTCGAGCACAAACAGGTTGGCGCTGACGTGGAACTCGTCGTCACCCTTGTCGTTGAAGGTCCAGAACACGGTGCGCAGCGGGAAGTCGGCGTCGTGCGTTATGTGCGTCAGGCGCGTGCGCAGCACGGTGTTGTTGCGGATGACGATATTGCGCACGTTTGATCCGCCCACGAACTTGTCGACATCATCGCTGACGTTATGCTCGATGAGCACGTCGTCGCTCTTGCCGGCGATTTCCAAAAATCCGCCCTTCACATTGTGCGACACGTTGTGGTGGATGTGGATGTGGCGCGCACGGTAGTCCGGGTCCTCGCCGTCCAGTTCCACGACGGCGCCGTCGTTGGCGTAGGCGCCGCCGTAGAAGCCGTAGTTGTCGACGCGGTTGAAACTCACTTCGTTGTCGGGGCCGACGATGGCGATGGCGATCGCGCCCCATTGTTCGGTAATCTTGCCAGCGTCGTGGAAATAGTTGTGGGTGACCAGGCTATCGCTGCCGCGCACGCGCACGCCCACCAGCGCGTTGGAAAACTCGTTGTTGCGCACCACCACGTGGTGTGCGCCCTTGTCCACCAGGAGCGCGGCCAGCTGGGTCACGTTCTTGTGCTGGACGCTGTCCTGCCAGCGCACCGGCAGCGGGTCCGGGGCGGGCGTCGGGGTGTCGTACAGGTAGAGGTTTTCGACGACGATATGGCTGCCGCTTACGGCGATGATGCGTCCGAACGATTCGGCGAAAAATGGGTTCATCAGGCGCGGCGCGGCGCCGCTGCCGTAGGCGCCGACCGTGATCGGACTGGTGGGACTGCCGCTAGCGCTGACGGTGAGTGTGCCGGTGAAGGCCCCGCCGCGCGCCAGCAGCAGGCGGTCGCCCGGGGCCAGCGGCGCGGAGCTGGCGCGCTCCAGCGAGCGCCATGGCCGTGACTGGGTGCCGGCGTCGTGGTCGTCGCCCGCGGGGTGGACGAAGTAGTCGGCGGCATGACCCGGCGCGGGCAGGCTGGCCGCCAGCAGGACGGCGGCGAGGGTTTTCAGGTGCATGGTGGCTCCTTGCGGGTAGTGTGACGGTCGAGCGTAAGAGGGGCGCTGGCCGTGCTCAGCCTTGGGCGGTGTCGGCAGCGCCGTCGCCATGGGCGGCGCGGAAGGCGTCCACCTCGGCGCGGGTGGGGATGGCGCTCTGGGCGCCGTGGCGGGTGACGCTGAGCGCGGCCGCATACTGGGCTCGCATGGCCGCGCCCACCGGGTCGAGTCCATCGAGCAGCGCCACCGCCAGCGCGCCCACGAAGGTGTCGCCGGCGGCGGTGCTGTCGACGGCGCGCACGCGTACCGCGCCGATGGCGTGCACGCAGCCGTCTACGGCCACCAGCACGCCTTGCGCGCCCAGCGTGAGCAGCACGGCCCCGGCGCCCTGCGCCAGCAAGGCCAGCGCGGCGCGGCGGGCGGCGCGTTCGCCGTCGGGCACGATCCCGGTCAGTTGCGCGGCCTCGGTTTCGTTGACAACCAAGTAATCGACCTGGGCCAGCAGCCCCGGCGGCAGCGGGCTCACCGGGGCGGGATTGAACAGCACGGCGCGCCCGGCCTGGCGCGCCAGGCCGATGGCGTGGCTGACCACGGCGAGCGGGACTTCCAGCTGGCATACCAGCAGCTCGCCGGCGCAAATGGCAGCGCGCGCGGCGTCGATGTCGGCCACGCCCAGCTGCATGTTGGCGCCTGGCGCCAGCACGATGCTGTTGTTGCCGTCGTTGTCGACCACGATGGCCGCCACGCCGCTGGGAGCATCGGCGCTGGTGCCAAGCAGGTCCAGCGCGATGCCGTCGGCGGCCAGCGCGGCGCGCAGGGCGAGGCCGAAGGCGTCCGCGCCGACGCGGCCAATCATGCTCACCAGGGCGCCCTGGCGTGCCGCCGCCACGGCCTGGTTGGCGCCCTTGCCGCCGGGGACCTGGCAAAACGACGTGCCCAGCAGCGTTTCACCGACCTGCGGCATGCGCGGCGCGCGCAGCACCAAATCCATGTTGACGCTGCCGACGACGGCGATACGACGCGGCGTCATGCGTGCTTCCCGGCGGCGCCGCGATGGCGCAGCGTGTCGACGATGACGGCCACCACGATCACCACGCCGGTGATGATGCGCTTGGCCGGATCGCTCACGCCGGTCTGGGCCAGGCCCGCTTCCAGAACGGAGATGATCAGCACGCCGATGAAGGAATTGACTACCGATCCGCGTCCGCCCATCAGGCTGGTGCCGCCGATGACGACGGCGGCGATCACCTGGAGCTCCATCCCGCTGGCTGCGTTGGGGTCGGCCGCTTCCAGGTGCGCCACCTGGAAGCACGCCGCCAGCGCCGCGAGCACGCCGAGCAGTGCGAACACGGCCGCCTTGACGCGCCCGGTGCGGATCCCGGCCAGGCGCATGGCTTGCTCGTTGCTGCCGACCCCGACCAGCTGACGCCCGAACACGCTGTACGAGAGCACCAGCTGGGCGAGCACGACCACGGCCAATGCAATCAGGAACGCGGCCGACATGCCACCGGCCAGCGGGTCGTTGAGGAACGCGATGGCGTCGCCCACATACTTGGTGCGCGAGCCGGTCACCACGTAGGCCGAGCCGCGCGCCACTTCGAGCATGCCTAGCGTGACGATGAACGAGGGCACCGACCATAGCACCGAGACCAGCCCGTTGACCAGACCGCATAATAGGCCAACGGCCAGCGCCAGCAGCGCGGCGCCGGCAAAGCCGACCTGCCAGTCGACCATCGCCAGGCTGAGCACGCCGCCGCACAGTGCCAGCACCGAACCAACCGACAGGTCGATGCCGCCGGCGATCATCACGTACGTCATGCCGACAGCCATCACGGTCAGGGCCGGAATCTGGTTGGCGATGCTGCTGAAGGTCTTGAGGGAGAAAAAGTACTCGCTGGTGAAGGAGAACAGGGCGACCATGCCGGCCAGCACCAGCAGCAAGGCAAGATATTCGCGCGCGCCGGCGATCATGGCGCGGGCCGGGGCGTAGGCGCTGGCGCGCGGCGCAGCGTTGGGATGGATCAGGGGAGCGCTCATGGGTAAGTCGGTTCGGTGAATGGGGTTGGACTGGAAGCGGCGGTGGCGGCGGCGGGCGCGGCGCCCACCCAGGCACTGAAGGCGGCGGCTATGATGGCCTGTTCGCTGGCCTCGGCGCGGGAAAAAGTGCGCACCAGTCGCCCGGCGCTCATGACGGCGATGCGGTCGCACAGCAGCAGCAGTTCGCTCAGGTCGCTCGAGACCACCACCAGCGCCTTGCCCTGCTCGGCCATCTGCGCCATCAGGCGGTAGATGTCGAACTTGGCGCCCACGTCGATGCCGCGGGTCGGTTCATCGAACAGCAACACGTCGCAGGGACGGTGCAGCCAGCGCCCGATGGCCACTTTTTGCTGGTTGCCACCCGACAGCGTGCCCACCGCCTGCTCGCAGGAGCCGGCGCGCAGCGCCATCGAGCGGCCGATGGCGCCGCTGCTGGCGCGCTCGCGCGCGCGAGCGATCCAGCCAAAGCGGGCCAGCTTGCCGATGTCGGCCAAGGTGGTGTTCACGCGCACCGGCTGCGCCAGCAGCAGGCCTTCCTCTTTCCGGTCTTCCGACACCATGCCGATGCCGTGCGCCACGGCGTCGGCCGGCGTGCGGATGTCGCGCACGCGGCCCGATACCGTGATGGTGCCGCTCTGGCGCCGGTCGGCGCCATAAATGGCGCGCAGCGTCTCGGTGCGGCCGGCCCCGACCAGCCCTGCGATGCCGACGATTTCGCCGCCATCGACGTGAAAACTGACATCGCGCACCGCGGCGCCGCTGCACAGGTTCTCGACCTTCAGGGAAATGCCGCTCGGCGCGCTGGGCGCGCGCGCGAGCCGCTCGCCGACGTCGCGCCCGACCATCAGGCGCACCAGCTGCGCCGTGCTGACGGCGGCGGCCTGCTCGGTGGCCACGACGCGGCCATCGCGCATCACCGACACCGAATCGGCGATGCGGTGCGTTTCGTCGAGCCGGTGCGAGATATAGAGGATGCCCACGCCGCGCGCCTTGAGCGTGGCGATCTGGCGAAACAGCAGTTCCACCTCGCGGCTGCTGAGCATGGCGGTTGGTTCGTCCAGGATCAGCACGCGGCACGCGTCGCTCAGGTTGGCGGCGATTTCGACCATCTGGCGCTGGCCGATGCCCAGCCGTCCGACCGGGGTGGCCGGGTCGATCGCCAGGCCGATACGCTCCATTCGCTGCGCGGCGGCCGCGTTCAGGGCGCGGTAGTCGACCATGCCGAAACGGCGCGGCAGGCGCCGTAGGAACAGGTTTTCGGCCACCGTGAGGGTGTTGACCAAGTTGAGCTCCTGCAGCACGATGCGCACGCCGAGCGCCTCGGCGGCGCCCGGCGAGGCAGGCGCGTAAGGCACCCCGCCGAGCAGCATGCTGCCCGAAAGCGGGCGCGTCAGGCCGGCCACGATGCGCGACAATGTGCTCTTGCCGGCGCCGTTTTCGCCCGCTAGCACGCGCACTTCGCCCGGCTGAAGCGTCAGCGAGACCTGCTGCAGCACCGGGGTGGCGTAGGCCATCGACAGCGCGCGTAACTCCAACAGCGGCGCGCTCACCGCGGCGCGCCGACGATCAGGTCGACCGGGGTTTCGACGACCCCGCCGAACGACGTGATGGGCTTGCCCGACTTGAGCTGGGCCAGCGCGATTTCGATGCCGTACACGGCCAGCCGGTCGGCGTGCTGGCTGGCGGTGGCGGCCATGCGGCCATCCTTGAGCATGGGCGCCACCGCCGAGATGTTGTCGAAGCCGCCCACCAGTACCTTGCCGGCGCGCCCGGCCGACTTGACGGCGGCGACGGCGCCGATGGCCATGCTGTCGTTACCGCACAGGAGCGCCTTGAGGTCGGGATATGCGCTCAATAGCGCGCTGGCGACCCGGTTGGCCTTGGCGATCTCCCACTCGCCGGTCTGTACGCTGACCACCTTCAGGTGCGCGCTGGCGGCGCCCTGCTGGAAGCCGGCCGTGCGCTGGCGCGCGTTGCTGGCCGTGGGCAACCCTTCGATAATGGCCACCTGGTCGCCCGCCTTGAGCAGGCTGGCCACATGGGCGGCGACCGCGCGCGCGCCCTTCTGGTCCTGCGGCCCGACGAAGGGCACCGACATCGCCTTGGCCTTGAGGACGGCCGGATCGAACTGGTTGTCGATGTTGATCACCAAGATGCCGGCATCCTGGGCGCGTTTGACCGCCGCCACCAGCACCTGCGAATCGGCCGGCGCGATCACGATCGCGTCGACCCTGGCGACGATCATCTGTTCGACCAGCTTGATCTGGCCGGCGGTGTCGCTTTCATCCTTGATCCCATTGCTGATAAGGATATATTCACCGCGATGGGCGCGCTGGTGGGCCCTGGCCCCGGCTTCCATGGTGAGGAAGAATTCGTTGGCCAGCGATTTCATCACCAGCGCGATGCGCGGCTGGCGCTCGGCCGCGCGCAGCGGCGCCGCCGCCAGCGTGCCGAACAGCGCCATGGCGGCCATGGCCGCGGCCAGCAAGCGTTTTTTCTGCATCATGTCGGTGTTCTCCGTTGATCCGTAGCGTAGTGCGAGGGGCCGCGAGGGCCACGTGCGTCTCAAGCGCGGTGCGCGCCGGAGGCGGACAGGGCGGTCGTGGCGCCATTAAAGCGCCCCGCGGTGCGGCCCGTCAATCATGATGTTCGCTGCCGGCTTACGATATTTGCTGAAACCGGGCGCGCGCGCGGCGGTGCTGAAAATTCAGAACCGTTTGGCGGAATATCGTAATTGTTCTGCGCCCCCGACCGGGGCAAACTGTGCCGTCGAGATATCCCCAGAGCTGCAATGAAACGAACCACCACGGCTGGCCTCTGCCTGCTGGCGTGTGTTGCCAACCCGGCGCACGCCATCCACGCGATGGGCCTGAAGGCCGGCATCCACAGCGGCATCGGCCAGCACGCGTGCGGCCATGCCTTCGGCGCCGGCGATCAGTGCCCGCCGCGGGACACCCGGGCGGAAAAGCGCGTCGGGCTCGAAGGCCGCACCGACGCCGACATCAATACCGACTTCGCCGGCTGGGCGGGCGAGTTCATCAAGGTTGCCATGGCCGGGTCCGCCGGCGCGGCGCCAGGCCAGCCATGATGACGCGGCGGCGCACCATCATGGCTAGCCTGGCTGCGGCGGCGATGACCTCGGCCATGGCCGCCGACAGCCCGCAGTTTGCCGGCAAGTTCAATACCGAACAGCAGATCAAGGGCCCCGATTGCCTGGCCCTGCAATGGTCGCAACAGCCCGGCGCCAGCTATGGCTGCAGCCAGGCCCAGCTAACGCAGTGGCGCGCCACGCTGGTGCGCTGGCGCGCCGAGCGCCTGAACCAGGGCGGCTACGACGACAAGCGCTACCGCGATCCAGCCCTGGCCTGGACCCAGTCCAGCTTCGTGCAACCGCAGCTGATGGCGCACGACCGCTACTTCTACGACCCGGTGGCCGGCCAGTACACGGTCGGGCGCTATCTGGACGACCTGCGCAAGCGCTACGGCGGCATCGATTCGGTGCTGATCTGGTCGATCTATCCGAACATCGGCATCGACAACCGCAACCAGCTGCAGATGATCGAGCAGCTCCCTGGCGGGCGCGACGCGGTGCGCCGCATGGTTGCGCAGTTCCACCGGCAGGGAGTCAAGGTGCTATTTCCGCTGATGCCTTGGGATACCGGCACGGCCGAGGCGGCGCAGCCGATGGCGCCGGCGCTGGCCGCGCTGATGCGCGACATCGGCGCCGACGGCGTCAACGGCGACACCATGACGGGCGTGCCGGAGCAGTTCTCCATCGCCGCCGAGCAGGCCGGCCGGCCGCTGGCGTTCGAGCCGGAAATCGC
This sequence comes from Oxalobacteraceae bacterium UBA6018, assembly GCA_002428015.1. GTDB lineage: Bacteria > Pseudomonadota > Gammaproteobacteria > Burkholderiales > Burkholderiaceae_D > Telluria_A. The sequence continues at coordinate 65,745 of DIZW01000055.1, read as the reverse complement.
GCCCAAGGAGGACCAGCTGGGCTTCAATCTGATGAGCTGGGGATATTTCGACTATCCGTACGCGCTGGCCGACCCGGCCGTGCACGTTTCCAGGCTCAAGTGGCTCGAACCGCGCCACATGGTGCACGTGAACGACCGCTGGCAGCGCAACCGCGAGCACATGCTGCAGTTCGCGTTTTTCAACGGCACCGGCTTTGAAAGCTGGGAGAACGTCTGGGGCATCTGGAACGGCCTGTCCGCGCGCGACGGCGAGGCGCTGCGCCGCATCGCCACCATCGAGCGCGCCATGGCCGGCTACCTTACCAGCGCGCAGTGGGAACCGCTTGCGCCAATGCGCCAGTTCGGCGTGCTGGCGAGCCGCTGGCCGCGCGCCGAGGGCACGTTGTGGAGCATCGTCAACCGCAACGAGTACAACGTCGCCGGCGAGCAGCTGCGCGTGGCGGCGACCGCGGGCATGCGCTATTTCGACCTGTACCATGGCGTGGAGCTGGCAGCGCACGCCAACCCGGACGGCACCGACAGCCTCGCGTTCGCGATCGAGGGCAAGGGCTTCGGCGCGGTGCTGGCGCTGCCCGGAGCGCCCGACGGCGCCACCGTGCGCCTGCTCGCGGCCATGCGCGCCATGACGCGCCTGCCGCTGGCCGCGTTCGACGCCACCTGGCGCCCGCTGGCGCAGACCATGCGCGCCAACCCGCGCACCGCCGCCAGCGCCGCCGCGCCCCCCGGTATGCGCACGGTGCCGGCGGCGCGCTTCGATTTCCGCGTCCACGGCGTCGAGGTCGAGGGCATCAACATGGCCGGGGTGGACGTGCAGTTCCCCTGGGAAGACAGCGCGCGCCGCTTCCATGCGCGCGCGCTCGACATCGCCGCGTTCTACATCGACACCTACCCGGTCACCAACGCCCAGTACAAGCGCTTCATCGACGCCAGCGGCTACCGCCCGCGCGACGCCCAGAACTACCTGGCGCACTGGCACGGCGGCAGCTACGACGCCGCGCAGGCGCGCCAACCGGTGGTGTGGGTCGGGCCCGACGACGCGCGCGCCTACGCCGCCTGGGCCGGCAAACGCCTGCCGACCAGCTGGGAGTGGCAGTACGCCGCGCAAGGCGGCGACGGGCGCGCCTACCCCTGGGGTAACGACTGGAACGATGCTGCCGTGCCGGTGCCGGACCGCAGCCGCGCGCCGCGCGGGCCGGACCCGGTCGACGCCCATCCGGCCGGCGCTAGCCCGTTCGGCGTGATGGACATGGTCGGCAACGTGTGGCAATGGACCGATGAATTCCAGGATGAACACACCCGCGCGGCGCTGCTGCGCGGCGGCAGTTACTATCAACCGCAAGGCTCGCACTGGTATTTCCCGCAGGCCCAGCGGCTCGACACCCATGGGAAGATGCTGCTGATGGCCCCCTCGATGGACCGCAACGCCAGCACCGGCTTTCGCTGCGTGCGCGACGCCGCGGGTAATGGCGCACGCCAGGATGCGACGAAAGTGACGACACCATGACGAAGTTGCGCTACCTGGCCGGCTGCCTGTTGGCCTTTCCACTGGGCGCGCTGGCGGCGCCGGCCTTGCCCGCGTCCACGGCGCCCGCAGCACCGTTGACCAGCTACGTCGATCCGATGATCGGCAGCATCAACGATGGCAATGTGACGGTTGGACCGGCGCGCCCGTTCGGCATGATCCGGCCCGGACCGGACTACTCGCGCGTGGCCAACAGCGGCTACGTGGCCGCGCCAGAGGCGCCGCTGTACGGGTTCAGCCAGCTGCACGTGAGCGGCACCGGCGGCGGCGCCAAATACGGCAACATCTCGGTGATGCCGTTTTCCGGGCCGATCGAGGCGATCGGCCACACGGCGCTGCGCGAGCGCGAACACGCCGAGCTGGGCTACTACGGCGTGACGCTCAAGGGCTCGGGCATCCATGCCGAGCTGACGGCCGCCAGCAAGGCGGCCCAGTACCGCTTCCGCTTCCCCCGCGGCGCGCCGATGGCGCTGGAACTGGACGCCGGGCGCCTGCTCAACCAGGGCACCGTGCCGCTGCAGGCCGAAGCGCAGTACCTGGTCGGCTCCGAGATCGAGGTGGTGTCGGCCACCGAGGTGCGCGGCCACAGCCGGGCACGCGGCGGCTGGAACAACGGCGGGCCGTATACCGTGTATTTCTACGCCCGCTTCGACCAGCCGATACGCGCCGTGCGCACCTGGAAGAGCGGCAAGCTCGATGCGCGCGCGCGCCGCCAGTCCGATACCGGCGAGGATACCGGCGCACTGCTCGGCTTCGGCGCGGCGCGCGGGCGGCCGTTGCAGATGAAGATCGCCATCTCGTTTCTCAGCAGCGCGCACGCCAGGGAAAATCTCGACGCCGAGGCGCCCGGCTGGCGCTTCGACGCCATGCTGGGCGCCACCCGCGCCGCCTGGAATGCCCTGCTGTCACGGGTGGAACTGGGTGCCGGCGCCACCGGCGCGCAGCGCCGTATGTTCTACACCGGCCTGTATCACAGCATGCTGATGCCGTCGGACCGCACGGGAGAAAATCCGCTGTGGCATTCGGGCGAGCCGTACTACGACGACTTTTACGCGATATGGGACACCTATCGCTCCTCGCATCCGCTCATCATGCTGATCGACCCGGCGCGCGAGGCGGCCATCGTGCGCGCGCTGATCGACATCCAGCGCCACGAGGGCTTCCTGCCCGACGCACGTAGCGGCAACGCCAACGGGCGCACCCAGGGAGGCTCCAACGCGGACGTGATCATCGCCGACGCCTACGTCAAGGGCCTGGAAGGGATCGACTACGAGCAGGCGCTGGCGGCAATGCTGGCCGACGCCGACGTGGTCCCCGGCGGCAACGAGGAGAAGGAAGGGCGCGGCGGCCTGGCCGACTACAACACGCTTGGCTACGTGTCCTCGCGCTATGTGCGCGCCGGCACCCGCACGGTGGAGTATTCGCTGGACGATTTCGCCATCGCCACCGTGGCGCGAGGGCTGGGGCACACGGCGCTGGCGCAGCGCTTCGCGCGCCAGGCCGGCAACTGGAAGCACCTGTGGCGAGCGGTGGAGGACCATGGCGCACGCGGCTTCATCATGCCGCGCCGCGCCGACGGCAGCTGGATCGACGAAATCGCCTGCAGCGTGCCAGGGGCCGCCACACGCGCCTACGCGCCGCACGACGTCGACATCGGCACGTGCGTGTGCTGGTGGTGCGGCTTCCTGTATGAAGGCAGTTCGTGGGAGTATTCGTTGGCGGTGCCGCACGACGTGGCCGGCCTGATCGACGCGGCCGGCGGACCGGGCCCGTTCCGGCGCCGGCTCGACACCTTTTTCGACGGCGGCTTCTACAACGTCGGCAACGAGCCATCGTTCCTCACGCCCAACCTGTACCACTGGCTGGGCAGGCCCGACCTGAGCTCGGCGCGCGTGCGCGCCATCGTGCAGCGCCATTACCACGATGGACCGGATGGCATACCGGGCAACGACGATTCGGGGGCGATGTCGTCCTGGCTGGTGTTTCGCATGCTGGGGCTGTACCCGAACGCGGGCCAGCCGGTGTACCTGATCACCTCGCCGCTGGTGGGCGAGAGCACGCTGCACCTGCAGCAGGGCAGCGCGCTTCACATCGTCGCGCGCGGCTTCGGCGCGGGCGCGCCGTACATCGGCGCGGCGCGCCTGAACGGCAAGCCGCTCGCACGCGCCTGGATCACGCACCAGGAGCTCGAAGGCGGCGGCCTGCTGGAACTGGACATGGTCGCCGCAGCCAGCGGCTGGGGCGCCGGCGCGCCGCCGCCATCGATGTCGCCGTGACGGCGCGCCGCAGCGGGAGCGCGAATGGCGCGCGGGCGGCTTAGTCGACCGTCAGCACGGCACACTGGAGGGCGCCGCTGTCGGCGCCGGTAAAGATGGTGAAGTTGCCCGGTTCGACCCGCCGCACCATGTCCGCATCGTAGTACCGCAGCTGCTCGGGGCCAAGCTCCAGGTGCACGGTGCGGCGCTGGCCCGGCTCCAGGCTGACGCGCTCGAACGCCTTGAGCTCGCGCTCGGGGCGGGTGGCCGAGCTGATGTCGTCGCGCACATACAGTTGCACCACCTCGTCGCCGGCGCGCGCGCCGGTATTGTGCACCTCCACGCTGACCGTCACGCGTTCGTGCGCGCGGATGCGGGTGCGCGACAGGCGCGGCGCCGATAGCGTAAAGCGGGTGTAGCTCAGGCCAAATCCAAATGGGTACAGCGGCGTGGTCACGCCGTCGAGGTAGCCGCGGCGTGCGCTCGGCTTGTGGTTGTAGAACAGCGGCAGCTGGCCGACGTCGCGGGCGATCGACACGGGCAGCTTGCCGCCCGGGTTGGCGCGCCCGAACAGCAGGTCGGCCACCGCGTGCCCGGTCTCCTGGCCCAGGTACCAGCCTTCCAGGATAGCGCCAGCCTGGCTGGCCAGCAGGTTGATCGCCAGTGGCCGCCCGTTGAGCAGCACCGCGACCACCGGTTTTCCCAACTGGCACAGGGCCGCGGCCAGCGCATCCTGCTGGCCGATCAGGCCCAGGCTGGAGCGGTCGCCAAGATGGTGGTCGCCCCACGCCTCGCGGCTGGTCTGCTCGTTGTCGCCCAGCACCATCACGATCAGGTCGGCCTGCGCGGCCGCGGCCACCGCCTGCTCGCGCAGGCGCGCGTTGACCTCGTCGGTGGTGAAGTGGATCGCGTCCTGGCCCCAGATGCGTTCCTCGGTCAGGCGCACCCCTTCGCTGTAGCTGATGCTGAAGGCGCCGTCGGCCGCTTCTTCCTGCAGCGCCTCGAGCACCGACACCACCTTGCGCGGCACGTCGGAGTAGCCGCCGATGGGCGTGTCGCGCGCGTGGGTGCCCACCACCAGCAGGCGTCCGATCGTGCGCGCCTCCAGCGGTAGCAGGTCGGCGTCGTTCTTGAGCAGCACGGCGCAGCGGGTGGCGGCGCGGCGCGCCAGCGCCAGTGCGGCCGGGGTGGCGGTGGCCGCGTCGGCGCGGCCCGGGTCCGGATAGGGCTGCTCGAACAGGCCGGCGGCCACCTTCAGGTGCAGGATGCGGCGCACCGCCGCGTCCAGCGCGGGCAGGGCGATGGCGCCGCGCGCCAGTTGGGCCGCCAGGTGGGGATAGCAGTGGGGGTCGGGGGTTTCCACGTCGACTCCGGCGGCGAAGGCGCGCAGCCCTGCTTCGGCCATGTCGGCGGCCAGATGGTGGCGCTCCACCAGCGCGCCGATGCCGCCGTAGTCGGACACCACGATGCCCTTGAAGCCCCATTCCTGGCGCAGCACGCCGGTGAGCATGGCACGGTTGGCGTGCGAGGGCACGCCATCGACTTCGTTATACGAGGGCATCACCGCCGCCGCCACGGTGCGCCGGATGACGTATTCGAACGGTGCGTAGAACACCTGGCGCAGGTCGCGCTGGCCGACGCTGAGCGGCCCGATGTTGGTGCCGTTTTCAGGCTGGCCATGGCCTGTCATGTGCTTGAGCGTGGCCAGCACCTTGTCCGGCGCCAGAGGCAAGCAGTCGCCGGACAGGCCGCGCACCACGGCCACGCCGATCACGCCGCACAGGTAAGGGTCCTCGCTGAAGGTCTCTTCGATGCGGCCCCAGCGCGGCTCGCGCGCCACGTCCACCACTGGCGCGAGCGCCAGGTTGGCGCCGCGGGCACGCATTTCGGCGGCCACCACGCCAAACACCTCCGTCACCAGCGCCGGGTCGAAGGACGAGGCTAGCGCGATGGCCTGCGGAAAGCAGGTGGCCTCGCGCGCCGCGTACCCATGCAGCGCTTCTTCGTGCAGCAGCAGGGGAATGCCGAGCCGGGTGTGCTCGACGGCCCAGCGCTGCGCCGCCAGGGAAAATTCGGCCGTCTCGCGCGCGCCGCGATTGGCGCGTGCGCCGCTGTCGCCAGGGTCGGCGGCGTTGGCCGGGGTGGCCGCGCCAGCCTGGCCCTGGCGGTCGGACGGGCGCGCCAGCATGCCGATCCCGTGCGGGAAGGCGGCGCTGGCGCTCGCGCCGGAAAACGCCCCTTGCGCGTCCTGCACCTGATCCTTGCGGTTCCAGATGCACTGCAGCTGCATCAGCTTTTCGTCCAGCGTCATGCGGCGCAGCAGATCGTCGACCCGCCGCGCGGTGCTGGCGCGCGCGTTGCGATACAGCGGCGTGGCGGCGAGCGCGGGCACCGGGCTGGCGCACAGCGCACCGGCGCCGGCCAGGGCGCGCATCAAGGTGCGGCGTTGGGGATTCATGGTCGTTCCTTTCACAGCTCAGGGCAGGCCAGCAGGGGCGCGGGCTGCGCCGTCACCCGAAATGCTGCGCCCGCCGCGGCCCAGGCGCAATTGCGAAATCGCGTGGCCGCGGCAGCGTCGCGCTAAAAAACCCAAGGCGTCTGCGCCGGCGCGTGCGCACACGAACAAACATAATAGCCCCGGCCAAGTTTCGCAATTGCGGCGTCGATAGTATCTCGGCAACATCACAGCATTGCCATCGCGGGCAATCCGTCCGCTACCTGGCGAGTCGACGAACAACGATCGAGACGCGGCGCTTGCTGCTTTAACTGAGGAAACCATGAAACGAACCAAACTGATTTTTGCGCTCAGCCTGCTGTGCGGCGCTGCCATGCACGCCGTGCCCGCCCTGGCGCAACTGAACGGCAACACGGTATCGGCCGCGGGCGAGCCGTATAACGTGGTGGCGCGCTCCTATCCATCGGCCACCCAGGCCCTGGTGAGCTGGTCGAGCGATGCGCCGGCGGTGAGCGCGTTCAAAGTGGAGCGGCGCATCAGCGGCAGCCGCGCTTGGATCACGGTGGCCACGCTGGGCGCGGCGGCGCGCAGCTATATCGACAGCAACCTGCTGCTCAATTATGCCTACGAATATCGGGTCAGCGCCATGCGCCCCGAGTCGAACGCGGCGCTGGTGTCGGGCGGACAGGTGATCTTGACCACGCCGGGCGCGGCCGCGAGCGCGGGCGACTACGACAACGCGGCCGCGCCGCGCCGCCTGGTCGCGCAGCCGCTCAGCAGCACCGACGTGATGCTCGAGTGGCAGGACGTCACGCCCGACGAGACCGGCTTCAAGATCGAGCGCGACGACGGCGACGGCCAATGGCGCGTGCTCGACCAGGTCGGCCCCAACACCACCGTGTACCGCGACCGCGGCCTTCTGGCCGGCGCCAGCTACGCGTACCGGGTCTCGGCGCTGCGCCCCTACGGCACGGCGGTGCCGGGGCTGCCCGCGCAGGCCACCCTGCCTGGCGCCGGGGTGACCAGTATTTTCTTCGTCGACGGCGTCAGTGGATCCAATACCAATCCCGGTACCGAAGCGCGCCCCTGGAAAACCATCCAGCAGGCCCATACCGTGATGGGGCCCGGCCAGACGGTGCTGGTACGAAATGGCACCTACACCAACCCCTACAATTACACGGTGGTGCAGATCAACAAGTCTGGCCTGCCAGGCGCGCCCATCACCTATCGTAACTTCCCGGGCGAACACCCGCTGATCAAGACCACTAAGGGCGTCAATTACCACGGCATCGAAGTGCGCGACGCCGCCTGGCTGGTCATCGACGGCTTCGAAGTGCAGGGCCACGTGCAGCAGGTCAGCTACGACGAAGCGAAGGCGCAGAACGACCTGGCGCTGGCCTACTCCAAGATGACGCCGCAAAAGTACATCACCGCCATCGTCGACTCGAACGGTATCAGCCTGGCCGGCAAGACGCTCAACAAGACCCATCACATCGTGGTGCGCAACAACATCGTGCACGATACCCCGGGCGGCGGCATCGGTGGCGGGCTGGTCGACTACGTTACGTTCGACAATAATCGCGTCTGGAACACCAGTTCCTATTCGCCCTACGGCACCTCGGCCATCAGCCTGCTCACGCCGTACAACCTGGACGGAAACACGAGCTCCTACCGATTCATGATCACCAACAACGTCGTCTCTGACGCGATCAACCTGTTCCCGTGCAGCTGCTTCCACTTCATCCAGCCCACCGACGGCAACGGCATCATCCTCGACAGTTTCAACAACAAGGGCTACACGGGCCGCACGCTGGTGGCCAACAACCTGGTGTTCAATAACGGCGGGCGCGGCATCCATGCGCTCAACTCTGGCTACATCGACGTGTTCGGCAATACCACCTACCGCAACAGCACCCAGGCCATCACCGGGGAGGGCGAGATCAGCACCCAGAAATCGAAGTTCATGCGCATCTACAACAATATCTTCGTTGCCGCGCCAGACCGTCCGCTGACCAACTTCAATGCCGTCACCGACCTGAACGTGGACATCAGCCACAACATCATGTGGGGCGGCAATCGCGATACGGCCACCCCGGGCGCGGTGGACAACCGGGTCGTCGATCCGCGCTTTGTCGCCACCAGCGGCGCCTACATGTTCCGCCCGGCGGCCAACAGCGCGGCCATCAACGCGGCCTACGCCAGCGCCGTCGTGATGGGTTCAGACGTGCTGGGAGCGCCACGGGTGCGCGGCGGCGCGGCCGACCTGGGCGCGATCGAGGGCTTCTAAACGGCGCCACCGGCGCGGGTGCCGGTGGCATAGTTTCTGTCGGGCCGACTATCGTATCACCGTGGCGTACCATGGCACGACAGTGAGGCGCGAGCTCAGATTGCTCGCTGGAGGCGGCGCGGCCATCGTGACGATCGATGCGGGGCCGGCGCGCGACGCGGCGCAAGGCAGATAAGGCTTGCAAGAAATAAGATATCTGATATCATGTCGTTGCGGCTCTCTCCGCGCATTCAACTGTCGATGTCTCCTCGGTTGAGTCTTTTCAGCAGAATGCAGTCATGCATTCTGCTTTTTTTTTCGCTGTCGCTGGTCCGGATTGCGCGCGCGGCCGTGCACCGCTGGTGCTAGTGTTAAGGTATGTCATAACATGTGGCAACGTCGGCTCGCTTGCTTGCCCGGGGCCAAGTGCATCCCAGCGTCCGCGCCACCCACCACTGACCGGAGTTATCGTGAACCGCACTTATCGTCCTCATTTACCCAAGCAACTTGCCGGCGCGCGTAGCGCCACCGCCTTCACCAGGCTTCGCCTGCGCGCCCGTCCCCCCTGCGCGCGCCGGGGGGGCGCATGAGCGCCGCCGGGGTGGACTGCGTGCTCGAGGCCGGCGCCCAGGTCGGCGAGGGCGCCACCTGGTGCGCCCTCACGCAGCGTCTACTGTGGGTCGATGCCTGGGCCAAGAGCGTGCACCGTCTCGATCCGGTCAGCGGCGTCGACGAGCACTGGACGCTGCCGCAGCGGGTTGGCTGCGTGGCGCCGTGCACGGATGGGCGATTGCTGCTCGGCCTGGAAGACGGCTTCTGGCTGCTCGACCCGGCCAGCGGCGCGGCCGCACCGGTAGCAGCGCTGGCGCACGCGGGCGATAACCGTTGCAACGACAGCGTGGTCGATCCTGCCGGGCGCATGTGGTGCGGCAGCATGAACATGAAGGGCGTGAACGGCCCGCTCACCGGCGAGCTGTTCGATTTCGACGGCCGCTCCGCCCCGCGCCGCCATTTCGGCGACATCGGCATCGCCAACGGCCTGGCCTGCGCGCCCAATGGGCGCAGCCTGTACCTGTCCGATTCGCACCCGAGCGTGAACCGCATCTGGCGCTTTGCGCTCGACCCCGAGAGCGGCGAGCTTGGCAACCGGACCCTGTTTCTCGACGGCGCCGAGCTTCCCGGCCGCCCCGACGGCGCCACCGTCGACAGCGACGGCTGCTACTGGATCTGCGCCATGGATGGCTGGTCGGTGCTGCGCATTACACCGCAGGGGAAAATCGACCGCCGCATCGTGCTGCCGGTGTCCAAGCCGAGCAAGCTGGCAATCGGCGGCGCCCGCCTCGACACCCTGTTCATCACGTCCATCTCGGCCACCCTCGACGCGGCTGGCAGGGCGGCGCAAGCGCAGGCCGGCCATCTGTTCGCCGTCCACGTGGGCCCGCTCGGCATCGCCAGTCCCACGGTGAGCATGGCCGACCTGGCGTTATAGCCCGGCCGGCGGCGCCTTCAACACCGCATCGATGGCGTCGAAGTGACTTTCGATGACCTTGCGCGTGATGGCCCGCTGACCACTCTTGATGGCCTCGAACAGTTCCACGTGGCGCCGGTAGGCTACCTCGGGGTCGCGATTGGGGTGGATCTTGAGCAGTTGGCGATTGGTCCGCTCCAGCGTGTCCTTGAGCGCTTCCTGCAGCAGGGAGTAAAAGCGGTTGTGGGCCGCGCGCACCAGGGCCGCGTGGAACTCCACGTGGGCCGGCACCCATTGCTCGGGAGCGCACTTGTACTGGTCGAGCAAGCCGATCAGGCGGGCCAGTTCGGCGATATCGGCCGGGGTGGCCCGCTCCGTTGCCAGCAAGGCACTTTCGATCTCCAGGCCGCGGCGCAGCTCCACCGCCT
>DIZW01000055.1:54666-55214 GCA_002428015.1 Oxalobacteraceae bacterium UBA6018 | reverse complement strand
CACCGCCTCCTGCAAGCCGCTTGCCTCATCCGATACGGCAAGGTGGAAGAAGTTAATCAGTGGGAGCGAACTGATGGCGCACACCGAGGCGGGCTTGCCGTGCGAAATCTCGACGACGCCCATGGCGGCCAGGTGCTTGAGCGATTCGCGTACGCTCGGCTTGCTCACGCCAAAGTGCCGCGCCAGTTCGCCTTCGGCCGGCAGCGCATCGCCCGGCTTGTAGCGCCCGCTTTTGATCCAGCCGGTGATTTCCGCGGTGATGGTATCGGTCAGCGAGCGTCTGTGATCGCGTGCGATGGGAGAGTCCATGGTCAATGTTCCTTACAGCTACTAAGATATCTGATATGATAACCCACTTTGGGATCTGCGACGCAGCTTGCCAGTCACTCTGGTCCACTTTCGGTTCGACACTGAAGCGCTACCTAATGTCTATGTTCAATTCCATATTCCAACTGCGCGGGGCCGTGGTGGCGTCGGCGCTGCTGCACCTGAGCGCTGGCGCGGCCAACGCGCCGGCCTGTCCGGCCAATGCCGAACAGGCCCAACTC
>DIZW01000055.1:0-54616 GCA_002428015.1 Oxalobacteraceae bacterium UBA6018 | reverse complement strand
ATGCCGAACAGGCCCAACTGGTTAACTTCGTCAAGGGTGCCAGCATCCGCATGGTGGCCAACCACGGCGCGCTGCATCGGTTTTTCGATACCTCGCCGATCAGCCCATCGGGCCGCTATCTTGCACTGACCCGCTTCGAGCACGAGGAGCGTTCGGTGGCTCCGGGCGACCGCGCCTTCATCGTGCTGGTCGACTTGAAGACTGGCGCCGAGCGCCAGCTGGCCACTACCCGCGGATTCGAATTGCAGCTGGGCGCCCAGCTGCAATGGGGCAGCGACGATCGCCACCTGTTTTTCAACGACGTGGACGTGGCGAGCTGGACCCCGTTCACGGTCCAGCTCGACCCGCGCACGGGCCGGCGCCGGCGCATCGACGGGCCGCTGTTCATGGTATCGCCGGACGGGCGCTACCTGGCTGGCCACAACCTGGCAACGGTGCGCAATGCCCAGATCGGCTATGGCGTGACCGTGCCCGACAGCGCCGCGCCTCATCGGCTGGGGCTAGATGTGCCTGAGCATGGCGTGTATGTGACGGATGTTCGAACCGGTATGACGCGCATCGTGGCAACGCCGCGCCAGATCGTTGCGGGCGCGGCGCTGGGCATCGAGGAGCCGGACCAGCAGGAATTCTATGTGTTCCAGACCAAATGGAATCCGCAAGGCACGCGTCTGCTGGTGTCGTTCCAGTGGGCCCGGCCGGGCCGGGCGCGCCGGCGCGCCGTCATCACCATGCGGCCCGACGGCAGCGACATGCGTGTGGTGGTTACACCGGACCAGTGGGCGCGTGGCGGCCATCACATGAACTGGACGCCGGACGGGCGCCACGTGACGATGAACCTGAACGTGAACGCTGATCCGGCGCTCGAACTGGTGTCGGTGCGCGACGATGGCAAAGACATGACGGTGCTGTTCGCGCCCGGCTCGGGCCATCCGTCGACCCATCCACAAGGCTTGCCGCTGATGATCACGGATGCCTATCCTGGTGAACCCGTGACCAAGGGTAACGGCGTGGTGCCGATCCGCCTGATAAACACCGCAACCCGTACCGAGGAACTGGTGGCGGAAATCTTTGTCTCGCAAACCGGCGGCGAGTTTCGGGTCGATCCGCATCCGGCGTGGGATCGGAGCGGGCGTTACGTGGTCATCAACGGCTTTGTCGGCTGTACGCGCAACGTGTGGCTGATCGACTTGCGCGAGCAGGTGGCGCGCGCGGCGCTGAACCTGCGCGCTCCACGATAAAAAAGCACAAGCCGATGGCGCAGATATGATGATGGCGGCGCGCCCGCCTCCCCGTCAACCGCCGCGCAGAGCGCGGGCGCCTGGCTGTCGCGCCGACTGCCGCCGGCCAGCCGGCGCTTTGTCAGCGCCGCGCTGGGCAGGCCATCGCCAATGGCAAGGCACGCATCGGCAACGCCGAACTGGCCTGGCTGTTCGAGAGCTGCTTTCCCAATACGGTAGACACCACCGTCCCACCAGCGGCGTATGCGCGCACAGCGACACCGACGTCATCACCGGCGACATCGACGCCATGTGGCTGCGCGATTCGGCCGCCCAGGTATGGCCATATTTGCCCCTGCGCCGCTACCCGCCGCTGCGGGCGCTGATGGCCGGCGTGGTGCGCGCCACGCGCGTTGCGTGCTGATCGACCCGTACGCCGACGCGTTCAACGACAATCCACACCAGCGCGCCGAGTGGCAGCGTGACCAGACCGAAATGAAGCGCGGCGTGCAAGAACGCAAATGGAAGCTCGATTCGCCCTCTTATGTGATCCGCCTGGCGCATGGCTATTGGCGCCCCACACAAGCGACGCGGCGCCGTTCGACGCCCAGTGGCACGAGGCCATGGAGCCTCTTGCAAAACTCCCAGAGCCAGCGATGACGAGCTGAAACGAGCGCGTTGAGATGCACTTTTTTCAAAAATATAGGCCAGCCTGACGTGTCGGCCGGCGCTATTTCTTCATTTCAGTCCGATCGTGGTCGGCGGCACTCGTGACCGCGCCGATCGCGCCCCGTGCAATCTGTCCGTTCCCAATCACTGGCGTACTGTATTCAGCTATCTGAACAATCGCATCAACTGATCAGCCGTCAACGCCAGCAAACCAAACATCAAGTGAGACATCACGTTGTCCGCACCGCGTACCCTGATGTTACGACCGCCGAATTCATCCTTGAGTCTTGCGTTGCTGCGTTCGGCCACGCTGCGTTCCTTGTAGCGCACAGCGTCGGTTGGCTCAAACTCTTCCTTTGGCCCGCCACGCGCATTGTGGTCGATCAGCGGCACATGGCCCAGGCTGCGGCTGTGTTCATGCAACTCCTTGCTGCAGTAAGCCGCGTCCATCACGTCATACAGATTCGTCACGCGCGCCGCCGTCATTGTCGCCAGCGGGGGGCACGGCCGCCTGACTGTCATGCACGGAGGCGCTGGTCAGCACGGCACTGACCGGCACACCGCAATCAGCAGTGTCGATGTGCAGCTTGTAACCGTTCCAACTATTTTTGTAGCCTTGCGCATTGCACTTTGTGCCCAGGTGAGAACGCGAGCGCGCTCTTCCGTTATGATCAGATATCGGATATGATGATGTGGAGGTCACATATGTTCCTATAATACAATCATGTGCGGACACCCCTTGGCCATCGGAGACCCGCTTTATGACACAACGCTTCCGCACCGCTGCCTTCCTGCTCGATCATGCACGCCGCACCCTGGCGTTCTATAGCCGCAACGGCTCCGACCCGCTTGGCGGGTTTGCCCACGTCTACCTGCGCGACGGCAGCGTAGGGGGGAGCCGGCGCCATCTGGTCAGCAGCGCCCAGTTCGTGTCCAACTATGCCCTGGCCTACACCCACTTCGGCGCGCAGGCCGACCTGGACCGGGTGCACTGGGGCTTGCGCTTCCTGCGCGAGGTCCACCGCCATGGCGCAACCGGTGGCTACGCCTGGGAACTCGACTTGGAAGAGGGGCGCTGGCAGGTATGCGACAGCGCCAACTATGCCGAAGGGCTGGCGCGCGTGCTCATCGCCTACGTCCACGCGCATCAGGCCGGCGCACCTGAGGCGCGCCCGTGGATCGACGAAACCTGGGACCTGCTCGAGCGCCATTTCTGGGAACCGCAGCACGGCCTGTATGCCAACGAGCGCAGCGCCGATTGGTCGGTGCTGGGACCGTATCGCGGCCAGAGCGTGAACCTGCACCTGTGCGAGGCGCTGCTGGCGGCCTGCGAGGCCGGCTGCGGCGGGTGGGCCCTGGCCCGCGCCGAGCTGCTGGCCCGCAACGTTGTCGTGCGTCAGGCGGCCCTGGCGCATGGGCTGGTGTGCGAGCACTACCACGCCGACTGGTCGCTCGACCTGGACAGCACGGCTGGCGCGGGCAAAGGGCGCGTGCGCGCATGTGGCGCGCAACCCGGTCATCTGATGGGCTGGAGCCGGGTGCTGCTGCAGCTCGAACGCCATCGCGCGCAGCTGGCGTGCCCGGCGCAGTGGCTGCTGCCGGCGGCCACGCGGCTGTTTGATGCGGCCCTGGCGCACGGCTGGCAGGCCGGGCGCGGCGGCCTGTGCAACAGCGTGCGTCCCGACGGCGCCGTCAGCGACGCCGACCAGTACTACTGGGCGCAGGCGGCCGGCATCGGCGCCGCCGCCGCGCTGGCCGTGCGCACGGGGCAGCCGCGCTACTGGTCATGCTATGAACGCCTGTGGCAGTATTGCTGGGAGAATTTCATCGATCATGAGCATGGCGCTTGGTGGCGCAAGCTCGACGGCGCCACCGGCCGCCCGACCGGCCCGAAGAATCCCGCACCCAAGACGGACTATCCGGCCATCGCCGCGTGCCTCGAAATGGCCCGCACGCTGTAACTGGCGCTGGCCTGATTTTTGATGATCCTGCACAGCAGATATCGCAATTGCGCCAGTGGTCTCGGCGTGCCACGCTGCCCGCTTTAATGACCAGGGCCGCCCGCCGGCAACGACCGATGATGACCAAGACCTTTTTTCGCGGTGCCGCTTGCGCCCTCGCGTTGTGCTGCGCCACCATGACGGCGCTGGCCGCGCCCCCCGCCAGCGCCGCCGCGGCCAGCGCCTTGCTGGCCACGCTCAAGGCGGGGCATCCGCGCCTGTTCGCCAGCGCGCAGCGCTTCGCCCAGCTGCCGCGTCAACGCGATGCGGTGTCGGTGGCGCTGCGCGCGCTGGTGCTGCGCGACGCCGCGCGCAAGCTGACGGCGCCGCCACGCCACTACCGCAACGGCGTGCAGGACATGGATGGCGCGCGCGCCGTCCAGGGCGACATCTTGGCGCTGGCGATGGCCTACCGCCTCACCGGCGAGCGCCGCTACGCGTCGCGCGTGCGCGCCGACCTGCTGCAGTTGAGCGCCTTGCGCGACTGGGGCAACGGCCACTTCCTCGACGTGGGCGAAACCGCGCTCGCGGTGGCAGTCGGCTACGACTGGATCTACGACCAGTTGAACGCGGCGCAGCGCGACACCATCGCCACGGCGCTGGCGCAGCGCGCGCTGGCGGCCTCACTGGAACAGGCTGAGGGACCGCACAGCTGGGTCAACGGCAACTTCAACTGGAATCCCGTGTGCCACGGCGGCCTGATCGCGGCGGCTCTGGCGATCGGCGAGCGCGAACCGCGGCTGGCCGAACAGGTGCTGGCGCGCGCGCTGCGCAACCTGCCGCTGGCCGGGGCGGCCTATTCGCCGGACGGCTCGCAGCCCGAAGGCACCAGCTACTGGGGCTACGGCACCACGTTCTACGTGCTGGCGATCGAAGCGCTGCGAGGTGCGCTGGGCAGCAGCTTCGGCCTGGAAGCGATTGCCGGCTTCATGAAGACGGCCGACTTCCGACTGCAGATGGTGGGCCCGAGCGGGCAAGACTTCGATTTTTCCGACTACCACCCGCATCCGGAAAACCAGCCGGTCATGCTGTGGTTCGCCCGCGAGACCGGCCGCGTGGACCTGGCGCGCGACGAAGTTCGCACCCTGGCGCAACTGCGCCGTGGCCAGGCCAGCGTGCAGTGGAGCCGCCATAGCCCGTTCGAGCTGCTGTGGTGGAACCCGGCCCAGGACACGGCGCGCAAGCGCGCGCCGCGAGCGCTGCAATGGCGCGCCGGCGGCGCCCTGCCGGTGGGAGTGATGCGCTCGTCCTGGACCGACCCAATGGCCACCTGGTTGGCCATCAAGGGCGGGACGCCCACCTATTCGCACGCGCACATGGACGTGGGCAGCTTCGTGCTCGAGGCGCGCGGCGTGCGCTGGGCGCTCGACCTGGGCACGGAAGACTACGACCGCATGCGCGCCGCCGGGCTGGCGCTGTGGGACTATACCCAGGATAGCACGCGCTGGAGCACGTTTCGGGCCGGTGCCGACGGCCACAATATCTTGCGCCTGAACGGCGCGCGCCAGCGCGTCGACGGCAAGGGCGACATCGTGGCGCTGGCGCCGGACGGCGCGCAGGCCGGATTTCGTGCCGAGCTCAGTTCCCTGTACGCGCCGGCGGCGCGCCAGGTCACACGCACCGTGCGCCTGAATGCGGACCGCTCGGTGTCGATCGAAGACAGTTGGAGCGGCGCATCCGAACCGCTGGAGGTGGCCTTCCAGTGGCTGACGCGGGCCCGGGTGTCGCGCCAGGGCAACACCCTGCGGCTCGAGCAGGACGGCCAGGCGCTCGCGCTGACGGTGGCGCAGGACGATGTCAGCATCCGCGTCGACGACGTGTCAGCGCCGCCCGGCCTGCAGAATTCCCCTAACCCCGGACTGCGCCGCATCGTCGTCACCACCCACACCGGCGCCGGCGAGGATGGGACATTGTCTCTGCTGGCCACGCCGCTGGCCCTGCCGCAGCGCAGCCGCGTCCGCTGACGCACGCCACCCCGGGCGCGTCGCGCCAGTGTTGTATCGATGCACAACTTGTATGTATCTACGCCGTGCAGCGATATTTTCCACATATGAGGTAAGGTATCTGATATCTTAACTTTTTCCAATTGTGGTTGAGGCAGAGGCGGCGTGTTTCGATGGCCACGCCGGCCTGCCAAGTGCCACCAGAACGTCCCGGCGACGGCAACGTCACCGATCATATTTTGTAGCATCGACAAGGGCTAGCGCCCGTATCACTGGAGACTATAAACATGCGAGCAACATTGCCATACCGTACATTGATCAGCCTGGCGGTGGCCGGGATCTGGAACGCCGCGCCGTCGCCGGCGCAGGCCCAGCAAGGTCCAGCCGATACGGCCGGGCCGGGCCAGGCCGCTCCGCCGGCGCCGGACGCCGGCCCGGTGCAGCAGGTCACCGTGACCGGGTTTCGCTCCAGCCTGGAGCGCTCGCTGAACCTGAAGCGCTCCTCGATCGCCGCGCGCGAGTCGATCGTGGCCGAGGACATCGGCAAGTTCCCTGAGCAGAACATCGCCGACGCGCTGGTGCGCCTGCCGGGTGTGGAAGTGGTCAAGGACCAGGCCAGCAACGAAGGCCAGCGCATCCAGTTGCGCGGGCTCGGATCCGATTACACCGTTACCACCTTCAACGGCGCGCCGGTGCGCACCACCTCGGCCGCCAACATCGGCTCATCTACGCGCGACTTCAACTACGACGTGTTCGCATCCGAACTGTTCTCCCGCGCCGATGTATACAAGGCCCCGCTGGCCGAGCTGGAAGAGGGCGGCGTGGCCGGCGTGGTCGATCTGCAAACCCCGCGCCCGTTCGACAAGCGCGGCCGCGTGATCCGGTATTCGGGCGCGATGTCGCAAAACAGCAAGAACGGCGTGAACAATCCGCGCCTGCATCTGCTCTACAGCAACACCGTTGGCGACTGGGGCTTCCTGGCCCAGGTGGCGCACTCGAAAGCGCGCAACGCCAACGCCGGCTTCCACTCGACCGGCGTGTACAACAGCACGCTGCAGCGCCTGCTGCCGAACGCGTCGAACTACACGTTCGACCTGGCCGACCCGCGCGCCAAGCTCGACGGCATCACGGTCGACCAGCTCGACAACGCCAACCTGCCACGCTTCTTCCGCATCGCCCACCAGGACGACATCCGCGAGCGTATCGGCGGCAGTACCTCGGTGCAGTGGCGCAGCGGCGACTGGGACGTCAGCCTCGACACGCTGTATTCCAAGCTCGACGACGACGTCAAGACCAATTACCTGGACTTCCCGACCCGCGATTCGGTGGGCGCGCGCGCGCTCGTGCCAATCAATGTACGGGTCGATGCCAACAACAACCTGCAAGGCGCGCTGGGCAACATCACCATGAACACCAACGCGCTCGACAACGTGGCGCGCACTACCTTCCTATACAGCGGCCTGAACGCCAAGTGGCGCGTCAGCGACCAATGGAAGCTGACCGGCCAGCTCACCACCAGCAAGAGCGACGCCTGGCGAAATGACGCCACGCTCAACGCGTCCGGGCTCGATGCCAACGTCCGCCACACGCTCACGTTCGACACCGGCGCCGACGTGCTCTACCCCAGCATCAAGACCGACCGCGACCTGATGGATCGCCAGAACTACACCACGTTCAGCTATACCGGCAGCTACCGCACCGAGACCGACAAGCAGAAGACCGGACGCGTCGTGGCCGACTTCAAGACCGACTGGAAGGATGTCGAGATCAACGCCAAGTTCGGCGCCAGCTCGGTCGTGAGCACCAAGATCGCCAAGTCCTACGTCACGGGCAACCTACTCAACGGCGCCAGCCTGCCCGGCGGGGGACTCTATGGCAGCGCCACCCAGCCCCAGAAGACCGCATACGGCCAGAGCATGCTCACGCCGAACGAGCTGTCGTCGGTGGCGTCGGGCAGCGGCACCAATTATCCGTCGCAATGGCTCACCTTCAACCGCGATTTCATCTACGGCACGCTCGATGCTCTGGGCAAGAATCGCAACGCGCCGCTGAACCTGGGCAGCACGTTTGAAGCGGTCGAGACCATCAACACGCTGTTCGCCCAGTCCGACTTTGAAACCACGCTGTGGGACCATTCCCTGCGCGCCAATGCCGGTGTGCGCTACGTGCGCACCGATACCGACATTGACAACTACCTGCTGCAAAGCGGCGGTGCCTACAAACCGCAGAAGCAGCAGGGCAGCTACCGGAACGCGCTGCCGTCGCTGAGCCTGCAGTATGACGTGACCGACGACCTGGTCTGGCGCGGCTCGTGGGGCAAGACGATCACGCGCAGCCCGATCGTTAACATCGCGCGGCCGTTCGATGTACCGGCCAGCCAGAACTTCTTCGTCGTCAAGGGCAACCCGGAACTGCAGCCGCAGAAGTCAACCAACCTCGACACCAGCCTGGAATGGTACTTCCAGAAGGGCGCGGTGTTGTCCGCCTCGGTGTTCAAGAAGGCCATCGTGGGACGCCCCGAAACGACCTCCGAGTTCGTGCCGTTCAACACGCTCGGCCTGCCCAAGGAACTGTGGACGTTCGACCACCAGGCCCAGGTCACGGCAGACCCGACCACGCCGATCGAGGTTCGGACCTACCGCAACACCGGCAAGTTCGACGTCAAGGGCCTTGAACTGGCATGGCAACAGCAGTTCCGCTTCCTG
Source organism: Oxalobacteraceae bacterium UBA6018 (assembly GCA_002428015.1). Lineage (GTDB taxonomy): Bacteria > Pseudomonadota > Gammaproteobacteria > Burkholderiales > Burkholderiaceae_D > Telluria_A. The sequence goes on along the minus strand of DIZW01000055.1, from coordinate 46,082 downwards.
CCGGCGCCGTTTAATAACCTGGGCGGCATTGCCAGCCTGACGCGCATCAAGACCGCCGGCGCAACCCGCGCCTACAACGGCAAGAACTATGAGTTGCCCCTGGTGCCGGAGACCACCTACGCCGTCACCATGTACTACGAGGACGGCCCGCTGTCGCTGCGCACCTCGTACAACCACAAGTCCGCGTTCGTCAACAACATCCAGACGCTGGCCAACAATGTCGGATACCAGCGCTGGTTCAACGCCCGCGGCTTCCTCGACGCGTCGGTCGGCTACAAGATCAACGACATGCTCGAAGTGCGGCTCGATGGCGCCAACCTGACCAATACCCGCACCTTCGACTACCTGCGCCAGTTCGACGACAAGTATGGCGATCCGCAGTCGCGCATCGACTTCGGCTACCAGGCCGGACGCACCACGACCTTGAGCTTGCGCGGCAAGTTCTGATCGTCCCTGGTCGGTGGCGAGAATTCGCAACCGGCCAGCCCAATATCGCAATTGCGTGACGCTCCACGGAAGCACATTATGGCGGCGGCGCGCGTACCCGCGCGCGGCCATGGTGGATATTTTTCGGAGAACCCAATGCAACGACTACCAAACATGCTGCTCGGCGCGGGCGTGCTGCTGCTGGCGCAACTGGCCGGCTGCGCCCACGCCGACGTGGCGCACGTCGCCCCTGGCGGGCAGGCCGCCAGCGCCGCCGCGCCGACCGAGTTCGTGGTGTTGCCGGTGGCGCCGCTGCCCGGCGCGCAGCTGACCGTGCAGCCCGATCACGCCGACTGGCTGTACGCGCTGGGCCAGGCGGCCCAGCTGCGCATCGACGGTCCGGCCGGCGCCACCGTGCGCTACCGCCTTGGGCCGGAACAGTTCGAGGGCGCGCCGCATAGCGCCGTGCTGCCGGCCGGCGGCCTGCGCCTGACGGTGGCCTCGCCAGCGGCGCCCGGCTTCGTGCGCTGCATCGCCACCATCGACGGCAAGCCTGACACCAGCGTCACCACCACCATCGGCTTTTCGCCCCAACGCATCGTGCCCACCCAGGTCGAGCCGGACGACTTCGACGATTTCTGGCGGCGCCAGAAACAGGCGCTCGACGCCGTGCCGCCCGAGTACCAGCTCACGCCGGCGCCCAAGCTGTCGAACGACGCTGTGGAAGTGTTCTACCTGCGCTACCGGATGTTTTCCAACTGGGCCGGGCCGAGCTACTTCTTCGGCGTGCTGTCGGTACCGCGCGGGGCCGGGCCGTATCCGGTGGTGCTGTACGTGCCCGGCGCCGGCGTGCGCCCGTATTTCGGCCAGACCGGCATGGCGCGCAAGGGCGTCATCACGCTCGAACTGGGGGTGCACGGCATTGCGCTGGACTATCCGCGCGAACTGTACGCCGAACTCGACCGCGGTGTGCTCAATGATTACAACCGCTTCAACCTGGACGACCGCAACCGTTACTACTACCGGCGCGTGTACCTGGGAGTGCAGCGCGGCGCCGACTTCCTGGCCGCATACCCGAAGTGGAACGGCAAGGACTTCATCGTCACCGGCGGCAGCCAGGGCGGCCAGCTGTCGCTGATGCTTGCCGGACTGGATAAACGGGTCACCGGCGTGGCCGTTTCCTACCCGGCCTTTAGCGACGTGACCGGCTACCTGCACGGGCGTGCCGGCGGCTGGCCGCACCTGTTCCGCCCCAACGACGATGGCACACGCAGCGACGAGCCGGTCGAGCCCAAGCGCATCACCACGACCTACTACGACAGCGTCAACTTCGCCCGGCGCGTCCACGTTCCCGGCTATTACTTCGCCGGCTTCAACGACACCGTCGCCCCGCCCACGTCAGTATTTTCCGCGTTCAACGCCATTATCGCGCCGCGCCGCATCGTGCTCGCGCCCGAGCAGGGCCACAAGACCTCGCCCGCGCAGCAGGCATTGATCGATGCCTGGATCGTCGGGCAACTGAAACTGAAGTAGGCGGGGCCGGGCAGCCCGGCCGTCAACAGCGCCGGCGCTGGTCCGATGCCGGTGCCCGCCGAGGTGTTCCTGGCGCCGCGTCCGCGCGGGGGCAAGTCCGGCCGGGGGCGCCGTCGCGAGCTTCTGACGCGGCGCGAGCCCCCGCGCCAGGACCGCACCTGCCAGCGTGCGGGTGCGGCCTCGCGCGCCACCGGGCTGCCGTTCTACCGGCAAACTCATAAGTCAAATAACAAGATTCGGAATTGTGCCGGCGTGCTCGTGCAGGCACCATGCCTGAACGGTCGCCGGTCCCGCTCGGCGTCCCTGCCGCTGTCCAGGCACGCGCGGGACCTATCCCAACCGACCCTTGGCGCGCAATGTCGTCGTCGTGTTCAACTTGCCGGTCTTTCCGGCGCCTTATTGGAATCATCATGCGTATAGTTTCCCGTCTTACCCAGCTCGCCGCTGCCGTTGCCGTCACGATGGGCTGCATGGCCGGCCATGCCGGCGCCACAGTCGTCGTCTACACCGACCGCGCCAGCTACGATGCCGCGGTCGCCAGCCACGGCGCCGACCTGTTTGCCGACCTGGGCCCCGGCAGCGCGCTGTCCGGGCCGCAGGCGCGCAACGCCGGCCAGTTCGGCTACCAGGCCAGCGTGGTCGACCCGCTCAACCTCGGTCCAGGCCAGGGCGCGCAGGACTTCTACACGCTCGACAATGGCACCGGCGGCAGCTGGCTGAGCACCAATTTCGCCACCTCGTTCTTACGTTTCGACGCCTTTAGCGCACCGCTGCACGCCATCGGCGGCAGCTTTTTTAGCACCGACCTGGACGGCGCCGTCGTCAACGGCGCGCTGAACTTCCAGGTCACCGACGCCAGCGGCACGTTCGACTATGCGTACTCGAACAGTCTGCCGGACAGCTTCCTGGCGTTTCTCAGCAACAGCGCCATCGCCTCGCTGACCGTGGCCAGCGCGCAGGGCGCTGCCGGCCAGTTCGTCACGGTGCAAGAGTTGGCGCTGGGCGAGGTGCCCGAACCGGCCAGCGTGCTGCTGGTGGGGCTGGGCGGACTGGTGCTGCTGGCGCGCCGCCGCGTCGCGGGCACCTGACCCTGGGCCGCGCGGCCGCCGCGCGCAGGCCCTTCCGCCGCGGTAGGAGAGCGCCCATGCCGCTCCCCGGCGGCTTTTTCAATCCACTTCTCTGGGCGGCGCCGGCGCATCCGTGGCCCAGCCGTCGGACGTAGCGCTTATGCTGAAGTTCAGGTGCCGCGCCGCTTCCAGGTCGGCGTCGCACGCCAGGAATGGAAGCGCTACGGCCCGCCCACGCGCGCCACCAGCGAAGCCATCTGCGGCAGCACGAAGTACGAATAGGTCCACGTATTCGATTCGTAGAAATGCCGATTCCGGGAGACACAATACTGCTTGGCGTCGTACGCCACCCGGGCGCCATCGGCCAGGCGCGGCATGGTGGCGCCCTTGAAACCGTCGCTCTCGGCATCCTGATTCCACGGTTCGCTCCGCCGGTGCGAGCGCGCGGGCGACGGCGTCGTCGTTGTAGGCACAGTCCTGCGACATCGAATTGGACATGATGGCGGCCGGTCTCTCGCCGCGCGCGCTATTGGCTGGGTCTCTTCACGGGCCAATCACGGTGGCGCCTTTGGCCAGCACGCCGATGGCGATGTCGGCGGGATGCGGCACATCGGTGCCGCGGCTGGTCGACGTGGCCGGCCGTGGCCAGGGCAGCACCAGGACAGTGGGGGGCGAGACGGGCGAGGTGGAAACGCGGTGCGCATGGACGCGGCGGCGCGCGCGCGGCACGGCCGCCCGGCGCCGGCGCCGCTGGCTTATTGCTCGTACGCGCCGCGGTCGCGGCCCTTGCCGTGCGGGCGCTTGACGCCGGCCAGGTCGTTCGGCTGGGGCAGCTCGGCGGCGCCGCTGTCGCGACCGGGACTGCCGGGGCGCAGGCGGAAGTCGGCGTCGCGCAGAGCGCGCGCCACCTTCACGAAGACCGGGTCGGCCACAATGTCGTGCGCGCCCTTGACCGTGTCCTGGGCCGCCGGATACAGGTTGTAGTCCCAGCGCAGCGCGGTGTTGCGGTTGTTGGAGGTGACCTTGCCGGTCGGGCGCGGCACGATGATGTTGTTGACGATGACGACATCGTCGGACCGGTTGGCGAACAGTTCCTGGTAGTCGACCACGGCGCCGTTCCAGTAAGTCGTGTTGTTGACGATGTCCACGTGCGCGGTGCGGAAGGTGTGGATGCCCGATCCGCCGTTGTAGGCCGACAGGTTGTTGGCGATGAGCGCGCGCGCTGTCCATTGCGGGCGCTTTCCCTTGACGGCCGACGGCGGCGGCGCCACGGCGGTGCTGGTGCTGGTGCTGGTGCTCGCGTCGTTGCCGGTAGTGGCTGGCTTGAGCACGGCGTCGCCGTTCGGGTTGGTGGCGCCGGCGCCGCCGGTTGCCGGCTGGTCGGTCACGTCGAGCAGGATGCCGTTGCCGTCGCTGAGCTTGCCGGTGGTGCTCCACGGCACCATGGTCTTGTTGTTCCACACCTTGTTGGCGCGCACCACGATGTGGTAGCCGGGCGCGTCGTCCACCTGCCAGTTGTCCAGGAAGGTGATGCCCGAACCGGCATATTCCATGAACCAGGCGTTGTCGAACACCTCGTTGTGCTCGACCGTGATGTGATCGGCCTCGAGCGCTGTGATGCCGCCGCCGGGGAACTTCGACACGCTGTTGTTGCGGATGATGACGTGGTGTGGCTTGCTGTCGGCGCCGTTGCGGCGGCCCTCGACAACGATGCCATTGGTATTGAAATACGGATCCTTGCGCGCCAGCTTGGATGCCTCGATGGCCTTGACCAGGGCAATTTCATCGTTGGCGCCGACCAGCGTGAGGCCGTCGATGATTTGGTACGAGGCCTCGACCGAAATGCCGGCCCACGCGTGCGAGCGCAGCAGCGGATGGGCGCCCGGCTCCGCCTTCCAGGTGATCCAGGCGTCGGGGCGGCCCGCGGTGCGCAGGCGCAGCAAGGCCGAGCCTTCCTGCTTCTCGGTGGCCGGGTCGCTGGCGTACAGGCCGCTGGCGAGCAGCACCACGTCGCCCGGCTGCACCAGCGAGGCGGCGTGCTGCAGCGTGCGCACGGCGGCGGCGGCGCTGCGCCCGTCGTGGGCGTCGTCGCCGGTCGGGGCAACGTGCCATTCGGTGGCCTGGACGGCGCAGGAGACGAGCAGGGATAGTGTGGTCAGGAGCAGGCGGTGGGTCATGGGGTTCGCGGTCGGCCGGGGTGAGGGATGGATGAGGGATGAATGGGACAGTGGCCGATTATAGGAGCGGCGCCGCGCCCGTCGTACCATCACCGGCGCGTTTTGCCGCAATTCATAAACCGGCCAGCAAATTTCATAATCGCGCCCAGGGCCGCAGCCCGCGTCAGGCCGCCAGGCGCGGCGCGCCGGTGCGCGGGCGCGCCGGCGCCGCGCCGGCCGCGTCGAGCTTGAACACGCCAATGGCCGTGGCCAGGCGCCCGGATTGCTCGTGCAGGCTGGCCGCGGCGGCGCTCGCCTGTTCCACCAGGGCCGCGTTTTGCTGGGTCATGTCGTCGATGTCGGCCACCGACCCCGACAGTGTGGCGATCTCCGCGCTCTGTTCGGTCGACACGGCGCTGATGCGGTCGATAATCTGGGCCACGCCCCGCACGCTGGCCAGGATGTCGTCCATGGTGCGCCCGGCCGCCTGCACCGAGCGCGCACCGGCGTCGACCCGCGCGGCGCTGTCGCTGATGAGCTGCTTGATCTCGTGCGCCGCGCTGGCCGAGCGCTGCGCCAGCGTGCGCACTTCGGCCGCCACGACGGCGAAGCCGCGCCCCTGTTCGCCGGCGCGGGCCGCCTCCACGGCGGCGTTCAGGGCCAGGATATTGGTCTGGAACGCGATCGCGTCGACGGTGCCGATGATGTCGCCGATGCGGCGCGAACTGTCGTTGATCTGTTCCATCGTGCGCATCACGGCGGCGACCGCCTCGCCGCCGCGCCGGGCCGTGTCGGAGGCGTTGCCGACCAGCTCGCTGGCCGACTGGGCGGAGGCCGCCGTGCTGCGCGCGATCTCGGTCAGCTGCAGCATCGAGGCGGCGGCGTTCTGCAGGCTGGAGGCGGTGTGTTCCGTGCGGCGCGACAGGTCCAGGTTGCCGGCCGCAATTTCCGAACTGGCCGTCTCGATGCTGGCGGTGGAGGCGCGCACCCCGCCGATTAAGGTGCGCAGCGATTGCTGCATGGCCGCCAGCGCCCCCATCATGCGCCCGGTTTCATCCTCGCGCGCGACGTGCACCGCGTGGGTCAGGTCGAAGGCGGCGATGGCGCGCGCCAGTTCGCAGGCCTCGTCCAGGGGCGCGGTGATCGAGCGCGACAGCCAGGCGATCAGCGCCGCGCCGATCAGCAGCGCGCAGGCGCCGCACGCTACCAGGGTGGTGCGCGCGCCCAGGTTGGCGGCCTCGATGTCGGCAGCGCTCTGGTCCATCTGCCGGCGCTGCAGCTGGACGATGCGGTCGAGCGTGTCGAGCAGGCGCTCGGCCGCGCGCTGAAAGTCGCCCTTGATCAACTGCTCGGCACGTGCATGATCGCCCGCCTTCTTCGCTTGCAGGATGGCGCCGCGCGCGTCCAGGAAGGCCTTGCGGTGCACCATGACCTGCTCGAACAGCGCGCGCTCGTCCGGGCTCGTGAGCAGGCGCTTGAGCGCTGCGCGCAGCTGGTCGGAGGCCGCGCTTTGGCGCGCCGCCAGCGGCGCGAAATAGAGCGGGACCGCCTCGTCCGCGCTGACCGCGATGGCTTGAGTACGCGTCACGCCGTTCATGATGTTGCGGTACCAGTCGGACGCATGGCGTTCCTTGACCATGCCCAGGTCGTGCATGGCCTGGCTGCGCGCGGCGATATGGGCCAGCGACCAGTAGCCGACCGCCGAACCGATGAAGGCCACCAGCAGCGCCGCGCCCATGGCTTGCAGCAGGCGCGCGCGGATCGAAAGGCGGGAAATGACGGACATGGGCGGCTCGCAGGTCAGGGGCGCCGGTGGCGCGGATGGACTTATGGAAATTAATTTTTCTTTTGGAAAATTCCTCGTGCCGTCCATGCTGGCGTCATTGGCCTTCGCGCGCAATCATGTTTTTGCTAGTTCGTTTATGTTCTTTCGCTTGCCGCAGGGTTTGGCCAAGTGCAGTGCGCTGCTGGGCCGGCCTGCCCGCGTCCGCCGCGCTTGGCCTCGTACAGGGCCGCGTCGGCCTGCTCGACCAGGTGCTGGTAGACGTCGGTGAAGTACGATCTGGGAACCGGGTCCACGGCGCCGCCGGGCCGGGCGGCGCCGGCCAGTAGCGCCATGCCGACGCTACCGCGCACCGGCAGGGTGACGCCGTTGACCGTCACCGAGGCCTGGGCCAGCAGCTCGAGCAGGCGCTCGGCCACGCGCTGGGCGCCGTCCGGCCCGGTGTCGGGCAAGAGGATGACGAATTCGTCGCCGCCGTAGCGGCCCGCCACGTCGCTCTCGCGCAGCGCGGCCCGCAGTACCCGGCCCATGCAAGCGAGCGCCGCGTCGCCACCGAGATGGCCGGCGCGGTCGTTGATGCCCTTCAGGCCATCCATGTCGAGCATCAGCAGCGCCAGCCCGTGGCCGTGGCGGAAGGCCTTGCGCAGTTCGCCCACGGTCCATTGCTCGACGAAACGGCGCAGGTACACGCCGGTGAGCGGATCGACGGTGGCCATTTCGAATAGCTGGGCATTGCGGATCGCCACTGCCGCCTGGTTGGCGAACACCGACAGCAGTTCCAGGTCCTGGCCCGCGCGGATCGGCTTGTCGAGGTAGATCACCCCAATGCCGGACTCGCCCACGCACAGCGGCACGGCGGTCGATTGCGTCCCCACCTGAGTGGCGCGGCTGTGCATGGCCGCGGCCAGGTCGCCCGCCACGTCGGTATCGAGTTCGCCGGTGCGGCACGACGAGACGCCGGCAAAGCGCCCGGTGCCGGCATGGATCACCAGGTCCGAGTCGTCCTGGCCGATGGCTAAAAAGCCGTCCGGGCACGCGCCGCCGGGCATGCCCAGGGCATCGACGCCGCAGCGGCTGGCCACGAACGAGTGCGTGACCCCGAACAGGCCCGTGACCTGGCAGATGATGCCCTGCAGGAGCGACTCGAGCGGCTGCAAGCGGTGCAGCTCGGGGGTGGCGTCGAGGATGTAGCGCAGGCCCTGGCGGCTCTTGTCGACCAACTGGGTGGAGTAGGCCGCCTTGAGGCCCACGTCGACCCACATAAGCAGCTTGTCCGGGCCGTCGCTCTTGTCATGGTAGCCCTGGATGTCGAGCCGCTTGAGCAGGTGGCGCGGCGGCTGCTCCGACGCGTAACCGGTCTGCAGCACGATCTGCAGCAGCGAGTCGTGCTGGCGCACCTGCGCCACCACCTGTTCGCCCGTCATTCCCAGCATGTAGAAGTCAAGCAGTAGCAGGTCGACCCGGGTAGCGGCCAGGATCTCCAGGGCCTGTTCGCCACTGCTGGCCAGCAGCACCTGGTGGCCCTCGCGTTCGATCAGCGCGTGCGTGGCCTCCAGGTAGGCGCTGTCGTCATCGGTGAGCAGGATGACCCAGTTAGTCGGTTCGGCATTGCGGGATTTACGTACCATGGGGGCAATCGTCAGGTAGTGGCAGTGGGCGCCTCGGGCGCGAAGGGAATGGCCAGCTCGAACATGGTGCCGGCGCCGGGGGTGCTGGTGACGTCGATGCGCCCGCCGAACTGGTCGTGCACGATGTCATGCACGATCGACAAGCCCAGGCCGGTGCCGTGGCCGAACGGCTTGGTGGTAAACATCGGATCGAAGATGCGCGCTAGGTTGGCCGGCGCGATGCCGGTGCCATTGTCGCCGACGGACACGCACAGGACCGCGCCGGCCGGGCGCAAGCACAGCGCGACGCGCCCCGCGCCATCGGCGGGGCAGGCGTCGAGCGCGTTGCTGATCAGGTTGGTGAGAATTTGCGCGAACCCGCCCGGCGCGCCGAGCAGCTCCAGCCGCTCCGGAGGGTGCTCCAAAGTGACTGTGCAGCGGTGCCCCTTAATCAGGTGATCGAGCAGCAAGATGCTTTCCTGGGCCACCTGGACGGCGTCGAACGCAACCTTCTCGTCGGCGCCGTGGTTGCGCGTGTGGTGCTTGACGCTGCGCACGAAGCCGGCGGCCCGCTCGGCTGACTTGGCGGCTAGCTGGGCGCACTGGCGCATCTCGGCGGCGATCTCGCGAACGTCCTCGTCGGTGACGGCGTCGTCGCCCGCCGAGGCGGCCAGTTCGTCGGCCAGGGCGACCAGTTCGGCCATGGCCGCGCGGATCGCCGCCAGCGGCGTGTTCATTTCGTGGGCGATGCCGGCCGTCAGGCGCCCGAGCGCAGCCATCTTCTCCGACACCAGCAGCTTGTGCTGGTTCTCCTTCAGGGCCGCGTGCGCCTGTTCCAGCTCGGCCTTGCGGCGCGCAAGGTCCTGTTCGACCAGTTCGCGCTCGGTCACGTCGATCGAGATGCCGACCAGGAACGCCGGCTGGCCGTTGGCGTCGAGCAGAGGGATTTTGCGCGTGAGCACGTAGCGCTGCTCGCCGCTGGCCAGGCGCACCGGCACCACCGGCTGGTCGACGATGGCGCCGCGCGCCAGTACTTCGCGGTCGCGCTGGGTGTACAGGTCGGCGATCTCGGCGCTGTTAAAGTCGTAGGCGGTACGGCCGATGATGCGCTCGCGCGGCATGCCCAGCCATTGTTCGCGCGCCTTGTTCACCAGGTGAAAGCGCAGGTCCGGCATGCGCTTGACGAACAGCATGGCCGGCATGTTCTCGACCACCGATTCCATGAACGCGGCCGCCTGGCGCGTGCTGCGCAGCTGCCATATCGCCTGATCGAGCAGCTGCAGGTGGGCATGCTCGTGGCGGGCCCGGAAGCCGGCCACGCCGTGGGCCTCGAGCAGGCAGGCCGGCTGGAGGGCCGGGGCGGGCTCGCCAGCGTCGCCCGCGTCAGCGTCGCACCAGTCGAAGAGGGCGTCAAGCCACGCCAGCGGGTCGACATAGGCGCTGGCGCGCAGGCGTCCGGCGCCCATCGCCAGCAGCGCCGCCGGGGTGGCGCCGGTCCCGGCGACGTACACGCTGTCGCCCAGGCCGAGTGCGGCGAGCGCGTCGGCCGCGCCCAGGGCGAGATGGTCGTCCACGGCCAGCACGGCGTCGCCTGGCGCCAGCGGCGCGGCCGCATGCAGGCGCTCCAGTTCAGCGCGGCCGTGGGCATGCAGATCCTCGGGAAGGCTGGACAGGCAGGGCGCGGCCGCGCGCAGGCGCGCCTGTGGCGCCAGCGGCGCGAGCTGGGCGGGCGTGACCAGCGCGTGCGGCGCCGCGCCCAGCAGCACGAGCTGGCGCGGCGTGCCCAGGCGCATGGCGGCGCGCACGGCCAGCGCCAGGCCGCCGGCTTGGTCGGCGCGCAGCACGGCGCCGTGCCAGCTGTCCAGTTCGCCCAACAGCACGATGCGCACGCCGTCCTCGTGCAGCCGCTGCAGGGGCGCCGCCAGCGCCGCCTGGTCGTGCGCCAGCGGCCTGAGCGCCAGCACGTCGCCCGGGCCCAGCGCCAGGTGCGCGATGGCCTCGGCCTGGGCGGCGGTGGCGGCCACCGGCATGGCGTGCAGGCGCCAGCGCCGCGTCGGCGCGATCTCACCGGCGTGGTGCAGGAACATGGTCCAGTGGAACGACAGGTCCAGGTCGGGAACACACAGGGCGAGCGTGCGCGCGGGGAGGGCAGTCATGGGTTGGGCGGGGCGGCCGAGCGGAAACTTTGATTCTACACGGTAACTTCCAGCCGGGGCGGACCTTGAACCGTCGTTACCGCCGCATTGTCGCGCGCGCGGCACACGTTATGAAAATTACCTCCCGGCTTGCAAAAACGCGGATTTAAGTTAAGTTATCTGATATCATAAACGTAGCTGGACAAGCACTGCGGCGGGTGCAGAGGCGCAAGCCCGGCCGGCGCGCTCCATGGCACCACCGAACTGCACCGCAGTTGTCGCTGCGCTCGCCGCCGCCCGGCCGGCAGCGGCCGGCCCCGCCTTGCGGTTGGCCGGCTCCGTCCCGGTGCCGGCCGCGGCCGGCCCCGCCTTGCGGTTGGCCGGCTCCGTCCCGGTGCCGGCCGCGCCACACCATTGCCCGTAGGAGCTCGAGATGACCCAAGCAAGCCGCTACCGCATCGCCCTGCTGTTTAATGCCAACAAGGGCTACGACCGCGACGTGATCGCCGGCGTGGCCGCCTATCGGCAGGCGCAGCAGCTGAACTGGGAACTGTTCGTCGAGGACGATTTCCGCTGCCGCCTCGAGGGCATCGGCAGCTGGGCAGGCGAAGGCATCATCGCCGACTTCGACGATCCCGAGGTCGCGGCGGCGCTGTCGCGCTGCCGTGCCCAGGTGGTCGGGGTGGGCGGCTCGTACGCCGACCCAGCCGACTATCCGCCCGGGATCGCCTATGTCGCCACCGACAACGCGCGCATGATCGCGCTGGCCCACGAGCACCTGATCGATGCCGGCCTGTCGTCGTTCGCGATGTACAGCGTGCCGCCAGCGCCGGGTAAGCGCTGGGCGCTCGAGCGCGAGCGCGCGTTCGAGCGGCGCATGCGGCGCGACCACTCCGCCTGCGTGATCTACCGTGGTCACGGCGGCGGCGTGGCCGACTGGGAACGCGGCATGGACGCCCTGGTGACGTGGCTGCGCTCGCTGCCGCGGCCGGTGGGCATCATCGCCGTCACCGACGCGCGTGCGCGCCAGCTGATGCAGGCGTGCGCGGCGGCCGGCCTGTCCGTGTCGCATGATGTGGCCATCATCGGCATCGACAACGATCCCCTGGCGCGGGCGCTCGCGCCCATGCCGCTCAGTTCAGTTATCCAGGGCACCGAGGAAATGGGGCGCACCGCCGCCCACCTGCTGCACCGGGCCCTGCTCGGCCAACAGGTCGGCAACCAACGCGTGGTGGTGGCGCCGCTGGGGGTCAACGCGCTCGCCTCGTGCGTGCCTGTGTCCGACCAGCATGCGTACGTGACGCGGGCCCTGCATTTCATCCGTGGCCATGCGCGCCGCGGCATCAAGAGCGAGCAGGTGGCCGACTACGTGGGCGTATGCCGCTCGGGCCTGGATGCGCATTTCCGCCGCGAGCTCGGCCATAGCGTGCATGAGGAAATCCTGCGCTTCAAGCTCGAGCAGGCCAAGCAGTACCTCTCCAGCGGCCAGTGGAAGATCGCCGACGTGGCGCTCGAATGCGGCTTCACGTCGGTGCAGTATTTGTATACCGTGTTCGCGCGCGAGCTTGGCTGCACCCCGCGCGCCTACCAGGAAAAGATGGCGCCAACGCCCGGCGGCGCGGCCGCGCCACGCTACCAGGGCGCGCCCTGGCCGCCTGAACGTCAGTTGCGGGCAGGGTCTGCCGGGTAGCGCCCTGCGCGCCAGGGGCACGCAGGCGCCCCGGCTGAGAACCTGTGTGATCGAGCGCTCGGGCCGCTCGCCGGCATCCGCGGCGACGATGGCCTCGGGCGCCTCGGCGGTTCCGTGCTTGCGGTGCTGCGCCGGCGCCACCGCGGCGCGCTGGCTGTGCGCTCCCCCACGACCGGCGTAGCGGCCTCGACGCTCGTGCCGGCATGCGCGCACGCCGCCGGGGCGCAGGCAGGCAGCTTCGAGCCGATGATCGGCGCCGCCTCCGACGATATCGGCCTGCGGGGGCGGGTTGAACGGGGCGCCAGGGTGGGCGCCCGGGGAGGCGCTAGCGCGGCGGCGCGGCGCGGCCCATGGTGGCGTTGACGACCGCGTCGACCGCGTCGAAATGGCGTTCGATGGCCTCGCGCGCGCGCGCGCGCTTGCCGCTCTTGACTGCCTCGAACAGGTCGACGTGGCGGCGCAGGCTGACCTCCGGGTCGCGCGCCGGCTGGGCCGCGATGATGTGGCGATTGATGCGCTCGATGGTGGCCTTGAGCGCATCCTGCAGGAATGTATAGAAACGGTTATGCGAGGCCGCCACCAGGGCGGCGTGGAACTCCACGTGGGCCGGGACCCACAGCTCGTAGTCGGCCTTGTGGCGCCCCAGGGTGTCGATCAGCTTGCCAAGGCGGTCGATGTCCTCCGGCGTGGCCCGTTCCGTGGCCAGCAGCATGCTCTCGATCTCTAGCCCGCGCCGCAATTCGATCGCCTCGCGCAGGCTCTCGTCGGCGGCGTTCACGGCCAAGTGGAAGAAATTGACCAGCGGCACCGAATTCATCTTGCTCACCATCGGCGGCTTGCCGTGCGAAACCTCGATCGCGCCGATGGCGACCAGGTTCTTGAGCGCCTCGCGCACGCTGGGCTTGCTGACATTGAACAGGCGCGCCAGCTCCGCCTCGGGCGGCAACTGGTCGCCGGCCGTGTAGCGTCCCGTGGTGATCCAGGCGGTGATTTCCTGGGTCACCTGTTGGGTCAATGACCGGCGTGGTTCCTGCGCCACAGCGAGGGTCTCCATTTTTCTTTCCTTTAAGTGTTAAGATATGTGATATGATAAATCATGAGTGTGTACGCGATGGTAGCGCGTCCACCCCGATGACGCAATACGCAATACCGTTTTCCGCTTTCCGGTCGTGAAATGAAGCATGCGCTGGCATGCAATGATAAGGTAGGCCATGAGAATCACTGAAATCAAGACATTCCTGATGCAGGCGGGCTCGCCCACGGAAACGGCCTGGTCGGCCAGCGGCATCAGCAGCGCCGGCGCGCGCAACTGGCTGTTCGTGAAGGTCTACACCGACGCCGGGGTAACCGGCCTGGGCGAGTGCAGCGGCTGGCCGCGCGTGGCTGAAGCGGCCGTCAACGACCTGGCCCACGTGCTGATCGGCCAGGACCCGGCGCATATCGAGCGCCTGTGGCAACATATGCATTCCGCGCTGATGGGTCACGGCCAGAGCGGCGTGGTCGGCCATGGCGCCATGGCGGGCTTGGACATGGCGCTGTGGGACATCAAGGGCAAGGTGCTCGACACGCCCGTCTGGAACCTGCTCGGCGGCAAAGTGCGCGGACGCATCCGCGCCTATTCGCACGCCAGCACGGTGGACAACGCGCGCAGCCTGGTGGCGCGCGGCTACACCGCCATCAAGACCGGCGGGGTAGCCGATCCGCTGGGCAAACTGGCCGATCTGCGCGCGGCCCTGGGCGACGACATCGACCTGATGGTCGATCTGCACGGCCCGCCGTGGCTCAACGCGGCCGACGCCATCGCGCTGTGCCGCGAGATGGAGGCGCTTCATCCGCTGTTCGTGGAAGAGCCGGTGGCGCCGGAAGCGCTCGATGCGCTGCGCCGCGTGCGCGATGCCACCAGCGTGCCGCTGGCCGCCGGCGAGCGCCTGGCCGGCCTGTACGGCGCGCGCACCCTGATCACGCAGGGGCTGGTCGATATCATCCAGCCAGACACCGGGCGTGCGGGCGGGCTGACCCAGCTCAAGAAAATCGCCGCCCTGGCCGAAGCCCATTTCATCGACGTCGCGCCCCACGCCGGCACGCTCGGTCCGGTGGCCGAATTTGCCGCCGTCCACTTCCTGGCGGCGATCCCCAACGCCCTGATCCTCGAACGGTTCGAGGACGACTGGGCCGGCAAGCACGCCGTGCTGACCCACGCGCTCGAGTGCGTGGACGGCCACCTGACGGTGCCGGACCGGCCCGGACTGGGGATCGACATCGACGAAGCGTTTATCGCCCAACACCCGAGCACGCGCAACTGCCGCCTGCCGATCACCGACGGGGGCGGCGCCTACGCGCCGGGAACCGAGTCGGAAGCGGTGTATTTCCAGGCCCGCCGGGGCCGCCATCACTATCTGAAACGGAGTTAATGACCATGACCACCCCTAGCCATCCCGCCCAGGTCCATGCGCCCGAGACGCTCGCGCGCCTGGCCCAGGTCAGCACCGCGACACTGACCTCGCTGCTCTACAAGCGCGGCTTTCGCAACGTGTACATTCAGGGCGCGCGTCCGCTGCGGCCCGGCCAGCGCCTGCTCGGCCCGGCCTTTACGCTGCGCTATATTCCCTCGCGCGAGGACCTCGATCCGATCACGGTGTTTCGCGATCCTCAGCATCCGCAGCGGGTGGCCGTCGAAACCATCCCGCCCGGAGCGGTGCTGGTGATGGACTGCCGTGGCGACACCAGCGTGGCCTCGGCCGGCAGCATCCTGGCCACCCGCCTGCAGGTGCGCGGCGCGGCCGGCATCGTCACCGACGGCGGCCTGCGCGACGCCGCCGGCATCGCCGCGCTGGACATGCCGGCCTACTGCAGCGGCGCCTCGGCCCCGACCAATTTGATCCGCCATCGCGCCATCGACCTGAACCTGCCCATCGCCTGCGGCGGCGTGCCGGTCTATCCGGGCGACCTGATGCTCGGCGACGACGACGGCGTGGTGTGCATTCCGGCCCACCTGGCCGACGAACTGTCCGGCGAAGGGGCCGAGATGGAGCGCTTCGAGCTATTCGTGCTCGGGGAAGTGGGCAAGGGCCGCAGCATCATCGGCCTTTACCCGGCCACCGACCCGGACACCACCACGCGCTACCATGGATGGCTGCGCGCGCGCGGCGAAGCCGTCCCCGCGGACCGATGAACCTGTTGGCCTGTCCCATGAAAGCGAGCCGCGCATGACGAGCACTCCTTCCGCCGCTGCGGCCGTGCAGCTGCCATCGGACGCCGTTGGCGCGCCGGCCGACGCCGTCCCGCTCAAGGCCTGGATCATTCTGGCGCTGCTCACCCTCGAGAGTATTATCGGCATCATCGACCGCCAGTCGATCGCCGCCCTGAAGAGCACCCTGATCGCCGAGTTCAGCACCGACAACGCCGGCTATTCCATGCTGGTGAACGCCTTCCTGATCCCGTATGCGCTGTTCTATCCGATCTGCGGCGCGCTGGCCGACCGCTACGGCACGCGGCGCACCCTGTCCGGCTTCGTGCTGGTATGGTCGGGCGCCACGCTGATGTGCGGGCTGGCCCGCTCGCTCGAGGAGATGGCCGTCTACCGCGCCGTGATCGGGGCGGCCGAGGCGGGCCTGCTGCCAGCCTCGCTCATGGCGCTGGTGATCTGGTTCCCCAAGGCCAAGATCGGCACCGCGGGCGCGCTGCGCAGCGCCTTGCAGTCGATCGGCCCGATCATCTGCACCCCGCTGGTGGTGTGGATCACCCTGCGCAGCGGCTGGCACTACGCCTTCATCCTGCCCGGAGCGATCGGGCTGTTCTTCGGCGTGACCTGGTTCTGCACCGACCGCAACGCGCCAAAGTACCGTGACCGCGCCGCCAGCGTCCAGGTTAAGGCGCGCGCCATCGAGATCATCCGCCATCCGGCGCTATGGGGCATCCTGCTGGCGCGCGTGGTGTCGGACCCTTTGTGGTTCTTCCTGAACTACTGGCAGGCCGGCTACCTGCAGGAAAAGATGGGGCTGAGCCTGAAGCAAGTCGGCTACCTGCTGTGGATCGGCCCGCTGGCGGCATCGCTGGTGATGGTGGGGGTGGGGATATTTTCCGACCGCCTGGTGCGCTCAGGCTGGTCGCCCGTGCGCAGCCGCATGCGCATCATGCAGTGTGCCGCCCTGGCGGCGCCGCTGATGCTGCTGGTGCCGCACACCACCAGCCTGGCGCTGGTGATCGTGCTGCTCACGCTGGGCTACTTCATTGCCTACCTGTGGCTGGTGCTCAGCAACATCATGGTCACCGACCTGTTTCGCGACAAGGGCGTGGGCGTGGCGCTCGGCCTGGTTAACGCCTGCGGCACCGTGGGCGCCTCGGCCTTCACCAGCTATGTGGGCATGACGCTGGACCGCTATGGTTATATCCCGGTGTTCCTGGTGCTGGCCTGCATGCACCCGTTGGCCGCGCTCATCCTTCAACTGGCCTACGGCAAGCGCGTCAAGGCCGAGGCCCGCGCGCGGGCCTGAAGGCCCGGTACGGCCCCGGTTGCGGTGGGGAGGACAGGGCGCCAGGGCGGGCCCGGCCACCGCGTCGGCCAGCCCACGTCGCTGGCGCGGCCTGGCCGAGGTCCGCTGCGATCGGCCTTGACCTTTGCGCGGGCTGCGCGTTAAAGCGCGCGCGCAGCAAGCGCCCCAGCCGCGCCCCAAGCCGCGCCTCAGCCGCGCCGCAGCAGCATGTAGTTGTACAGGGGCCAGGCGTGGGCGTGCGAACAGAAGCCCACGAAGGCTTCCTTGAAAATCGAGGGAAACCAGTAGTTGAGCAGGCCCTCGCGCGGTGACAGGCTGCTCTGCATGCCGTCGAAGCGGGTCCATTGACCGAGCCAGTAGTCGGGGTAGCTGCGCGCGCGCTGCGCGAAACTCATCAGTTCAAGCAGGCGTTCGCCCTCGGCCTTGTCGAACGTGAGCACGCCCTTGACCAGCTGGTGTTCCAACGCGGCCCAGATGGCGCCATCCTCGCCTTCGCCGCGGCCGCCGAAAATGGGCCGCTCGTGGATGCGAAAACCGGTCTTTTCCAGCAGGGCGGGCTTGATGCGCGCGTACATGCGCGCCTTGCGCTCGGCTGGCAGCTCAGACATTTGCAGCAGGAAACCCTGGGCCTCGATGCAGACGGTGTCGAGGCCGTAGTCGGGTTTTCCCTCGCCCAGATAGGCGCGCGCGGCGAAGTCGCGCTGGCCCAGGTCGGCCATGAACGCGCTTCGCAGTGTCGCCGCGTAGGCGTCCAGCGCCGCCCCCAGGGCCCGCGCGTCGGGCCTGCCGGCCGCGTTCAGGGCCGCCGACAGGGGCGGGATCACGGCCAGCGCCATGGCGCTGTTCATGTGCGACTCGGCCGAATTCAGCACGCTGTTGACCGGCACGCTTTGGAAGAACGAATCGCTCCAGTCGGAATTGAGGATCTTGATCAAACCATGCTCGCCCAGCCCGACCTCGTCGCGCAGGTAGACGAAATGGCGCAGCAGCAGGCCCAGCACCGTGTCGCGCGTGCCGCCTTCCATCGGATAGCAGTTGATGGGGTCGTCGAGAAAGCCGACGTCGCCGGTCACACGCAGGTATTCGCCGGTAGCCATGAAGGCGTACAGCTGCTCGTCGCTTTCCTGGAAGATGCCGGCGCGGATGTAGCCCACCCCGGACGTGCCGCGGAGGATTTCGCCGCTCGGCGTGGTGTGCTTGAACAGGTAGCGCAGCGCCGACCTGGCCAGCGCTGGGTTGGTGTAGACCAGCGGCAGCACCGCCTGGGCGTGGTCGCGGTTGGAGATGTTCTCGCCATCCTGGTAGTTGTAGACCTGCCCCTGCGGCACGAACGTCTCGTCGAAGTAGCTGCTGTACGTGGCCATCGCTTCAAGGCAGTAGGCGTTCCACAGCATTTCGCGGCGCAGCAGGGCATTCGGTTCACCCGACAGGTCGGGCAGGCGGCGCTGCCATTCATCCTGGAACAGACCTTCGTCGGCGGCGCCGCGCGCCCGCGCCGCCAGCAGCGTCGCCAACTGGGCGCCCGCCTCGCGCAGCGCGCCGCTGGTCAGGCCAATGGCGATGTCGAAACTGACGCTGGCGCCGCCTTCCAGCTTGGCGCGCGCGCGCGCGGCCAGCTTGTGCGCGCCGGAGGCACGCACGTCCAGGCGCGGCGCGCCAGGCTGGCCGCCGGGCGTGGCGAGAAACAGGTGCATCGGCGCGACATCGTCCGGTGAGCAGGCGCCCGGGCGCGTGGGAATGCCAAGCATGGACGGCTCGAAGCGGTTGGTCGACAAGGCCACCGTACCGCCCTCGTCGATGTTCACCGTGGCCGTGTAGCGCCCGCGCCGTTGCTCGGGCGCGATGCGCTGGCTGTCCGCGCTCACATAGCTGTTGCCGACCCATTCGCGGTAGTCGCACTCGAGCGGCGCTGTTCCATCATTGGTCAGCGTGACCGTGACGATCAGGGTCGGACTGCCCTGATGGACGGCCGGCGATGGCCGCACCGACACCACCCGGGTACAGCGCAGGCCGCCGCCGAGCTGGTAATCGTAGCGTGCGAAGCCAACCCCGAACAGGCGCTGGCAGCGCGCCGGATCGGCGGCCAGCGAGGTGGTGCCGACGAGCTCGGCGAAACTGCTTGCGGCGCCGCGCCGAACCGCAAGCGAGGCGCCATGCTCGGCGTAGTTGATGCGCGCGTGCGCGGCATTGGCGCGCGCCCAGGCCCGCTCGCCGGTGAGGATTTCCAGCACCCCGCTGACGTGGGCGAACACCGTCAGGCGGTAGTTCCCCAGAATGAACATGGGATCCTCGGGCAGCAGGCTGTCCTCGCCGGTGCGGTCGGACGCGCGAAACGGCAGCGCGCCCAGGTAGGCGAAAGCGGGCAAACCGTGGCGCGTCGTGCGCCACTGTCCGAGCGCGCTGGCGTTCGCGTGCGTGGCCGCGAACAGCGGCCAGGCGGCGCCGGCGCCTGCCAGGACGGCGCCGGCCTGGAGAAATTCACGTCGAGTCGATGGCATGCGATGGTCTTGGTAGGAGGGCAGGAGGACATTGCTGGCAAGGCCGCCGGGAACACCGCTGCTGTAGTGCAGTGTGACGCACGCGCCGGCGCGCCGCAATTACGAAATTTCGCATGGCGCATCACGGCCACACGCACCGCCCGTGACGCCCGCCGCGTCGCCGAAACAGTCGCTGGCAATGCGCGAGAGCAGCAGAGCCTGTTGCCAGCGGTCGCAATCGTCCTCCGCCAGGCCGTCATCGCCGATGCGCTGGCGTGCGTAGGCCGGGTACACGGTGGCGCCGTCGACGGCAAGCCGGTTGGGCAGCAGCTCGGGGGCGAAATACAGCATTTCGCCCCGTAAGGAATGGTCCAGGAAACCGGCCATGGCGCGCGTCCACAGTTGGCGCGCATCACGCACATGGGGCGCGTCCAGATCCGTCACCGCCACCTGCAGCGCGCCTGAGTCGGCGATGCGCCCGTGCAGGTAGCGCACGCGCTCGAACACGGGCTGCAGCAGGTCGAGCTTGCGGTCCCAGTCGCCGTAACGCATCTCGCAGCCGCAATACCAGTGCGAGAAGTCGCCGTTCAGGCGCAGCTGCGGATAGCGCGCGATCAAGTCGAGCGTGCGGCGGGGATCCTGGGTCAGGGTGGCGCGGTGGGTTTCCACGTAGAGCCCATAGCGGTAGGCCTGGCTCGCCTCGAGCACCGCCTCGACAAGCGCGTGGCCTTCGGCGACCGACTCGAAGCCGGTGCCGAGATGGAGCGTGGTCAGGCCGAAGCCGCGTTCCTTGTGTTCGGCCACCATGTCGCGCGCGCGCGCAGGATCGGTCAGCCGCCCGCTGGCATGCATCAGCACGCCGGCCTGGAAGCCCGCGTCCATCAGCGGGTCGCCCGGTTCCACCTGCAAGCCGGCATAGCCGGCATGGACGATGGCGGCGACGGCCGCGCGCGGGTCGGCGCGGGTCGGCGCCGCCGACCAGGCCGGCAGGCCGCGTAAGGTCCAGGTATTGAAAATATGGATCAGCCGTCCCGCGGCGTCGGCGGCCATCTTAGCGCGCCATCGTGCTGGCGGCCGACCGGTCGTGTCCGGCGTCCATCAACGCGCCCGTGTCGGCTGCGCTGAACTGGCGCGCTCCCATGGCCAGGATCGCGTCGTCGTCGAGCTTGTGCAGCGGCGTGTAGTTGGGATGGTGCGACGCCTTGTACGGATCGTTGTCGGCCGCGTTGTAGCAGCAGATCATCGACCAGCGCGGCTGCGCCGAGTGGTTCTGGTCCGAGCGGTGCAGGGTATTGGGATGAAACAGCAGCAGGTCGCCCGGCGCCATCAGCACGTGCACCGTCTCGAGGCGCGCGGTGATCGCGTCGATGCGTTCCGGATCGATGCCGGCCTGGTCGCCGGTGAGGCGGTGATCGAGCCGCCCCAGCAGGTGCGACGCGCGGATCACCTGCAGGCAGCCATTTTCGCGCGTGCACGGATCGATGGCGATGAAGGCGCTGCACAGGCGCGGGAACAGCACGCCGTTCTGGTACCAGTAGCCGTAGTCCTGGTGCCAGGCCCAGGCGCCCCCCACGCGCGCGTCCTTCATGATCATCTTGGAGTGGTAGTGATAGACCTCGCCGCCGAGCAGGGTCTCGATCGCCTCGACCAGCGAACGCGAACGGGCGATGGCGCCATAGATGGTGTCGGTGGGGTGGTTCCACAGCGACAGGCGCACCACGCCGCCCTCGCCGTCGGCGCGGCCGAACGAGGCCTGGTCGAGCACGCGGTCGTGCTGGGCGCTCTCGCGCAGCAGGGCGATTTCCGGCGCCGCGAAGAAGCCGGGCAGCAGCAGGTAGCCGTCGCGCTCATAGGCGGCTTGGTGTTTCTGGTTGAGGACGTAACTGGGCATGATGATAACTCCGTAGGCAAGGTGAGATAGGAACGGGCGCGTCAGCGCGGCGCGCGCCAGGCCGCCGCGATGTCCTCGAGCGAGCGGTTGCGCGTCTCCGGCACGTAGCGCCAGGTGAAGACTCCCTGGGCGGCGCAGCTGGCGGCCAGCACCGCGAAGGTGGCGCCGCTGCCGATGCGGTGGAACACGTAGGGGAACACGAGCACCACCACCGCGTTGGCGGCCCACTGCGCCAGCACCGGCACGATCATGGCCTTGCTGCGCACATGGTTGGGCAGCAGCTCGGGCAGCAGCGTCCAGAACACCGGGCCGATGCAGGCGGCGAAGAAGAACAGGTACAGCACGATCAGCGCCAGCACCAGCGCCCCGTTGAAGTGGCCGCTCCAGGCCGCGCCCGCCAGCGCCGCCAGGGTCAGCGCCATGCCGCCCGAGCCGACCAGGTACAGCGGGCGCCGGCCGAGCCGGTCGATGACCCAGAACGAAAGCAGGGTGAATGCAAAATTGGCCAGGCCCACCACGAAGGTCGAGAACAGGGCCGCGTCGAGCGTGAAGCCGGCCGAGCGGAAGATGGCCGGCGAATAGTCGATCACGGTGTTGATGCCGGTCTGCTGGATCAGGATCGCCAGCCCCAGCGTCACCAGGAGCGGGCGGCGCGCGCCCGGTGCCAGCAGGGCGCCCCAGCCGGCCGCGCGGGCGGCGAGCGAGGCGCGGATGGCTTGCAGCTCGGCCTCGGCATGGGCCGCGCCGTTGATCCGTTCGAGCACGCCCAAGGCCTCGCACTCACGCCCACGGCTGGCCAAGAAGCGCGCCGTTTCCGGCGAGACGAGCATTAGCGCGAACAGCGTCAGCGAGGGCAGCACGCCGGTGTAGAACATGACGCGCCAGGCGTCGGGTCCGAGTGCGCGCAGCGTGTAATTAATCAGGTAGGACACCAGGATGCCGGTCACGATGGCCATCTGGTACAGCGCGCCCATGCGCCCGCGCAGGCGCGCCGGCGCCACTTCGGCGATATAGACGGGCGCGGCGAGCGACACCACGCCGACGGCCAGGCCGCCGAGGAAGCGGGCCACATTGAACCAGAAGAAGCTGGTGGCCATGCCGGTGGCAACGCAGGTCATGGCGAACAGCAGCGCCACCCACAGCATCACGCCGCGGCACCCGAAGCGGTCGGCCAGGGCGCCGGCGGCGCCGGCGCCGAGCATGCAGCCGAATAGCAGCGAGCTGAAGGCCAGCCCCAGCTCCAGGTGCGATAGCGAAAACGCCCGCTCGATGAACGGGCCGGCGCCGGTGATGATCGCCACGTCAAAGCCGAACATGATGCCGCCGAAGCCGCCGGCAAGGCCCAGCAGCAGCACGGCGCGTAGCCGGTAGGGCGCCTCGGCGCGGCTGGCACCGGGCTGGGCCGGCGGGATCGAATCGATGGTGCTGTACATGGGTCTCCCGGCGCTGCGCGCTCGTCGTGGGTGCAGAGTAATTGGGGGCGGTGCGGCGGTTGGCGCAGCGCGGTATCGAGCATAGCGGCGCCCTGGCCGGTCCCGCTTATGCTTGTGCGGCGCGGTGATTATGAAATTTGCGTTTCGGCGCGCCCGCCGTCGCAGCGCGGCGGCGATCTGCTACCATCGCCGCCGAGGAGACGCCCATGAACGAGAGAGGCCGCAAGCGCATCGCCTTGCTTTTCACTGCAAGTAATTTCTATTATCGGGATGTGGCCGCCGGCGTGGCCGCCTATGTGGCCCGCCACGGCCTGGACTGGGAACTGATCGCCGCCGACCTGTCCGCGTGCAGCATCGAACAGGTGGCGCAGTGGCGCATCGACGGCATCATCGCCGAGATGGACCAGCCGCAGGCGGTGCAGAAGCTGGCGCTGGCGCGCGTGTGCGTGGTCGGCGTCGGCAGCGCCAGCGCCGAAACGCCGCCCGGACCATTCTCGCTGGCCGGCTCGGACAACCAGGCGCTGGTGGAGAGCGCCTACCGCCACCTGGTGCGCCAGGGGCCGCGCCAGCTGGCCATGTACAGCCTGCCGCCGGCGCACAACCGCCATTGGGCGCGCGAGCGCGAGGTAGCGTTCACGCGCCTGTGCCAGCGCGACCGTGCCCAGGCCCTGATCTACCGCGGCCATGAACCGAGCGTGGTGGCCTGGCAGGCCCGGCTCGACGAGCTGATCGCCTGGCTCGACGCGCTGCCCGGGCCGGTGGCGCTGCTGGCGGTGAACGATACGCGCGCGCGCCACTTGGTCGACGCCTGCGCCATGGCGCCGCGCGCGCTGGCCGCGCGCCTGCGCATCGTCGGCATCGACAACGACCCGCTGGTGCACACGCTCACGCGCCTGCCGATCAGTTCGGTCATGCATGCCACCGACGCCATCGGACAAGCCGCCGCCACGCTGCTGCACCAGGACATGCTGGGCCTGGGCTTGGGCGTGCGCCGGGTGCTGCTGGCGCCGTCGGGGCTGAACGCGCCCGCGCTTAGCCAGGCAGCCCACGGGGCGGCGGTGGCGCGCGCGCTGCACTTCATCGGCCTGCACGCCAGCGCCGGCATCAAGGCCGAGCAGGTGGCGCGCCATGTCGGGCTGTCGCGCTCGTGGCTGGAGCGCCAGTTCCAGCGCGAGCTGGGGCACAGCGTGCACGACGCGGTATTCCGGCAGCGGCTGGAGCAAGCCAAGCGCATGCTGGCCGAGGAGGACGCCGAACTGGCCGAGGTGGCGGCGCGTTGCGGCTTTAGCTCGGTGCAGTACCTATACAGTGTATTTGCACGCGAACTCGGGTGCACGCCGCGCGCCTTCCGCGACGGCGCGCGCGCGGCCCCGGTCATGGCCAGCCAGTAGGGCGGGCTGGGCACCGAGGCAGGCGGCGCCGGCTGCCGCCGCGCCTCAGTCGGGCCAGCCAGGGCCGGGGATGGCTCCGCGATAGGCCAGCTTGGCGGCCGCGTGACCATTGGCCAGCGCCGCGGCGCCTGCCGCGCTGGCGCCGCGCCGCAGCTGCAGCAGGAAGCTGCCGTTCCAGCAGTCGCCGGCGCCGGTGGTGTCGCGCACCCGCGCGGCGGCCACGGCCGGTACATGGGTCAGCTCGCCGGGGCCGGCTAGCACGCAGCCATGGGCGCCGCACTTGAGCGCCACCTGGCGCGCGCGCTGCGCGAACTTGCGCGCCAGCGCACGCGCCGCCGCCACGCCGTCGTCGGCCACCGCCACGTCGTCGAGCAGGATGGCGTCGGCCGGGTGGCTGGGCAAGACCAAATCGGCCAGCGCCGCGATCTCGTCGAAGGCCGCGCGCGCCGCCGCCAGCCCGCCTTGCGCCTGCCATAGGCGCGGCCGGTAGTTCGGGTCGTAGGCCACCCGCACGCCGCACGCGCCGGCCACGCGCGCTGCCGCCAGGGTGGCCGCGCGCGCCGATCCCGACAGCGCCTGGGTAATCCCGGACAGCAGCAGCCAGTGGCCCTGGGCGATGTAGGCGGCGTCGATGTCCTCCGGGGCCAGCCGCGACGCGGCGCTGCCGGCGCGTCGATAGGTAAATTCTCGTTCGCCGGCGGGGTCGACGGAAATGAAGTAGATGCCATTCTCGCCGGCGTCGCCGAGCACGCCGCTGGTGTCGACGCCGGCACCGCGCCAGGCCGCCAGTAAGGCCGGGCCGAACGGGTCGTCGCCTACCCGCGTGACGAAGCCGCTCGTCCCGCCCAGGCGGCGCACCGCGACGAGCGCGTTCAGGACATCGCCGCCGTAGCCGGGCTGCAGCGTAGTGGCGCTGGCCAGCGCCTCGGTGGCATGGAACTCGACCATGCATTCGCCGATGCCGATGACATCGAAATGGCGTCGGGGTTGGGCTTGGTTCATGTGGCGCTCCTGTTCTCGGGCAAAGCGCCAAGGATGAAGGGTCGCCACGCGGGGGGCAATGCCAAAATCGCGCAGCGCGGTTGCGATCGCGCCCATTGCGATCGCGTCTGCCAGCGCGTGCCGCTCAGGCCAGCGCGTCGTCGAGCAGTTCGCTCCAGTGCCGCACCGGCGTGGCGGTGCCGCCTTGCAGGTGGGCGATGCAGCCGATATTGGCCGACGCGATCAGCGCCGGCGCGCCGGCCTCCAGGCTGGCCAGCTTGCGCTCGCGCAGCGCCCCCGCCAGCAGCGGCTGCAGTACCGAATAGGTTCCGGCCGAGCCGCAGCACAGGTGGCTGTCGGCGCAGGCGGTGAGCGTGATGCCGGCCTGGCGCAGCAGCGGCTCGATCTTGCCGGTGATGCGCTGGCCATGTTGCGGCGTGCACGGGATGTGCAGCGCCACCGGCAGCGGCGCTGCCAGGGCGTCCACCACTTCGGCCAGGTCGCGCGCCAGCGCCGCCACCGTAGCGGCCTTGGCGGCGTAGGCGCTGTCGTGCGCCAGCAAGTGGCCGTAGTCCTTGACCGTCACGCCGCAACCACTGGCGGTGATCACCAGCGCTTCGCAGTCGTCCAGGTAGGGCCACCAGGCGTCGATGTTGCGCCGCATCTGCGCTAGCGCGCCGCGCTGGTCGTCCAGGTGGAAGCGCACCGCGCCGCAACAGCCGGCCGCGGGAGCGGACAGCAGCTGCACGCCGAGCCGGTCGAGCACGCGCGCGGCGGCGGCATTGATGCCCGGCGCCACGGACGGTTGCACGCAGCCTTCGAGCAGCAGCATCTTGCGCGCGCGGGTGGCGCGCGGCCGCTCGCCCGGCGCGCGCGCCGCAAGCAGCTTGGTGCGCACGGCACGCGGCAGCCAGGGACGCAGCGCCTGGCCCAGACGGTAGGCCGGTCCGAACAGCGCCGCCCGCGTCAAGCCTTGCTTGAGCGCGGCGGGGCGCGGCGCAGCCGCTCAAGCGCGGGGCGCCTGACCTGCTGGTCCACCAGCGCGGCCGATGTCGGCCAGGCGGCTGTAGCGCACGCCGGACGGACAGGTCGTTTCGCAGGCGCGGCAGGTCAGGCAGCGGTCCAGGTGCTGCTGGGTCTTGGCGGTCGGGCGCTGGCCTTCGAGCACCTTCTTGTTCAGGTAGATGCGTCCGCGCGGGCCATCGAGTTCGTCGCCCAGCAGCTGGTAGGTCGGGCAGGTGGCGGTACAAAAGCCGCAATGCACGCAGGCGCGCAGGATGGCCTGGGCTTCGTCGCCGTCGGGCGTGCCCTTGATAAATGGAGCGAGTTCGGTGTGCATGGTTAGTCCATTCGGCCAGGGTTGAAAATGCGGGCGGGTCGAACACGCGGCGCAAGCGCGTGGTCAGCGCCACCAGCGCGGCGGTGCGCGGCTGGAACACGGCGGCCTGGCTATGGCCGCCCCGGAACAGGGTGGCGTGCCCGCCCAGGCTGGCCGCCTGCGCGCGCAAGGCGCTGGCGGCGGCACAGTCCATGCACAGCCAGCGCTGCGCGCCGCCCCATTCGATCAGCTGGGGCGCGGCCAGGCCGAGCGGCGCGCACCGCGCCGGTAGCGACAGGCGCCACAGCGGCGTGGCGCCATCGAAGAAGCGCGCCGTTTGTTCGCGCACACTGTGCCAGAACGTCGCCGCGGCCGCCTGGTCCAGGTGTTCGCCGCCCAGCGCGAGTGCCCCCGCCTCGACCGCGGCGCACGCGCCCGAGAGCCGTACATGCAGCACGCCGTCGCGCCAGCAACTGGCCGACAGCGGGATCGGCAGCTGGGCCCACGCCTGCAGCAGCGCCAGTGCCTGCGCCTCGCTCAGCGCAAGGCAGCGGGTCTGCTCGCTGGCCGGCAGCGGCATCACCTTGAGCGACACTTCCAGGATAACGCCCAGCGTGCCCATGCTGCCGGCCATGACCCGCGCCATGTCGTAGCCGGCCACGTTCTTCATCACGCGCCCGCCAAAGTCGAGCACGCGGCCGGCGCCGTCGAGCATGCGCACGCCCAGCAGGGCGTCGCGCACGGCGCCGCCGCTGGCGCGCGCGCCGAACGAGGGCGGCTCGCACGCGAGCATCTGGCCGCGCGCGGCCAGCGTGGCGCGCAGTTCGTCCAGGCTGGTGCCGCAGCGCGCCGTGACCACCAGTTCGCTGGGCTGGTAGTCGACGATGCCGGCATGGCCGGCCAGCTCCAGCGCAGCGCCGTCGACTGCCCGGCCGTACCAGGCCTTGGTGGCGCCGCCGCGCAGCGCCAGCGGCTGGCCGCTGGCCTGCGCGGCGAGAATCAGAGAGCGGAAATGGTCGATCATCGGCTACAGGCGGGGTAGGTGAGGGAAGGCCAGCTGGCCGCCGTGCACGTGCATGCGGCCGAATTCGGCGCAGCGGTGCAGGGTCGGAATGGCCTTGCCGGGATTGAGCAGCGCCTGCGGGTCGAAGGCGCGGCGGATGGCGGCGAACGCGTCCAGCTCGGCGGCGCCGAACTGTTGGCACATGGCGTCGAGCTTTTCGACGCCGACGCCATGTTCGCCAGTGACGGTGCCGCCGCACGCCACGCACAGGCGCAAGATGAGGCCGGCGGCGATCACCGCCGAGACCGCATTGGCGTCGCTGGCGACATCGGGAAACGAGGCCAGGATGACCTGCGCGACAGTGGGGCGCGGCAGCAGGCGCACCGTCACTTCGGTGACGATGCCGAGCGTGCCCTCCGAGCCCACTATCAGCGCCAGCAGGTCCAGGCCTGGGCCGTCGAGCGCCTCGCCGCCCACCTCGAGCAGGGTGCCGTCGGCCATGGCCACGCGCAGGCCCAGCACATTGTGCAGCGTCAGGCCGTATTTGAGGCGGTGCACGCCGCCCGAGTTGGCGGCGACATTGCCGCCGATGGTGCAGGCAATCTGCGAGGACGGGTCGGGCGCGTAGAACAGGCCGAACGGCGCGGCCGCCTGCGAGATGGCCAGGTTGCGCACGCCGCATTGCACCACCGCCACGCGCGCGGCCGGGTAAAGGCGCACGATGCGGTTCAGGCGCGCGGTCGAGAGCAGCACGCCGCCAGCCCGGTGCCGGCGCCGCGCGCCACTACCGGTACGGCCAGGCTGGCGCACACGCGCAGCACCGCCAGCAGCTGCGCCTCGCCCTCCGGCAGCGCCACCAGCATTGGCAGTTGGCGAAACACGGTCAGGCCGTCGCAGTCCCATGTTCGGGTGTCCTCGGCGTCGTCAAGCAGGCAATGGGCGGGCACGACCCGCCGCAATGCCCGTGCCACGCGCTGCTGCTGTTGCCGGTCGACTGGTTGGGGGGGCATGGCAGCCTGGAATGGAGATGTTGTGATATATGATATCTTAAGACTAGCGGTCGCACCATCGTTTGTTGTCCAGCCATGCAGTGCGCGGCCGGCGCCCGCTTGCCTGCTCATCGGGCCGGGTGTGGCGGGCGTGACGGTGTCGCGGCCGAAACTAAATATATATTGATATTGCTCAATACTAGTTGGATAAAGGTATGATCCGACTGTGGGGTGGCATACGCCGCCTTCAACTGGGCGATGGTGGATGCATGGTGGCGAGCCGCTGTTCGACGATCTTCATGGGCGTGGCGCTGGCGCTGAGCGGCATGGCCGCGGCGGCGGGACCGGACGCGCTGCAATCGGCCGACGTGCTGCAATCGGCTGACGTGCTGGCGCGGACGCGGCCAGCCGAGGCCATCGCGCTGCTTCGACGCTACGCCGGCACCGCGGGCGCCGAGCAGTTGCCGGTGCGGCGCGCGTTGCTGCTGCGCCTGCGCCGCCTGGACTTGGACCTGGGCGACTACGTCGCCGCCAAGCAGGACAGCGCGCAGCTGCGCGCGCTGGGCGCGCGTACCCACGATCCCGCCAGCCTGGCCTACGCTGCGCTCACCGACGTCGACGCGCACCTGCGCGGCTACCGTCCCGACGCCGCCCAGGCCCAGCTGGCGACCATTGAACGCCAGTCCGATCTTGCCACCCTGCCCGACCTGGCGTTCGACGTGCAGATGGCCTATGGGCGCCTGTATCTGCTCAAGGCGCAGTTCGAGCGCGCGCTCGAGCGCTTCCAGCGCGGCGTGGCGCTGAGCGAACGCACCGAGCATCCGTCCACGGCGCGGGTCGAAGCGCTGATCAACACCGCCTACGCGTACACCGACCTGCACGATTACGCGGGTGCCTACCGCATGGTCACCGATGCCGTGGCGGCCGACGACGGGCGCCTGCGGGCGCGCACGCGCAGCCTGTTGCACCTGACACAGGCGCTCACCCTGATCGATCTGGACCGGCTGGCGCAGGCAGACCAGGAATTCGCCCAGGCCCTGCGCATCAGCCGCGAGAGCGCCATGCCAGAGCTGGAAGGGCGCGTGCTGGCCGACTGGGCCGACCTGGCGCTGCGGCGCGCGCGCTACGTCGAGGCCGAGCGCCTGTGCCGCCAGGCCTTGCAGGTGGCCGAGCGACTGGGCGACGCGGGCACGGCGATCACCGCGCGCGCCAATATCGGCTTCGCCCTCGGCGGCCAGGGCAGGTTGGCCGCAGGCTTGGTCTATATCGACGGGGTGATCGCCCTGTTCCGCCAGCAGGGCAATGACCAGGCGTTGCTGAGCATGCTCGACGAAAAGGGGCGTTTGCTGCAACGCCAGGGCGCGATCAAGGAGGCCGTGGAGGTGCTGCGCGAGCAGCAAAAGCTCGAGCGCGCCCAATTTAGCGCGCAGCGCGGCCAGGCTGTCGCGGCCCTGCAGGAACGCTTCGAGCGGGCCGAGAACGAGCGCCGCATCGAGCTTCTGCTGCAGCAGAACCGGCTCAAGGACGCGGTGATCCGCAACCGCGATCTGCAGCGCCTCGCGCTCGGCCTGGCGGTAGTGCTGACGCTGGCGGTGGGCGCCCTGGTGGGACTGCTGTACCGGCGCGCCGGCAGGTCCAACGCCCAGTTGCGCGAGCTAAACACACGCCTGGCCGAGCACGCGGTGCGCGATCCGCTCACCGGCCTCTACAACCGCCGCTCCTTCGTCGAGAAGATGCAGGCCAGGGCCGCGCGCAGCGACGCCGAGCGGCGCCAGCCGTTCAGCGCCGCCGGCGATATGTTTCTGGTGCTCGATCTGGACCATTTCAAGCTGGTCAACGATACCTACGGCCACGCCGCCGGCGACGCCGTCCTGGTCGAGGTGGCGCGGCGCCTGCAGGCGGTGGTGCGCGACACGGATACTGTGCTGCGCTGGGGCGGCGAGGAATTCGTGGTCCACTCGGCCGGTGGCGGCGGCGCGCGCGGGGAGGCGCTGGCGCGCCGCATCCTCGATGCGGTGGGCGGCGCGCCCATCGCGGCCGGCACGGCGCACCTGTGCGTGACCGTCAGCGCCGGCATGGTGGAGCTGCCGTTCGCCGGGCTGTCCGAAGCCGAATGCGACTGGCAGCGCGCCCTGCAACTGGCCGATGGCGCGCTGTACCAGGCCAAGGCGGGCGGGCGCAACCGCTGCTGCCATCTGCGCGAGGGTGGCGCGCTCTTGACGATGGGCATCGTCGACATCGAGCGCGACCTGCCCGGCGCGGCCGCCGCCGGGCAGGTCGCGCTGTCGACCATCTTGCCCTCCGCGCAATGGGTTGCCCCGGCCTGACAGGGCCGATCACGACGGCTTGTGTTTTTCAACAGCGGCACCGGGTGCCAGTAAAAAAACGCAACGCCAGCTAGCTCATGCGCGATTGTGGCGCCCCGTATCTGGTGATATGATATCAGATAACAGGAGCCATTCAATGAGCCATGTCCTTGCTGCGCCACGCCGTTCCATGTCACAAGATATTGCCGACCAGCTCTTGGGCGCCATGCGCGCCGGGTGCTATCGGCCGGGCGATGCCTTGCCGACCGAGGCCGAGCTGGCTCGCCAGTTCGGCGTGAGCAAACCAACCCTGCGCGAGTCGCTGCGCCGCCTGGCCGCGCTCGGCGTGCTGACGATCACCCATGGGCACCGTGCGGTGGTGTGCGTGCCGGGCGCGGCGGCGCTGGCGTGCTTCATCGACCTGTCGGTCGCGGTCGACCCCGACGGTCTGCGCGAAGCGGTGGAATTTCGCGCCGGACTGGAGACCGAGTGCGCGGCCCACGCCGCCGAGCGCGCCAGCACGGATGACCTGAGCCAGCTTGGCGCCCTGATCGAGCAGATGGGCTCAGGCCGGGCCGACCCGGCGCGGTGGGAGCCGCTGCACGCACAATTTCACCTGGCGCTGGCGCATGCCAGCGGCAACCGGCTGTTCGCCTCGATGCACCAAGCCTTGAGTAACACCATCGTGCTCACCAGTCGCCATTTGCGCCAGGCCCAGCCGCAGCGTGACGCCGACGCCACCTTCCAGCGTCACCTCGAGCTGTTCGAGGCGGTGCGCAGCGGCGACCCGCTGCGCGCGCGCGCCGCCATGGCGCACCACTTTACCGTCGCCGCCGCGGTGATCGCGTGCCAGGCGCGCGCGCGCCGCGCCGCGGCCTCGCCTGATTTGCCCTTTCCCTCACCACCACCACCGCAGGAGTATTCATGACCACTCAGCCAAGCAGCAAGCAAAGCACGCGTCGACTCGACGCATCGACCCGCGATCAGCTCAGGACGGTGTCGACCGCCACCATGGCCACGCTGATGTTCAAGCGCGGCCTGCGCAACCAGTTCTTGCAGGGCGTGACGCGCCTGACCGAGCACAAGAAGCCGATGGTCGGGCAGGCGTTTACGCTGCGCCACATCGCCGCGCGCGAGGACATCGACGTCTCGCCGATCTTCCGCGAGCTCGACCACCCGCAACGGGTCGCCATCGAAACCGTGCCGCCCGACGAGGTGCTGGTGATGGATTGCCGTGCCGACGCCAGCGCAGCCTCGCTGGGCGGGATCCTGGCCACGCGCCTGGAAGTGCGCGGCTGCGCCGGCTTCGTCTCCGACGCCGGCGTGCGCGACAGCGACTACATCGCCGCGCTCGACATCCCCGTGTATTGCGCGGGGCGCTCGGCGCCGACCAACCTGACGCGCCACCACGCCATCGACATCAACGTGCCCGTGACCTGCGGCGGTGTGCCGGTCTATCCGGGCGACGTGATTCTCGGCGACGGCGACGGCGTGATGGTCATTCCACTCGACCTGCTTGACGAGCTGTTGCCCGAAGCGCTGGCGATGGAGCATTATGAGCTGTTCATTACCGCGCTGGTGCGCGGCGGCCGCTCCGTGATCGGCACCTACCCCGCCAATGCCGAGACGCTGGAGTTGTACGAGCAATACAAGAAGACCAATCCTTTCCAGTTCGGAGCCTGATCTATGTTGACGTTGTGGGATACACCCGCCCCGCAAGGAGCGGTATTCATCACCGGCGGCTCCGGCCGGATCGGCACGGCGCTGCGCCAGCGCCTCAAGGCGGGCGGCTATACGGTGCGCTTCTGCGACATCGTGCCGCCGGCCGACGGCGACGTCGACGGTTTCACGCTGTGCGACCTGTCAGACCAGGATGCCATGGCGGCCGCCATGGACGGCTGCCGCGCCCTGATCCACCTGGCCGGCCATCCGCGCGAAACCGACTGGCCCACCATCGAGGCGCTCAATTACACGGGCACGTACAATGTCGTGGCCGCCGCCCGGCGGGCGCGCGTGCGCACCATCGTGTACGCCAGCTCGAACCACTACTGCGGCCTGTATCCGGCCGATACCGAGCTCTCGCCCCACCTGGAGCCGCGCCCGACCGGTCTGTACGGCGCCTCCAAGGTATTCGGCGAGGGCTTGCTGCGCGCCGAGGCCGAAGCGTTCGGCATCATCGCCTTCACCTGGCGCATCTGCTGTTTCAAGCCGGAGCCGGTCAGCGCGCGCGACTTGCGTCTGTGGCTAAGCCCGGACGACAGCGCGCGCGTGGTGGACCGCTGCCTGCGCTGGAGCGAGCCCGGCTTTAACATCATCTGGGGCGTGTCTAACAATACCCGGCTGCGCATCGATGATCCGGTCGCGCGGCGCATCGGCTACCAGCCGCGTGACAACGCCGAGGACCACCTGGCCCGCCTGCAGGCGACCGGCGTGAACACGGAGCAAGTGTCGGAATGGCCTTATCTGGGGGGCGACAAGGCCGCCGCCTGGATGAGTCAACAGCATGATTAAGGGAGGGCCCATGAACTGCACACGCAACTATAGGCAATTGCTGCTCGGCGCGGCGCTGTTGGCGGCGCTAGGCGGGTCCGCGCACGCGCAGGACGCCGTCGGCGGCCTGCGCGTCATCGGTACTGTGGCGCCGCGCGCGGCCAACACGGTGGCCGCGTCGAACTGGCTGATCGGCTGCGAAACGCTGGACCGCGATTACACGGACTACGACGCGTACAAGGCGTATTTGGTGCCGCTGGGAATCCGGCGCCTGCGCATGCAGGCTGGCTGGGCCAAGACCGAAAAGGTCAAGGGCCAGTACGACTGGCGCTGGCTCGACCACGTCATCGACGACGCCAGCGCACGCGGGCTGCAGCCGTGGTTGCAGCTTTCCTACGGCAACAGCATCTACGCCGGCGGTGGCGGCACCAACCTGTCGGCCGGCATCCCATCCTCGCCGGCGGCGCTGGCCGCCTGGGACCGGTGGGTGTTGGCGCTGGTGACGCGCTATCGCGACCGCGTCGTGAACTGGGAAGTGTGGAACGAGCCTAACTTCGGCGACAACACCATCAACACGCCGGAGGCGGTGGCCGCGCTGTCGGGCCGCTCGGCGGCTATCATCAAGCGCCTGCAGCCGCAGGCGAAGATCTCCGGACTGGCGCTGGGGCACATCGACCTGGACTGGGCCGAACGCTTCTTCAAGTCCCTGCGCGACGCCGGCCAGATCGCCCTGTTCGACAACATGACGTACCACGACTACGTCTACAACCCCGACACGAACTATCCCAAGGTCGAGAAGCTGCGCGAGGTCCTGCACAAGTATGCGCCCGGCATGCCGCTGCGGCAGGGGGAGAACGGCGCGCCGTCGGTAGCCAACAGTGGCGGCGCGCTGGGCAACTATGCCTGGAGCGAGGTCGCGCAGGCCAAGTGGGATACGCGCCGTATGCTCGGCGACCTGGGGCACGATATCGAGTCAAGCGTGTTTTCGATCGTGGAGATGCACTACACCAGCGGGCCGATTAACACCTTCAACACCAAGGGCATCCTCAAATCGGACGCCAATCAAGGGGTCGAGCGGCCCAAGGCGGCGTATCGCGCGATCCAGACCGTCACGTCGGTGTTCGACGGCACGCTCACGCGCATCGCGCGCGTCGAGCATACCTTCAACGACAAGGTTGTGCCGGCCGACGCGGATCAGGTGCTGTATGCGATCAATTCGGACCGTGCCTTCTCGGTCTATGGCTACCGCCATCCAGTGCGCCAGGTGGACGTGTATACGATTTGGATGGCCGACCAGATCCCAGGCGATTCGCTCGACAAGAAGGGGTACACGGTCTCGCTGGCCAACGCCCGTTTCAAGCAGCCGGTGTTGGTCGATGTGCTGAGCGGTCAGGTGTTCGAGATTCCGGCCGGACAGTGGAGCCAGCGCGGCGTTCACGTGGACTTTAAGAACGTGCCGCTGTTCGACGGGCCGGTGCTTATTGCCGACCGCTCGCTGGTCGATCTGGCCAAGTAGGCCGGGCGTGGCTGCACATCTGCCGGTCGCGCAACGGTCCGCTCACGGCTGTGAACGAGCGGGCGGCCAGCAACTGCGCCGGCCCGCTGAAATCGACCGGCAGTTCCCTGCCTGGCTGGCGTCAATGGCTGGCGCTCGAGCAGCTCGAGACCAGCCAGACGTTGCACAGCCCCCTTTCGCCCGTGTTGTGCGCTCGGCTGCGGCCGCGCGGCATCGCGTGCGGCGGCAAAAATATTCAGGTCGTAGCGCGCTATTGGAATGGCGGCCCGCAGCCGCGCCCGGCACACTGACTGTGTGCCGTCTTCCTCGCCACCGCCGCAATCTAGCGCTCATCCCATGACAAACCGCCGTGAGCTGCTCAAATCCCTGGTCGCCATCGGCGCGGCCGCACCGCACGATGCGCGCGCGCAGGCTACGGCTGCGGCCGGCCGCTGGCAGCGACCGCGCCACCACATCGGCGCCGCCAAGGCAGAACCGCTGGTCAAGCACACCGTTTTTCCCCGACGCCCGCCCGACCTGTCACGCCCGCCCACCTTCGAATAGGCGCGCGCTGCCCTGCCCAAACCGTTCTGGAGCGGCCACGCAAGCGCGGTGGCGGGCTACTGGCCTGCCACGTCGCAGTCGCTTCCGCGTTTTCGGGCCATCTCTGACCTCCGGCTACGGTTCCGATCGTTGCGCTCAGGAGTTTTCGCTGTTCCAAACTTAAAAATCGCAATAGAAACACACGGCAGTGCGTCCTAGGCTGAGTGGAAGCCTTTCACTGCGCAGCGATTTTCATCGTTGCGCTTACCCACGGCGCGTCGCGACGAGGGCTGTCCGACAGGCATAAATAGCACGGAGACAAAGATGCACCTTTCCATGATCGGCTGCGCCGCCGTTGCGTCTGCATTCTCCTGTGCCGTGCCACCTGGGCGGCACGGCCGGTCGCCAACTGATCCAGCCACATAGAGGTCAAGCCGCGCTTGCCCGCCGGCCCAGGCCCGGGCGCGCCCGAGAATCTCCGCTTGCGGCATGCGGATTTACGCTACCACCATCGGCGTTTTGAAAAAGCGCCATCGACAATAGGAGGAACCGCCACACCCATGTCAACAAGCCGCGCCTGTTTCATCGCGGGCGTACCGGCATCCGACCAAATTTCAAGAAAATAACGGAGACTTTCAATGACACGACTACACCCGGGCCGCATCGGTTTCGCGCTCGCGCTTGCTTTTACCGCCCTGTCCGCACAGGCCTTTACCTACTATGTCAGTCCAACCGGCCTCGATACGAACAGCGGCCAGGATGCCGCCCATCCGCTGCAGCATCTGCAGACAGCGGTGAACAGGACCGCGGCGGGCGATACCGTCTACCTCATGGACGGCCTGCATACCTACAATGCGGCCGCCTCGAATTACACCGGCAACGCCGTCGCCTTCATCACCGCCGCGAACACCGGCACGGCGGCGCTGCCGATCACCTACCGCGCCTATCCCGGCCAGCATCCCATCGTCAAGGTCAGCAAGACCGACAATATTTGGGCCGCCTTCAGAATCCAGGGCGCCTCGTACATCACGATCGATGGCCTGGAGCTGGTCGGAGACAACGCCAACATCACGTACACCGAAGCGGAAAACATCAAGCTCAACTACAAGCACCAGCTGATCGCCAACAAGAACGCGGGGTGTACCAGCAACTGCCCGATCAACTGGACCGGGATGGCACCGTCCAACACCGCCGGCATCAACGTACAGAAAGACAGTTCCGGCAAGATACCGCACAATATCAAGATCCTGAACAACAAGATCCACGACTTCCCCAGCGCGGGCTTCGCGGGCGATGCGGTCGACTATGTGACGATCGAGGGTAACGAGGTCTACAACACGGTGAAGTGGCAAATGTTCGGCACCAGCGGCATCACGATGTTCCTGAGGAATTCGGATGGCGACACCGGCACCACCTCGTCCAAGAACTTTATTCGCAACAACTCGAGTCACGACAACAGTGCGCAGATCGGCTGGGCCTACCAGGAGGTGCAGCAGGGGTACACGGGCGACTATCAGGTCTGGCTGTCGGACGCGAACGGCATCATCATCGACACCAGCCCTTACTCGATCTACAAGGGCCGTACCCTGATCGCCAATAATCTCGTGTACAACAATGGCGGCGCGGGCGTGAACATTACCAAGTCTGACTATATTGACGTGGTGTACAACACGGCTTCAGGCAACGGCTACCAGAACAACGGCAACGGTACCGACCACTACGGCGAGCTGGCATCGACGAATAGTGACCACGTCACCTTCGTGAACAATATCGCTTTTCCGAACGGCTCGGCGACGCCGAACCCGGCGCTGACAATCTATAAGGTCACCAACCTCAGCTTCGATTACAACGTGCTCAATGGTGCCCTGAACGGGGTATCGAAGCCGGCGGTCGACCACAACCTGTATGTCGATCCGCAGTTCGCCAACCGCGGCGCTTTCGATTTCCGTCCCGGCCCGACTTCGCCGGCTAGGGATGTTGCGACGACTTCTTTTGTGCAACAAACGGACAACCGCAACGTCGCACGCCCGCAGGGGGCGGGGCCAGACCGTGGTGCGCTGGAACGTGTGACGCCTGCGCAGCTGCCGACGACCGGCTGGACGGCGAGCGCGTCGCTGCAGAGCGCCAACACCTACAAGGCCATCGATGGCGCCGCCTCCACCACCTGGTCGTCCAACGCCAGCCAGGCCATTGGTCAACAATTCCAGATCGACCTCGGTTCTTCGCAGCCGCTTGGGCGCGTCGTGATGGCATCCGATAGCAGCGGCACCAATTACCCTGCTGGAATCGACATGTACGTGTCGAACGATCCGCAGCAACTGGGCTTCCCGGTCAAGACCATCACCGGGAATACTGGCTCGACGATCGACACGACTTTCGTCACCAAGGCTGGTCGATACCTGACCATCAAACTGAACACCGCCAAGAATCCCTGGTGGGTCATCAGCGAGTTCACGCTCTACACGTACTGGTAAAATCTTAGCCCGCCGGCCGGATCGGCCGGCGCAACGGCGCCGGCACCTTGTACCTGGGCGCCGCGCCCGCGTGGCGTGGCGCACTCTGACCGCCTTGCATGTCCATGCCAAAAAACGTCAGTGCTTGCACAAAAATGGTTATTGCCGGTTGCCGACGGCGATGCAACACTGCTACCTCAGCCCTGCGACGCCGTCGCGGCTTTTCGACATGGAATCCATGGCTAATCGACGAACCCTCCTGAAATCCCTGGCGGCAGGTGCCGCCTTGCCGCTGGCCGCGTGCGCGCAGCCACAAGCTGTCGCTTCCTCCTGGCGCCGCCCCGAGCATTTCATTGACGCGTCGGCTGCCGAGCCGTTGACGAAAGAAAATGAATTCCTCACGCTGAGGCAGGATTTCAGCGTGCCACCGTCGTTCGCGCAGGCGCGCTCCGCGCTGCCGATGCCGTTCTGGGAGGGCCACGACGTGGCCGTGGACAGCTATTGGAAGGCCTGGGAAATGGCGTTCAAGAACTGCCATGCGGTCACACGCGAAAACGGCCTCGTCGCACCGTATCTCGATGCCGCCTTCAGCAACGACCTGTTCATGTGGGACAGCGTGTTCATGCTGATGTTCGGCCGATATGGCGAGCGTGCGTTCGCATTCCAGCGTACCCTAGATAATTTTTACGTCAAGCAGCATCCGAACGGCTTCATCTGTCGGCAAATCCACGAGAGTACGGGCGACGATGTGTTTGCCCAGGATAACCCGAGCAGCACAGGGCCGAACCTGATGCCGTGGTCGGAATGGGAATACTACCTGCAGTTCGGCGACCGCGCGCGCCTGGCGGCGGTGTTTTCGCCGCTGCTGGCCTACTACCGCTGGTTTCGCAAGAACCGCACCTGGCAAAATGGCACCTACTGGAGTACCGGCTGGGGATGCGGCATGGATAACCAACCGCGCCTGTCGGCCGGAGCGAACCACATGTTCGACCACGACCATATGAGTTGGATCGATACCAGCTGCCAGGCTGTGTTCTCGGCGCGCATCCTGATGCGAATGGCTGCGGTGCTCGGTCGCGAGAGTGACATTGCCGACCTCAAGACCGAGACCGACGCGCTCGCGCGCTTTGTCAACCAGCACATGTGGGACGAGCGCAGCGGCTTCTACGTCGACATGCGGCGCGACGGCAGCCGCAGCGAGGTGAAATCGATCGCCGGCTATTGGGCGCTGTTGGGCGGCATCGCGCCGCGCGACCGGCGCGCGCGCATGATCGCTCACCTGACAAATCCGGAGACCTTCGGCCGCCCGCATCCGGTGCCGACGCTTGCCGCCGACACGCCCGGGTACGACCCGAGGGGCGGCTACTGGCGCGGCGGGGTCTGGCCATCGACCAACTACATGGTGCTACGCGCGCTGACCGAGGCCGGAGAGGACGAGCTGGCCTACCGGATCGGCCGGCGCCACCACGAGATGGTCACCCAGGTGTTCAAGGACACCGGCACCTTCTTCGAGAACTACGCGCCCGAGCAGGCCGCGCCGGGCATGCCCGCCAAAGGCGATTTCGTCGGCTGGGGCGGGCTCGGTCCGATCTCCGTCTTCCTCGAGTACGTGTTCGGCCTGCGTCCGGACCACCTGCGCCGCGTTCTGGTCTGGGACGTACGCTTGACCGAGGCCCATGGCGTACGCAATTACCCGATCGGGCAAGATAACGTACTTGACCTGGCCGTCGCGACCCGCGCCAGCGCCGCGGTTGCGCCCGTGGTGACGGCACGCGCGCGCCAGCCGCTGCGCATCGAGTTGCGCTGGGAGAGCGGTAGCCGTATCCTCGACCTACCCGCCACATCCGCCTGAGCGGGCCGCAGCATCGCGACAACCGAAACTGACATTGAGAGACGACGCATGACCAACCGCCGCCGCTTCATCGCCCACTGTGCCGCCCCGCTGGCCGCCGGCCTGCTCCCTTCGACACACGCGCAGGCCGCCGCCTTCGAGTCGCGCCGGCCGGCGCCTGCACAGCGTCGCTTCGTCAGCAGCTCCGTCGAGCGCGCCATTGCCGACGGCAAGGCGCGCATCGGCAAGCCCGAACTCGCATGGCTGTTCGAGAACTGTTTCCCGAACACGCTAGACACCACCGTCACCGTCTCGCTGCGCGACGGCAGACCCGATACCTACGTCATCACGGGCGACATCGACGCCATGTGGCTACGCGACTCATCGGCCCAAGTCTGGCCCTACCTGGCGCTGATGAAGGGCGATAAACCGCTACAGGACCTGATCGCCGGCGTGGTACGGCGCCATGCCCGCTGTGTGCTGATCGACCCGTACGCGAACGCATTCTACGACGATCCGGCCAAGGTGTCCGAGCACAAGGAGGACAAGACGGTGATGAAGCCCGGCGTCCATGAGCGAAAGTGGGAACTCGACTCGCTATGCTATGTGATCCGTCTCGCGTATGGCTACTGGCGCCACAGCGGCGATCGCGCGCCGTTCGAGGCCGAATGGCGCCAGGCCATGCGCCTGATCGTGGCGACGATGCGCGAACAACAGCACAAGGACGGCGGCAGCGCCTACCGCTTCAAACGCACTACCGACAGGCCGTACGACACCGCCGCCGGCGACGGCACCGGCTGGCCGGCGGCGCCCGTTGGCCTGGTGGCGTCGGCGTTCCGGCCGTCGGACGACGGCACCGTGCTACCCTACCTGATCCCATCGAATTATTTCGCGGCCGCCTCGCTGCGCCAGCTCGCGCGCCTGGTGGATGCGCTCGGCAACGACGCCGCACTGCGCATCGACGCGCTGGCTCTGGCCGACGAGATCGAACAGGCGCTGAAGCGACATGCCGCTGTCGAGCGGTCCAGCTTCGGCACGGTGCTGGCCTATGAGGTTGACGGCTACGGCAGTCACTATGTGGCCGACGATTCGAACATTCCGAGCCTGATCTCCCTGCCATACCTGGACGCCATCGGCGTTGAGGACTCGCTGTACCGCAACACGCGGCGCTTCCTGTACACCGAAGGCGCGCACCCGTACTACGTGCGCGGCAAGGCGGCGGAGGGCACCACCGGCCCGCACGCCGGACGCGACATGATCTGGCCGATGGGGATTATCATGCGCGCGATGACGAGCAGCGATGACGCCGAGATCCGGCTGTGCCTCGCGATGCTCGCGTCCACCCACGCCGGCACTGGATTCATGCACGAATCATTCCACAAGGATGACGCCCGGCGCTTCACGCGCAGCTGGTTCGCTTGGGCCAACACGCTCTTTGGCGAACTCGTCATGAAGCTGCTGGCCGAACGCCCGCACTTGCTCGCCTAGCTAGCGCCAGCGAAATTCGGCGCCCGGCGGCACCCCATAAGCGAAGTCGCGGCCCCTCACCGGAGTCGGTGCCGATCAGGATGCGATCGTCGCGGCTGCTCTTTAGCGATGTCACCAGCAGTCTGTACTGGCATCGTACGCCGAAGCGCTCGAGGACGCCGGCCGGACCATGGGTCAATATGGATGTCTCCACCGGCATCGCTTCCCGTGTAAGAACCGCCATAATCGTTGCCTGCCAGCGCAGGCTCGATGTTTTCTTGTGCGGCCCATGCGAATAGACGTTCGCGCGCCGCGACAGCCAGGTGTGCCGTCGCCACGGTATTGCGGCGATAGTGCGGAATGGCGGCGATGAATTCGGCGAGCCAGGACCGCTTGTGCCAGCTGGGCGTGGGGTGAACCAGCAACGGTGCGTCCTTGCGCGCCATCCACTTGATGCCCTTGAGGATTGCGGACCAATGGTTTCAGCCTTCGGCGTTCGATGCCGACAACTGGTCGCCATTAGCGAATGACGTTTCCATCCCCGCGTAGCGGTGGCGTTCCATTAGGGTGACGGCAATGCCGTGCTGGGCAAGGGCGTAGGCGGTGGTGACGCCGGTGATACCGCCGCCAATGACTGCGATTGTTTTCATTGATGCGGTTTCCAGGTTGTCGTGTGTTGGTCGATCCGTGCTCAGCGCAGCGGATACCTCCGATGGTCTGCTGGTTTGCTCGTCCGGTGCGCCGTGCCAAACAGGGCAGGGCGACTCTTCAGAGTTCATTCGCGATAACGGTCCTTGGGCCTGACAGTTTCCGGGGCGGTTACTCCGTCGGCGCCTGCGATTCGGCCGGCGCTCCCGCTATTGCGTCGGCGTGACGCCGCTAGTTACTGCCTTTTTTCCGGCTTCTTCAATGCAGGGATGCCGATCTCGTCGAGCCATGCGCGCATCAGCGCGACTGTGCTGACGGGTTGCTCTAGCGGGGCGAGGTGACCCGCCCCGGAGAACGCATGCAGCGGGACTCGCGGTATTTGCGCGGCCATGCGCCGTTGTACTTGCGGTGGGCATATCGTGTCCTTCGCCCCATACGAAACCAGCACCGGAACTGTGCACGGAATCGACACCGAGGACGATTCACTTCGCTGCGCTTACCTTGCAGCCAAGGTGTCGGAGCTCCGTTCCTGCCACGCGCAGGGGATCGCACTGCTCGGCTATATTCGCTGTAGCCTCCTGGACAACTTCGAGTGGCGCTCGGGTTTCGCGCCGAAATTCGGCTCGGTTTCGGTTGACCTCAAGAGCTTTGCACGGACCGCCAAGCCGAGCGCGGTGGCTTACCGCGCCATCGTGGCCAGAGCCCTCGGCGCCGATCGGTGAAGCCCGGAGCGGCTGTTACGGGCGACCGACACTCCCATGCGCAACCTTGGCTATAAAAAGTGGACGAGATGGAAAATGCTTCCAAGGCCATTCCAGCCCGCACCTCAGGGCACATACCGCTTGCCGTATCGTGACGTTACGTGTAATTCTTGCTGGGCTTCGCATAGAGCGGCCTGCAAAGGCGTTATGCGCTTCACCGAGATTTTTAAGGGTATGCTTGAGGGTACGCGTCGAGTTTAATTCGTCAAGAGTGAGCAACCATGCGGGTTTCAAGACACAATACGGCTCCCACCATCGCTTTCATACGATGTGCGGGGATGCCGGGCAACGATTCCGCTAAGCAGTGACGATCTACATGCGCGTTCCAAACCGCAAGGGCACGGTCGAGAGTACTATCGAAGGGATCTAGAGAACCGTTGGCGGACAAGACGAACTTGTCTAGAATATGACGTATGAACCAGATCTGCTCAATCCTTGGCCTATTCGTTGCCGCGTAGTTTGATGGTATCAACCATGGCACGGGCTTGGTTACGACACTAGGATTGATCGCGGAATCAGGTACTTAGCGCTCTCGTTCATATTCGAATGGGAGTGAGGTCTTCCCAAAGGTAATTATTTGATCAATAAGCCCGCTTCACTCAGCGGGCTTTTTTTGTACGTCCCGCATCGCGACATAACCCAGCTCCTATGTTCACGTAATGTAGCGCCGCCGTCCGTTCGGACCGACCCATACCGTATGCTGTGCCGGATTCTTGACGTCACTTTCTTGCAATGCTCGCTGAACCGCCCCGGCTTTCGTGGAGGCCGGTTTGCGTGAGTCAGGCCGGGATGGCGTGACTGCTCAGTTGCTAGTAATAGTTTGCCTCAGCTTCGGCCGGCGGTATAGTGCCGAGCGGCTCCAGCAGGCGGTGGTGATTAAACCAGGACACCCATTCCAGCATGGCCAACTCGACGGCTTCACGCGTTTTCAATAGCGCGCGGCGGTGGAACAGCTCAGCCTTGTAGAGCCCATTGATGGTTTCAGCCTAGCGTTGTCATAGCGGTCGCCCTTGCTACCCACAGGCGGTTCGATGCCGGCTTCCGCCAGGCGCTGGCTGTACTTTATCGATACGGATTGCGCGTCCCTATCGCTGTGATGGACCAATGCGTTTCGTTCCGGCTGGCGCGCGTACAGCGCCTGTTCCAGCGCATCGAGCACGAAGTCGGTCCGCATCGCGCTGCCGACGCGCCAGCCGACAACGCGCCGGGCGAAGACGTCGATGACAAATGCCACGTAGACGAAACCTTGCCACGTCGAGACGTAGGTGAAATCGCTGACCCACAATTGGTTTGGCCGCCGGGCCTTGAACTGGCGCTTGACCCGGCCGAGTGGGCATGGCGCCTTTGCAGCGGCAACAGTAGTGCGCACAACCTTGCCTCGCACGACACCACGCAGGCCGGCCTTGCACATCATGCGCTCCACCGTGCAGCGGCACGTCAGTACCCTCACGGCGCAATTGGCGCCATACCTTGTCGACTCCGTAGACCTGGAGTCTGGTCGCCGTTGTTGCCGATCGTCGCAGAAGGTAAGGATCTGGGCGCGCGCGTCGGTCCGGCTGAACGTATGCTTCAGATTGCCCTAGATCGACCAGTCGAAGTCACCGAACTTTATAGAGACGAACAGCCCGAGCTTAAGCTGGTCGATGCCGGCTGGGCGCAGCCGTCATCAAATCCACCAATCCGCATTTCAATTTCGCGCAAATGCCCCCATCGTCAGTGCTGAGCCTGATTTCACTCTGTTAGCATCTTCCAGCAACTGCAA
Source organism: Oxalobacteraceae bacterium UBA6018 (assembly GCA_002428015.1). Lineage (GTDB taxonomy): Bacteria > Pseudomonadota > Gammaproteobacteria > Burkholderiales > Burkholderiaceae_D > Telluria_A. The sequence continues at coordinate 1,953 of DIZW01000055.1, read as the reverse complement.
TCGAAACGTGCCAGCCACCAATCAGGTACGGCCTCCGCAGTACAACCGCAGGTATTCAAAAAGACGAACTGGAGGCACAGATGGCGTTTCGCTCTGGCGCGCAGCGGCTGCATCCCTGCCATACCTGAAACACTGAAATTCAACCTTCAAGGAGTGTGCAAATGCCAGCAGTAGATTCTTTCAAAAACGACGGCCCAGCATGCCGCCTTACGGCCGTCGCGCTTGCATCAACCCTGCTCGTCGCCTGCGGTGGAGGAGGGAGCGACGCAGCGGCGACCGCCGTGGTGAAGACCGCCGCCGTAATAGCCGCCGCAACAGGCGGTACGTCGACCAGTGTCCAGACCCAGTGGAGCACGGTCAACGAACCGAGCCTGCCAAGTACGGTCTGTTCGACGCTGACCGCGACCATCACGCCGGCCGCGAATGGCTCGATCGATGCCGTCGATGCCAACCCCGCTCAGTCGAAGCCGGACATGCAACGCGTCCAGGCCGCGATCAATGCCTGCCCCGCAGGGCAGGCCGTCAAGCTGGTGACGGGTGCGGGCGGCGCCAGCGGTTTCCTCAGTGGCCCCTTGCAGATCAAGTCGGGGGTCACGCTGTGGATCGACACAGGTGTCACCCTCTACGCCTCGCGCAACCCGGCCGATTTTGACAATGGCGTCGGCACTTGCGGTACCGCCACCTCCAGCAGCACCAATTCCTGCAAGCCCTTCATCCTGGCCAGTTCCACGACCGGGAGCGGGATCGTTGGCGATGGCACGATCGATGGACGCGCCGGCAGCGTACTCACCAGCGGGCCGAATGCCGGCCTGCGCAGCTGGTGGGATGTGGCGTATCAGAACAAAACACAGGGCCTGTCCCAACATAACTTTACGCTGGTGTCAGCGAAAGGCGGCAGCAAACTGACCCTATACCGCGTAAGTCTGGTGAATTCGCCGAACGTCCATCTTGCACCGAGCGACATAAGCGGACTGACGTTCTGGAGCGTGAAGATCCTCTCGCCGACGCTTGAATATTCGGTGCCGAACTATGCGTGCCCGGCCGGCACGACACCGGACAAGATCACCCCCGCCACGTGCTTCACGCCGGATTTGGTAAAGAACACCGATGGCTTCGATCCGAACCGGGTCAGCCAAATGCTGATGGCGTATTCCTACATCAGCGTTGGCGACGACAACGTGGCGGTGGGAGCACACAGCGCCAAGCAGCCTTTGACCAACCTGTCCTTTCAGCACAATCACTTTTATTATGGACATGGGATGTCGATCGGCAGCATCACCGATGCCGGCATAAACAACATGGTGGTGGATGACCTGTCCATCGACGGTTACGACTCCGGTGTCGGCACCGGCTTGCACATCAAGTCGGATGCGTCACGCGGCGGCCATATCGACAATGTCACCTACAGCAACGTCTGCATGCGCAACGTCAGGTATCCGCTGAGTTTCGATTCGTATTACGGCACCAGCACGGGGACAAGCTATCCTTGGTACACCAATATCACCTTGCGCAACGTGCATAGCCTTGGCAGCGCGAAGTACGCGGGTGGCCGGCTTGCGTTCACCGGATACGAATCCGGCTCTGCGATCTATCCGATGGCCGTTACGCTGGACAATGTCGTCCTGGACGGGACGCCGGCCTGGACCGCAGGCCGCAACGGCAGCCCGAACCCGCAACTTGGATTCGTGCATTTCACGTTCGGCCCGGGTGCGGTCAGCTTCTCCTCGATGATTGTGCCGTCCACGGCAAGCGACATTGCCGTCACCGGCACACCAGGCACCTCGGTCCCGCGTGACTGCAGCAGCGCCTTTGTACCGCTCGGTTCGGTCATGTCGAACTCGCCGATCGGCATTCCGCCGGCACCGGTCTACGCGGACGTGACCACGAGCATGAAGATCGTGCAGTCGGGGCTGACGCTGAACCGCAGCACGGGCTTGATGGGCGGCACGGTGA
>DIZW01000045.1:9252-67434 GCA_002428015.1 Oxalobacteraceae bacterium UBA6018 | reverse complement strand
ACCGGCAAGGAAAACAAGATCACCATCAAGGCCAACTCGGGTCTGACCGAGGCGGAGATCCAGAAGATGGTGAAGGACGCCGAGGTCAACGCCGAGGAAGACAAGAAGGTCAAGGAGCTGGCCGAGTCGCGCAACCAGGCCGACTCGCTGGTGCACTCGACCCGCAAGTCGCTCACCGAGTACGGCGACAAGCTCGAAGGCGGCGAGAAGGAAAAGATCGAAACGGCCATCACGGACCTGGAAGCGTCGATCAAGTCGGGCGACAAGGGCGAGATCGATGCCAAGGTTGCGGCATTGTCGAGCGCGTCGCAGAAGCTGGGCGAGAAGATGTACGCCGACATGCAGGCCCAGCAGGCGGCCGGCGGCGAAGGCGGCGGCCAGCAGCAGGCGGGCGAGGGCGCCAAGCCGGCCCAGGACGACGTTGTCGACGCCGACTTCAAGGAAGTCAAAGACGCGAAATAACCGTCGATTCGCACAGCGGCCACGCCAGCACCGGGTGGCCGCGCGGATCTGGCCGAGCCCTTCGCGGCTCGGTTTTTTTGCATAAATGGTCGTTAGATTCTACACAAGCAAGGTGCCGACAACATGGCAAAGCGTGATTTTTACGAGATCCTCGGGGTCGCCAAAAATGCTTCGGAAGAAGAAATCAAGAAGAGCTATCGCAAGCTCGCGATGAAATACCATCCGGACCGCAATCCGGACAGTAAGGAATCGGAAGAGAAATTCAAGGAAGTCAAAGAAGCCTACGAAATGCTGACCAATCCGGAGAAGCGCGAGGCCTACGACCGTTACGGCCACGCCGGCGTGGACCCCAACATGGGCGCGGGCGGCGGCGGCGGGTTCGGCGGCGGCGGCTTCGCCGACAGCTTCGGCGACATCTTCGGCGACATTTTCGGCGGCGGCGGCGGCCGCGGCCGTTCGGGCGGACCCCAGGTCTACCGCGGCGCCGACCTGCGCTACAACCTCGAGATCACCCTCGAGCAGGCCGCGCACGGCTTCGACACCACCATCCGCGTGCCGAGCTGGGACAAGTGCGACACCTGCCACGGCACTGGCGCCAAGCCGGGCACGGCGCCGGTCACCTGCGGCACCTGCGGCGGCCACGGCCAGGTCCGCATGCAGCAGGGCTTCTTCAGCATCCAGCAGACCTGCCCTAAGTGCCACGGCAACGGCAAGGTCATCACCGACCCGTGCGCGCCTTGCGGCGGCCAGGGCCGCATCAAGCGCAACAAGACGCTGGAAGTGAAGATCCCGGCCGGCATCGACAACGGCATGCGCATCCGCTCCTCCGGCAACGGCGAGCCAGGCACCAATGGCGGCCCGGCGGGCGACCTGTACGTGGAAATCCACATCAAGCCGCACGCCGTGTTCCAGCGCGAAGGCGACGACCTGCATTGCGAGATGCCGATCTCCTTCGTCAAGGCCACCCTGGGCGGTGAGATCGAAGTGCCCACCCTGTCGGGCAAGGTGTCGTTCACGATTCCCGAGGGCACCCAGTCGGGCAAGACCTTCCGCCTCAAGGGCAAGGGCATCAAGGGCGTGCGTTCCGGCTACGCGGGCGACCTGTTCTGCCACGTGGCGGTCGAAACGCCGGTCAAGCTGACCGAAAAGCAGAAGGACCTGCTGCGCGAATTCGAACGCCTGACGGTCGAGGGCGGCGCCAAGCACAGCCCGCAGAGCAAGGGCTGGATGGACAAGGTGAAGGATTTTTTCGAGTAATCCTCGGACGATCCCGCACATGAAAAACCGCTGACGCGCCCCGGCCGCCAGCGGTTTTTTTTATCGGTCGCGCGCCAACCGCCGCGCCACCGGTATCGGTCCGCCGCGAAATAATTGTTCAAATCGGTTAAAATATCAGCTCTGCAGTCAGCCTCACCTCCGTCCAACCGCCGAATCGGCCGCCACCCGCGGTTGCATTCCAAGCCCACAGGATCATCATGACCCAAGCTATTTACGACACCGAAGCCCTGTTCAAACGCAACCGCGACTGGGCCGCCTCCATGGTGGCGAAAGACCCCGAATTCTTCAAGTCGCTGGCGGCCCAGCAGTCGCCTGAATTTTTGTGGATCGGCTGCTCGGACAGCCGCGTGCCCGCCAACGAACTGCTGGGCCTGGCGCCGGGCGAGCTTTTCGTCCACCGCAACATCGCCAACGTCGTCGTCCATTCCGACCTGAACTGCCTGACCGTCCTGCAATTCGCCGTCGACGTGCTCAAGGTCAAGCACATCATCGTCTGCGGCCACTATGGCTGCTCGGGCGTGCACGCCGCCATGGTCAACCGCCGCGTCGGCCTGGCCGACAACTGGCTGCGCCACGTGCAGGACGTGCACCAGAAGCACGAGAAATACCTGGGCGACGTGCTGCCGTCGAAGGAGCGCGCCGACCGCCTGTGCGAACTGAACGTGATCGAGCAGGTGCTCAACACGGCCCAGACCACGATCGTCCAGGATGCCTGGGAACGCGGCCAGCCGCTGACCGTGCACGGTTGGGTCTACGGCCTGCAGGACGGCCTGCTGCGCGACCTGGGCGTGAGCGTCAGCCGCGCCGACGAGGTGCCGACCAAGTCGAAGGAGCGCCTGCGCGCCTACGAGGACGGCATGGACGCGCCGCTAAAATATTGATTAAAAAGCACGCGGACAGTATGCTGGAAACTTTCCGCAACGCCGACGCCGCCGGCTCCCGGCAGCGCGGCAACCATGGAGCACGTCAATGATTGAGGCTGTCAGCGTCCCCCACATCGTTCCCCTGGACGATATCCTTCCCGATGAACCGCTGCTGATGATGGGCGCCGGCCCGGTGCCGATTCCCCAGCGCGTGGCGGCGGCCAATTCGATCGTCATCAACCACCTGGGCGACACCATGAGCAAGGTGATCGAGCAGGTCAAGGACATGGGACGCTACGTGTTCCAGACCCGCTCCTCGCACGTCATGGGCGTGGGTGGGCCCGGCTCGGCGGCCATGGAAATGGCCATCGCCAACCTGGTGCACCCCGGCGACAAGGTGCTGTGCATCTGCAACGGCTACTTCAGCAAGCGCATGGCCGACATGGTCGCGCGCGTGCGCGGCGAGGCGACCGTCATCGAGGTGCCCGGCCTGGAGAGCGCCAGCGTCGAGCTGGTCGAGCGCGAGCTGCGCAAGACCCGCTACGACGCCATCACCCTGGTGCAGGGCGAAACCTCCAACACCGTCTGCAACCACAGCCTGGACCGCATCGCCCGCGCCGCGCGCGAACTGGGCTGCCTCGTCATCGTCGACGCCGTCTGCACTCTCAGTACCATGCCGCTGGAGATGGACAACTGGCAGATCGACGCCGTCATCACCGGCGGCCAGAAAGGCTTGTCGTCGATTCCGGGCGTGTCGCTGCTGGCGTTTTCCGAGCGCGCCTGGGCCAAGAAGATCGCCGTGCGCACCGACCTGCCTTTCCACTGGTGCCTTGACGCCCAGCTGGCCGACAAGTTCTGGAACCAGAAGTCCTACCACTACACGGCCCCGGTGTCGGGCATCCTGGCCCTGCACGAGGCGCTGCGCCTGGTGTGCGCCGAGACACCCTGCCCAAGCGCTTCCATCGCCACCAGCACTGCTCCGAAGCGCTGCAGGCCGGTATCGAGGCCATGGGCCTGGAACTGCTGGTGGCCAAGCAGCACCGGCTCAACTCGGTGATCGGCATCGTGACCCCGGACCAGGTGTCCTCGGACACGGTGCGCGCCCACATGTCGCGCGTGCACAAGGTCGAGATTTCCGGCGCCTTCGGCATGAACATCGTGCGCATCGGCCAGATGGGCGAGCAGAGCCGCGCCCACAACCTGTTCCGCACCCTGCACGCGCTCGGCTCGAGCATGCAGGCCGGCGGCGCCAGGCTGGACCTGCCGGTCGGCATGGCCGAGCTCGAGCGTTCGCTGTCTCAGGCCGCGCTGTACAGCTGACCGGCATGGCGTCCGACAGCAACGACCTGCGCGCCATTCGCGACCTCGTGCGCGTGTTCGTGGACGAGCGCGACTGGGACCAGTTCCACACTCCCAAGAACCTGGCGTCGGCGCTGTCGGTGGAGGCGGCCGAGCTGCTCGAGCCCTTCCAGTGGCTCGCCAGCGGCCGGCCCGACGAACTGGGCGACGCCGGGCTGGTCCAGGTGCGCCACGAGATGGCCGACGTGCTGGTCTACCTGGTGCGCCTGGCCGACAAGCTCGGCGTCGACCTGGGCGAGGCCGTCGTCGAGAAAATGGCGCTCAACCGCGCCAAGTACCCGGCCGAACAGGTGCGCGGCGACGCGCGCAAATACGACCAGTACGAGTGAGCCGCACGCGGCCGCGCTAGCCCCGCGGATGATTGCTGCGCGTCCAGTCCCTCCGGCCGTTTCCGCGCGATGAAGGCGCGGATTGAGGCACGACACGGGCCAATGCACGACATGGATCAATCGTATCGCCCTACGCGGCCCTTAGACTTTTCCTGATCGCGCCAACTGGGGCGGGCATGCCCATCGGCGGCCGAGGGAGGACTCGAGGTGTCGTTCATCTTGACCACGCAGGCACTGACGCGGCGCTTCGGCGACATCGTGGCCGTCGATCGCGTGAGCGTCTCGGTCGCCGCGGGCGAGGTGTTCGGCCTGCTCGGGCGTAACGCGGCGGGGAAAAGCACCCTGATCAAGATGCTGACGACGCTGTTGCCGCCGACCTCGGGCCAGGCGGCGGTGGCCGGCTTCGACATCGTGCGCGAGGCCGCGCGCGTGCGCCGCGTCATCGGTTATGTGCCGCAAGCGCTGTCCGCCGATGGCGAGCTGACCGGCTACGAGAACCTCGACGTGTTCGCGCGGCTGTACGACATTCCCCGCGCCGAGCGCAAGGCACGCATCGCCGAGGCGCTCGCCTTTATGGATTTGAGCCAGGCCGCCGGCCGCCTGGTGAGCACGTATTCCGGCGGCATGATACGCCGCCTGGAGATTGCCCAGGCCATGCTGCATCGGCCGCCGCTGTTGTTCCTGGACGAGCCCACCGTTGGCCTGGACCCGGTCGCGCGCGCCGCCGTGTGGTCGCATATCGCGCGCCTGCGCGCCGAGTACGGCACCAGCATTTTTCTCACCACGCATTACATGGACGAGGCCGAGCGCCTCTGTACGCGCCTGGCCATCATGCAGCGCGGTGCGATCGTCGTGGCCGGCGCCGTCGACGAATTGCGCGCGTCGGTCCGGAGTGGTGATAACGCCGCCGCCACGCTCGACGATGTGTTCGCCCACTACACCCAGGACCAGCGCGAGTCCAAGGACACCTATGGCGACACCGCCGACACCCGCCGCACCCTCGAACGCCGCGGCTAGCACGCCGCCGCGGCTGTTCGCGGCGCCGGCGCGCTATGCCAGGACCGTGTATGCGATCGCGGCCATGGAGACGCGCAAGCTGCGCCACGATCCGACCGAACTGCTGACGCGGGCGGTCCAGCCGATGCTGTGGCTGCTCGTGTTCGGCCAGGTGTTTGCGCGCAGCCGCGCCATCCCGACTGGCAACCTCGATTACGTGGCCTTCCTGGCCCCCGGTGTGCTGGCGCAAAGCGTGCTGTTCGTGGCGATCTTCTACGGCATCTCGATCATCTGGGAACGCGATCTGGGCATCGTGCACAAGTTCCTCGTCAGCCCGGCGCCGCGCACGGCGCTGGTGCTGGGCAAGGCCATCTCGGCGGGGGTGCGCGCGCTGTCGCAGATGGCCATCGTCTACCTGCTCGCGCTGGCGCTGGGCGTGCGCCTGGACTGGCGGCCCGCGTCCGTGCTCGGCGTGATCGCCCTGGTGCTGCTGGGCGCGGCCCTGTTCTCCACGTTCTCACTGATCATCGCCTGCATCGTCAAGACGCGCGAACGGTTCATGGGCATCGGCCAGGTGCTGACGATGCCGCTATTTTTCGCGAGCAATGCGATCTATCCGATGCTGATGATGCCGGGCTGGCTGCGCTGGTTCGCGCGCGCCAATCCGCTCACCTATGAAGTCGATGGCCTGCGCAGCCTGATGCTGGCCGGCGGCGCCAGCGCCCTGGGGCTAGTGCGCGATTTTGCCGTGCTCGGCGTCATGCTGGCGCTGCTGGTGCTGGCGGCCGGCTGGATCTATCCGCGCATCGTGACCTGAGGGGCCCGGCTTGCGCTCCGTCCACTGGTTTTCCTGGCTGTTGGGGCTGGCGCTGCTGGCCACGGTCGTCGGCGCCGCGCTGCACTTCACCGAGGAGCGCGAGTTCTTGCGCGTGGCCGAATACGCGCATCCCTGGTGGCTGGGCGCGGCCCTCGCGCTGCAGGCCGCGACCTATCTGGCCCAGGGCGCCACCTGGCGCGTGGTGGCGCGGGCGGGCGGTGTTTCCGTGTCCAGGGCGCTGGCTTACAAGCTGAGCCTGGCGCAGCTGTTCGTCGACCAGGCGCTGCCCTCGGGCGGCATCAGCGGCACCGTCGTCGTCGCCAGGGCGTTCGAGCGGCGCGGCGTGCCGCGCGCGGTCGTGATGGCCTCGGTGCTGGTGGACGCGGTGGCCTACTACCTGGCCTATGTGCTGGTGGTGGGCGCCGCGCTGGTGGCGGCGCAGGCGCGAGGGCAGGTCACTCCGCTGGTGCTCGCGCTGGCGCTGGTGCTGGTGGCCTTCAGCGTCGCGCTGACGACGGCCGCGCTCGCGCTCGCGGGCAGTCCCGATGCCTTGCCTCAGTGGCTGGGCCGCATCGCGCTCATCAACACGGCGCTGGCGCTGATCGGCGCGGCGGACCGGACGCTCGCGCGCAGCCTTCCCCTGATCGCCAAAAGCGTGCTGTTCCATGCTGCCATCGTCCTGCTCGACGCGGCCACGCTGTGGGTGCTCATCCGTTCACTCGGCGCCATCGCCTCGCCGGTCGACGTCTACACGAGTTTCATCGCTTCGAGCTTGCTGAGAACGATCAGTATCGTGCCGGGTGGATTGGGGGTGTTTGAGGCGGCTTCGGTGGTGACCCTGCAGCACGTGGGCGTCGCGCTGCCCGTCGCCCTGGCGGCCACGCTGATGTTTCGCGGCCTAAGCTTCTGGCTGCCGATGGTGCCAGGGATCGTGTGCTCGCGCGAACTGCAAAGGGCGCCCGGGTGAGCTTAGGCGCCCAGGCCGCCGTGCGGGCGGGCCGCCTTAGATGCCGCCCATGCAAATGTATTTGATCACCAGGTAGTCGTCGATGCCGTACTTGGAGCCTTCGCGCCCGATGCCCGATTGCTTGACGCCGCCGAAGGGCGCCACCTCGTTGGAGATGAGCCCGGTGTTGACGCCCACCATGCCCGTTTCCAGCGCCTCGGCCACGCGCCACACGCGTCCGATGTCGCGCGAATAGAAATATGCGGCCAGACCGAATTCGGTGGCGTTGGCCATGGCGATGACCTCGTCCTCGGTCTTGAAGCGGAACAGCGGCGCCAGCGGCCCGAAGGTTTCCTCGCTGGCGACGAGCATGTCGGCGCTGACGTCGGCCATCACGGTGGGCTGGAAGAAGCTGTGCCCGAGCGCGTGGCGCTGGCCGCCGGTGAGCAGGCGCGCGCCCTTGGCCAGGGCGTCGGCGATGTGCTGCTCGACCTTGGCGACGGCCTTTTCCTCGATCAGCGGGCCCTGGGTGACACCCGCGTCGGCCCCGTTGCCGACGGTGAGCTTGCCGACCGCGGCGACCAGCTTGCTGGCGAAGGCGTCGTACACGCCGTCCTGCACGTACAGGCGGTTGGCGCACACGCAGGTCTGGCCGGCGTTGCGGTACTTGGAGGCGATCGCGCCTTCCACGGCGGCGTCGAGGTCGGCGTCGTCGAACACGATGAAGGGCGCGTTGCCGCCCAGTTCCAGCGACAGTTTCTTGATCGTGGGGGCGCACTGCTGCATCAGCAGGCGGCCCACCGCCGTGGAGCCGGTGAAGCTCAGCTTGCGCACGGTCGGGTTGGCGGTCATCTCGCCGCCGATGGCCTTGGAGTCGCCGGTGAGCACGTTGAACACGCCGGGCGGCACGCCGGCGCGCTCGGCCAGCACGGCCAGCGCGAGCGCGGAAAACGGGGTCAGCTCGGCCGGCTTGACGACGATCGGGCAGCCGGCCGCCAAGGCGGGGCCGACCTTGCGGGTGATCATCGCCGCCGGGAAGTTCCACGGCGTGATGGCCGCGCACACGCCGATCGGCTCGCGCGTGACCACGATGCGCCGGTCGGCCCAGGGCGAGGCGATGGTGTCGCCGGCGACCCGCTTGCCTTCCTCGGCGAACCACTCGATGAAGGAGGCCGCGTAGGCGATCTCGCCCTTCGATTCGGACAGCGGCTTACCCTGCTCGGACGTCATGACAAGGGCCAGGTCGTCGGCGTTGGCCAGCATCAGGTCGTTCCACGCGCGCAGGATGACGGCGCGTTCCTTGGCGCTCTTTTTGCGCCAGGCCGGCCAGGCCGCGTTGGCTGCCGCGATGGCGCGCCGGGTCTCGGCCGCGCCCATGTGCGGCACCGTGCCCAGCGACTCGCTGGTGGCCGGATTGACGACCTTGATGACGCTGTTGTCGTCGGCGCTGCACCACGCCCCGTCGAGATAGCACTGCTGGCGCAACAGGGAAGGGTCTTTCAGGTTCAACATGGCCGCCTCGGAAATATGGATAATTCGATATGCCATGGTAGCCGCTTTTCGGCATGCCGGCAGGCGCGCGCGGAATCGGCCCCGCCTGCCGTGTTGGCAGTCTTGCTAACTTTACCTTAAGCTGTGGCGGTCGTTTGATCGCGATCAACGAGCACTCGCGTTCGATCGAATTTCGTTCTATCATGAAATCACGTGCCTTACCCCACAAAGAGACGGCATCATGCGCAAACCACTAGTCCTGGTACCAGCTTGCGTGCGGCAGATCGGTGAACATCCGTATCACGCCGCACAGATGAAATACGTCGAAGCGGTCACGCTCGGCGCCGATTGCGCGCCGGTGATCCTGCCCGCCCTTGGCGACGGGCTCGACCTGGAAACCATGCTGGCCGTGTGCGACGGCATCATGCTGACCGGCTCGGCCTCCAACGTGCACCCGAGCTATTACGAGCAAACCGTCTACAACCCGGCGCTGCCGCAGGACCTGGCGCGCGACGCCACGGTGTTGCCGCTGATCCGCGCCGCCGTCAAGCGCGGCATCCCCGTCATCGCCATCTGCCGCGGCTTCCAGGAGATGAACGTGGCGCTGGGCGGCAGCCTGCACCAGGCCGTGCAGGAGGTGACCGGCAAGATGGACCACCGCGAAGACCCCGCCCTGCCGCTGGAAGAGCAGTACGGCCCGGCCCATCCGGTGTTCCTGACCGCCGGCGGCGTGCTGGCGCGCATTCTCGGCGACGTGGCGCAGATCGCCGTCAACTCACTGCATGGCCAGGGCATCGACCGCCTGGCGCACGGCATCGCGGTCGAGGCCGTTGCCGCCGATGGCCTGGTGGAGGCGTTCTCGGTGCCGGCCTCGCCCGGCTTCGCCCTGGCGCTGCAGTGGCATCCCGAGTGGCGCATCACCGAGAACCCCGTTTCGATGCGCATGTTCGCCGCCTTCGGCCAGGCCTGCCGCGCCTACCAGGTCGCGCACGAGAGGCGCGCATGAGCTTATACGAGAGGTGGGCCGCCCGCGCCGTGCCATAGCTTCGCTTGCCATCCCGAATGTCCTTCGAGCATGCGCGCGCGCCTGGGTGCCCGCCGCCACAGCAAGACCACAGAGAGACCATCATGGCAATCCGCGAAAACTTTAGCTATACCGACATGGAATTGTGGCTCAATGAAAAACGAGTCACCGAAATCGAATGCCTGATCCCCGACCTGACCGGGGTGGCGCGCGGCAAGATCCTGCCGCGCGCTAAATTCACCCAGGAACGCGGCATGCGCATCCCCGAGCAGGTGCTGGGCATGACCGTGACCGGCAACTACCCGGTCGACGACAGTGCCTACGACCGCGCCATCTCCAGCACCGACCGCGACATGATCCTCAAGGCCGACCCGACCACCATCACCATGGTGCCGTGGGCGGTGGACCCGACCGCGCAGGTGATCCACGACTGCTATTTCGCCGACGGCAAGCTGGTCGACTTCGCGCCGCGCACGGTGCTGCGCCGCGTGCTCAAGCTGTACGCCGACAAGGGCTGGAAGCCGGTGGTGGCGCCCGAGCTGGAGTTCTACCTGACGGCCAAGAACATCGACCCCGACCTGCCGCTCAAGCCGCCGGTGGGGCGCAGCGGGCGCGCCGAGACCAGCCGCCAGGTCTACAGCATCGACGCGGTCAACGAGTTCGATCCGCTGTTCGAGGACATCTACGACTACTGCGAGATGATGAACCTGGACGTCGACACCCTGATCCACGAGATCGGCGCCGGCCAGATGGAAATCAACTTCCTGCACGGCGACCCGCTGGGCCTGGCCGACAAGGTGTTCTACTTCAAGCGCACCTTGCGCGAGGCCGCCCTCAAGCACGACATGTACGCCACCTTCATGGCCAAGCCGATGGCCGGCGAGCCCGGCTCGGCCATGCACGTGCACCAGAGCGTGGTCGATTCCAAGACCGGCATGAACGTCTTCAGCAACCCGGACGGCTCGCCCTCGGCGCTGTTCAAGCACTACATCGCCGGCCTGCAGCGCTTCATGCCCTCGGCCATGGCGATCGTGGCGCCCTACGTCAATTCCTACCGCCGCATCGTGCGCCACACGGCCGCGCCGATCAACATCCAGTGGGGCGTGGACAACCGCACCGTGGGCTTCCGGGTGCCGGAGTCCGGGGTCCAGGACCGGCGCGTCGAGAACCGCATCATCGGCGCCGACGCCAACCCCTACCTGGCGCTGGCCGTCACCCTGGCCTGCGGCTACCTCGGCATGACCGAGCAGCTCGAGCCGACCGCGATAATGAGCGGCAGCGCCTACGACATGCCGTTCGAGTTGCCCCAGGGCCTGCCCGAGGCGCTGCACCTGCTGCGCGCCGAGGACCAGCTGCGCGCCGTGCTGGGCGAGCGCTTCGTCGACGTGTACGCCGCCATCAAGGACCTCGAGCACCAGGAGTTCATGACCGTCATCAGCCCGTGGGAACGCGAACACCTGTTGCTGCACGTCTGAGCGGCGCGGCCGCCAATCCGATCGCCGAGCGATCCATGTGAGCCAAGTATGAGGGAGTCCATCATGTCCACCAATCCAGCCGTGCCGGGCGCCACCCTGGCCGCGTCAGGCAAGAGCGTCGCGCGCGAGAGCGTCGACACGGCCCTGATCCAGCAGCTCGATTCGGCCCACTACCTGCACCCGTTCACCGACCACAACGCGCTCAAGGCCAAGGGCGCGCGCGTGATGGTGCGCGGCGAGGGCATCTACCTGTGGGATTCGGAGGGCAACAAGATCCTGGACGGTATGTCGGGCCTGTGGTGCGTGAACGTGGGCTACGGCCGCGCCAGCATGGCCGAGGCGGCCTACCGCCAGATGCAGACGCTGCCGTTCTACAACAGCTTCTTCAACACCACCAACGTCCCCGCCACCCAGCTGGCCGCGCTGCTGGTGGAGATTTCGCCGCCCCAGTTCAACCACGTGTTCTACACCGGCTCCGGTTCGGAGGCCAACGACACCAACGTGCGCATGGTGCGCCGCTACTGGGACCTGCTGGGCTACCGCGAGCGTCACACCATCATCAGCCGCGTCAACGCCTACCACGGCAGCACCGTGGCCGGCGCGGCGCTGGGTGGCATGGCCGGCATGCACGAGCAGGGTGGCATGATCCCCGGCATCGTCCACATCGGCCAGCCCAGCTACGCGCAGGCGGGGCAGGGCATGAGCGAGAACGCGTTCGGCCTGGTGGCGGCCGGCTGGCTGGAAGAGAAGATCCTCGCCATCGGTCCGGAGAAGGTGGCCGCCTTCATCGGCGAGCCGATCCAGGGCGCGGGCGGGGTGATCATTCCGCCGGCCACCTACTGGCCTGAGATCCAGCGCATCTGCGACAAATATGGCGTGCTGCTCATCGCCGACGAGGTCATCTGCGGCTTCGGCCGCCTCGGCACCTGGTTCGGCTCCGAGCTGATGGGCATCAAGCCCGACCTGATCACCTTCGCCAAGGGCGTCACCTCGGGCTACGTGCCGCTGGGCGGGGTGCTGGTGGGCGACCGGGTGGCGCACGTGCTGATCGAGAAGGGCGGCGACTTCAATCACGGCTTCACGTATTCGGGCCATCCGGTGGCCTGCGCGGTGGCGCTGGAGAACATCCGCATCATGCGCGAGGAGCACCTGGTCGAGCAGGTGGCCATAACCACCGGTCCCTACCTGAAGGCCAAGTTCGGCGCCCTGGCCGCCCACCCGCTGGTCGGTTATGCCGACAGCTGCGGCTTCGTGGCCGGGCTGAACCTGGTGCGGCGCACGGGCGCCACCGTGCACGAGTGCGAGCACTTCGATCCGGCCCAGGGCGTGGGCATGATCTGCCGCGGCCACATGTTCGACAACGGCATGATCATGCGCGCCGTGGGCGACCGCATGATCATCGCGCCGCCCCTGGTGATGACGCCGGCCCAGATCGACGAGATGGTCGCCCTGATCGGCTACTGCCTGGACGCCACCCTGGCCGACCTGCGCCGGCGCGGCTGGACCTGAGTTGCTCCCTGCGGTGTCAGATCTCGATGCGGTTGGCGATGCGCTGGGGCGCCAGCGAGCCGGCCACCATGCCCACCAGCGCGGCCAGCAGGCCCGCCAGCTGGGGCGGTACCTGGGCGCCCAGGCTGGACACCTGGGGGAAGAAGCCGACCCAGACCACCAGGCCGGCGCCGATCGACGCCACCGCGCCCTGGGTGGTGGCGCGCTTCCAGTACATGCCCATCGCCAGCGGCACGAAGGCGGCCACCAGGGTGACCTGGTAGGCGTTCGAGACCAGCTCGTAGATCGAGGTGCCGTTCATGACGATCGCGTAGGTCAGCACCAGGGCGGCGAAAATGACGATGGTGGTGCGCACCGCGAACAACTGCTGGCGGTCGCTCATGCCCGGGCGCAGGTGCTTGAGGACGTTCTCGACGAAGCTGGTGGACGGCGCCAGCAGGGTCGCCGACGAGGTGCTCTTGATGGCCGAGAGCAGCGCGCCGAAGAACAGGATCTGCATCACCAGCGGCATCTTGGTCATGATGAAGGTCGGCAGCAGGCGCTGGTAGTCGTTCTGGACCAGCGCCACGCCGCTGTCGCCGAGCACCAGCACGGCGCTGGCCACGATGAACATCGGCACGAATGCGAACAGGATGTAGCTGGCGCCGCCGATCATGGCGCCGGCGCGCGCGGTGGGCGCGTTCTTGGCCGACATCACGCGCTGGAACACGTCCTGCTGTGGAATACTGCCGAGCATCATCGTCACGGCCGCGCCGATGAAGAAGATCACGTCATGGAAGGTCGGCGGCGGCAGCAGCTTCCACAGGTGCTTCTGGCTGGCCATGGCCAGCACCTTGTCGGCCCCGCCGGCCAGGTCGGCGGCGAAGTAGGCGATGATGGACAGGCCCACCACCAGCACGATCATCTGGATGAAGTCGGTGATGGCCACGGCCAGGAAGCCGCCCGCGACCACGTAGATCAACACCGCCAGGGTGCCCACGATCATCCCGGCCGCCTCCGACATGGCGCCGTTGGTCAGCACCGAGAACACCAGCCCGAGCGCGGTGATCTGGGCCGCCACCCAGCCCAGGTAGCTCAGGATGATGGCGATCGAGCAGAAGATCTCGATGCCCTTGCCGAAGCGCTTGCGGTAGTAGTCGCCGATGGTGAGCAGGTTGAGCCGGTACAGGCGCACGGCGAAGAACATGCCGACCAGGATCAGGCAGGTGCCGGCGCCGAACGGGTCCTCGACGATCGCGTTCAGCCCGCCCTGGACGAAGCGGGCCGGGATGCCCATCACCGTCTCGGCGCCGAACCAGGTGGCGAAGGTGGTGGTGACGACCATGATCAGCGGCAGGCTGCGCCCGGCGACGGCGAAGTCGCTGGTGTTCTTGACGCGGGTGCCGGCCCACACGCCGATGGCCAGGGTGCCAAGCAGGTAGACCACCACGCAGGAAATCAGGGTGTAATTCATGTATGTTTACTCCACGGGCGACAAGGTCGGAATAATGGCTGTCGAAAGCGCCATTCGGCTCAGAAAAGTTGTGGATTATAACCGGGCTCAGGGGCCGGGTATCAGTAGCCAGATATGATCAATGGCCAGAGCGATGGTCAGCTCAGTGGCAAGCTTAGTGACGCGTTCATGCAGTAACAAGGAGATTCACATGGCAGACAAGCAATGGCACCAGCGCGCCGCGGCGCTCCAGCCTGACGGGCGCGCCTTCATTGGCGGCGAGCGCGTGTGGGCCAGTTCGGGGCAGCGCTTCGACAATCACTCGCCGATCGACGCGCGCCTGCTGGGGCAGGTGGCGCGCTGCGACGCGGCCGACGTGGACGCCGCCGTGGCGGCCGCGCGCGCCGCCTTCGAGGACAGGCGCTGGGCCGGCCAGGCACCGGCCGCGCGCAAGCGCATCCTGATCAAGTTCGCCGACCTGATCGTGCAGCACACCGAGGAGCTGGCGCTGCTCGAAACCTTGGACATGGGCAAACCCATCCAATACAGCCTGAGCGTGGACCTGCCCTCGGTGGCCAACTGCATCCGCTGGTACGGCGAGGCGATCGACAAGGTCTACGACGAAATCGCCCCCACGGCCGAGCACAGCCTGGCGCTGATCACGCGCGAGCCGGTGGGCGTGGTGGCGGCCATCGTGCCGTGGAACTATCCGCTCATCATCACCGGCTGGAAGATCGCCCCGGCCCTGGCGGCCGGCAACAGCGTGGTGCTGAAACCGTCCGAGAAGTCGCCCTTGAGCGCGCTGCGCCTGGCCGAGCTGGCGCTGCAGGCCGGCATTCCGCCCGGCGTGTTCAACGTCGTGCCCGGCTACGGCAACGAGGCCGGGGCCGCGCTGGCGCTGCACATGGACGTCGACTGCATCGGCTTCACCGGCTCGACCCGGGTCGGCAAGCAGATCCTGCAGATGGCCGGGCAGTCCAACCTCAAGCGCGCCTGGGCCGAGCTGGGCGGCAAGTCGGCCAACATCGTCTGCGCCGACTGCCCCGACCTGGACAAGGCCGTGGAGGCGGCCATCGGCGCCATCTACTTCAACCAGGGCGAAAGCTGCAACGCGCCCTCGCGCCTGTTCGTGGAGGAGTCGATCAAGGAGGCCTTCCTGGAAAAGGCGCTGGCGCTGGTGCCCCGTTTCGCGCCCGGCGACCCGCTCGACGAGGCCACCGTCATGGGGGCGATCGTCGACGCCACCCAGATGAACAGCGTGATGGGCTATATCGACCAGGGCAAGCGCGCCGGCGCCAGGCTGCTGGCCGGCGGCGCGGCCGCACGCGTGGACAGCGGCGGCTACTACATCGCGCCGACCCTGTTCGACCAGGTCGACAGCGGCATGACCATCGCGCGCGAGGAGATCTTCGGGCCGGTGCTGTCGGTGCTCGGGTTCACCGACCTCAAGGAGGCGGTGCGCCAGGCCAACGCCACCCCTTACGGCCTGCAGGCGGGGCTGTGGACGGCGGACCTGAGCAAGGCGGTCCAGACGGCGCGCGCGCTGCGCGCCGGCACCGTCCACGTGAACCAGTACGACAGCGACGACATCACCGTGCCCTTCGGCGGCTACAAGCAGTCCGGCAACGGGCGTGACAAGTCGCTGCACGCTTTCGACAAGTACACCGAGCTGAAGACCACCTGGATCCAGATCGGCTGAACCGGTCTCACCGATAGTGCTCAAGCACCGTGTAGACGCCCTGCCTGGATTCGACCAGCGCGTAGCCGGTGACGGCCCAGCGCAGCGCCGGCCCCGCCGCCGGCGCGCCCGCGTTGGCGGCGCGCCGCGCCATCGTCACGTGCGGACGGTAGATGCGCTGTTCAAGCGGCAGGGCGGCCGCGTCCAGCGCCGCGCCCAGCGCGCTGTGCAGGCGCGGCAGCTCGTCTGGCACCAGCTCCGGCTCGAGCACGGCGATCCCATGCTGCCACAGCGCTGCCTTGCCGAAGGCCAGCTCGAAGGGCGCGAACGGCACCTGCAGCGCGGCGCGCAAGGCGTCGATGCGATCGTGCTCCACATTGCCGATGAAGTGCAAGGTCACATGCAGGTGCTCGCGCCGCACCGGGGTGGCGTTGCTGGGCCAGCGCCAGGCGTCGCGCCAGGCGGCCAGCTCGGCGCGGACCGGCTCGTCCGGCCACAGCGCGAGGAACAGGCGGGCCTGGCTCACGGCAGCCTCAGAAGCAGTGTTCGAGCGCCGGGAAGCTGCCGTCCCGGACCGCGTCCACGTAGGCCGCGACGGCCGCGTCGATGCTGGTTTGCCCGTCCATGAAGTTCTTCACGAAGCGCGCCTTGCGGCCCGGGAACACGCCCAGCGCATCGTGCATCACCAGCACCTGGCCCGAGCAGTCGGGGCCGGCGCCGATGCCGATGGTCGGTACCGACAGCAGTTCGGTGACCTCGCGCCCCAGGGTGGCGGGAATGGCTTCGAGCAGCACGATCGCCGCGCCGCGGGACTGCAGCAGTTGGGCGTCGTGCTTGAGCAGCTCGGCGCTTTCGGCCGTCTTGCCCTGCACCTTGTAGCCGCCCAGCTGGTGCACCGACTGCGGGGTCAGGCCCAGGTGGGCGCACACCGGCACCGCGCGCTCGGTGAGAAAGCGCACCGTGTCGGCCAGCCAGGCGCCGCCCTCGAGCTTGACCATGTGGGCGCCGGCCTGGATCAGCTGGACCGCGTTGTGGAAGGCCGCCTCCGGCGTGGCGTAGCTGCCGAAGGGCATGTCGGCCATGATCATCGCGTGGCGGCTGCCGCGCGCCACCGCGGCCGTGTGGTAGGCCACCTCGGCCACCGTCACCGGCAGGGTCGACTGGTGGCCGTTGCATACCATGCCGAGCGAGTCGCCGATCAGCAGCACGTCCACGCCGCAGCGCTCCATCAGGCTGGCGAAGCTGGCGTCGTAGCAGGTCAGCATCGTGATCTTGGTGCCGGCGGCGCGCATGGCGTTCAGCGATGGAATCGTCACGGCCTTGGTGGGCACCGCTTTGGTGGGCGCCGGCGCGTCCGCGCCTGCCATGTCCTTGCCTTGCAGATAGCTGCTCATCGTAATCCTTTGATCTCAGGGTTGCCTCTCAGGGCACTAGTGTAATGCCAAGCGCGCGACGCTGCTGGTCGGCCGGCGGCGGGCATGATCTACCCACTCCCAAGCTCTCAGGCCTTGCGGATGCCCTGGCCGGCGACGGCGGGAAGGAAGGCGCGCGCCGGGCCGTGGCCGGGCACCTCGATGTCGGGCGCGATCTCGGTCAGCGGCACCAGCACGAAGGCGCGTTCGAGCATGCGCGGGTGGGGAACGTGCAGCTGAGGCAAGTCGATGCGCTCGCCGTTGTAGAGCAGGATGTCCAGGTCCAGCGTGCGTGGGGCGTTGCGGTAGGGGCGCTCGCGCCCGTGCGCCAGTTCGATCCCGTGCAGCGCATCGAGCAGCGCCGGCGCCGCCAGCGGGCTGTCGATACAGGCGACCGCGTTGACGTAGTCGGCGCCCGAGGAGTCGATCGGCGCGGTCAGGTAGAGCGCCGAGCTGGCCAGCAGGCGGGTGCCGTCCAGCGCGGCCAGGCGCACGAGGGCGTCGGCGACGTTGGCGCGCGCATCGCCGAGATTGGCGCCGATGCCGATGTACGCGATCATTCCTCGCTTGAGCTTTCGGCGGCGCTGGCCTGGCGCGCGCGCGGGTGCGCGGCGCGGGGCGCGCTTGCGCTTGGCCGGCGCCGGCGCGGCGTTGGCGCTGGCCACCAGGTCTTCGCGCTGGGTCGCGTCGCCTTCGTAGAACGCGGTCCACCAGTCGCCGATCTCCATGTCGATTTCGCCGGACTGGCAGCGCAGCAGCAGGAAGTCGTAGCCGGCCCGGAAGCGCAGGTGTTCGAGCAGCTTGTACGGGGACTTGCCGGTGCGCCGCTCGAAGCGCGGCTGCATCGACCAGATGTCGCGCATGTCCGAGCCGATCTTGCGTTGCAGGGCCAGTTTCTCGGTCTGCGATTCGAGCACGTCGTCGGCGGCCAGGTGCAGCGCGGGGATGGGCGATTCGCCCGCGGCGCGGTAGGCGGTCCATTTCTCCACCACCTGGTGCCACAGCAGGGAGGCGAACAGGAAACCGGGCGAGACGCCCTTGCCGGCCTTGATCCGGTTGTCGGTCGACTCCAGCGCCAGGGTCACGAACTTCATGCCGATGGGCTGCTCGAGCACCACGTCGAGCAGCGGCAGCAGGCCGTGGTGCAGGCCTTCGGAGCGCAGCTGCTGCAGGCAGGCCAGCGCGTGCCCGCTCATGAGCAGCTTGAGCATCTCGTCGAACACGCGCGCGGCCGGCACGTTGTTGATCAGGGGCGCCATGACCGGGATCGGCTCGCGCGTGTGCGGCTCGATCGTGAACTGCAGCTTGGCGGCGAAGCGCACCACGCGCAGCATGCGCACTGGGTCTTCGCGAAAGCGCGCCTCGGGCAGGCCGATGATGCGCAGGGTCTTGTCGCGGATGTCGGCGATGCCGCCATGGTAGTCCAGCACCAGCTGGGTGGCCGGGTCGTAGTACATGGCGTTGATGGTGAAGTCGCGCCGCTCGGCGTCTTCGTGCTGGGGGCCGAAGTCGTTGTCGCGCAGGACCCGCCCGTGTTCGTCCTTGGGCGCGCTGGCCTGGCCGGCGCCGCGGAAGGTGGTCACTTCGAGCAGGTCCTGGCCGAACATCACGTGCACGATCTGGAAGCGGCGCCCGATGATGAAGGCGCGCCGGAACAGGCGCTTGACCTGCTCGGGGGTGGCGTCGGTGGCGATGTCGAAGTCCTTCGGTTTCACGCCCAGCAGCAGGTCGCGCACCGCGCCGCCCACCACGAAGGCCTTGAAGCCGTTCTCCTGCAGGGTCTGGGTCACGCGGATCGCGTTGGACGAAACCAGCCGTGGATCGATGCCGTGGTCGGCCGCGCCCAGCACCACCGGCTCGCTGGGGTCGCGCGCTGGCGGGGTGTCTTTCACGCCGAGGATTTTACGAATGAATTTTTTAATCATTGAATAAGTGGAGTAAAGGCCAGCCAAGGCGCGTTGCGTGTTGGGTCAGCGCGGCGTTCGGATTGGTCGCGACCGGGTGGGTGACGGCGGACATGAGGGGAATGTCGTTGTGCGAGTCGCTGTAGAAGTGGCTGCTGCCGAAGGCGTGCAGCGGGGTGCCGATCTTTTCCAGCCAGGCGTGGGTGTGGGTGACCTTGCCGTGGCCGGAGGTGGGCACGCCGAGCAGCTTGCCGGTGAGGTTGCCGTGGGCGTCCTCCTCGGGCAGCGCGGCGATCAGGTGCTCGACCCCGAGCGCCTTGGCGATCGGCGCGGTGACGAAGCGGTTGGTGGCGGTGATGATGGCCACCAGGTCGCCGGCGTCGTGGTGGCGCTGCAAGAGCTCCAGCGCGCGCGGACGGATGGCAGGGTGGATCACCTCGTCCATGAAGCGCGCGTGCATGGCGTCCAGTTCCGTGCGCGGAAAGCGCGCCAGGTTCCCGAGCGCGAATTCGAGGTACTCGACCGGGTCCAGGGTGCCGGCCTGGTACTGGGCGAAGAAGTCGTCGTTGCGGCGCTTGAACTGGACCGGGTCGACGGCGCCGGTGCGCACCAAAAATTCGCCCCATTCGTGGTCCGAGTCCAGCGGCAGCAGGGTGTGGTCGAGGTCAAACAGTGCCAGGTTCGTCATTCTTTGTTTTCCGCCGGGATGGCGCCATCATTGGCCTGGCTCGCTTGCAGCAGCAGGTCGCGCAGCAGCGGCAGGGTCACCGGGCGCTGGGTTTCGAGGGAATACTGGTCGAGCGCGTCCAGCATGGCCGATAGCGAGCGCATGTCGCGTTTAAAATGCGACAACAAGTAGGGTAACACGCTCGACGACAGCGTCAAACCACGCGCTTCGGCGGCGTGGGTGAGGGCGGCGATCTTCTGCTCGTCGGACAGGCCGTGGATCTGGTAGATCAGGCCCCAGCCCATGCGGGTGCGCAGGTCCTCGCGCACCGGCAGCACGGCCGGCGGCACCGGCCCGGTGCTGACCATGTAGGCGCCGTGTTCACGGATCTGGTTGAACAGGGCGAAGGCGTCGATCTGGGCGGCCGGCGACAGGCGCTCGCAGTCGTCGAGCAGGTACAGGCTGACGTCGGCGGCGTAGACGAAGGCGGCGGCCGGGCTGGCCGCGCCGATGTAGCGCGAGCCGGGCGTGGCGGCCAGCGCGTGCAGCAGATGGGTCTTGCCGGCCGCGCTTTCCCCCCACAGGTAGGCAAAATGTTCACGCGAAGCGCGTTCAGCGAACTGGTGCATCAGGTGCGCCAGTTCGGCATTCTGTCCCACTTCAAAGGTATCCAGGCTGGGGGCTTGTTCCGCGCCCAAATCAAGCACCAGCTGTTTCATCGCGTTCGTCTCATGCTTGGATTTTACCCTACCGCGCCGCCCGCGCTGCATTCAGGCATTATAAAAGCTGCTGCTCAGATAGTGGCGGCGCAGGTGCTTGAAGGCCACCATCAGCACCGCCGAGGCCGGCAGCGCCAGCAGCACGCCCACGAAACCGAACAGCTGGCCGAACGCCAGCAGGGCGAAAATCACCGCCAGCGGGTTCAGGCCGATGCGCTCGCCCACCAGGCGCGGGGTCAGGAAGAAGCCTTCGAACACCTGGCCGAAGCCGTAAATGACGGCCACCGCGATCAGCCCGTGCCAGTCGGAAAACTGCAGCACGGCCGCCACCAGCGCCAGCAGCAGCCCGAGGCCGTAGCCGATGTAGGGGATGAACACCAGGATGCCGGTCAGGATGCCCACCGGCAGGGCCACGTCGAAGCCGGCGATGGCCAGCGCGGCCGAGTAGTACAGCGCCAGCACCAGCATCACCAGCAGCTGGCCGCGCAGGTACTGGGCCAGCAGCAGGTTCACCTCCTGGGCCATGGCGACGGTCTGGGTGGCCCAGCGGCGCGGCACGGCGCCGGCCACCCGCTCGAGCAGCACGTGCCAGTCGAGCAGCATGTAGAACATCACCACCGGCACCAGGATCAAGGTCACGGCCCAGCCCAGCAGCGCCACCCCGCCCACCCGGGCCGAGGCCAGCACGGTGGTCCAGAACTCGTCGCTGCTGGTGGCAAACTGCTGGGCCAGGATCTGGCGCAGGCCGCTGCCGTCGAGCTTGACCTTGATCCCCATCTCGTGCAGGCGCGGGGTGACGAAGTCGTCGATGCGCACCAGGATCATCGGCAGTTGCGCCTTGAGCAGGGGGATCTCGTTCTGCAGCACGGGGATCACGATCAGCACCAGCGCCGTCAGCGCCGACAGGAACAGCAGCATCACCACCACCACCGCCAGCGGGCGCGGCATGCGCCCGTGGCGCCCGCGCGCGCGGTCCAGGAAATCGACCCCGCCGTTGAGCGCGTAGGCCAGGATGGCGGCGGCGATGAAGGGGGTGAGCACGGGCGCGAGCGCGTACAGCAGCAGCACGAATGCCAGCCAGAGGAGCAGCCAGAAGGCGCTTTGCTTTTGCTCCGGCGAGAAGGAAAAAGGCATGGGGCCTGTTGTATTGTCGGTTAAATGGGCTGGGGACGGGCCGTTTTGATAAAATAGCGGATTAGCCAGCTTGCGCGCCCGTGTATCGGCGCCTGAGCCTGGGGGTGCGTCCGCGCGCCGCCATCCTCTATTTTACCGCCTCCGCTGACAAATACACCATGAGCCAACCTACTAATGTTTCCCTCTCCTACCGCGATGCCGGTGTCGATATCGATGCCGGCGACGCCCTGGTCGAAGCGATCAAGCCGTTTGCCAAGCGCACCATGCGCGAAGGCGTCATGGGCGGCATCGGCGGTTTCGGCGCGCTGTTCGAGATCAGCAAGAAGTACAAGGAGCCGGTGCTGGTGTCCGGCACCGACGGCGTCGGCACCAAGCTCAAGCTCGCGTTCGAGCTGAACCGCCATGACACGGTCGGCATCGACCTGGTCGCCATGAGCGTCAACGACATCTTGGTGCAGGGCGCCGAGCCGTTGTTCTTCCTCGACTACTTCGCCTGCGGCAAGCTCGACGTGCCCACCGCCACCGCCGTGGTCAAGGGCATCGCGGCCGGCTGCGAGCAGGCCGGCTGCGCGCTGATCGGCGGCGAGACGGCCGAGATGCCGAGCATGTACCCGGCCGGCGAGTACGACCTGGCCGGTTTCGCGGTGGGCGCGGTGGAGAAGTCGCAGATCATCGACGGCACCAAGATCGCCCCCGGCGACGTGGTGCTGGGCCTGGCCTCGTCGGGCGCGCACTCGAACGGTTACTCGCTGGTGCGCAAGATCATCGAGGTGGCCAAGCCGGACCTGGACGCGGACTTCCACGGCCGCAAGCTGGCCGACGTGCTGATGGAGCCGACCCGCATCTACGTCAAGCCGCTGCTGGCGCTGATGGCGTCGATGGAAGTGAAGGGCATGGTGCACATCACCGGCGGCGGGCTGGTGGAAAACGTGCCGCGCGTGCTGCAGAGCGGCCTGACGGCCGTGCTCGACTCGAAGGCATGGACCATGCCGCCGCTGTTCCAGTGGCTGCAGCAGCACGGCGGCGTGGCCGACGCCGAGATGCACCGCGTGTTCAACTGCGGCATCGGGATGATCGTGATCGTCTCGGCCGCCAACGCCGACGCCGCCTTCGCCCAGCTGCAGGCGGCCGGCGAGACGGTGTCGCGCATCGGCACCATCCGCGCGCGCGTGGGCGACGAGCATCAGACCATCGTCGAATAAGGGCGGCATACCGGCCGCGGTAGCGTCCAACGCTACCTGCGGCCGCGCCATCCGCTACCCGCGGCGCCATTTCCCGGCGCCCGCGTAGGCGTAGCAAACTGGCTTCTTTTCTAAAGGAGCCAAGATGTTACCCATCATCCTTGCGGTATTTTCCGCCTGCTTTGTCCTCGAACGATGCATTCCCGGATGGGAGTTGCCGCATGTGCGCACCTGGCCGGCGCGCGTGCTGCTGATCAACGCCGCCCAGCTGGCGATCGTGCTGCTGGCGGGCATCAGCTGGGAGCGTTGGCTGTCCTCGGTTTCCCTGTTCCGGCTGTCCGACCACGTCGGCCCCGTTGCCGGCGGCATGCTCGCCTATGTTCTGGCCACCTTCGTGTTTTACTGGTGGCACCGGGCACGGCACGAGAACGACTGGCTGTGGCGCATCTTTCACCAGATCCACCACAGCCCGCAGCGCATCGAGGTCATCACCTCGTTCTACAAGCATCCCGGCGAAATGCTGATCAATTCGGTGATCGGCAGCCTGCTCGTGTACACGCTGCTGGGATTGTCGCCCCAGGCGGGCGCCATCTACACCCTGTGCACCGCCCTCGGCGAATTCTTCTACCACACGAGCGTGCGAACGCCGCGCTGGGTCGGCTACCTGTTCCAGCGTCCCGAAATGCACCGCATCCATCACCAGTACAGGCGCCATCGCAACAATTATAGCGATCTGCCAGTGTGGGACTGGTTGTTCGGCACCTACGACAACCCGGAACGCTTCGAGGCATGCTGCGGCTTCGATACCGAGAAAGAGGAGCGACTGCTCGACATGCTGGCTTACCGCGACGTGCACCGTGAATAGACGGCAGCCAGGTCCGGCCTGCCCGCCCTGACCTGTGGCTGCCTGTCGGTTGGCCTTACCTGCTGATCACCGTCGTGCGGTAGCCGGGATCGGCCTTGATCTGGGTGTCCGTGAACGGCAGGCTGACCCAGCTCTTGCGCGAGAACAGCTCGGTCTGGTCCGCGTAATAGGGCGAGGCCGGGTCGGTCGACTGCGAATAGCTCAGCACGGCCTGGGCTTGCGGGCCGCTGGCGTCGAACATCACCGTCTGCAGGTAGCTGGTGCCTTCCACCACCTCCAGCTGGCCGTTGCCCAGCGGGACGGTGCTGACCGCGTTGTAGACCCCGTACTCGTCCTTGCCGCCATGGATAGGAATACGCTTGGCGCCGCGCGTGACGCCCTGGATGTCGCCCCACACGGTGCTGGCGCTCCAGCCTTGCGCGGCGGCATCGCGCACGGCCGAGGCCAGCGCCGTGCGCACCTGCGCGGCCACGCCCGCGTCGGCCAGGTTCAGGCCGCGCGGCGTGTTGATCGGGTCGGCCGGGTTGAACGGCACCGCCCACACGTTCGGCACGGCGCGGATGCGCTCGAACATGCCGCCGAAATACGCGTAGCCGATGTTGGCGTTCAGGTTGGCGCTGCGGTCCCAGCTGGCCAGCTGGGCGCAGGGCGTGGACAGGTCGACCGCGCTGCCGTCGTCGGCGGTCGCGCTCTTGTCGCCGGCGCACAGGCGCAGCACGTCGTCCATGGTCTGTTGGGCGTAGTAGACGCGGTTGCTCAGTACCAGCGACTGCATCTGCGCCATCGACATGCCGCGCCCGCCAAGGCCGTCGGTGCCGGCCAGGCGCGCCTGGAGCTGGCTCACGCCGATCCGGGTGCGTCCGCTTAGCTCCTGGCCGTCCACGCTGACGATGGGCGAGAAGCCCGTGAGCGGCGCGGCCGGATTGCTCATCCAGGCGCTGTCGTTGGAGTTCTGGACGAAGTCGTTGCGCGCCAGGCGCGGCAGGCTGGCGCCGGCGAAGATGCCGGCCTGGGGCGCGGCCGAGTCGTTGTCCCACTGGCAGGCACTGGTGGTGCCGCTGAGCACGAACAGGCCTTGCGCGGCCAGGCTCTGGAACGGCGCCGGCACGCAGGCGGCCAGCTTGGCCTGGGACAGATTGGGCACCACCGTCACGTCCATGTAGAGCGCATTGCCCTGGTTGTCGGCGGCGATGGTGTTGACCCAGGGCAGGCCGACGATGCGGTCGATCGCGCCCTTGAACTCGTCCAGGGTGGCGGCGCGGTTCATGGCGTTCCACTGTTCCAGCATGCGGCTGTTGTCGAGGTTGGCGTCATGGATGGTGTAGGCCGTCTGCGCGCTCCAGTCCAGGGTGCCGGAGATGACCGCCAGCAGGCCGAAAGGGGTGCTGTAGAAGTCGCGCGCGTGCTTGCGCACCACGCCGTCGGCCTCCTTGACGTCCACGCTGATGGTGCGCTTGCTCATCGAGGTGGCCTTGCCGTCGACCAGGTAGCGGGTCGGGTCGCTCGGGTCCAGCGCCAGCAGGTGGGCGGTGAAGTGGGCCGAGGTGTTGACGGTGTGGCCCCAGGCCAGGTTCTGGTTGAAGCCGATATTGACCACCGGCATGCCGCCGAGCGAGGCGCCCATCGCGTCCAGCTTGCCCGGGATGGTCAGGTGCAGCTGGTAGAAGCGCAGCGTGCCCTGCCACGGGAAGTGTGGATTGCTCAGCAACAGGCCCTGGCCGTTGGCGCTGCCGTCGCGGCCCAGGGCGACGGCGTTGCTGCCGGTGCGCGCGTGCAGCCGCTTCCAGTATTGCGGCGTCATCGGGTTCTGGGCGGCCGGCACGGGGGCCGGGGCGGGCGTGGCGGCGCCCGGCGGCGCGGCGCCCACGATGGCGGCCACGAACTGCCCGGACCCGCCCTCGGCGGCGTAGCGGCGGATCAGTTTCATCATGTCGGTCTCGTCGATATTGCGCACCCAGGCCGCGTTCTTGCAGTCGGCCGGCAGCTGGGCCGCGCCGGTCTGGGCGAGGAAGCGGTTGTAGCCGGCCGCGTAGCCTTGCAGCAGGGCGCGCATGGCCGGGGGCTGGGCTTGCAGCGCCTTGGCGACGGCGTCGGCGTCGTTGATGATCTGGTAAAAATAATCGGTCTGCAGATTGGTCAGCCCGGGGCGCGACGCGTTCGCGTCCGGACCCAGGTAGCGCGAGCGGGCGCCGTTGACGGTCAGGATCTCGTCGGCCAGCATGCAAAAATTGTCCTGCGCGTAAGCGTAGGCCACCCCGAAGCCGAGGCTGCCCTCGTCGGCGGCCTTGATGTGGGGAATGCCGTAGGCGGTGCGGCGGATCTCGGCGCTGTATTTGCCGCTCTGGGCGCTGCTGCCGCCGGCGTCGCCGGTCGCGTTGGCTGTGGAATTATCGGTGACGGCCTTGTCGCCGCAGCCGGCGATGATGGCCAGCGCGACAATGCCGGCGCCGGCGCGCAGCCAGTGCGCGCGGGCCGGTTGATATGGTTTGCTCATGTTCGGGTCCAGGAGAAAAAGGTTAGCAAAAAAGCAGCATTGCCATCCTATCACCTGACCGGGCTATTTTTGTAGAATTTTTGCTACCATTGTTCGACGCAGCCGGAAGGCGTCCGGCAAGTCGCCGCCGAGCAAGGGGCGCAGGTAGGCGCGGAAGGCGTCGGTCACGCCGGTGCCCTCTGGCGTGATGAAGTGCTCCTCCATGACGCGCGTCTTGCCGGCCACGTCTTCGAGCGGCAGCAGCGCGTACTCGACCGCATAGTCGCCGTTGCGGCGGATCGCCACCGAGCCGTCGCGCTCGCCCCACATCGCGAACTGCACCGCCTTCTCGCCCACCTCGCGCGCCTCGCGCTGGTCCACGTCCGACACGCAGCCGAGGAAGGAGCGCTGCAGGTAGCCGAAGGTGTCGCCGCGCACCCGCTTGATGCCGAGCTGGGCCTTGATGGCGTCGCACAGCTGGTCGGCCAGCGCGCCGGTGCCCGACAGCTGCACGTTGCCGTGCGCGTCGCGCTCGACCTCCTTGGCCAGCAGGCTGGCGATGGGCGTGCCGGCGGCGTCGTGGATGCCCTCGGACACGGCGATCACGCAGCGCCCGTATTTGGCGTAGGCGGCCTTGACGTCGTCCAGGAACTGGGCGAGCACGAAGGTGCGCTCGGGCAGGTAGATCAGGTGCGGGCCGTCGTCGGGATATTTTTTGCCGAGCGCGGCGGCGGCGGTCAGGAAGCCGGCGTGGCGGCCCATCACCACGCCCACGTAGACGCCGGGCAGGGAGGCGTTGTCGAGGTTGGCGCCGGCGAAGGCTTGCGCCACGAAGCGCGCGGCCGAGGCGAAGCCGGGGGTGTGGTCGTTGCCGACCAGGTCGTTGTCGATGGTCTTGGGAATGTGGATGCAGCGCAGCGGGTAGCCCGCCTTCTGCGCCTCCAGGCTGACGATGCGCACCGTGTCGGACGAATCGTTGCCGCCGATGTAGAAGAAGTGGCCGATCTCGTGCGCGCGCAGCACCTCGAAGATCTTCTGGCAGTAGGCCACGTCCGGCTTGTCGCGGGTCGAGCCCAGCGCCGACGAGGGCGTGGCGGCCACCAGTTCGAGGTTGTGGACGGTCTCCTGGGTCAGGTCGACGAAGTCCTCGTTGACGATGCCGCGCACGCCGTGCAGGGCGCCATAGACGCGGGTGATGGCGCTGAAGCGGCGCGCCTCGAGCACCACGCCGGCCAGCGACTGGTTGATCACGGCGGTGGGACCGCCGCCCTGGGCGACCAAAATTTTTCCAGACGACATGCGCATCTCCTTTGAAGGGTGAGGGTGGCAACCAGCGTCCAGCTTAACCCGAAACCGGCGCGCCGCTACGGTTTGCCGATGTTCCGGTCCAGGAATTTTTCCACGCGGGTCCAGAAGTCCACGCGGGTGGCCGGCAGCAGCCAGCCATGTCCCTCGCCGTCGTACTCGACCCACTCGACATCCTTGTTGGTCTGTTTGACGGCGTCATAGAACTTGTGCCCGTGATGGATAGGCACGCGCTTGTCGGCCCCGCCGTAGGCCAGCAGTAGCGGCTGCTTGATGCGCGCGGCTTGCAGCAGGGGTGAGGTGGCGGCCAGCTGGTCGGCGTCCTTGACCGGATCGCCGACCAGGGTGGGGAAACCGTATTTTTTGTACGAATCGGGCATGTCCGAGCTGGCTATCCAGGTGCCGGTGTAGAGCAGCTTGATGTCGGTTACGCCGACCCAGTCGATGCCGCAGCGGTACAGGTCGGGGTCCTTGATCAGGCCCATCAAGGTGGCGTAGCCGCCGTAGCTGGCCCCGGCGATGCAGATGCGCTTGGGGTCGGCGATGCCCTGCGCGATGGCCCAGCGGGTGCCGTCGGCGATATCGTCCTGCATGGCCAGGCCCCACTGCTTCCAGCCGGCCTTGAACAGCTTGGCGCCGTAGCCCGTGCTGCCGCGGTACTCCGGTTCCAGCACCACGTAGCCGCGCGAGGCGAGGAACTGGGCGTCCGGGTGCCAGCCCCATTCGTTGCCGCGCATATAGGGCCCGCCATGCACCAGCACCACCATCGGCAACTGCTTACCCTTGCTATTGTTGGGCATGGTTATCCAGGCCGGAATGTTCATGCCGTCGCGCGCCGTGTAATTGACGAGGTCCTGGGCCGCCATGCGCGCCGGGTCGATATGCGGGTGGCTGGCGCCGATGGTCGACAGCTTGCCGGTGGCCGTATTGAACAGCTTGAACACGCTCGGCTGGTGGTCGGAATACGAGCGCACCAGCACGTAAGGCGTCTCGGCGCGCGGCGCCACGTCGATCAGGTTGATCGTTTGCGGCAGCAGCGCGTCGACGCTGGCCTGCACCGCCTTCATCTTGGGATCGAACCAGGCCGTGGCGGCGGCGTCGCCCACGTAGCGCACCCCGAGCAGCTTGCCGGCGCTGGTGATCAGATAACCTCGAAAGTCGAACTGCTCCAGGCGCACCAGAGGCACCGCCTTGACCTGGTTGGTGGCGAAGTCGAACGCGGCCAGCACCTGCTTGTCGTCCTTCACTGTCTCGACGTACAAGGTGCCGTCCGGCGCGAACGCGAGCGGCCAGAAGGCGTCCTTGCCGCCGAGGAAAGCGTCAAAAGTGACCAGCTTGCGCCATTTGCTCGTGGCTGGGTCGAGGTACCACACCGATTCCTTGTTTTCATCCAATACCGTGGCCAGGCGCGGCTCGCCTTTGGCGTCGAGCAGCCAGTGGCGGGTGTCGCCCGGGGACTCCACCGTACTGACGCGGCCGTTGACGGTGTTCAGGCGCAGCAGGTCGACTGTACCGAAAGTGCCGTTGCTACCCACCGCCGGCCTGGTGACGTAGATGTCATCGGAATCCTGGGCGCCGGTCTGATTCAACAGGTAGGTATTCCACGGCTGCAGCTCTTGCCCGAACGTGCCATCGACGATGAAATGGCCGCGGACGTCGACCAGTCGCTTGACGCGGGCGCTATCGCGGTCGACCGCGTACATGCCCGGTGCGTAGCGCTGGTCGCCGGGCGCGGTGAGCTTGTCGCGCGAATCGTAGACCAGGCGCTTGTTGTTCACCCATTGGAAGCGGCCGACGTCGCCGTCGGCGAATTCGGCCACCACCTTGACGGAATTGGTGGAAAGGTCCAGCACGCCCAGGCGGTCGCGTCCGCCGTTGCCGTTGACCAGCAGCGCCAGCGATTTGCCGTCCGGCGACAGCACCGCGTTGCCCAGCGCGGCGTTTTCAAAGAATGCACTGATCGGGACTGGCGCCGGCGCCGGCGCGCCGGCCGCCGTCGCGTTCGCCAGCGCGAGCGCACCCAGCACGAAGATGCGGCAGGCCGCCGCGAGAAAAAGTGACGGCAGGGTGGGCGTGCGCATGAATGGTTACTGGCGGAATGGAAGACTCGGTAATATTATCGTTCCATTAACCAATATGCCAGAAATATTTACCTACGACTAGATTGTGGCGGCTACTCCGGCGAACGGACGTGATCGAGCAAGCCCTCCGTGCGCCGGCTGGGGGCCGCCGTCAGCAAGCTCACCAGGACCAGCGCCGCGATCCCGGCCGGCACCCCGAACACCCCGGCCGAGATCGGCGCGATGCCGAACCACTGGCCGGCGGCGCTGCCGCCCATGGTCGGAATGGTGTGGAACATGTAGTACACGCACACCAGGAAGCCGGCGGCCATGCCGGCCAGGGCGCCGGCGTGGTTGGCGCGCTTCCAGAACACCCCCATCACCAGCGCCGGGAACAGGGTCGAGCCGGCCAGCGAGAACGCCGCCCCCACCAGCGAGAGGATGTCGGCCGGCTTCTGCGAGGCCGCGTAGGCGGCGATGAAGGCCACCGCCAGCAGCAGCAGCTTGGAGATCGTCACCCGCTTCTGGGTCGAGGCGCCCGGATCGACCACCTTGTAGTACACGTCGTGCGAGAGCGCGTTGGAGATGGCCAGCAGCAGGCCGTCGGCGGTCGACAGCGCCGCCGCCAGCCCGCCGGCGGCCACCAGGCCCGAGATCACGTAGGGCAGCCCGCCGATCTCCGGCGTGGCCAGCACCAGCACGTCGCCGTCGATGGCGATCTCGGCCAGCTGCACCACGCCGTCGCCGTTGATGTCGGTGATGCTGATGAGGGGATTGACCTTGTCCACGTTGGCCCAGTACGAGACCCAGGTGGGCAGCTTGGCGAAGTCGCTGCCCACCAGGATGCTGTAGATGTCGTACTTGACCAGCACCGCCAGGGCCGGGATGGTCAGGTAGATCAGCAGCACGAAGAACAGGGTCCAGAACACCGACACCCGGGTCTCGTCCACGCTCGGCGTGGTGTAGGAGCGCATCAGGATGTGCGGCAGCGCGGCCGTGCCCAGCATCAGGCAGAACACCAGCGCCAGGAAGTTGTTGCGGCGCGCGCGCGACTGGGCCGGGTCGGCGCCCGGGAAGGGTGTGGCGTGCGGCTCGGGCGGCTGGGCGCGCGCCAGGTTGGCCGCGCGCGCGCCGCCCCACGCGCGCGCCGCCTCCTCGGCGCTTTTCGGGTAGTCGATCAGGGCGCGCTCTGCGGCGCGGATCTGCAGCAGCGACACGTTACGCATGCGCACCGCGTCGAGCCGGTGCTGGGCCGCCTCGCGCCCGGCCTCCCAAGACTGCGGCAGCGCGCGCAGGCGTGCCGCGTACTCGTCGGCGCGCTGGCGGAAGATCGCGCGCACCTGGGCCTCGCGCGGATCGTGTTCGAGCTGGCGCTCGCGCTGCGCCAGCTTGGGCAGCACCGAGCCGTAGGCCACCTGGGGCAGCGGGTTGCCGGCGTGTTTGACCGACAGCCACATGGTCGGGATCAGGAAGGCCACCAGGATGATGATGTACTGGGCCACCTGGGTCCAGGTGATGGCGCGCATCCCGCCCAGGAAGGAGCACACCAGGATGCTGGCCAGGCCGAGGAAGATCCCGACCGAGAAATCGACCCCGGTGAAGCGCGAGGCGATCAGGCCCACCGCGTAGATCTGCGCCACCACGTAGGTGAACGAGACGATGATGGTGGCGCCCACGGCCATCAGCCGCACCGGGCCGCCGCGCCCGCCCGCGCCGCCGCCGTAGCGCGCCGCCAGGAAGTCCGGGATGGTGTACGCGGCGAAGCGGCGCAGGTAAGGCGCGATCAGCAGCGCCACCAGGCAGTAGCCGCCGGTCCAGCCCATGATGTAGGCCAGGCCGTCGAAGCCGCGCAGGTACAGGCTGCCGGTCAGGCTGATGAAGCTGGCCGCCGAGATCCAGTCGGCCGCCGTGGCCATGCCGTTGAACAGGGCCGGTACGCGCCGCCCGGCCACGTAATACTCGGACACGTTGGAGGTGCGGCTGATCACCCCGATGGCCGCGTACAGCACGATGGTGGCGAACATGAACATGTAGCCGATCCACACGCGCGGCATGCCTTCGCGCTCGAGCATCGACAGCGCCACCAGGAAGGCGGCGAAGCACAGCGTGAACCACAGGTAGAAGCGGCTCAGCTTGCGGAAGAAGCGCTTGCCCTGGACGCTCATGCGCCCTCCCGGCCGGCGGCGGCGATACGGTGCGCGAACTGGCGGTCCAGGCGGCGCATGGCGCGCGCATACACCCACAGGATCAATAGGTAGATCAGGCAGGCGCCCTGGGCGGCCAGGTAGAACGAGAGCGGCCAGCCGAATAGGGTCAGGCCGGCCAGCTCGCGCGCGTAGAACACCGTGCCGAAGGTGGTGGCGAGCCACACCAGCAGCAAGGTCGCGGTCACGGCGCGCGTGCGCCGCCAGTGCGCGGCGCGGGCCGCGATCAGGGCGGTCACGGCGGCGCTGGACGAATCAGTCATGACGGATGTTCCAAGTCGGGTGGCGCGGGCGGCGGAAAGCTGATGCGGAACAGGCAGCCGGGCGCCTTGCTGGCGAAGCTGCGCGGATTGTTGAACACCTCGATCTCGGCGCCGTGCTGCTGGGCGATCTCGCGCACGATCGCCAGCCCCAGGCCGCTGCCGGGGGCGGCGCTGCCGAGGATGCGGTAGAAGCGCTCGAACACGTGGGCCCGCTCCGCCTGCGCGATGCCGGGGCCGGTGTCCTCCACCTCCAGCACCGCGGTCTCGCCTTCGGCGCGCACGCGCACGGTGACGCTGCCGCCGGCCGGCGTATAGCGCAACGCGTTGTCGATCAGGTTAGAGAGCATCTCGCGCAGCATGATCGGGTTGCCGGCGATGTCGGCGGGCGCGTCCGGCTGCTCGAAGCCCAGGTCGATGCGATGGGCGAACGAGGCCTGCACCCAGTCCTGCACGGTGGCGCGCGCCAGCTGCGCCAGGTCGAGCGGCTCGAACGCGTTGCCCGCGTGCGGCTGGTTCTCGGCCCGGGCCAGCGCCAGCAGCTGGTTGACCAGGCGCGTGGCCGACTCCGAACTCTTGGCCAGCTGCTCGAGCGAGCGGTGGATCTCGCCCGGATCGCACTGGCGCAGTGCCAGCTCGGACTGCATGCGCATGCCGGCCAGCGGGGTTTTCATCTGGTGCGCGGCGTCGGCGATGAAGCGCTTTTGCATTTCAATGGTTTGCGACAGCCGTTCCAGCATGTCGTTGAGGGAGCCGACCAGCGGCGAAATCTCCTCCGGCACCTGGCGCGAATCGATCGGCGACAAATCGTCCGGGCGGCGCGCGCGGATGCGCTCCTGCAACTGGGCCAGCGGCGAGAGCCCGCGCGCCAGCGCGAACCACACCAGCGCCAGCACGATCGGCAGGATGATAAATTGGGGCAGGATCACGCCCTTGATGATCTCGTTGGCCAGCTGCGCGCGCTTTTCCAGCGTCTCGGCCACCTGCACCAGCGCCGTCTGCGGCTCCTCGTCGGGGCGCGCCAGCGGGCGCAGGTTCACGTACGAGAACGCCACCCGTACCTGGGTTCCATGCACCACGTCGTTGCGGAAGTGGACCGTGCCGGTGCGGTAGCGCTCCTCGTCGAACGGCAGCGGCAGCGCGCGGTCGCCGTCGACGATCTCCCGGTGCGGGCCGACGATCTGGATGTACACGTTGTCGACGTCGTCGGCGCGCAGGATGTCGCGGGCCGGGCCGGGCAGGCGCGACACCGCGTGCCCGTCGACCTCCTTGACCTGCTGCGACAGCACCGTCACGCTGTCCTCCAGCGCATGGTCGAACGGCTGGTTGGCGATCGACTTGGCCACCAGGTAGGTGATCGCGATGCTCATCGGCCACAGCAGCAACAGCGGCGCCAGCATCCAGTCCAGGATCTCGCCGAACAGCGAGTGCTGGATGTTCTCCTCCGGCTCGGGATTGGGCGGCACGTACAGCGCCGGTTCCGGCGCCGGCGCGGCGGCCGCGCTCAGGCCGGCGTCGCGGTCATTCACCTGGCAGGCTCACCCGTGTCGTGGCCGGCGGGGCGCTGCGGCTCGGCGTATTTTTCAAGGCAGTAGCCCAGGCCGCGCACGGTCGCGATGCGCACCCCGCCCACCTCGAGCTTCTTGCGCAGCCGGTGCACGTAGACCTCGATGGCATTGTTGGACACCTCCTCGCCCCACTCGCACAAGTGGTCGACCAGCTGCTCCTTCGAGACCAGGCGCCCGCTGCGCGCGAGCAGGATCTCGAGCAGGCCCAGCTCGCGCGCCGACAGGTCCAGCATCTGGTCGTTGATGTAGGCGCTGCGTCCGACCTGGTCGTAGGCCAGCGGGCCGTGGCGCACCACGGCAGCGCCGCCGCCGGCGCCGCGCCGGGTCAGCGCGCGCACGCGCGCCTCCAGCTCCGACAGCGCGAACGGCTTGGCCATGTAATCGTCGGCGCCCAGGTCCAGGCCGTTGACGCGCTGCTCGATCGAGTCGGCCGCCGTCAGGATCAGCACCGGCAGCAGGGAGGCGCGCGCGCGCAGGCGGCGCAGCACCTCCAGCCCGGACAGCTTGGGCAGGCCCAGGTCCAGGATCAGCAGGTCGAACTCCTGGGTCGACAGGGCGGTATCGGCCTCCTGGCCGTTCTTCACACAATCGATGGCATAGCCGGATTGGCGCAGGGAGCGGGTCAAGCCGTCGGCCAGCACGCTATCGTCTTCGGCAAGTAAAATACGCATAATGAACACCGGACATCGAATCAATCTGTTGGAGACCTATTGTGTTTCATTTGCCGCGGTGTGGGAAGTTTTTTGAATTTCTCATCTTCCGCTTGCCAAGACCACTGTTTTTTTATACAGTGTCGACTGTTGACGTCAAACCGCCCTTTTCCAGGACAGAGAACACACTATGGACGACAAGAAAAACGTAATGAACGCCAGTGAAAAGGGCAAGGCGCTCGCCGCCGCCCTGGCGCAGATCGAAAAGCAGTTCGGCAAGGGCTCCGTGATGCGCATGGACGCCAATACGCCGGTAGAAGAGGTGCAGACCGTCTCGACCGGTTCGCTGGGGCTGGACATTGCGCTGGGCGTGGGCGGCTTGCCGCGCGGGCGCATCGTCGAGATCTACGGTCCCGAATCGTCGGGCAAGACCACGCTGACCCTGCAAACCATCGCCCAGATGCAAAAGCTGGGCGGCACCTGCGCGTTTATCGACGCCGAGCACGCGCTCGACGTCACCTACGCGCAAAAGCTGGGCATCAACCTGTCCGAGCTGCTCATCTCCCAGCCGGACACGGGCGAGCAGGCGCTCGAGATCACCGACGCGCTCGTGCGTTCCGGCTCGGTCGACCTGATCGTGATCGACTCGGTGGCCGCGCTCACCCCGCGCGCCGAGATCGAAGGCGACATGGGCGACTCGCTGCCCGGCCTGCAGGCGCGCCTGATGTCGCAAGCGCTGCGCAAGCTGACCGGCTCGATCAACCGCACCAACACCCTGGTCATCTTCATCAACCAGATCCGCATGAAGATCGGCGTCATGTTCGGCAGCCCCGAGACCACCACCGGCGGCAACGCGCTCAAGTTCTACGCCTCCGTGCGCCTGGACATCCGCCGCACTGGTTCCATCAAGTCCGGCGACGAGGTCATCGGCAACGAAACCAAGGTCAAGGTCGTCAAGAACAAGATCGCGCCGCCGTTCAAGGAAGCCCACTTCGACATCCTGTATGGCGAAGGCACGTCGCGTGAAGGTGAAATCCTCGATCTTGGCGCCGACAACAAGATCGTCGAGAAGAGCGGTTCCTGGTACAGCTACAACGGCGAGCGTATCGGCCAGGGCAAGGACAACGCCCGCATCTTCCTCAAGGAGCGTCCGGCGCTGGCGCGCGAGATTGAAAACAAGGTGCGCACGGCGCTCGGCGTGCGCGAACTGCCGCCGCCAGCCGGTGAAGAGCCGGTCAAGGTGGCCAAGCTCAAGGCCGTGGCAGAGTAAGCCGATCGCGCCGGCGGCGGTGCCTTGACGGGTATCGCCGATGGCGCGGCCGTTGATACTGGCGGCAGCTTGTGTAGGGTGCGTTTTCGCATGCTGGGGCGCGACCGTTGTTGCAGCCCGGTGGCGTTCGTTGCGGTATCCGCTGCGCCATCCAGCGCTGCTTTCGGTGCGACATCCGGTGCCGCACTCCCTGCTGCATCCATTCGCGCATTCGTTACCGTACGCGATCGTGCTGGCGACGCTAATCAGGGTGCCAGCTGTCGCCGGCGCCGATGTTGATGTTAAGTGCGCCCTGATATCTACGCCGATGTTGATTCTGAACGCCTCCTGATGCCTGCGCCGCCCCTGAGCCTAAAGGCGCGCGCCCTACGCTACCTGTCGATGCGCGAGCACAGCAGGTTGGAGCTGGCGCGCAAGCTGTCGCGCTATGCGGAGGAGGGCGACGACATCGACGCCCTGCTCGACTTCCTCGAAAAAAACAACTGGCTATCGCAAGTGCGCTTTTCCGAGTCGCTGATTCACAGGCGCGCCGCGCGTTTCGGCAACAGCCGGATTGTCGCCGAGCTACAAAGTCACGGTATCAACGGCGAAGCCCTACACGATCTCAAGGCTGACCTGAGTGGCAGCGAAATCGCCCGAGCCTGCGAAGTCTGGCAGCGCAAGTTCGGCACGGGCGCCGCAGATGCGGCCGAGCGCAACAAACAAATGCGCTTTCTCATGCAACGCGGGTTCTCCCAGTGCGCAATCCGCGCCGCCATGCAAGGCGCCGATCTCGACGACGACTGAACGTCGGGGGCGCAACCGCGACCAATCCCTCACGCGGCGGCTCGACTGCCTAGTTAAATTAGGTGTCACGACAACCTACATAAATAAAAACGGGGTCGGAGGCGACATTCGGACACGAGCTCATCCGTGCTGCCGATGAGGCCGTGTTCGAATGTCGCCTCCGACCCCGAAAGTCTGGACGACGACTGAACGTCACGGGCGCAACCACGGCCGAGCCCACCACGCGGCGGCTCGACTGCCTAATTAAATTAGGTGTCACGACAACCGACATAAATAAAAACGGGGTCGGAGGCGACATTCGGACACGAACTTATCCGTGCTGCAGATGAGGCCGTGTCCGAATGTCGCCTCCGACCCCGAAGGTCTGAAACTTTCAAAACCGGGTGCCGATGGCGCTCAATCCTGATGACGCATACGTCAGCGCGTCCGCGATGGCGCGCGATCGCATGCATGCCGTCACAGGATGCAGGCCAATGCGCGAGGTAAGGCCAAATTGATGGCAACCTTGCTGAAATTGCCACCATTTGCGGCTCTACGCGCGCCAAAATGGTGCGATGCGAGATATTCACCCGCCGGTGAGTGATGTTTTTTCAGCATCGAGCGATGAAATTTCTGATTGCTGCTCATCAGCCGCCGAGCCTGTGCTAAACTTTTACCGTTGAAGCAGCGCCGCATGAGCGGTTGTTGCCGTAGAAGCTGCGGCAACGTGTGTCAAACACAACGGCTGCATACTATTTACTGCCGCATTTGCGGCATTGGTTTTTTATGCCCCTGTCACCTCCTGTTCCCCGCGCATTGCGGCATACGCGCGCCATCCGTGTCGATGCGTTCGCCCGTGACGACGGCCTGTGGGACCTCGACGCCCGTATTTCCGATGTCAAACTGCGCGATGTGACCCTGGCCTCGGGTGTCCGCGCCGGCGGCACACCGGTCCACGACCTCCATCTGCGCGTTACCATCGATCGCGAGCTGACCATCGTCGAGGCCGAAGCTGCCTCCGATGCCGTTCCCTATCCCGGTTATTGCGACACCAACGCCGCCGTCTACCGCCAACTGATCGGCCTGTCGCTGGTCCGCGGTTTTCGTCAGGCCGTCAAGGAGCGCCTCGCGGGCGTGCTCGGCTGCACTCACCTGTCCGAACTGGCCCAGGTGCTGCCCACCGCCGCGATCCAGGCCTATGCCCACGACGTCATGCCCACGCGCGACGGCGCCGGCGCCGACCCCTCACCCGAACCGCCGTTCCAGATCGACCGCTGCCATGCGCTGCGCTCGGACGGGCCGGCGGTCGCACTGTATTACCCGCGCTGGGTGGCCAAGGCCGTAGCGGGTTAGTTTCGCTCCACCGTTTTATCCTCGCATTTCAATCGTATTTCTACACATCAGTATTAGAAGAAGGGAAGCCAGCATGAAAATCCATGAGTATCAAGGCAAAGAGATCCTCCGAAAGTTCGGAGTGACGGTACCGCGCGGCATTCCGTGCCTTTCCGTTGACGAGGCTGTCAAAGCGGCCGAGACGCTGGGCGGTTCGGTCTGGGTAGTCAAGGCGCAGATCCATGCGGGCGGCCGCGGCAAGGGCGGCGGCGTGAAGGTGGCCAAGTCGCTCGAGCAGGTTCGCGAATATGCCCAGCAGATCCTGGGCATGCAGCTGGTCACCCACCAGACCGGCCCGGAAGGCCAGAAAGTGCGTCGCCTGCTGATCGAAGAAGGCGCCGACATCAAGAAGGAATTGTACGTATCGATGGTCACCGACCGCGTCAGCCAGCGCGTGGTGCTGATGGCGTCCTCCGAGGGCGGCATGGACATCGAGGAAGTGGCGCACTCGCATCCTGAAAAAATCCACCAGATCGCGATCGACCCGTCCGTCGGCCTGACCGACGCCGAGGCCGACCAGATCGCGGCCCAGATCGGCGTGCCTCCAGAGTCGATCGTCGACGCGCGCACCCAGCTGCAGGGCCTGTACAAGGCGTATTGGGAAACCGACGCGTCGCTGGCCGAAATCAACCCGCTGATCCTGACCGGTTCGGGCAAGGTCATCGCGCTCGACGCCAAGTTCAACTTCGACGCCAACGCGCTGTATCGCCAGCCGGAAATCGTCGCCTACCGCGACCTGGACGAGGAAGACCCAGCCGAAATCGAAGCGTCGAAATTCGACCTGGCCTACATTTCGCTCGACGGTAACATCGGCTGCCTAGTCAACGGCGCCGGCCTGGCCATGGCCACCATGGACACCATCAAGCTGTTCGGCGGCGAGCCTGCCAACTTCCTGGACGTGGGCGGCGGTGCGACGGCGGAAAAAGTCACCGAAGCATTCAAGATCATGTTGAAGAATCCGGGCCTGAAAGCCATCCTGGTCAACATCTTCGGCGGCATCATGCGCTGCGACGTGATCGCCGAAGGCGTCATCACCGCATCGAAGGCGGTCTCCCTGAACGTGCCGCTGGTCGTGCGCATGAAGGGCACCAACGAAGACATCGGCAAGAAGATGCTGGCCGATTCCGGTCTGCCGATCATCGCCGCCGATACGATGGAAGACGCAGCCAAGGCCGTGGTCGCCGCTGCTGCTGGTAAAGCCTAATTCGAAGGAAATAACATGTCGATTCTGATCAATAAAGATACAAAAGTTGTCACCCAGGGAATTACCGGCAAGACCGGCCAATTCCACACCCGCATGTGCCGCGACTACGCGAACGGCAAGAACTGCTTCGTCGCAGGCGTGAACCCGAAGAAGGCCGGCGAAGATTTCGAAGGCATTCCGATTTTCGCCAACGTGTCCGAAGCGAAAAGAGAAACCGGCGCGAACGTGTCGGTCATCTACGTCCCGCCAGCAGGCGCGGCCGCCGCGATCTGGGAAGCGGTCGAAGCTGAACTCGACCTGGCGATCTGCATCACCGAAGGCATTCCTGTCCGTGACATGATGGCCCTCAAGGACCGCATGGCCAAGTCCGGCTCCAAGACCCTGCTGCTGGGACCTAACTGCCCAGGCCTGATCACCCCTGACGAAATCAAGATCGGCATCATGCCCGGCCACATCCACCGCAAGGGCCGCATCGGCGTGGTCTCGCGTTCGGGCACGCTGACCTATGAAGCGGTCGGCCAGTTGACCGCGCTTGGCCTGGGCCAGTCGTCGGCAGTCGGTATCGGCGGCGACCCGATCAACGGTCTCAAGCACATCGACATCATGAAGATGTTCAATGACGATCCTGAAACCGACGCCGTCATCATGATTGGCGAAATCGGCGGTCCGGACGAAGCCAATGCCGCTTACTGGGTCAAGGAAAACATGAAGAAGCCGGTGGTTGGCTTCATCGCCGGCGTGACCGCGCCACCGGGCAAGCGCATGGGCCACGCCGGCGCGCTGATCTCGGGCGGTGCCGACACTGCCCAGGCCAAGCTGGACATCATGGAAGAGTGCGGCATCAAGGCCACCAAGAACCCGTCCGAAATGGCGCGTTTGCTCAAGGCCATGCTGTAAGCAATCATAGTTGTAGAGCAGCGTAAAGCTGTCGATAATAGCGGGGGGCCAAGTTGGCTCCCCGTTTGCGTTTACGGGTCATCAAGGAGAGCAGCTTTGCCAAAACTCATCATCTCACGCCAGGAGCAAGTGCTGCAGGAGGTCGAACTGAGGGGCACGCGCATGAGCCTGGGTCGCCACCCGCAGAACGACATCGTGATCGAGCACCGTGCCGTCAGCGCCAAGCATGCGCTGTTTACCGCCGAGCACAACGATGTGTTCATCGAAGACCTGAACAGCACCAACGGCACCTTTGTGAACGGTCAACGCATCAGCCGGCGCCTGCTGGAGGATGGCGACAGCATCGTGGTGGCGAAGTTCCAGATCGATTTCGTGGGCGGACCGTCGGCACGGCCTGCGGGGATTCCCGCGCCGGCGACGATCGGCATCATCGAGGTCAAAGGCGGTCCCAACGCCGGCAAGAGCCTGCGCCTGGACAAGCCTCTGTCGACCTTGGGACGCCCCGGCGTGCAGGTGGTCGCCATCACGCGCCAGGGCGACGCTTACTTCATTAATCACGTGGACGGTGCCGAGCCGCCGCTGTTGAATGGCAAGCCGGTTGCGGGCGGGGCGCAACGCCTGACCGACGGCGATACGCTGGAACTGGCGGGCACGGCGATGCAGTTCCGGTTGATGCCGATATAAAATTGGCATGCGGATTTTGGTCACCGGACTGACAGAAACTGTCACTGATGATGACAATTTCCGCCTTAAAACAACGGCAATTTAAATGTTGTATAGGAAAGACCTTCACCGCGTTGTGTTGGCATAAGGATTGCTGAACTTAAGCATCCCAACGCTTATAAGGAAAACCTCATGAACCTTTACACTTCAGCGAGGTACGGTCAACGGGGCTTCACGTTGATTGAACTGATGATCGTCGTGGCGATTATCGGCATCCTGGCGGCCGTTGCAATTCCGCAATATCAAGCCTACGTTGCAAAGACAAAGTGGACTGCAGGCTACGGCGAGTTATCACACGTAAAAACTGGCATGGAAGTCGTTTTGAATGACGGAACCGTGCCCACGCTTGCGAATATTGGTTTGCCCGCAGCGACCACACACTGCGACAACGTGGTGACCGGCTCCTTGACTCAGCCCAGTACTATGGTTTGCACATTCAAGGGCGGACCTTCCGAAATCAACGGCAAGACGCTAACGCTGACATACACGCAAGGCGATCCGCCAGTTTGGAGCTGTTCAACGGAGGTAAAACAGATATATGTCGGACCAGCAACCTTGTGCCTAGGGACATGACATGCAACGATGGAAACGTGCCCCGCAAGGGGCATTTTTTTTTGCGTACGTGCGGCAAATTTCGGTCGTATGACCAGAATTTGTCGTGGCTGACAAAAAACGTCAACCAAAACACGCAGAATGGCCATTCTGCGTCAGCTTTGTTGTCTACGTTACATGGAAACACGGACTTTTGGCGCTGGCACGGCGATTGCTGATAGGTAATGGCGGCACCAAGCAGTAGCTAACCACTTCACCCACCGGAGAAATACCATGAAATCGATGAAAATGATCAAAAAACAAGCACAAGCTGGCTTCACCCTGATCGAACTGATGATCGTTGTCGCGATTATCGGTATCCTGGCAGCGGTGGCAATTCCTGCGTACCAAGATTACGTGGCCAAAGCGAAAGTCGGCGCCGCTGTTGGCGAGATCGCTGGCGGTAAAACCGGTATCGATACCGACCTGGTTCTGACCCCTGACGCCACCGCTGCCGACGTGCTTCTTTCGAGCAAGCTGTCGGCAACATCGAGCAACTGCCTCGTCTCCGCAACTGCTGCAGTTGCTGGCGTCACGACCTTGGTCTGCAAGATCGTCGGCGGTCCGTCGAATGTGGCTAACGAAACCGTTACCTGGAGCCGCGACCCAGCAAGTGCCACCACTTGGACCTGCAAGTACAGCGGCCTGGCAAAGCATACGAACGCTTCCTGCCCTAAAGGCTAAGCACTAAGGTTTGACAGAGAAACCGGACCGCGTGTCCGGTTTTTTTTTGGCCCTGTGCTTCGTCAACCCCCTACGCTGCGCTCCAATCCCCCGACTTGCCGCCATGCTTCTCCAGCACCCGCACATCGGTCATCACCATCCCCCGGTCCACCGCCTTGCACATGTCGTAGATCGTCAGCAGCCCCACCTGCACGGCGGTCAGCGCTTCCATCTCCACCCCGGTCTTGCCATGCGTCTCCACCTGGGCGCGGCAATGCACGCAGTGTGCGGCCTCATCGACCTCGAACTCCACCGCCACCTTGGTGATGGCCAGCGGATGGCATAGGGGGATCAGGTCGCTGGTGCGCTTGGCGCCCATGATGGCGGCGATGCGCGCGATGCCGAGCACATCGCCTTTCCTGGCGTTGCCGGCCACCACCAGCGCCAAGGTGGCGGGCTGCATGCGGATGGTCCCGGCGGCCACGGCGATGCGGTGGGTCTCGTTCTTTGCGCCCACGTCGACCATGTGGGCCTGGCCGGCGCCGTCGAAGTGGGTCAGTGTGCCGTCGCCGGCGGGGGGAAGGGTGGTGGTCATCGGTGCGCTGTTCTGGTTCTGGTAACAAAGTGTGTCGTGCCGAGGCGCCGCTGCATGCGGCGCGCGGATGCGGGTATCATATCACTCGTGAATTCGATCCCCGCCCTAGCGTTCCCGCCCCGCTCGCGCCTTGCGCGCCTGCGCAGGTCCGCATGCGCGCTGGCCGTTGCCGTGCTGGCCAGTTCGCTGCCTGGCCGCGCCCAGACCACGCCCAACAATACGGTGCTGCCGACCCTGGGCGACAGCGCCCGCGGCGACCTGTCGCCCATCATGGAG
Organism: Oxalobacteraceae bacterium UBA6018; assembly: GCA_002428015.1. Taxonomy (GTDB): domain Bacteria; phylum Pseudomonadota; class Gammaproteobacteria; order Burkholderiales; family Burkholderiaceae_D; genus Telluria_A. The sequence continues at coordinate 24,997 of DIZW01000045.1, read as the reverse complement.
CGCAAGCTGGGCGAGGAGATCATGCACGACATCCGGCGCGACCCGGATTTCCTCGACGACGATGCAGTCCTCGAATACCTGAACAATTTCGGCAGCGGCCTGGTCGCCGCCGTGCCCAGCGTGCGCGGTGAAACCAATAACGACCTGTATTTCTTCGCCGTGCGCGATCCGATGATCAACGCCTTCGCGCTGCCGGGCGGCTTCATCGCGGTCCATTCGGCCTTGCTGCTGGCCGCGCAGACCGAGTCCGAGCTGGCCTCTGTGCTGTCGCACGAGATCGGCCACGTGGCCCAGCGTCACATCGCGCGCATGATCGGCCAGCAAAAGCAGGACGTGCTCATTCCGCTGGCGTCCATGATCCTGGCGGCACTGGCGTCCAAGGCCGGCGGCGACGCGGCCATCGGTGTAATGATGGGCGGCCAGGGCCTGGCCCTGCAGCGCCAGCTCAACTTCAGCCGCGACGCCGAGCGCGAGGCCGACCGTGTCGGCTTCCAGATCATGGGGGCGGGCGGCTACGATACCTCGGGCATGGTGGCGTTTTTCCGGCGCCTGCAGTCGGCCAGCCGTAATTATTCCGACGTGGTGCCGCCCTGGCTGCAGAGCCACCCGCTGACGTCCGAGCGGATCGCCGATATCCAGGCGCGGATTCGCGAATTGCCTTACCGCCAGCGCATCGACGCGCTCGAGTTTCAGCTCATGCGCGCGCGCGTGCGCGTGCTGCAGGATGAAACCTCGGTCGGGCGGGCGGAGGCGAAGGCGGCGCTGGAGTCCCAGTTGACCCAGCAAAGCCGGCAACTGCAGTCCGGCGCGCAATACGGGCTGGCCTTCCTCGCGCTCAAGAAAGGCGAGCTGGCCGCCGCCCAGTCGTGGCTGGACAAGGCGCGCGGCACCGTCCGTCCCGTCCAGGGCGCGGTGTTTTCGACCGGCCAGGCCAGCTCGGACGGGGGCGCCATGTTCACCGCACTGGGCCTGGAGATCAAGCTGGCGCCTGGCCAGCCGGCGGCGGTCACCCAGCAGGCCTTGAAAGACGCCGAGCAGGCGCACGACAAATATCCGCTGGCGCGCGGCATCGCCCGCCAGTACGCCGAGGCGATGATCGCCAACGGCAAGCTGGACGAGGCGGGGCGCTACCTGCGCGAGCAAGTGCAGCAGTACCGCGAGGAGCCGAAGCTGGAGGATCTGCTGGCCAAGGCCTATGCCGCGCAGGGCAAGAAGGCCTTGCAGCACATGGCGCTGGCCGAGTCCTACGTGCTCGGCGGCAGCCTGCCGGCGGCGCTGGACCAGTTGTCCATCGCGCGCAAGGCGGGCGACGCCTCGTTCTACGACATGGCCGTGATCGACGCGCGCGAGCGCGAACTGCAGGCGCGCCACCGCGAGGACATCAAGGAAGCGAAAAAGAATTAGCCTTGGCGTGAGGCCGGCCTGAGCACGGGCACGCCGCGACGCCCGCACAAAGCGCAACTACGCCTCACCGGCTTGCGGGCGCAACAAGCGCAACGATGCGTCACCGGATAGCGAGCGCACTCAGCGCAACGATGGCGCACCGACTGCAGTACGTACGAGCGCAACGATTCCTCCCCGACTGGCGCCCGCCAAGCGGAGCTACGCCTCACCGGGCTGGGGCGCGCGCACGAAGCCGAACTGCGCCTCCACCGCGGCCGCGGCGATCCGTTCCACCGGCACCGCCTGGCCCCGATAGCGCAAGCGCATTGTGCCGGGGCCGCCCTCCAGCCAGGCCATCAGCTCTTCGTCGCCGACGGTGGCGCCGTCGCGTTCCAGCGCGCCCATCAGGTGAGCCAGGTCGCGGTCATCGACCTGGGCCAGTTTGCCGCCGCCTTCCACCAGCAACGCGCCATGCTCGGTCATCCAGGCCCGTTCGACAGTTTCCATGGGCGCGCCGGTGTGCAGCACCAGCGTGTGCGCGGGATCGCTGCGGGCGATGAAGGGCGTCGCCTCGAGGTTCACGTACACGCGCTGGGGACCGTTCTGGAAATACCAGCAGCCGCGCGCGTCGTTCGCGTAATTGCGGTTGATGAAGCCGACCAGCGCCGGCTGGCTCAGCTTGTCGCCGGCCAGACCTAGGTGCTGGGCGCGTTCGTCGCGCATGCGCCAGGCGCCGCGCGCGTCCAGCGCCAGCCAGCCGTAGCAGTGCGGCACCTCCGGCCATTTGGCCATCGCCTGTTTTACGATGTCATCCATGCTGGCCAGCCTCGCACGTTTTGGCGCCGGCCGGCGCGCGGCTGCCGTCGAAAAAATGCAGGATTTTGCGCGGCAGCCAGTCGTGCGCCTGACCGGCGCCGAAGCCCACGTGCCCGCCCGCGGCCGGGTAGTCCAGCACCACCTTGGCGCTGGCCAGGCGCGGCAGATGGGCGGCCGGCAGGAAAGGGTCGTTGCGGGCGTTGAGCACGAGGGTCGGCACCGCGATGTCGCCCAGCACATGGCGCGCGCTGGCACGGTACCAGTAATCGTTGGTGTCGCGGTAGCCATGCAGCGGCGCGGTCACCACGTTGTCGAAGGTGTACAGGTCGCGCGCGGCGAGCATGGCGCGGCGGTCGAACAGGCCGGGAAACTGGTCCAGCTTGGCCAGGCACTTGGGCTTGAGCGTGCGCAGGAACATGCGCGTGTAGAACAGGTTCAGGCCCGAGGACAGGGCCGCGCCGCCGGCGGCCAGGTCGAGCGGGGCCGACACCGCGCAGGCGGCGTCGACGATGGCGGCCTGGTGCTGGAATTCGCCGAGCCAGCGCAGCAGCACGTTGCCGCCGAGCGAAACCCCGGCCGCGTACAGCCGGCCCGGCGCGCGGGCGCGCAGGCGCCGCAGCACCCAGTCGATTTCACCGGCGTCGCCGGAGTGGTAGAAGCGCGGCGCGCGGTTCATTTCGCCCGAGCAGGCGCGAAAGTGCGGGATGGCGCCGCTCCAGCCCCTCGCCTGGACCGCCGCCATCAGCGAGCGCGCGTAGTGGCTGTCGGATGAGCCTTCCAGCCCGTGGAACAGCACCACCCATGGCTGGCCCGGCTGGCCGTCGACGAAATCGACGTCGATGAAGTCGCCGTCCGGGGTGTCCCAGCGCTCGCGCCGGTAGCGCGGGGCGGGCCGGCCGATGCACAGGGCGGGGACGATGGTCTGCAGGTGGCCGCCGGGCAGCCAGGCGGGGGCGCGGTAGCTCATGGCCGCGCCCGTCTTAGTGCAAGCTGGACTGCACGAACGGGCTGACCGGCACCGGGCCGGGCGCCACCGACACGTGGTGCAGCACGATGCGCCAGCCTTGCGGGGTCTTGATGTAGACGTTGGTGGCCAGCAAGTGGGCCGGCGTGGCGGCGGTCGAACTGACGCCCTCGACCACCGAGTGCACCGAACTCATCAGATTGTGGGTCTCATGCAGTTGCGAGGGGCGGATCTGCAGGCCGCCGTTCTCGAACACTTTTTCCCACGAGGCCTGGATGGCGGCATGGCCCTGCAGGCGCGGGCCGCCCGGGTGGACGCAGACAATGTCTTCGTCATCAGCCCATAAATGCATGAGCGCTTCGATGTCGCCGCGGTTGAGGGCGTCATAGAAGGCGGCTTCGACCTCGGCCGCGCTGCCATTGAGTTGTTTGCGACGTTTCATGCGGCCTCTGTGGAACGGGCGCCGGCGGGCGCCTTAGTGATGGGACAGGACGGTCCCGGGCTTCAGGCGGTACTCGGTGCCGCAGTACGGGCATTTGGCCAGGCCGTCGTGCCCGAAATCGAGGAACACGCGCGGATGCGACGACCACAGCGGCATGGCCGGGTTGGGGCAATGGGCCGGTAAGTCCTGTTCGCCGAGTTCGACCGCTGGCGTTGTCGTTTGGTTCATGAGTTCTCCGTCAAGCTGTGCAAAACCACGATTTTAGCGGATTCGGGCAACTTGCCGAAATGATCGGTAAAATAGCGCTCCGATATTCAACGGCCGTGCTCCACTGTTTCTCACCGTTTCCTGGTGAAAACAGCTCCGGCGCCCCCATTTTCCCGCGCTTCATGCCCGACCGACTCCTTCCGTTTTGTGCCGATCGCCCCGCGCATCCGACTCAATGTGGCGCGAAAGCCACATGAGCGCGCTCATGCCGCCGGCCGTCGAGCGCCCGCCCGACGAGGACCCCGCCCTGTGGCGCGAAGGCTGCCGGGTCGGCACGCCCACCCTGTTCGGCATCGGCGCCTGGGGCATCGTGGTCGGCATCGCGATGGTCAAGAGCGGGCTGACGGTGGGGCAGGCGCTCGGCATGACCGTGCTGGTGTTCGCCGGCTCGGCCCAGCTGGCCGCGCTGCCCTTGATCGCCGCCAACGCGCCGGTGTGGGTGGTGTTCGCCACCGCGCTGGTGGTGAACCTGCGCTTCCTGATTTTCTCGGCCTTGCTGGCGCCCCATTTCGCCCATCTGCCCTGGCGCCAGCGGCTCGCGCTCGGCTACACCGCCGGCGACCTGACCGTGGCCCTGTTCCTGCAGCGCTTTCCCAGCGAGGCGCCGGCGCGCGGCAAGGTGTCCTATCTGAAGGGCTTGCTGTATCCGAACTGGGTGGCCTGGCAGGTCGGCTCGGCGGCCGGCGTGTTCCTCGGCAGTGCGGTGCCGCCCCAGTGGGGACTGGGCTTCGCCGGCACCCTGGCGATCATCTGCATCATGGTGCCGCTGGCGGCCAGCCGAGCCGCCGCCTGCGGCGTGCTGGTGGCCGGCGCCACCGCCGTGCTGGCGGTCGGCCTGCCGTACAAGCTGGGCTTGCTGGCGGCGGTGCTGGTGGGCATGCTCAGCGCCATGGCGGTCCAACAATTGCTGGAAAAATGGGGCCGCCATGCGTGACTGGCAGGTCTGGATCACCATCGTCGCCCTGGCGCTGGCCACCTGCATTACGCGTGGCGCGTTCTGGCTGGTCGGCCACCACGTCACCATCCCGAAACGGGTGCAGGAAATGCTGCGCTACGCCCCGGCCTGCGCGCTGGCGGCCATCATCGCCCCCGACCTGCTGCTGGGAAGCGGCGGCCAGCTGGCCCTGCATCCGTCGAACCTGAAACTGGTGGCCGCCCTTGCCGCCACGGGATACTATTTGCTGCGGCGCAATATGTTGGAAACGATTATCTTCGGCATGCTGTTTTTCACCGGCCTGCGTCTCTATTTACCTTGAGGTTTTCGCGCGCTGCTTGCGGTAAAATAGCGTTCTTTCATCTTTTGAGTGGACACCATGCACGCTGTTCTCAATTTCACCCGTCTGCAAGACTTGATCGATCAGCACGCGCTGCAAGGCAAGCGCGTGTTCATCCGCGCCGACCTGAACGTGCCCCAGGATGACGCCGGCAACATCACCGAAGACACGCGCATCCGCGCTTCGGTGCCGGCCATCGCCGCCGCCGCCAAGGCCGGCGCCGCCGTGATGGTCACCTCGCACCTGGGCCGCCCGACCGAGGGCGAGTTCAAGCCCGAGGACAGCCTGGCGCCGGTCGCCAAGCGCCTGTCCGAGCTGCTCGGCCAGCCGGTTGAGCTCAAGCAGAACTGGGTGGACGGCGCCGGGCTCGAGCAGCTCAAGCCGGGCCAGGTCGTGCTGCTGGAGAACTGCCGCGTCAACAAGGGCGAGAAGAAGAACAGCGACGAGCTGGCCCAGAAGATGGCCAAGCTGTGCGACATCTACGTCAACGACGCGTTCGGCACCGCCCACCGCGCCGAGGCGACCACCCACGGCATCGCCAAGTTCGCGCCGGTCGTGTGCGCCGGCCCGCTGCTGGCGGCCGAGCTGGACGCGCTGGGCAAGGCCCTGGGCGCGCCCAACCGTCCCCTGCTGGCCATCGTGGCCGGCTCCAAGGTCTCGTCCAAGCTGTCTATCCTCAAGGCGCTGGCCGACAAGGTCGACAACCTGATCGTCGGCGGCGGCATCGCCAACACCTTCATGAAGGCTGTCGGCCTGAACATCGGCAAGTCCCTGGTGGAGGCCGAACTGGTGGCCGAGGCCAAGGCCATCATCGACATGATGGCCGCGCGCGGGGCCCAGGTGCCCATCCCGGTCGACGTGGTGTGCGCCAAGGAGTTTTCCCCGACCGCCGCGGCCACCGTCAAGGACGTGGCCGATGTGGCCGACGACGACATGATTCTCGATATCGGCCCGAAAACGGCCGCCACGCTGGCCGGGCAGATCGCCGCGGCCGGCACCATCGTCTGGAACGGCCCGGTGGGCGTGTTCGAGTTCGATCAGTTTGGCGAAGGCACCAAGACGCTGGCCCTGGCCATCGCCGGTTCGAAGGCGTTTTCGATCGCCGGCGGCGGCGACACGCTGGCGGCGATCGCGAAATACGCGATCACCGACAAAATCGGTTACATCTCGACCGGCGGCGGCGCCTTCCTCGAATTCCTCGAAGGCAAAACCCTGCCTGCGGTTGAAATCCTGCTGCAACGCAGCTCCCAGTAATCCCACAGCGCAGCCGTTCGGCTGCACTTTTACTTCAAGGATATCTATGAATCGTGGTACCAAGATCGTCGCAACCATCGGACCGGCCTCGACCGATTTCGATATTCTCGTTCGTATGATTCGCGCGGGCGTCGATGTCGTCCGCCTTAACTTCTCGCACGGGAAGGCGCAGGATCACATCGACCGCGCCGCCCTGGTGCGCCGCGCCGCGGCCGAATGCGGACGCGAAGTGGCGATCATGGCCGACATGCAGGGCCCGAAGATCCGGGTCGGCAAGTTCGAGGAAGGTAAGATTTTCCTGGAAAACGGCGACAAGTTCATCCTCGACGCCAAGTGGGGCGACAACGGCGAGCTCGGTACCCAGGAGCGCGTGGGCCTGGACTACAAGGCCTTGCCGCGCGACGTGCGCACCGGCGACAAGCTGCTGCTCAACGACGGGCTGATCGTGCTCGTGGTCGAGAAGATCGTGGGCCACGAGATCTATTGCGTCACCAAGGTCGGCGGCGAGCTGTCGAACAACAAGGGCATCAACCGCCAGGGCGGCGGCCTGACCGCGCCGGCGCTCACCGCCAAGGACATGGAAGACATCAAGACCGCGATGAGCTTCCAGGCCGACTACCTGGCCATCTCGTTCCCGAAAAGCGCTACCGACATGGAGATGGCGCGCCAGCTGGCCAACATCGCCGGCGAGCCCTACCATCACAAGCCGATGATGATCGCCAAGATCGAACGCGCCGAGGCCATCCCTGTGCTGCAGGAAATCCTCGACGCCTCCGACGGCATCATGGTCGCCCGGGGCGACCTGGCCGTGGAAGTGGGCAACGCGGCCGTGCCGGCCCTGCAAAAGCGCATGATCCGCATGGCGCGCGAGTCCAACAAGCTGGCCATCACCGCCACCCAGATGATGGAATCGATGATCGTCAACGCCGTGCCGACCCGGGCCGAAGTGTCCGACGTGGCCAACGCGGTGCTCGACGGCACCGACGCCGTGATGACCTCGGCCGAGACCGCCTCCGGCAAATACCCGATCGAGACGGTCGAGATGATGGCCGCGATCTGCGTGGAAGCCGAGCAGTCCGAGTACAACAAGCTCGACGCCGACTTCCTCAACGTGCGCTTCACCCGCATCGACCAGTCGATCGCCTATGGCACCCTGTTTACCGCCCACCACCTGCGCGTGAAGGCGATCGTGGCCCTGACCGAGTCCGGCTCGACCGCGCTGTGGATGAGCCGGCACCGGGTCGACACCCCGATCTACGCGCTGACCCCGAGCGTGACGACGCAGCGCAAAGCTTCCCTGTATCGCAACGTAAGAGCGTATCATCTGCTCCAAACGGGCGACAGCAGTGCTGTGCTCAAACAGGCGGAAGACTTGATGGTCGCCAAAGGAATCGTCAAAAAGGGTGACATGATCGTCGTTACCTGGGGTGAGCCTATGGGGCAGGTTGGCGGTACCAACGCACTGAAAATCGTGCGCGTAGGGGAATTCGACTAAACAGTGGGTGGGCCGGGGGCAGTGAACAATCCCCCGGTCCGGCCGGCTGGCAGGCGGCTGGCGCCGACATCCGGCGCCAGCCGTTGCCGCAACGGGCGCAGCGCGACATCCGCGCGCGCCGGCGGCAGCAGGGGATCTGGAAAGACCGCAGCGAGCGGCGGACGTTTCGTTCGAGCAGCACAGCCGTACGAAAGTAGGGTGAGCATCGCAGGGCGATTGTGCGCCGCGCAGTAGGTTTTTCGAAAAACCGTAGCGAGCGGCGGAAGTTTCGTTCGAGAAGCGCAGTCGTACGCAGGTACGGCGAGCATCGCAGGGCGATTGTGCACCGCACAGTAGGTTTTTTGAGGTCCCCCAAAGATTTTCTATTGTTTGGAGTAATACCATGTCCCTCGTATCCATGCGTCAACTGCTGGATCATGCCGCCGAAAACGGCTATGGTCTGCCCGCATTTAACGTCAACAACCTCGAGCAGGTGCAGGCCATCATGGCTGCCGCCGACGCGGTCGGTTCGCCGGTGATCATGCAAGCGTCAGCGGGCGCGCGCAAGTACGCCGGCGAAGCTTTCCTGCGCCACCTGATCGACGCCGCCGTCGAAGCCTATCCCCACATCCCGGTCGTCATGCACCAGGACCACGGGCAGTCGCCGGCCGTGTGCATGGCGGCGATCCGCTCCGGCTTCACCTCGGTGATGATGGACGGCTCGCTCGAGGCCGACGGCAAGTCGGTCGCCTCGTACGACTACAACATCGACGTCTCGCGCGAGGTGGTCAAGTTCGCGCACGCGATCGGCGTGACGGTCGAGGCTGAACTGGGCGTGCTCGGTTCGCTCGAGACCATGAAGGGCGACAAGGAAGACGGCCACGGCGCGGACGGCGCCATGACCCGCGAGCAGCTGCTCACCGACGTGGCCCAGGCCGCCGACTTCGTCGAGCGCACCCAGTGCGACGCCCTGGCCATCGCCATCGGCACCTCGCACGGCGCCTACAAGTTCACCCGCAAGCCGACCGGCGACATCCTCGCCATCGACCGCATCAAGGAAATCCACGCGCGCATCCCCAACACCCACCTGGTGATGCACGGTTCCTCCTCGGTGCCGCAGGAGCTGCTGGCCATCATCCGCCAGTTCGGCGGCGACATGAAGGAAACCTATGGCGTGCCGGTCGAGGAGATCCAGGAAGGCATCCGTCATGGCGTTCGCAAGATCAACATCGACACCGACATCCGCCTGGCGATGACGGCGGCGGTGCGCAAGTATCTGTTTGAAAATCCGTCGAAATTCGATCCGCGCGACTTCCTCAAGCCGGCCCGCGAGGCGGCCATGGAAGTTTGCAAGGCGCGCTTCCTGGCCTTTGGCTGCGAAGGGCAGGCCGCGCGGATCAAGCCGGTCGCTCTGGAGAAGATGGCCGAGCGTTACAAGAAGGGCGAGCTGGCCCAGGTTGTGAAGTAAAATTCTGTTTTGGAACGGGCTGACCTTAGCCCGCCTTTCCCGGCCGGTTGAGCAGGCGTGTCCTGTTCACCGGTTTTTGCGTTTCTTTTACCGTACCCTCCATGAATAGCCTCTACCAAACCACCATCCGTTCCCTGCCACTGCTGGGCCACGGCAAAGTCCGCGACAACTACGCCGTCGGCGACGACAAGATCCTCATCGTCACCACCGACCGCCTGTCCGCCTTCGACGTCGTGATGAACGAGCCTATCCCCGGCAAGGGCATGGTACTGAACCAGATGAGCGACTTCTGGTTCGAGAAACTCGGCCACATCGTGCCCAACCACCTCACTGGTGTGGCGCCGGAATCCGTGGTGGCCGCCGACGAGGTGGAGCAGGTCAAGGGCCGCGCCGTGGTGGCCAAGCGCCTCAAACCGATCATGGTCGAAGCCGTCGTGCGCGGCTACCTCATCGGCTCGGGCTGGAAGGATTACCAGGCCACCGGCAGCGTGTGCGGCGTGCAGTTGCCCGCCGGCCTGCGCCAGGCCGACAAGTTGGCCGAGCCGATCTTCACGCCGGCCGCCAAGGCCGAGCTGGGCGAGCACGACGAAAACATCAGCTTCGCCGACATGGAGCAGCGCATCGGGGCCGAGCTGGCTGAAAAAATCCGCAGCGTGAGCATCGCACTGTACCGCACGGCGGCCGACTACGCCGCTACCCGCGGCATCATCATCGCCGACACCAAGTTCGAGTTCGGCCTGGACGACAACAACGTGCTGCACCTGATGGACGAAGTATTGACCGCCGATTCCTCGCGTTTCTGGCCGGCCGATTCGTACGCGCCCGACATGTCGCCGCCGTCGTTCGACAAGCAGTTCGTGCGCGACTACCTGGAAACCCTGACCGGGTGGAACAAGACCGCGCCGGCCCCGGCGCTGCCGGCCGACGTGATCAGCAAGACCCAGGCCAAGTACTTCGAAGCCATCGAGCGCCTGACCGGCGAGAAAGTCAAGGTCTGACATGGCGATCGCCGACACCAAGGCGCCGCTGGTCGGCGTGATCATGGGCTCCAGTTCCGACTGGGACGTGATGCAGCACGCGGTTGCCATCCTCAAGCAGTTCAGCGTCCCGTTTGAAGCGCAGGTCGTGTCGGCCCACCGCATGCCCGACGAAATGTTCGACTATGCCGGCAGCGCCCGGGCGCGCGGCCTGCGCGCCATCATCGCCGGCGCCGGCGGCGCGGCCCACCTGCCTGGCATGGTGGCCGCCAAGACCATCGTGCCGGTGCTGGGCGTGCCGGTGCCGTCGAAGTACCTGCGCGGCGAGGATTCATTGCTGTCGATCGTGCAGATGCCAAAGGGAATTCCGGTCGCCACCTTCGCCATCGGCGAGGCGGGCGCCGCCAACGCGGCCCTGGCCGCGGTGGCCATTTTGGCCGGCACCGACGAGGCCTTGGCCGCCCAGCTGGAAGCGTTCCGCGTGCAGCAGAGCGCCGCGGCCAAGGCCATGAGCCTGCCGCTTGATTGAACCATTGATTGAACCTGCGTAATGCGCACGGAGAACCATGCAGTGATGAGTACAGCGACATGAATGCAGTAAACAACGAGCGTGACCAGAACAACGAGCGTGACCAGAAACCGGTGCTGCCCAGCGCCAACCCCCCGGCCTGGCTCGGTGTGATGGGCGGCGGCCAGCTCGGCCGCATGTTCGCCCAGGCCGCGCAAAGCATGGGCTACCAGGTTGCCGTGCTCGAGCCTGCCGACGACTGTCCGGCGGCGCAAGTGGCCCAGCAGTTGATCCACGCCGGCTACACCGACGCTGCCGGCCTGGACGCGCTGGCCGCCCGCTGCGCCGCCGTGACCACCGAGTTCGAGAACGTGCCCGCCGCCAGCCTCGAGCGGCTGGCCGGCAGCGTGTTCGTCGCGCCGGGCGCCGCCGCCGTGTCGGTGGCCCAGGACCGCATCGCCGAAAAGCGCTTCCTGGCCGACTGCGCGCCCAGGTCGGGCGTGCTGCCGGCGCCGCACAAGGTGATCGCCAGCCTGGCCGATATCGACGCTATCGGCGACGATCTCTTGCCCGGCATCCTGAAAACCGTGCGCATGGGCTACGACGGCAAGGGCCAGGTGCGGGTCGCGTCGCGCGCCGATGTGCGTGCCGCCTTCGAGGCGATGGGGCAGGTGACCTGCCTGCTGGAAAAGATGCTGCCGCTGGCCTATGAAGTGTCGGTGCTGACGGTGCGCGGGAGCGACGGCGCCTCGGTGGTCTACCCGATCGCCGAGAACGTGCACCGCGACGGCATCCTGTTCACCACCACCGTGCCCGGTCCCAACGTGGCGCCCGAGTGCGCCGCACGCGCGCAAGACGCGGCGCGCGCCATCGTGTCCGAGCTGGGTTATGTGGGCGTGTTGTGCATCGAATTTTTCGTGCTCACCGACGGCACCCTGGTGGTCAACGAAATGGCGCCGCGCCCGCACAACAGTGGCCACTACACCATCGACGCCTGCGTCACCAGCCAGTTCGCCCAGCAGGTGCGCGCCATGGCGCGCCTGCCGCTGGGCGACGTGCGCCAGCATTCGCCGGCGGTCATGCTCAACATCCTGGGCGATGCCTGGTTCGACGGCGCCGCCGGCGACACGGCGCGCGAACCGGCCTGGGACCGCATCTGCGCGCTGGCCGGCGCCTGCCTGCACCTGTATGGCAAGGACGATCCCCGGCGCGGGCGCAAGATGGGCCACGTGACCTTTGTCGCGCCCACCCTGGCCCAGGCCCAGGCGCAGCTGCATGCCGCCTGCCTGATCCTGGGCATCGCGCCGTGAGCCCAACACCCCAGCCCCAGCCGCGGCAGGCCGACATCGACGCGGCGGCGGCGCTGCTGGCGGCCGGCAAGCTGGTCGCCTTTCCCACCGAAACCGTGTACGGCCTGGGCGCCGACGCCGAGAACCCGGACGCGGTGGCGCGCATCTACGCGGCCAAGGGCCGTCCCCAGGATCATCCCGTGATCGTGCACCTGGCGCCCGGCGCCGACCTCGGCTACTGGGCGGCGGACATCCCGCCCCAGGCGCGGCAGTTGGCCGCGGCGTTCTGGCCCGGCCCGCTGACCATGATCCTCAAGCGCGCCCCCAACATTCCCGCCGCCGTCTCGGGCGGCCAGGACACGGTCGGCCTGCGCTGCCCCGCGCATCCGGTCGCCGTGGCCCTGCTGCAAGCCTTCAAGGGCGGCAAGGGCGGCCTGGCCGCGCCCTCGGCCAATAAGTTCGGCCATGTCAGCCCGACCACCGCCCGGCACGTGCTGGACGAGTTCGGCGCGGACGGCACCGTCGGCGCCATTCTCGACGGCGGCCAGAGCCAGGTCGGCATCGAGTCGACCATCGTCGACCTGTCGCGCCTGGACAGCCACGGCCCGGTGCTGCTGCGCCCCGGCCATATCGGCGCCGACGCCATCGCCGCCGTGATCGGCATGGCGCCGGCCGCGCCCGACGCGGCCGCCCCGCGCGCCTCCGGCACGCTGGCGTCGCACTACGCGCCGCGCACCCCGGTGGCGCTGGTGGAGGCGGCGCAACTGCCCGCCACCATCGCGCAACTGCACCAGGCCGGGCGCAAGCTGGCCCTGCTGCATTTCTCCGACGCGCCGGCCACCCACGCCGCCCTGCGCCTGCCGCCCAGCCCGGAAGGGGTGGCGCACGCGCTGTACGCCGGCCTGCGCGAACTCGACGCCAGCGCCGCCGACCTGATCCTGGTCGAGGCGCCGCCCCCCGGCGCCCTCTGGATGGGTGTGAATGACCGCCTGCGCCGCGCCGCCCACGGCTCGGAGGGGATTGTTCACGGATTAATCAAGGCCGCCACGCGCACTTGACGAGTTGTTGCATCGATCTGACGCTGCGCTTGCGTGTTTCCCTATACAAGCCTAGCGAACACTGGCATATTACTGATATCCGAATAGCACGACCGTTCTTTTGCCCTCAAAAAACCTTTGTCTTGTTCGAATAGCACGACCGTACCTTATTATTTTAAATAAATACTAATCAGGAGACACAATGCGTCAAACCAATTTAGCGCTGGCCTTGCTGGTAGCGGCGGCCGTGGCCGGCTGCGGCGGCAGCAGCGGCGGCGACCAGTCGCTCAAGCTCAAATACTCGTCCGAGGTATCGTTTGGCGACAGCCTGTCGGACGTGGGCACCTATGCGGTCGGCACCGTCAAGCAGCTCGGCGGCGGAAAGTACACCATCAACGGCGACAATACCACCGTCGACCCCGCGCTGACTGGCAAGAACTGGACCGAGCTGATGGCCGCCCAGTTCGGCCTGCCGGCCCCGTGCGCGGCCCAGACCGGTCTCGACGGCGATCCCGCCAAGGGCTTGTCGGTGCCCGTGGTCATGCATGCCGGCTGCTTCAGCTACGCCCAGGGCGGCGCCCGCGTGAGCGATCCCGTCGGCCCCGGCAACAAGCTCACCGGTTCGCCGCTGGGCGCCACCACCGTGCCGGTGGCGACCCAGGTTGCCAATCACCTGGCTGTTTCCGGCGGCAAGTTCAGCGGGACCGAGGTCGTCTTCATGATGGCTGGCGGCAACGATGCGCTGGCCTTGCTGGGCGGTTTGCAGGCCGCCGCCACCGCGGCCGGCCAGGCCGCTGGCGCCAAGGTGGGCGCGCAGACCTATATCGTCACCCTGGCCGGTTTGCTGGGCGCGGGCGCCACCGATCCGACCGCCGCCACCCAGGCCATCCTGGCCGCCATGGTCGCGGAGTCCCAGCGCAGCGGCGCCACCAGCACCACCATCACCGGCGCCGGCGTCATGACCGCGGCGGCCCAGCCGGGCAACCAGGCGGTCGGGCAAGTGAGCGTGTATGGCCCGATGACGGTCCAGGCGCAGGCCGCGGCCAAGACCGCGGGCGACGCGGCCGGCCAGAAGGCCGGTGCCGATTACGTGACCGCCAACGGTCCCAAGCTGGTCCCCGCCATGACCGCGGCCGGCACCCAGCTGGCCAGCATCGTCACGACGCAGATCGTCGGCAAGGGCGCCAACTACGTGGTCGTCAACAACCTGCCCGACTTGGGCGGCTCGCCGGCGGCCAAGGCCAAGGATGCCAACACCCAAGCCCTGATCAACGCCATGGTGGCAGCCTTCAACGACGCGCTCAAGGGCGCGGTCGGCAATAACAGCAAGATCATGTACGTGGACCTGTTCGCGATCAGCCATGATCAGGCCACCAACCCGGCTCCTTACGGTTTGACCAATACCACGACGCCCGCCTGCGGCGCCAATGCGCTCGGCACCACTTCGCTGGTGTGCAACGCCAGCAACCTCATTGGTGGCGACGTGAGCCACTACATGTTCGCCGACGATGTGCACCCGACGCCGTTCGTGCACAAGCTGATCGCGCGCTACGTGGCCGAGCAGATGGTCGTGCGCGGCTGGCTGTAATTGACGCGGTCCAGACACCCGATCAGAACCCAGGAGACAAAATGAAAGTATGTTTGCATAACGTAGTGAAACTGGCGGCCGTGGCCGCCGCGATGGCGGTCACTTCCGCGGCGTCGGCCCAGTCGGCCGGCCAGTGGACGGCCAAGCTGGGCGTGGGCGAAATCACCCCGGTGGTCACCAGCGGCGACCTCAGCGCGCCGGCCCTGCCCCACACCAAGGCCGCCGTCGGCTCCGACGTCGAGCCGATCTTCAACATCGGCTACGGCCTCACCGACCACGTCTCGGCCGAGCTCGACCTTGGCTTTCCGTACAAGCACACGCTCTACGGCGCCGGCTCGGTGTCCGGCACGGGCAAGCTGGGCACGGTCAAGGCCTTGCCGCCGACCGCCCTGATCCAGTATCGTTTCAATGCGCCCAACGCCATGTTCCGCCCCTACGTGGGCATAGGCGCGACCTATGCCTACTTCACCAAGGCAACCGGCACGGGCCAGCTGACGGCGATCTTGCAGCCGGGCGGCGCGCCGGTCAGCTTCAAGATTGATAATAAGTTGGCAGCCACGGCCCAGGTTGGCCTCGTGGTCAATATGACCGAGCGCTGGTTCGCCGATTTCTCCTTTCTCAAGACCGTGCTCAAGACCCACGTGCATTACTCGAGCGGACAGGTGCAGGAGATGACGCTCAATCCGAAGACGATGAGCATGGGAATCGGCTACAAGTTCTAGGATCGCAGTCGCCCATCAACCCGCCGCGCCATCGCGCCCGGCGGGTCTTTTTTGGTTCCGGGCGCTGGTCTAGGCTTACTGGAAGGCCTGGATGCCGGTCTGGGCCCGGCCCAAAATCAGGGCGTGGATGTCCTGGGTGCCCTCGTAGGTGTTGACCACCTCGAGGTTGAGCATGTGGCGGATGACGCCGAACTCGTCCGAGATGCCATTGCCGCCCAACATGTCACGCGCGGTGCGCGCGATGTCCAGCGACTTGCCGCACGAATTGCGCTTCATCATCGA
>DIZW01000045.1:4858-9204 GCA_002428015.1 Oxalobacteraceae bacterium UBA6018 | reverse complement strand
TTGCGCTTCATCATCGAGGTGATCTCCGCCGCCGCCGTGCCCTCATCCTTCATCCGGCCCAGCCGCAGGCAGCCCTGCAGGGCCATGGTGATGTCGGTCTGCATGTCGGCCAGCTTCTTCTGCACCAGCTGGTTGGCGGCCAGCGGCCGGCCGAACTGCTGGCGGTCCAACACATACTGGCGCGCCGTGTGCCAGCACGCCTCGGCCGCCCCGAGCGCGCCCCAGGCGATGCCGTAGCGCGCGGAATTGAGGCAGGTGAACGGTCCCTTGAGGCCGCGCACCTCGGGGAAGGCGTTTTCCTCCGGGCAGAACACCTGGTCCATCACGATTTCGCCGGTGACCGAGGCGCGCAGGCCGAACTTGCCGTGGATCGCAGGCGCCGACAGGCCCTGCATGCCCTTCTCGAGCACGAAGCCGCGGATCGCGCCTTCGTCGTCCTTGGCCCAGACCACGAACACGTCGGCCACCGGCGAATTGGTGATCCACATCTTGTTGCCGGTGAGGGCGTAGCCGCCGGCCACCTTGCGCGCGCGCGTGACCATCGATCCGGGATCGGAGCCGTGGTTCGGCTCGGTCAGGCCGAAGCAGCCGATGGCCTCGCCGCTGGCCAGCCGGGGCAGGTATTTCTGGCGCTGCGCCTCGGTGCCGAAGGCGTGGATGGGTACCATCACCAGCGACGACTGCACGCTCATCATCGAGCGGTAGCCGGAATCGACGCGCTCGACTTCGCGCGCGATCAGCCCGTAGGACACGTAGTTCAGGCCCGGCCCGCCGTATTGCTCTGGGATGGTCGGCCCCAGCAAGCCCAGCTCGCCCATCTCGCGGAAGATCGCCGTGTCCATGCGCTCGTGGCGGAAGGCCTCCAGGATGCGCGGGGCCAGCTTGTCCTGGCAGTAGGCGGCGGCCGCGTCGCGCACCATGCGCTCCTCGTCGCTGAGCTGTTCGTTCAACAGCAGCGGGTCGCTCCAATGGAATTGGGCCTGGCGCACGGGGTCGGATCGATTCATGACGGTTCCTGTCTCTTTGTTGGATAAGGGCGAACATGGCGCGGCGGTCACTTGTATAGACCGATTTGCCGGAATCTGGATTTTACCGCGTTTGCGTGCTGGAGAATTGCCCGGCGTGGAACACCAGCCCGGGCTGGGGGTGGGCCGAGCAGTGCTCCACCTCGCCGACGAAAATCACGTGGTCGCCCTCCGGGTAGCGGCTGCGGTTGTGGCATTCGAACCAGGCCGACACGCCCTTGAGGATGGGCTGGCCGGTGCGCGAGAGTTCGTACTCGATGTCGCCGAAGGGATTGTCGCTGCGGCGCGAGAAGCGCGTGGCCAGGTGGGCCTGGTCGGCGCCGAGCACGTTGATGACGTAGTGGGAATTGCCGCTGAAAATGGGCAGGCTGTTGGCGCCATTGCCCAGGCTCCACAGCACCAGCGGCGGGTCGAGCGACACGGAATTGAAGGAGCTGGCCGTCAAGCCGCGGAAGCTGCCGTCGGCCAGGCGGGTGGTGATCACGGTCACGCCGGTGGCAAATTGCGACAGCGCCTGGCGGAACTGCGCCGCATCGAAGTCGCGTGCGGTGGCGCGGGGGGAGCTTGTGTTCATCATGACCCTGTCTATTTGTACCATTATGCCAAACTTTGTGCCCATTTTGGGGGCATGGCCTTGGCCCGCGGCGGCCGCGCCGCATGCGCCGCCGTTTTTTGCGTTACAGTGGCATCAACGTAAGCTGATTGTTGAGGTGTGCAATGACGAACCCATCTGCGACGCAAGTGGCGGTCCTGGGCGGCGGCTGTTTCTGGTGCCTGGAGGCGGTCTACCTGGAGGCGCGCGGCGTGATCCAGGTCGAATCTGGCTACATGGGCGGCCACGTGGACAAGCCCACCTACGAACAAGTGTGCAGCGGCACCACCGGCCACGCCGAGGTGGTGCGCGTCACCTTCGACCCGGACGTCATCAGCTATCACGACGTGCTCGAAATCTTTTTCACCATCCACGATCCGACCACCCTGAACCGCCAGGGCAACGACGTCGGCACGCAATACCGTTCGGTGATCTTCTTCGATTCGCCGGAGCAGGAGGCAAGCGCGCGCAAGGTCATCGCCGAAATGGCGATCGTGTGGGACGCGCCCATCGTCACCGAGGTAGCCCCGGCGCAAACCTGGTACAAGGCCGAGGACTACCACCAGGATTATTTCCGCCAGCATCCCCTGCAGGGCTACTGCGCCTTCGTGGTGGCGCCCAAGGTGGCCAAGTTCCGCAAGATCTACGCCGAGCGGGTCAAGTAGCCAGCATCAGACCAGCGCCGCGCTGGGCTCGCAGTACATGTAGCGGCGCGACCAGGGCATGGCCGAGGGGTCGCGCCCGGCCTTGCCGCACACGATCTGGTACAGGCTGATCCAGTCGTGCGCGAACGCATAGGTGCAGCCGGCCAGGTACACATGCCAGATGCGGAAGCGGCGCTCGTCCGTCAGGCGCCGGATCTGGTCGGCGTTGCCCTCGAAATTATCGGTCCACTGGGCGCAGGTGCGGGCGTAGTGGCGGCGCAGGTTTTCCACGTCGCGCGCCTCCAGGCCCCCTTCCTGCAGCGCGCGCAGCACCGTGCTCAGGTGGGCGAGCTCGCCATGGGGAAACACGTAGCGCTGGATGAATTCGCCGCCGCCGTAGGGCGCCGCCCGGCTCTCGACGTCGGTGGTGGTGAGCCCGTGGTTCATGGCCACGCCGTTTTCCTTGAGCAGGTTGTTGATCTTGCGGAAATAGGCCGGCAGGTGCTGCACGCCCACGTGCTCGAACATGCCCACGCTGGTGATGCGGTCGAAGGCGCCGCCGACGTCGCGGTAGTCCTGCAGGCGGATTTCGACCCGGTCGCGCAGGCCGGCGCGCTCGATCTGTTCGCGCGCCAGCGCGGCCTGGTTTTCCGACAGCGTGACGCCGACGCAGCGCGCGCCGAAGCGCTGCGCCGCGCGCATCACCAGCGCGCCCCAGCCGCAGCCGATGTCGAGCAGGCTCTGGCCCGGCCGCAGGTCGATCTTGCGCAGGATGTGGTCGATCTTTTTCAGCTGGGCCTGGGCCAGGGTCTCATTGCCGTTCTCGAAATACGCGCACGAATAGACCATGCCCGGGTCCAGCCAGGCGCCGTAGAACTCGTTGGAGACGTCGTAGTGGTAGCGGATGGCCTCGGCGTCGCGCGCGCGCGTGTGCCGGCGCGGACGCAAGCCCAGGCTCAGGCGCCGGCGCGCCGGCGCGGTCGCCGCGGCCAGCGCGTTGACGATGGCGATCATGTCGTTGGCCCGGCCGCTCACGTCGATGGCGCCCTCCACATACGCCTGGCCCAGGCTGTACAGCGACGGCGACAGCAGGTAGCGCAGCGCCTTGGCCTCGGGCACGCGCACGGTCACGCGCGGCGGGTCGGGCGAGAAGTCCAGGCGTTGCCCGTTCCATAATTCAACCCTCAGCGGCAGCGACAATTTCTTGCGCAGCCCGGAAGACCAGGCGCTTAACCTCATTTGATTGAACATGCCCACCTCGCACAAGGGCGAGCGCGCACGCCCGGGGCGGCGCTCTCGCTACGGTTGCAAACGTAGCCGTGCCCAGCTGCCGTCAGGCTGCAGCGTGTACACGATACGGTCATGGAAACGCGACCGGCGTCCCTGCCAGAACTCGAAGCGCTCCGGCACCAGGCGGAACCCGCCCCAGTGTGCGGGGCGCGGCGGTTCCTCGCCAAACTGCTGTGCTACCGATTCATAATGCTGTTCCAGCGCGGCGCGGTCGGCGATCGGCATGCTCTGCGCCGATGCGATGGCGGCCAGCCGGCTCTTCAACGGGCGGCTGTGGAAATACTTGTCACTTTCTTGCGTCGACGTTCTCTCTACTCTTCCTTCGATGCGGATTTGGCGTTCAAGTTCGCTCCAAAAGAAGAGCAGGGCGGCGTGCGGGTTGGCGGCCAGCTCCTGCCCCTTCTGGCTGTCGTAGTTGGTGTACCAGGTGAAACCGCGCGGGTCGTATTGCTTGATGAGGACGATGCGCGAACTGGGCCGGCCGCGCGCGTCGACCGTGGCGACGCTCATGGCGTTCGGCTCGTTCACCTCGGCCTTGAGCGCTTCCTCGAACCAGCGGTCAAATTGCGTAAACGGGTCGCTGGCGGCCATGCTCTCGTCCAGCACGGCCTGGCCGTAATCCTTGCGCAGCGCGGCCACCGCCTCGCCCGTGGCCGGGGCGCTGGCGGCGATGCCGCGGCGCGCCTGCATGGCCTGGCCCAGCGCGGCCATTTGCGCGGCCGAGAACAGCCGCTTGGCCATCGGCGCGATGTGGCCTTCCTCGCGCGCCATGTGCTCGGTGTAGATGCTGTCTCT
>DIZW01000045.1:4322-4809 GCA_002428015.1 Oxalobacteraceae bacterium UBA6018 | reverse complement strand
GTGCTCGGTGTAGATGTCGGTAAATTGCCGCACCACACTCTCGGACAGCTGGGCGGCGGCGCCGCCGGCGATCGCCCGCAACTGTTCGTGCAGGGTTTGCCACAGCGCGTCCATCTGGTCGTGCTCGGACAGGATCAGCGGCACCAGCTGGCCCAGCAGTGCCGCGTCCTCGCCCTGGGCGCAGGCCTGCAGCATCGGCATCAGGTTCTGTTCCTCGTCGTCGTGGTGCAGTGGCGCGGCCTGGTCGAAATACTTGATGACGGCCGCGGCCGCCTGTTGCGCCTGGACGTCGGCGCCGTGCGCCGGCAGGTGGGCCAGCAGCTTGGCCAGGGTGGCCAGCTGCTTGCGGATGCGCTCGTGGCAGTGTTTCAAAACCGCGATCGGCTGGTCGAAGCCGGGGGCGCTGTCGGGCAGGGCGTTGATCGTCATGGTGGCTTTCTTTATTCGTTGGTGGAGCGCGGTCTGTCAAGCGCCTTATTTTAGAGCA
>DIZW01000045.1:459-4105 GCA_002428015.1 Oxalobacteraceae bacterium UBA6018 | reverse complement strand
CGGCATCGCGCGCCTGTACGGCGCCGCCGCGCTGGCGCGCTTTCGCGCCGCCCACGTGTGTGTGATCGGCGTGGGCGGCGTCGGTTCCTGGGTGGTCGAGGCGCTGGCCCGCAGCGCCGTCGGCCAGCTCACCCTGATCGACCTCGACAACGTGGCCGAGTCCAACATCAACCGCCAGATCCAGGCCATGAGCGGCACCATCGGCCAGGCCAAGGTGGACGCCCTGGCCGCGCGCATCGCCCAGATCAATCCGGCCTGCCGGGTCCACCTGGTCGAGGATTTCATCGGCCCCGACAACCTGGACCAGCTGCTGGCCGGGCGCGACTACGACTACGTGGTCGACGCCATCGACAGCGTCAAGGCCAAGGCCGCGCTGATCGCCTGGTGCCGCGCGCGCGCCTTGCCCCTGGTGACGATCGGCAGCGCCGGCGGCCAGGTCGACCCCACCCGCATCGAGGTGCGCGACCTGGCCCGCACCGAGCAGGAGCCGCTGCTCAAGATGGTGCGCAAGCGCCTGCGCGGCCAGTACGGCTTCCCGCGCAGCCCGAAGACCAAGTTCCTGGTCGACGCGGTGTTCTCGATGGAGCCGCTGACCCTGCCGCAAGGCGAGGACAGCTGCGAGGTCGACCCCGACGGCATCACCGGCCTGAACTGCGCCGGCTTCGGCTCGAGCGTGGTCGTCACCGCCAGCTTCGGCATGATCGCCGCCGCCCACGTGTTGCGCCGGCTGGCCGCCGATCCGGCCGCGCCCGCGCCGGCGCCAGAGCGCGGCGCTGGGCAGGAGGCGGAGGCCTTGCTATCATAGGCTCGCATGGTTGAGCACGCCCGTGCGCCAGCCTCGCCTGTCGCCGCGCTGTATTGACGTCTTGACGCATAACTTTTTCGGAACCTATCCCATGATTCGTCGCACCCTCCTGCTAGCCCTGCTGTGCGCCGCCAACGTGGCGCTCGCCCAAGGCGCCGCCGAGCCGGCCCCGGCCACCAACCCGGACACCGTGCCGCTGCTCGAGCCGGTCACCGCGCCGGCCCCGCCCACCCCGGCCGTCGATCCCCTCATCAAGACCGACGTCAAGATCGGCACCGGCGCCGAGGCCACGCTCGGCGCGACCGTGTCGGTGCACTACACGGGCTGGTTCTACAAGCCCATGGCGACGCGCCAGCGCGGGCGCCAGTTCGATTCCTCGCGCGAGCGCGGCGAGCCGATCGAGTTCATGCTCGGCGCCGGCCGCGTCATCAAGGGCTGGGACCAGGGCATCGAGGGCATGAAGGTGGGCGGCAAGCGCACCCTGATCATCCCCGCCCACCTGGCCTACGGCAAGCGCGGCGCGCCGGGCGGATCGATCCCGCCGGACGCGGACCTGATCTTCGACGTGGAACTGGTCAAGGTCAAATAATTCACAAGGTCAGATAATTCACAAGAACAGCGCGCATGACGCAGGCGCCGTGCACGCAGCGCATCCGCACCACATCCATTACTGGGGAGAACACGATGAGAGTCGCAAACGATGTCACTGAGTTAATCGGCAACACGCCGCTGGTCCGCGTGCGCAAGCTGGCCGCCGGCGCCGGGGCCGACCTGCTGGCCAAGCTGGAGTTCTACAACCCGGCCCACAGCGTCAAGGACCGCATCGGCCTGTCGATGATCGAAGCGGCCGAGGCGGCCGGCCAGATCGGACCGGACACCGTGATCGTCGAGGCCACCAGCGGCAACACCGGCATCGCGCTGGCCATGGTGTGCGCCGCGCGCGGCTACCGCTGCAAGCTGGTCATGCCGGAAACCATGAGCAGCGAGCGGCGCATGCTGCTGCGCGCCTACGGGGCCGAGCTGGTGCTGACCCCGGGCGCCGAGGGCATGCTGGGCGCCATCCGCGTGGCCGAGGAGCTGGTGGCCGCGCATCCGAACTACCTGATGCCCCAGCAGTTCGACAACCCTGCCAACCCCGAGGTGCACCGCCGCACGACGGCCGAGGAAATCTGGCGCGACACCGACGGCAAGGTCGACATCCTGGTGGCCGGCGTGGGCACCGGCGGCACCATCACCGGCGTGGGCGAGGCGCTCAAGGCGCGCAAACCGGGCTTCCAGGTCATCGCGGTCGAGCCGGACGCCTCGCCCATCCTGTCGCGCGGCACCAAGGGCCCGCACCCGATCCAGGGTCTGGGCGCCGGCTTCGTCCCGAGCGTGCTCAACACCAAAATCTACGACGAAATCATCTGCGTCAAGAACGAGGACGCGTTCTCCACCGCGCGCGCGGCCGCCAGCCAGGAGGGCTTGCTGGTGGGCATTTCCGCCGGCGCCGCCCTGTGGGCCGCGGTGCAGGTGGCGCGCCGGCCCGAGAACGCCGGCAAGGTGATCGTGACGATCATCCCGTCGTTCGGCGAGCGCTATCTGTCGACGCCGCTGTTCGCCAGCCTGGCCGGCTGAGCAAGCCCGAGGAGGGCAGGGGACGGAGGCGCCCCTGCCGCGTGCGCCCTCAGTGGGCCGGATGGGCCTCGGCGTGCAGCGCGCAGTCGTGCACGGTGGTGCCCTGTTCGATCTGCAGGGTGCAATGGTGGATCGCGTGCTCGCTCTTGAGCTCGGCGACGATGGCGTCGATGACGCGGTCGCCGGGGTAGCCGTGCGGCATCACCAGGTGGGCCGTCAGCGCGCTTTCGGTGGTGCTCATGGCCCAGATGTGCAGGTCGTGGATGTCGGCCACGCCGGGCTGGGCGCGCAGGAAGGCGCTGACCTTGCCCGCGTCCACGTTGGCCGGCACCGCCGCCAGCACCAGGCGCAGCGACTCGCGCATCAGGGCCCAGGTGCCCGCCACGATGAGCAGCACGATCACGATGCTCACCACCGGGTCTAGCCAGGTCAAGCCGGTGAACATGATGGCGATGCCCGAAAGAACCACGCCCATCGAGATGGCCGCGTCGGCCGCCATGTGCTGATAGGCGCCGCGGATGTTGATGTCGTCCTTGCTGCCGGACATGAACAGCCAGGCCGAGATGCCGTTCACCAGCACCCCCACCGCCGCCACCACCGACACCGTCTTGCCGGCCACCGCCATCGGGCTCGCCGCGCTCAGGCGGTGCACGGCTTCCCAGCCGATCGCCCCGCAGGCCATCATCAGCAGCAGCGCGTTGAGCAGCGCGGCCAGGATCGACGAGCCGCGCAGGCCGTAGGTGTAGCGATGGTTCGGTTCGCTCCTGGTCAGCATGGCCGCGCCCCAGGCCAGCATCAGGCCCAGCACGTCCGACAGGTTGTGGCCGGCGTCGGCCATCAGCGCGGTGGAATTGGCCACGAAGCCGTAGCCGAATTCGATGGCCACGAAAATGGAGTTCAGGCCGATGGCCAGCGCGAAGGCGCGGCCGTTGCCGTTCGGATCGACGTGATGGTGGTGGCCGTGGCCGTGATGGCCGTGGTCGTGGCCGCCGTGGGCGTGCCGGGGCGCCGGGGCGCGGTGCTGGGCGTGCTCCGGACCCAGGTCCAGCTTGTGGTCCGGCCCATGCTCGTGCGCGTGGCCATGCTTGTGCCCGTCATTGTGGTCGTGCCCGTGGTCGTGCTCGTGCTGGTCGTCGTGTCCGTGCTCGTGCTTGTGGTCGTTCCCATGGCCGTGATCCGGCTGCGGCGGGGGCGGGGGGGGGGGGCCCCCCCCCCCCCTCCCCC
>DIZW01000045.1:0-265 GCA_002428015.1 Oxalobacteraceae bacterium UBA6018 | reverse complement strand
GGCCGTGATCCGGCTGCGGCGGGTGCGGGTGGTGATGTGTGCTCATGGTGGTAATTTCTGTAGCTCGCCCTGGATGGTGGCGCGCGTCTTGCCATCCATTTTCGCGATGATCTTGTTCAGTTTCTCGGCGTTCTTGAGCGCCAGTAGTTGCTCGGCAGTGAGTTCCTTGGTGATCACCACGGGCGCGGGCGCCGGCGCCGGCCTGAAGAACAGCGCCTGGCCCAGCAGCACCAGGATGGCACCCACCAGCGCGGCCGCGCCGGCC
>DIZW01000132.1 GCA_002428015.1 Oxalobacteraceae bacterium UBA6018 | reverse complement strand
TACCCTCTCCGTCGGCAGCGTCAGTTTGTGTATAAGAGACAGCCTATGGGTGGCCACGCGCACGCGCAGCACGTTATGCAGGGTGAGGCCGTACTTGAGGCAGTGCACGCCGCCCGAGTTCTCGGCCACGTTGCCGCCGATGGTGCAGGCGATCTGCGAGGACGGGTCGGGCGCGTAGTACAGGCCGTGCGGCGCGGCCGCCTCCGAGATGGCCAGGTTGCGCACGCCCGGCTGCACCACCGCCATGCGCGCGTAGGGCTCCATGCGCACGATGCGGTTCAGGCGCGCGGTCGAGATGACGACCCCGTCGGCGATCGGCATGGCGCCGCCCGACAGGCCGGTGCCGGCCCCGCGCGGCACGATCGGCACTTGCAGCGCGCGGCAGGCGTTCAGGATCGCGAGCACCTGCGCTTCGTCGCGCGGCAGGGTGACGATCATCGGCAGCTGACGGTAGGCGGTCAGGCCGTCGCATTCGTAGGGCCGGGTGTCTTCGGGGTCAGACAGCACGCAGCCTTCGGGCAGCAGCGCGCGCAGTGCCGCGCCCACGCTTTTCTGGCGCCCCGGATCGCAGGAGGCGGGCACGGCGGTAGGCACGGCGGTAGGCACGGCGGTAGGCATGGGTGTCGTCATGGGCGCGCTGGGCTTGGCTGGAACGTGGGCTGGAACGTGGGCGGGAACATGAGTTGGAACGTGCGCTGGATCATGCGTCGATGGTAAGCAGGTTCGTGGCTTTTGTCGTATGCTGGCCGATTCATCATTTAAACACGGACCTGACCACCATGGGCAATCGACTTTCGAAAATCGCCACCCGCACCGGCGACGATGGCAGCACCGGCCTGGGCGACGGCAGCCGCACCGACAAGGACAGCGCGCGCGTGCGCTCGCTGGGCGAGGTCGACGAGCTCAACGCCTTCGTGGGACTGCTGCTGTGCGAGGACATGCCGGCCGGCCTGCGCGAGGAGCTGGTCTCGATCCAGCATGACCTGTTCGACCTCGGCGGCGAGCTGTGCATTCCCGGCTACCAGCTGGTCACCGATGAGCATGTGGCGCGGCTGGACCGGCTGCTCGAGAAATACAACGCCGACCTGCCGCCGCTGAAGGATTTCATCCTGCCGGCCGGCTCGAAGGCGGCGGCGCTGGCCCACGTGTGCCGCACCGTGTGCCGCCGCGCCGAGCGCAGCATCGTGGCCCTGGGCCGCGTGGAGACCATCAACGCCCAGCCGCGCCAGTACGTGAACCGGCTGTCTGACCTGATGTTCGTCCTCTCGCGCGTGCTCAACCGCTTCGCCGGCGGGGACGACGTGCTGTGGCAGCACGACCGCGAGCGCGGCTAGACACCAGCCCGCGCTGGTGGCATGGCCATCGTCGACCGCCAGGCGCGGCACCGGCCCGCGCGCCGCATAGCCGAGTCGACCGCGGCTAGGAACCGGCCAGCGCTGGCTGCCTAGCCGTTGTTGACCACCAGGCGCGGCTCGGCCACGCCGAAGCGCTTGCGCACCGACGCTTCGATGCCCTTGGCGTCCAGGCCCACGCCGGCCAGCAGCGCGGCCGGGTCGCCATGGTCGATGAACTGGTCGGGCAGGCCCAGCATCAGGATGGGCTTGACGATGCCCTCGGCCGCCAGCGCCTCGGCCACGGCGGCGCCGGCGCCGCCCATGATGGCGCCCTCCTCCACCGTCACCAGGCAGTCATGGTCGGCCGCGAGCTGGCGCACCAGCGCCACGTCGAGCGGCTTGATGAAGCGCATGTTGGCCACCGTGGCGCCCAGCGCCGCGCCGGCCGCCACGCTCGGCGCCACCATCGCGCCGAACGCCAGGATCGCCACGCCCTTGCCGGCGCGCTTGATCTCGCCCTTGCCCAGCTCGATCGTACTCAGTTCCGGCGCGATCGCCGCGCCGATGCCGGCGCCGCGCGGATAGCGCACCGCCGCCGGGCCCGGGTAGCGGTAGGCGGTGGTGAGCATCTGGCGGCATTCGTTTTCATCCGAGGCCGCCATCAGCACCATGTTGGGGATGCAGCGCAGGTAGGCGATGTCGTAGTTGCCGGCGTGGGTGGCGCCGTCCGCGCCCACCAGGCCGGCGCGGTCGAGCGCGAAGGTGACGTCCAGGTTTTGCAGCGCCACGTCGTGGATCAGCTGGTCGTAGGCGCGCTGCAGGAAGGTCGAGTAGATCGCCACGACCGGCTTGAGGCCCTCGGTGGCCAGGCCGGCGCCGAAGGTGACGGCGTGCTGCTCGGCGATGCCGACGTCGAAATAGCGCTCGGGGAACAGCTCCTCGAAGCGCACCATGCCCGAGCCCTCGCGCATGGCCGGGGTGATGCCGACCAGGCGCGGGTCGGCCGCGGCCATGTCGCACAGCCAGCTGCCGAACACTTCGGTGTAGGTGGTCTTGCCAGCCGCCGCAGGCTTGATGCCTTCGGTCGGATTGAACTTGGGCGTGCCGTGGTACAGGATGGGCTCGGCCTCGGCCAGCTTGTAGCCCTGCCCCTTCTTGGTGACCACGTGCAGGAACTGCGGGCCCTTGAGCTTCTTGATGTTTTCCAGCGTGGGGATGAGCGACTCGAGGTCGTGCCCGTCGATGGGGCCGATGTAGTTGAAGCCGAATTCCTCGAACAACGTGGCCGGCACCACCATGCCCTTGGCGTGCTCCTCGAAGCGCTTGGCCAGCTCCAGCACGGGGCCGGGCAGCACCGACTTGCCGACGTTCTTGGCGGCCGCGTAGAACTGGCCGGACATCAGGCGCGCCAGGTAGCGGTTGAGCGCGCCGACCGGCGGCGAGATCGACATGTCGTTGTCGTTGAGGACCACGAGCAGGTTGATGTCGTCCTGCACGCCGGCGTTGTTGAGCGCCTCGAAGGCCATCCCGGCGGTCATGGAGCCGTCGCCGATCACGGCGATGGCGTGGCGGTGCTCGCCCTTGATCTTGGCCGCCTGCGCCATGCCCAGCGCGGCCGAGATCGAGGTCGACGAGTGCGCCGTGCCGAAGGTGTCGTACTCGCTCTCGCAGCGGCGCGGGAAGCCCGAGATGCCGCCCAGCTGGCGCAGGCCCGGCATGGCGTCGCGCCGGCCGGTGAGGATCTTGTGCGAATAGGTCTGGTGGCCGACGTCCCACACGATGCGGTCGTAGGGCGTGTTGAACACGTAGTGCAGCGCGATGGTCAGCTCGACCGTGCCGAGGTTGGACGACAGGTGGCCGCCCGTCTTGGAGACCGAGTCGAGCAGGAAGCTGCGCAGTTCGTGCGCCAGCGGCGTCAGTTGCGAGCGCGCCAGCTTGCGCAGCTCGGCGGGTTGGTTGATGTTCTCTAACAGATTCATTTAGGCTTTCCGCTGCACGATCAGGTCGGCCAGCTGGCGCAACCGGTCGGCATTCTCTCCAAACGGCGCCAGCGCTTGATGCGCGTCACGCCGCAATTGTTCGGCCAGTTCCCTGGACGGCTCCAGTCCCAGGATAGACACATAGGTCGGCTTGTTGTCGGCCGCGTCCTTGCCGGCCGTCTTGCCCAGGGTGGCCGAGTCGGCCGTCGCGTCGAGCACGTCGTCGACCACCTGGAAGGCCAGCCCGATCGCCCTGGCGTAGGCGTCGAGCGCCTCGCGCTGGGTGGGCGACACCTCGGCGCCGGCGAGCGCGCCCAGCAGCACGGAGGCGCGCAACAGCGCGCCGGTCTTGAGCTGGTGCATGCGTTCGAGCTGCTCCAGGCTCAGCGCCAGGCCCACGCTGTCCAGGTCGATCGCCTGGCCGCCGCACATGCCGGCCGCGCCGGACGCTTGCGCCAGCAGGGCCAGCATGGCCATCTGGCGCGCCGGCGCCAGCCCGGCGTCCTCAGACAGTACCACGAATGCCTGGGATTGCAGGGCGTCACCAACGAGCAGGGCGGTCGCCTCGTCATAGGCGATGTGCACGGTCGGCTTGCCGCGGCGCAATTCATCATCGTCCATGCACGGCATGTCGTCGTGCACCAGCGAATAGGCGTGGATCATTTCGACGGCGGCTGCGGCCCGTTCGAGCGCGCGCGCGTCGGCGTCGAACAGCGCGCCGGCGGCGAACACCAGCAGGGGGCGCACGCGCTTGCCGCCGCCGAGCACGGTGTAGCGCATCGCCTCGTGCAGCTTGCGCGGCAGCGCGTCCGCCTGCGGCAGGAAGGCGCCCAGCGCCTGCTCGACCTGGGCCTGCACGGCGGCCACCCAGGCCGCGAACGGTTGCGGCGCGCTCATTGGGCGCCCTCGCCCGCCTCGCCGGCGAACGGCTTGAGCATGTCGCCTTCGAGCACCTTGACCTGGGCCTCGACTTTTTCCAGCTGGGCCGCGCAATACTTGACCAGCTCGGCCCCGCGCGCGTAGGCCGCCACCGACGCCTCCAGCGGCAGCTGGCCCGCTTCCATCTGCGTCACCAGCTGCGCCAGCTCGGCCATCGCTTCCTCGAACGAGGCCGGCACGGCGGGGGAAACGGCTGCTAAATTCTTTGGCATAAGCTCTTTATTTGTCGGCGATCGGCCGCAACTGGAAGGCAGCGGCGCAGTCTAATCGCATATTTTAGAACAATCCACTCTCTCGGGTGGCTTTGACGCATTTTATCGCAATCGGGGCTGGGGGCCATGAAACCAATGCACTTCGAGCAACTTTTGCATTCTTCCGCACCATGTCAGCGCGGCGGCCCCACCCTTTAGGCATGCTAGAGCCCGTTAGACGGTATAATCGCCGGTTCTGTCCAAAATATCGTATTCAGTTTTCATCAATACGGGTCTTGGATTCTTTCTCTTCTTTGGGTTGAGCTCATATTAAAGGGGGGTTGGGATGTCCGATCTGGCTACCCACGCCAAACTGGCGCGCGAGTGCGCGCAGCTTCCGGTCAACGTCTACTTCGACGAGGCGCTGCTGGAGCGCGAAATGCAGCAGCTGTTCAAGCATGGCCCGCGCTACGTCGGCCATGCGCTGATGGTGCCCGAGCTGGGCGACTTCGCCACGCTGCCCGCCGAGCACGAGGGCCGCATGCTGGTGCGTAACGCCAACGGCATCGAGGTGCTGTCGAACGTCTGCCGTCATCGCCAGGCGCTCATGTTCAATGGGCGCGGCAATGCCGACAACATCGTCTGCCCGCTGCACCGCTGGACCTACGACCTCAAGGGGGAGCTGATCGGCGCGCCGCACTTCCCCGAGACGCCCTGCCTGAACCTGTCGAAGACGCCGCTGCAGAGCTGGAACGGCCTGCTGTTCGAGCAGAACGGCTACAACGTCATGGAGCAGCTGAGCAAGCTGTCGGTGGCCCAGGATTTCGATTTTTCCGGCTACATGTTCGACCACGTCGAGGTCCAGACCTGCCCCTACAACTGGAAGACCTTCATCGAGGTCTACCTGGAGGACTACCACGTCGAGCCCTTCCACGCCGGCCTGGGCGGGTTCGTCAGCTGCGCCGACCTGCGCTGGGAATTCGGGCGCGACTACAGCGTGCAGACGGTGGGTGTGAACCGCGGCCTGGGCAAGGCCGGTTCGGCGATCTACCAGAAGTGGCAGGAGCAGGTGCTCAAGTTCCGCCGCGGCGTGCCGCCCGAGAAGGGCGCGATCTGGTTCACCCTGTACCCGAACATCATGGTCGAGTGGTATCCGCACGTGCTGATCGTCTCGACCCTGTGGCCGGACGGCCCGCAGCAGACCCGCAACGTGGTCGAGTTCTACTACCCCGAGGAGATCGTGCTGTTCGAGCGCGATTTCATCGAGGCCGAGCGCGCGGCCTATTTCGAGACCTGCGTCGAGGACGACGAGATCGCCATGCGCATGGACGCCGGGCGCCGCATCCTGCGCGCGCGCGGGGTCAACGAGGTCGGCCCCTACCAGTCACCGATGGAAGACGGCATGCAGCACTTCCACGAGTGGTACCGCAGCAGCCTGGCGCTGTAGCGGCCGCGCCGGCGGCACAATAAGGATCAGCATGGCGTCACTCTGGATGTTGTTTGCCACCTTCGCGTTCGCGGCCATGGGCGTGTGCGTGAAGCTAGCCTCGAGCCTTTACTCGACCTCGGAGATCGTCATGTACCGCGGCCTGATCGGGACGGTGCTGCTGCTGGCGCTGATGCGCCACCAGGGCGGCACTCTGCGCACCGCCTACCGCGGCGCCCACCTGTGGCGCAGCTTCATCGGCGCGGTCTCGCTGTGGCTGTGGTTCTACGCCATCGCCAAGCTGCCGCTGGCCACCGCCGTCACGCTCAACTACATGGCGCCGATCTGGATCGCCTTCTTCCTGTTCTGCGCCGGCTGGTGGCAGTCCGGGAACCGCATCGAATGGCCGCTGATCGGCGCCATCCTGATGAGTTTTGCCGGGGTCACGCTGGTGCTGCGCCCCGCCGTCCAGGCCCAGCAACTGGCCGGCGCGGCGGTCGGCCTGCTGTCGTCGGTCATTTCCGCGATGGCGTATATGCAGGTGCGCCGCCTGGGCCAGCTGGGCGAGCCGGAATACCGCGTGGTGTTCTTCTTTTCCGCCATGTCGATCGCGGCCGGCGTGTTCGGCGCGCTGGTGCTCGAGGGCCGCGACGGGCCAGCCTTCCACGCGCACACGGCGCACGGCGCGGCGCTGCTGCTGGCCGCCGGCGTGCTGGCGCTATGCGCGCAGATGGCCATGACGCGCGCCTACCGGGTCGGCAAGGTGCTGGTGGTGGCCAACCTGCAGTACACCGGCATCATCTTCTCGAGCATCTGGGGCGTGATCGTCTGGCACGACCGTTTCGACTGGCATGTTTGGCTGGGCATGCTGGTGATTCTGCTGTCAGGCGTGGCCGCCACGTTCTACAATACCCGCAGCACGCCGCAGGGCGCGGCCGTGAGCACCACCGATCCCATCGCCAGCGAACTTTGAGGACAGCATGAGCACATCCCGCAGCACCCTCGTATCGGCGGCCGATCTGGCCGCCCACCTGGACGACCCGGCCTGGGTCGTCGTCGACTGCCGCCACGACCTGATGAACCTCGCGGCGGGCCGCGAAGCCTATGCGGCCGGGCATATCCGGAACGCCCGCTTCGCCGACCTGGAGACCGCGCTGTCGGGCCCCAAGCGCGGCCCGGACGGGGTGTTCCGCGGACGCCACCCGCTGCCCGGGCGCGCCGACCTGGTCGCGTCCCTGCGCGCGCTCGGCATCGGCGACGACACCCAGGTGGTGGCCTACGATGCCCACGGCGGCATGTTCGCCGCGCGCCTGTGGTGGCTGCTGCGCTGGGTCGGGCACGCGCGCGCGGCGGTGCTCGACGGCGGCCTGGCGGCCTGGCAGGCGCAGGGGCTGCCGCTGGCTACCGAGGTGCCAAGCCCCGCGCCCGGCAAGCTCACCGAACGCGCGCCGCTGGTGTCGGCGTTGTCGGTCGGCGAGCTGCTCGCGCAGCTCGGCAACGGCGCGCTCACGGTGGTCGACGCTCGCGCGCCGGACCGCTTCCTCGGCGAGAACGAGACCATCGACCCGGTCGGCGGCCATATTCCGGGCGCGCGCAACCGCTTCTTCAAGGACAACCTGCAGGCCGACGGCCGCTTCAAGGACCCCGCCGCCCTGCGCGCCGAACTGGCCGCGCTGGTGGACGATCCGGCCACGGCCGTCATGCAGTGCGGCTCGGGCGTGACCGCCTGCCACAACCTGCTCGCGCTGGAGCTGGCCGGCCTGCCCGGCGCCGCGTTGTACCCGGGCTCGTGGAGCGAATGGTGCGCCGACCCGGCGCGCCCGGTCGCGCGCGGCGCCGAATGACGGCCTAGGAAGACCCGCAACTGCTGCCGCAGCTGCTTCCCCCACCGCTGCCGCAACTGCTCGCGCCGCTGTCGCAGCCGCCGTCGGCGCCGCCGCTGTCACAAGCGCCGCCGCTGCTACAACTGCTGCCGCTGTCGCCGCCTATCCACCCCGCGCCGTCGCCGCTGTCGCTCTGCGGCGCGCGGCGCAGCCAGTGCGCATGCTCGCCCGGCGAAATGAGCCCAGTCTCGAGCAGGGTGTGGGGCGTGAGCGAATCCAGCACCGCCGGCGTGTCCTGGCAACGCCCGCGCTGGTCCAGGCGCGCGTAGGCGACCTGCCCGTTCCTGCCCTGATAGCCGAAGCCGCCGGGCATGCGCGCGTCACGGTCCAGCGCGAACAGGTTTGGCAGGCGCGGGCCGGCCGGCGCCAACCCTTCCAGGCGGCGCGCCTTCACCAGGCATGCTGCCAGCGCGCCCGCTGACGCCATGTCGGCCGCCGCCAGGTGCGGCACGGCGCGCCCGAAATGGCGTACGCAGAACGCGTCGAGCCCGATCGAATTGAAGCGCATCCACGCGTGCCACACCGAGTCGGCCGCCATCGACGGCAGCGCGCAGGCGCTGTCCGAATCGCTCACGCAGGCGAAAAACGTCATGAGGGCGTCGGCCGCGCGGACGAAAAAAAAGGCATCCGACGCGATACCTGGAAATTCGTTCTTGGCGCTGGCTGCCCAGTAGGGGTAAAGGCCGGCCGGCAAGTCCGCCAGCTGGGTGCGGTGGCGCGATGTGCGGGTCACGCGCGCGGCGCGGTGGGCGTTGAGCATCCTGGCTAGCATACGGCTACCTCGTCTCTATTGTTGTTGCAGCTTTATCCTGCCCGCCGATTGTGACCGCTTAATGACCCCGCGTCAAAACCAGCACCAGCAGCACGCCCAGCGCGATCAGGATCACCTGCGGCACCGATTCGCGCACGGTGGCGCGGCGCTGCATCTGCGGCATCAGGTCGCTCACGGCGATGTAGATGAAGCCGGAGGAAGCGAACACCAGCACGTAGGGAATCAGGCCGCTGGCCCGGTCCAGGGTGAAGTAGCCGAGCAGGCCGCCGGCCACCGCCATGAGGCTGCACACCAGGTTGAACACGTAGGCGCGGGTGCGGCTGAAACCGGCGTTGAGCAGCACGATGAAGTCGCCGATCTCCTGCGGGATCTCGTGGGCGATGATGGCCAGGCCGGTGACGATGCCCAGCTGCGGGTTGGCCAGGAAGGCGGCGGCGATCAGGATGCCGTCGGTGAAGTTGTGCATGCCGTCGCCGATGAGGATCATCCAGCCCGACTTGCCGGCCTCGATGGCGTCGTGCCCGTGGGCGTGGTGGTGGCCGTCGCCCTCGTGATGGTGGGAGTGGCGCAGCACGGCCAGCTTCTCCAGCAGGAAGAAGGCCAGCAGGCCGGCCAGCAGGGTGGCGAACAGGCTGCGCGGGTCGGCCTTGGATTCGAAGGCCTCGGGCAGCGCGTGCAGCAGCGAGGTGGACAGCATGATGCCGACCGACAGGCTGACCATGCGCTCGACCATCTTCGACAGCAGCGCGAACGAAAACACCGCCGCGGCGGTGATGCTGAACACGCCGGCGATGGTGGTGGCGAGCAGGATGGAAGTGAGAACCGGGTCGATTTTGTAGCCTCGCGGACATTACTTGCAATTGGCGCAAGCGGGGCATTGTACCGCCCCAGCTCATCGGCTGCGTTGAAATGGATAGATTTTTGCGCGCGCGGGCAGCGCCGGGCGGCGCATCGGTCCGGCCACACGCGCCAGCCAAGCCGACCGCCGGCGCCGCGGGAACGGCCCGGCCGCGCGCGGCGTCGGGCTCAGAAGCCGAGCTTGGCCCCGGCTCCCAGCAGCGTGGCCACGCCCAGGGCGGCGAAGATGGCCGCGGCGATCGAATGGACCAGCCGCATGGGAATTTTCGAGGCCAGCTTGTCGCCGATGAAGACGGCCGGCACGTCGGCCAGCAGCATGCCCAGGGTGGTGCCGGCCACCACCACCAGCGGCGTGCCGTAGTGGGCCGCCATGGCGATGGTCGCGATCTGCGTCTTGTCGCCCATTTCGGCCAGGAAGAAGGTGATGAAGGTCGCGCCGAACACCCCGAGCTTGCTGGCGACCTGGGTTTCCTCGTCCTCGATCTTGTCGGGGATGAGGGTCCACACGGCCATGCCGATGAAGGACGCGCCCAGTATCCAGCGCAAGATCTCGGGACTGATGGTGGTGGTGATCCACGCACCCAGGGCGCCGGCGAGACCGTGATTGATGATCGTGGCACACAGGATGCCGATGATGATGGGGACGGGCTTTTTGAAGCGCGCTGCGAGGATGAAGGCGAGCAGCTGGGTTTTGTCGCCGATTTCAGCGAGCGCGACGACACCGGTCGAGACGAAGAATGCTTCCATGATGAGTTCCAAGGCCGGACAAAAGACGAATGACCACGACGCCTCTCCGGCCATGCGGAGGCGTCATGATCAAAGGTCTTGCCAAGCGATACACACCGCTGACGCCACAGCCTGAAAGGCCAAGTATGTTGACGTAAGCCTCTTCGCGAGAAGAGCGGCTACTCCCCAATGAACACGGCGATTATACCAGTTCAGGCGGGCAGGTCCGAGGCGCCTACCGTCCGGCATGCTGCAACGCCCAGGCGGCGCGGGCCGGGTGGCCTGCCCTGCCTGGGCGCATGCCTAGTCTTACGGCACCAGCGTGAAGTTCACGTTGGCCTGGTTGGCGACGCTGATGTCGACCAGGGCGATCGACTTGGCGGTGTAGCCGGTGGCGGCAGCGTCTACGCGGTACTTGCCGGTGCCCGGGGTGGTGGTGGTGCTGGCGGCGAACACCAGCGGCAAGGTGGCGCTGTAGACGGCATAACCGGGCGCGGCCACTGGCAGGTTGGCGATCGTGTAGGTCCCGGTGGCCAGGTCGGCGCCCTGGTACTTGATGGTCACGGTCGGGCCGGCGGCGAAGCTCTGCTTGGCGCTGACATACACCGCTTCGGTGGCGCTGACCGGTGCCAGGGTGGCCAGCCCGCTGATGCTGCCCATGGCGCTGACGCCCAGGGTGAGCGGCGCGGCCGCGGTGCTCAGCGCGGTGGTGCCGGTGGCCGTCACGGGTACGGTCGAGACGACGGCGGCGGCGCGGTTGTCGGCCGTGATGACGACGTCGTAGTTACCGGCCGGCAGGTGCGACAGGTTGAATTCGCCGGTGGTGGCGTTGGGCGCCGAGGTGGCGACGATGACGCCGTTCTGCTGGGCGCTCACGAGCACGTGGCTAGGCAGCAGCGCGGGGCTGACGAAGCCTTCGATGCCGTTGACCGCGGTCGGCACGACCTTGACCACAGGCTTCAAGGCGTAGCCGTTCTTGCCGCGCGTGACGATGGACTTGCAGGCGTCGAAGTCGAGCACCAGGTCGACGCGCTGGCCGGCCACCACGTCGAATTCATTGACGAGCTTGATGCCGCTTTGGACCGCGCTCGGCGTATCCAGGCTCACTTCGTTCGCGCTGCCGGTCGGGATTACGCTGTTGGCCATGGCACCGCTGGTGTTGGCGTCGAGCACCAGGCGCAACTGGCTGTAGTGGCCAGGCGCCAGCGGCGTCTGGCCGAGCGTGTCGAGCACGCCATTGGACAGCTTGAGCAGGTCGATCTTGCGCGCCGGCGACAGGGTGATGTCGGTCCAACCGCCGTCGGTGTCGGCCGCGGTCGCGCTCTGGTTCACGCGCACCTTGTTGACGGTGACGTTGACCGCGTCGAAGCCGCAGGCCGGCGCGTCGGTCAGCGCGACCGATAGGCTGCCATTGGCTGGGGTGGGGGTGGAACCGGCGCTGCTGCCGCCACCGCCGCCGCAAGCGACCAGGGCGGTTGCGGCGATGGTGGCGCTCGTTGCCAGAGCGATGTAGGTCAATGTCGTTTTCATGTGGTGCCTCTTTGAGTGTGTGTATTCGCATGCAGACAGCTGTGGTACAGGCTGTAAGCACAGTCTACGTTTCCGCTAGGAACTTTTATGTTAGCTAGTTCACACAACAACAATTGCTTACAACTTAGGCAGCAAATTGTTGTTCAAAGGCAACATCAATGGGCGGCTTCAACTCAGTGCGCCTGCTCCCAGTTCGGGCCCACACCGACCTCAGCCAGCAGCGGCACCTTGAGCGCCGCCACCCCCGCCATCAGGGCCGGCAGCTGCAGCTTGACCAGCTCCAGTTCGCTGTGCGGCACCTCCAGCACCAGCTCGTCGTGGACCTGCATGATCATGCGCGTGCCCAGCTGGGCGCTCTCGAGCCAGCCCTGGACGGCGATCATGGCCAGCTTGATCAGGTCGGCGGCGGTGCCCTGCATGGGCGCGTTGATCGCGGCCCGTTCGGCGCCCTGGCGGCGCGGGCCGTTGGGGGAGTTGATCTCGGGCAGCCACAGGCGCCGTCCGAACACGGTTTCCACGTAGCCGCGCGCCTTGGCCTGCAGGCGGGTGTCTTCCATGTACTGGCGCACGCCGGAAAAGCGCGCGAAATATTTGTCGATGTAGCTTTGCGCGGCGGCGCGCTCGATGCCCAGGTTGCCGGCCAGGCCGAACGCGCTCATGCCGTAGATCAGGCCGAAGTTGATCACCTTGGCGTAGCGGCGCTGCTCGCTCTGGACCTCGCCCGGGGCCAGGCCGAAGATCTCGGCGGCGGTGGCGCGGTGGATGTCCTCGCCCTCGGCGAAGGCGCGCAGCATCGCCTCGTCGCCCGAAATGTGGGCCATGATGCGCAGCTCGATCTGGGAATAGTCGGCCGAGACGATCACGTTGCCCGGCCCGGCGATGAAGGCTTCGCGGATGCGCCGCCCCTCGCTGGTGCGGATCGGGATGTTCTGCAGGTTCGGCTCGTTCGACGACAGGCGTCCCGTCACCGCCACCGCCTGGGCGTAGTTGGTGTGCACGCGCCCGGTGTCGCGGTTGACCATCTTGGGCAGCTTGTCGGTGTAGGTGCTCTTGAGCTTGGACATGCCGCGGTATTCCAGCAGGATCTTGGGCAGCGGGAAGTCCTCGGCCAGCTTCTGCAGCACTTCCTCGTCGGTCGAGGGCGCGCCCGAGGGCGTCTTCTTGACCACCGGCAGTTGCAGCTTGCCGAAGAAAATCTCGCCGATCTGCTTGGGCGAGCCGAGGTTGAACGGGCCGCCGGCCAGCTCGTAGGCCTGGTGCTCGAGTTCGACGATGCGCGCGCCCAGCTCGCGCGACTGGGCCGCCAGCAGCTCGGCGTCGATCAACACGCCGTTGCGCTCGATCTTCTGCAGCACGACCGAGGTCGGCAGCTCGATGTCGCGGTAGATGTAGTTCAGCCTCGCGTCGTTCTCGACATGGCCTTTCATGGCCTGGTGCAGGCGCAGGGTGATGTCGGAATCCTCGGCCGCGTACTCGGTGGCGCGCGCCAGCTCGACCTGGTCGAAGCAGATCTGGCCGGCGCCCTTGCCGCACACCTCGGTGTAGGGGATGGTGGTGTAGCCCAGGTGGCGCAGCGCCATGCTGTCCATGTCGTGCGGCTTGTGCGACTCGAACACGTAGGATTGCAGCAGGGTGTCGTGGGCGATCCCGCGCACGGTCACGCCGTGGTTGGCGAAGATGTGGCAGTCGTACTTGAGGTTCTGGCCCACCTTGGGCTTGGCAGGGTCTTCCAGCCAGGCTTTCATCTGCTCGAGCACGTAGTCGCGCGTCAGTTGCAGCGGCACCCCGGCGTAGCGGTGCGCCACCGGGATGTAGGCGCCCTTGCCCGCTTCCACGCTGAGCGAGATGCCCACCATCTGGGCCGTCATCGGGTCCAGCGAGGTGGTTTCGGTGTCGAGCGAGGTCAGCTCGGCCGCGTCGATCAGCGCCAGCCAGCGCGCCAGGTCGGCCTCGGTGGCGATGGTCTCGTACTCGCCCTTGATGACCGGGATGACCGCGCCGGGGAACAAGCCGCCCATGGCCTCGCCCTCGGGCGAATTGAGCAGGCCGCGCGGCGCGCCTTCGTCGTCGCGCTGGGTGATTTCACGCAGCAGGGTCTTGAAGCCGTAACGCTCGAAGAAGGCGCGCAGGCCCTCCTTGTTCTCCGGCTGGGCCACCAGGCTGTCGGAGATGGACACCATGTGCGCCGACAGGTCGCAGTCGGTCTTGACGGTGATCAGGCTGCGCCCCTGGGGCAGCCAGTCGAGCGCCTGGCGCAGGTTCTCGCCCACCGCGCCGCCGATGCTGTGCGCGTTCTGGATCACCCCCTCCAGGCTGCCGTGCTGGCTGAGCCACTTGAGCGCCGTCTTGGGACCGCACTTGTTCACGCCGGGAATGTTGTCGACCGTGTCCCCGATCAGGGTCAGGTAGTCGATGATGCGGTTGGGCGGCACGCCGAACTTGGCCAGCACGCCGGCCTCGTCGAGCTTTTCGTCGGTCATGGTGTTGATCAGGGTGACCTTGTCGTTGACCAGTTGCGCCAGGTCCTTGTCGCCGGTGGACACCACGGTGTTCATGCCCAGTTCGCTGGCGCGCACCGACAGGGTGCCGATCACGTCGTCCGCCTCGACCCCGTCCACCATCAGGATCGGCCAGCCCATGTGGCGCACCGCCTCGTGGATCGGCTCGATCTGCAGGCGCAGGTCGTCCGGCATGGACGCGCGCGTGGCCTTATAGTCGGGATACATGTCGTCGCGGAAGGTCTTGCCCTTGGCGTCGAACACGCAGGCGATGTAGGCGGCCGGGTAGTCCTGGCGCAGGCGGCGCAGCATGTTGACCATGCCGTGCATGGCGCCGGTGGGATGGCCGTCGGGGCTGCGCAGGTCGGGCAGCGCGTGAAATGCACGGTACAGGTAGCTGGAACCGTCGACTAACAACAGGGTATTTTGCATAGTGCCAAAGAAGAGTAATGGGCAGAAACAGCGGAGCGCGGTCGCAGGCCAGATTATCGCAGAATCGGCCGCCTTTCCCATGCGGGGGCGGCGGCGCGCTTTTCACCCCGCGCGGCCAGCCCGGCCGCTGTGGCGGCGGCACGCGCAAATATCGGTGAATTTTCACAGGCGGCGCGGGTGTTTGTTACAATGTACCAAACAAAATGAAGGCGACCATGAACACGCTGCGCATATCCTCCCTGTGGAAATTCCTGTCCGTCTGCCTGCTCGCGCAGGCCGGCCTGGCGCTGGCCCAGCCAACGCCGAGCGCGGCGCCGCCCAAGCTCGAGCGCATCGAAGAAGGCAGCGACACGCCGATCACCGTGACCCCGCCAAAAACGGGCGACCACAAGATCACCGAGAAGAAGGAAGGCGGCCGCGTCACCGAGGCGAAGGTCAAGAGCGGCAAGAGCGTCTACACCATGAAACCGAATACCCCCGCCGGCAATGCCCAGCCGGGCGACGTGGTCAGCAATGGCATCCGCGCGCCGCAATGGACAGTCCTGGAATTCGACTTGAACAAAAAGAAGAAGACCTCCAAGGAAGACCTGCCACAGCAAGCGCCGGTACCCCCGCCGCCGCCGCCGGCCAAATAAACGTCCGCACGCCGCTCGACCGCGCGCGGCCACCGATCACCCTTTTTCCACTTTCGCTTTCACATGGCAGTTTTTACCGCGGTTAGCCTGGATGACCTCGCACCCTGGCTCAAGCAGTTCCCTTTAGGTAAGGCCGAGGCAATCAAGGGCATCGCCTCCGGCATCGAAAACAGCAATTTCTTCATCACGACCGAGCGCGGCCAGTACGTGCTGACGATCTTCGAGAACCTCGGTTTCGAGCAGTTGCCCTTCTACCTGAACCTGATGCGCCACCTGGCCGAGCACGGCGTGCTGGTGCCGGCGCCGGTCGCCAACGCCAGTGGCGAGCTGGTCGTCCCCCTGCACGGCAAGCCGGCCGCCATCGTCAGCAAGCTCGAAGGCCATTCGCAGCTGGACCCGCGGCCGGTGCACTGCGCCGCCGTGGGCGCCATGCTGGCCCGCATGCACCTGGCCGCGCGCGACTTCCCCATGCATCAGCCCAACCTGCGCGCCCTGCCGTGGTGGACCGAGACCACTCCGCAAGTGCTGCCCTACCTGGGCCAGGACGAGGCGGCGCTGCTGCGCGCCGAGATGGCCTTCCAGACCGAGTTCGCCGCCGGCGACACCTACCGCGCCCTGGCCCAGGGCCCGGTCCACGCCGACCTGTTCCGCAACAACGTGATGTTCGACGGCGAGCGCCTGACCGGCTTTTTCGACTTCTACTTTGCCGGCTGCGACACCTGGCTGTTCGACGTGGCCGTGACCGTCAACGACTGGTGCATCGACCTGGGCACCGGCCGGCTCGACCCGGCGCGCGTGCGCGCCCTGCTCGACGCCTACCACGCGGTGCGCCCGTTCACCGAGGCCGAGCAGCTGGCCTGGCAGCCGATGCTGCGCGCGGCCGCGCTGCGCTTCTGGCTGTCGCGCCTGTACGACTTCCACCAGCCGCGCGCCGCTGAAATGCTGACCCCGCACGATCCGGTCCACTTCGAACGCATCCTGCGCGAGCGCATCGCCCACAGCGCGCCACGGTTGTTCGGATGAGCCTTCCCGCCCGCACCGGCTGGCACTGGCTCAAGGCCGGCGCCGGCCTGTTCCGCGCCCAGCCCGGTGTCCTGACCACGCTGCTGTTCGCCAACCTGATCGCCAGCCTGCTGATCAGCGCCGTGCCGGTGGTGGGGCCCTTGATCGCGATGGTGCTGATCCCCTCGTTCAGCA
This sequence comes from Oxalobacteraceae bacterium UBA6018, assembly GCA_002428015.1. Lineage (GTDB taxonomy): Bacteria > Pseudomonadota > Gammaproteobacteria > Burkholderiales > Burkholderiaceae_D > Telluria_A. The sequence continues at coordinate 19,302 of DIZW01000132.1, read as the reverse complement.
TGGCCGTGCTGCAAGCCTGCACCGAGATCGACCAGGGCCGGCGCGTGCACCTGTCGGTGCTGGCGACGGGCTTCCGGATGCCGGCCGTGCGCGCCCTGTGCAAGCTGGGCCTCGTGTACCTGGCCATCGCGGTGCTGCTGACCGTGCTCACGCGCGTCACCGTGGACCCCAATTTCTGGCGCACCGTGGCGGCGCCCATGGACCCGCGCCACCCGCCGGCGCTCTCCCCCTCCGACCTGTGGGCGATGCTGCTGGTCTTCGCGCTGGAGATGCTGGCGCTGATGGCGATGTGCTTCGCCGCGCCCCTGACCTACTGGCAGAAGATGAGCCCCGGCAAGGCCACCTTCTACAGCGTGTTCGCCGTGCTCGGCGCCAAGCGCGCGTTCGGCACCATGCTGCTGGCGTGGTGCGGCGCCTTTTTCAGCGTCGGGATGGCCGCGAGCGTCCTGCTCGGCTTCGGCGCGGCCGCGCGCGCCGTGGTGATGTGGGTGGTGCTGCTGTTCGTGCTGCTGCTGCAATGCGCGATCTACGCCGCCTACCGCCAGATTTTCGGCCTGCCCGAGCCGAAGCCCTGAACACTGCCCCACCCGGCGGCAGGCGCGCCCCTAACTAGCGCGCCATGCGCTCGAGCTTGGCCACCGACAGGTCCAGCATCTTCATCCCGGCGCTACCGAAATTGATCTGGGCGCGCGCGTTGCTGCCGGCGCCTTCGATGTTGACGATCACGCCCTCGCCGAATTTGGCGTGGGCCACCGATTCGCCGATCCGCCAGCCGGGGCCGGCCGTGGATTTCTGGGCGATCTGCTGGGCGATCTTGTTGTCGGAGCCGCCGCTGAACTTGACGTCATCCCAGGCCGACTTCTTGTTGTTGCCGAACCAGTGGGACTGCACGCGCGGCGAGATCCACTTGAGCGCCTCCTCGGGCAGCTCGTCGAAGAAGCGCGACTTCATGTTGTAGCGGGTCTGGCCGTGCAGCATGCGCGACTGGGTGAAGCTCATGTACAGGCGCTTGCGCGCGCGCGTGATGGCCACGTACATCAGGCGCCGCTCCTCGTCCACGCCGGCGTTCTCGCGCGAGCTGCTCTCGTGCGGGAACAGGCCTTCCTCCAGGCCGGTGATGAAGACGGCGTCGAATTCCAGGCCCTTGGCCGAGTGCACCGTCATCAGCTGCATGGCGTCCTGGCCGGCCTGGGCCTGGGCGTCGCCCGCTTCGAGCGAGGCGTGCGACAGGAAGGCCGACAGCGGCGACATCACGGCCGGCAGGGGCGCGTCGGCGTCGAGCACCTCGAGCCCGTCCGCGTTGACGATGGGCGCGCCGGCCTGGGCCTCGGCGCGCGGGCCCAGGTGGGCCGGGGCGCCCTGGCCGAAGCCTTCCTCCTGCACGAACTGGGTGGCCGCGTTGACCATCTGCTCCAGGTTCTCGATGCGGTCGGCGCCTTCCTTCTCGTTCTGGTAGTGGGTCAGCAGGCCGCTGGCCTCGAGCACCACGCGCACCATCTCGGGCAGGGCCAATTGCTGGGTTTCAAAGCGCGCCCCTTCGATCAGCTTGACGAAGCCGTTCAGGGACGAGCCGGACTTGCCGGCCACGTAGGGCACGGCCGCGTACAGCGAGACGCGGTACTGCTCGGCGGCGGCCTGCAATTGTTCGATCGAACGCATGCCGATGCCGCGCGTGGGGAAGTTGACCACGCGCAGGAAGGCCGAGTCGTTGTGCGGGTTGTCCATCAGCTGCAGGTAGGCGATCGCGTGCTTGACCTCGGCGCGCTGGAAGTAGCGCTGGCCGCCATAGACGGTGTACGGGATGCCGGCCGCGAACAGCGCGTGCTCGATCACGCGCGACTGCGCGTTGGAGCGGTACAGCACCGCGATGTCGCTGCGCGCGGCGCCGTCAGCGATCAGGCTCTTGGCTTCCTCGATCAGCCACTGGGCTTCCTCCAGGTCGGACGAGGCTTCGTAGATGCGCACCGGCTCGCCGTGGCCGGCGTCGGTGCGCAGGTTCTTGCCGAGCCGGTTGGCGTTGTTGGCGATGAGCTGGTTGGCGCTGTCGAGAATGTGGCCGTGGGAGCGGTAGTTCTGCTCGAGCTTGATCAGGTTCTCGACCCGGAACTCGCGCTCGAACGCGGCCATGTTGCCCACGTTGGCCCCGCGGAAGGCGTAGATGCTCTGGTCGTCGTCGCCCACGGCGAACAGGGCGCCGCCGAAGCGCTCGCCCTGCCCCGCCAGCAGCTTGAGCAGCTTGTATTGCAGGTCGTTGGTGTCCTGGAACTCGTCGACCAGGATGTGCTTGAAACGCTGCTGGTAATGGGTGCGCAGCGGCTCGTTGCGTTCGAGCAGCTCGAACGCGCGCAGCAGCAGTTCGGCGAAATCGACCACGCCTTCGCGCTGGCACTGGTCGTCGTACAGCGCGTACAGCTCGACGAACTTGCGCTCGATCGGGTCATGGGCCTCGACCCGGTTGGCGCGCAAGCCCTGGTCCTTGGCGTTGTTGATGAAATACATCAGGTTCTTGGCCGGATATTTTTCATCGTCGATGTTGTTGGCCTTGAGCAGGCGCTTGATCATCGACAGCTGGTCTTGCGAATCGAGGATCTGGAAAGTCTGGGGCAGGGCCGCGTCGCGGAAATGGGTGCGCAGCAGGCGGTTGCACAGCCCGTGGAAGGTGCCGATCCACATCCCGCGCGTGCTCACCGGCAGCATGGCCGACAGGCGGGTCAGCATTTCCTTGGCCGCCTTGTTGGTAAAGGTCACGGCCATGATGCCGGACGGCGACACCTGGCCGGTCTGGATCAGCCAGGCGATGCGGGTGGTCAGCACCCGCGTCTTGCCCGAGCCGGCGCCGGCCAGGATCAGGGCGCTTTGCGGCGGCAGGGTGACGGCGGCCAGTTGTTCGGGATTGAGATTGTGGAGGAGGTTTTGCATCCCGTGATTATACCGCCCGCACCGGCCCGCACCGGCCGCTCCCGGTCACAGCGATACGGCCAGGGTGCTGGTGTGGCCGAAGCCGCGGGTGTAGTCGAGCACCGAAATGATGTGCGGCGAAATGCGCAGGAAAATCGCGCCCGACCAGGGCAGCAGCTGGGTGCCCGACATGACCTGCTTGAGCTGGGGGAAGCGTTTGAGCATGTAGGCGGAGGCGCGCTCCATGTCCTCGGCGTCGCTGATGAGCTCGGCCCGGCCGGCGATCGACAGGCCCTGGATGTGGTCCCAGTCGCGGTAGGGGGGCGTGATGGTCAGCGCGACCTTGTCGTTCTGGCGGATGTTGTGGGCCTTCTGGCTGTCGAGCCCGATGCCGGCGTACAGGGTCAGGTCGTCGTAGGCGTAGCTGACCACGGTTGCGTGCGGAAAGCCGTCCGGGCGGACCGTGGCCAGGGTCATGTCAGGCTCGCGCGCCATGATGTCCAGCACCAGACGACGGGTGTCGTGGTCGAGCAAGTCCATAACGCGCTCCTTGGCGGTGGTTATGTGTTCACTTTAGCACGTCCGCGCGCAGGCGCGCGCCCGCACACGCCGCGCGCATGCCTTACCGAGGGAATCGCGACGAGAACGCCAGCGGGCGCGACTGCGTCAGGGCGGCCTGCGGGCCGATGCTATCGCCGGCCGCTTAAAGTTGACATTTTTCTATCGGTGTTTACATCGCCTCCTTTCGTGGTACGTTAGCAAAAATAACAAATCGCTAACTCATCCACACTAGGAGCATCACCATGATCAAGCACACCGCCGCGGCGCTGTTGTTGGCGCTGGGATCGTTCGCGCACGCCGTCCAGGCCGCGCCGATCAACCTTCTCACCAACGGCGACTTCGAGGCCGGCACACTGACCGGCTGGATCGGCACGCCCGATCCCTCGCCCAACGGCGGCCAGTTCGTGGGGCCCGATTTCTCGTTCTCGCCGGTCCCGCACGCGGGCAATGTGTTCAACGACGCCGCCTACAACACGGTCGGCCTGCTCACCCAAAGCGTGAACACCGTCGCCGGCGCGCTCTACACCATCGAGTTCGACCTGCAGCGCTTCCAGACCGGCGCCGACCTCGACAACTTCGCCAGCATGTCTTTCGGCGGCGTCACCTTGTTCCAGCAAACCAACGTGTCCGCCGACTGGACCCATTACAGCTTCACCGGCGTGGTCGCCAGCGGCGCCACCAGCCTGCTCGAATTCGGCAACCGCAATTACTGGGACTTCAACCAGCTCGACAATGTCTCGGTGATCAAGACCTCGCCCGACAACCCGCCGCCCAGCCCAGTGCCCGAGCCATCCAGCGCGGCCCTGCTGCTGGCCAGCCTCGGCGTGCTCGGCCTGATGCGCCGGCGCGCCTGACTCTCCCGTCCGGGGCGGCCCAATCGCCGTCCCGCCGAGCCCGATTTTTCACCACCAAAGGAGTTGCAATGTCTGATCCCTTTATCGGGGAAATCAGGATGACTGGTTTCGGCTTCGCGCCGAACGGCTGGGCCACCTGCGATGGCCAACTGCTGGCGATTAACCAGAACCAGGCCCTGTTTTCCCTGCTCGGCACCATGTACGGCGGCAACGGTCAGACCACCTTCGCCCTGCCCGACCTGCGCGGACGCGTGCCGCTGCACGACGACATGCCCGGGCCCACCGGCGGCGAGGCGAACCACACCTTGAGCGCGGCGGAAATGCCGGCCCACACCCACGCGCTGATGGCCGCCAACAACTACAACCACGCGGGCGATCCCGCCGGCCGCGTGCTCGGGTCGGTCGAGGCCGGCGGCAGCAACCCCTACCACGCGCCGGACGGCAGCGCGGCCCTGCACCCGGCCACGGTGGGGACGGCTGGCGGCAACGAGCCGCATAACAATATGCAGCCCTACCTGACCGCCAATTTCATCATCGCGCTGGTCGGCATTTACCCGTCCCGCAACTGACAGAAAAGGAAGCCATTCGATGGATCCATTTATCGGAGAAATCCGCCTATTCGCCGGCACGTTCGCGCCGGTCGGTTGGGCCTTGTGCGACGGCCAGCTCATCGCGATCGCTCAAAACGAGGCCTTGTTCTCCCTGCTGGGGACCACCTACGGCGGCGACGGCGTGAGCACCTACGCGCTGCCCGACTTTCGCGGCAGGGTGCCGCTGCACCAGGGCAGCGGGCCGCTCGGCAACTACGTGCTCGGCGAGCGCGCCGGCACCGAAACCGTGACCCTGACCGGCGGCCAACTGCCGAACCACAGCCACACGGCCGGCGCCAGCGCGGCCGCGCCCGCGGCGGTGCCGGCCGGCGGCATCAACCTGGCCAGCACGGCGATGGTGACCGGCTCGCCGCTGCCCAAGCCGAAGATGTACGCCGACCCGGCCACCCTGGTGGCGATGAGCCCGAACGCGATCGCCGCCGCCGGCGGCTCGCTCGCGCACAACAACATGGCGCCCAACCTGGCCTTGAATTTCATCATCGCCATGCAAGGCATCTTCCCTTCGCGCGGCTAGCGCACCTTCGCTTCAGGAGAAACACATGTCAGAGGCATTTATCGGCGAAGTGCGCCTGTTCGCGGGCAACTTCGCACCCCAGGGATGGATGAAGTGCGACGGCGCGCTGCTGCCGATCTCGCAGAACACCGCCCTGTTTTCGCTGCTGGGCACCAACTACGGCGGCAACGGCATCAGCAACTTCGCGCTGCCCAACCTGATCGGGCGCATGCCGCTGCATGCCGGCCAGGGTCCCGGCCTGTCCGAACACGTCCTGGGCGAGACCGGCGGCGAGACCGCGCACACGCTCACGGCGCAGGAGATGCCGGCGCACGGGCACGCGCTCATGGCCACCTCGGCGCTGCCGGCCTACAACGCGGCCAACGGCCACGTGCTGGCCAAGGTCAGCAGCGCGACCCCGCCCTACCACGACCCGGCCGACCTGGTCGCGGCCGCCCCGGCCATCCTGCAGCCGGCCGGCGGCGGCACGCCGCACAACAACCGCCAGCCCTACCTGACCCTGACCTTCATGATTTGCATGCAGGGCATCTTCCCGTCGCGCCCCTGACCGGCGCGACCAACTACCGGAGAACAAAAAAATGGAACGCAGAGCTTTCATCCTGAGCGGCGGCGCGCTGGCCGTGGCCGGCCTGGCGCCGGCTGCCGTGCTGGCGGCGGCCGCGCCGGCAAAATTGCGCCGGGCCAGCTTCGCGGCACTGCTGAACCAGACGCTGGTGGTCAACGACGCCGTGCGCGGCGTGGCGCTGCAGGTGGTCGGCATCAGGGACGGCAAGGCCGTGCCCGGGCTCGAGCAGTTCGCCGTGCTGCTGAGCGGCACCGACACGCTCAAGCCGGGCATCGTGCAGGTGTATCACGCCAGCCTCGGCACCTTGCAGCTGTTCCTGGAGGCGAGCGGCGCGCGCGGGGCGGAGAGCCTGTACCGAATACAGTTCAGCTTGCTGACCGCGTAAAGCGGGCGCGCGCGGCATCGACTGCCCGTCCGCGGCGGCGAAGATTTTTGCCGCGCGGCGGGCTGTTCGCGTTGGGGTTTAGTACAGCACCACCGAGCGGATCGACTCCCCGCTTTTCATCAGGTCGAAGCCTTCGTTGATGCGCTCTAGCGGCAGGCGGTGGGTGATCAGGTCGTCGATGTTGAGCTTGCCGTTCATGTACCAGTCGACGATGCGCGGCACGTCGGTGCGTCCGCGCGCGCCGCCGAAGGCCGAGCCTTTCCAGACCCGCCCCGTGACCAGCTGGAACGGGCGGGTGGCGATCTCCTGCCCGGCCGCCGCCACCCCGATGATGATCGACTGGCCCCAGCCCTTGTGGCAGCACTCGAGCGCCTGGCGCATGGTGGTGACGTTGCCGATGCACTCGAAACTGTAGTCGGCGCCGCCGTCGGTCAGCTGCACGATGGCGTCCACCACGTTCTCCACCTGGCCCGGATTGATGAAGTGGGTCATGCCGAACTTGCGCGCCATCGCCTCGCGCGCCGGGTTCAGGTCGACCCCGATGATCTTGTCGGCGCCGACCATGCGCGCGGCCTGGATCACGTTCAGGCCGATCCCGCCCAGGCCGAACACCACCACGTTGGCGCCGGCTTCCACCTTGGCCGTGAACAGCACCGCGCCCACGCCGGTGGTCACGCCGCAGCCGATGTAGCAGATCTTGTCGAACGGCGCGTCCGAACGCACCTTGGCCAGCGCGATCTCCGGCACCACGATGTAGTTGGAGAAGGTCGAGGTGCCCATGTAGTGGTAGATCGGCTTGCCGTCCAGCGAGAAGCGGCTGGTGGCGTCGGGCATCAGGCCGCGGCCCTGGGTCGAGCGGATCGCCTGGCACAGGTTGGTCTTTTGCGACAGGCAGAATTTGCACTGGCGGCATTCCGGCGTGTACAGCGGAATGACGTGGTCGTCCTTGCGGATGCTCTTGACGCCGGGGCCGACGTCGACCACGATGCCGGCGCCCTCATGCCCGAGGATGGCCGGGAAGATGCCTTCCGGGTCGGCGCCCGAGAGCGTGTAGTAGTCGGTGTGGCAGATGCCGGTGGCCTTGATCTCGACCAGTACCTCGCCCTCTTTCGGCCCGGCCAGCTCGACCTCTTCGATCGTCAGCGGCTGGCCGGCCTTCCATGCGATTGCTGCCTTGGTTTTCATGGTGTCCTGTGGGTGGGATGATGGGATGGCGCGCGCCGCGGCGCGCGTTTACCATCATATCAAGCCTGGCCCAGGCGTGCGCGGGGTCAGGCGCGCTTGGCCGTCGTGGCGGCGCCGTCGCGCCACAGCGTGTTGATCTGGCCCACCAGGCGCAGCGGCACCAGCGGCTCGGGGATCACGCCCAGGGCGCCCGCCTGGGCATACCGGGCCAGGTCGCGCGGCTCGGTCATGCCGGTCACGAACACGGCCGGGACGGCGGCCAGATGCGGCATGCGGCGCAGCATCGCCAGCGTGGCCAGTCCGTCGAGCTCGGGCATCAGCACGTCGAGCACGATCAGGTCCGGGTGGAAGTCCTGGGCCGCGATCAGCGCCGCGCGGCCGCTGCCGCAGGCGCGCACGGCGAACTGGCCGATCACCTCCAGCGCCAGGGTGGCGCTGGTGCGCACGTGCAGGTCGTCTTCCACGTACAGGATGCTTTTCAGCGCCACGTCAATCCCCCGCGCTGAGCCCGCCGCCGATGCCCAGCAGGGCCGAGATGGTGCTCCACAGCTGGCGCGGGGTGGTCCATGGCTTGGGCAGGAACAGCACCTTCTCCATGCGCTCGGGCTGGCGCTCGGCGTACACCAGCACCGGCGTGGCCATCAGGGTGGGCAGCACGGTCGCGCTGCCGGCGTCGCCCAGGTAGGGGTCGACGATCACCAGCGAGAAGATGTGGCTGTCGAGCAGGCGCCGCGCTTCGGCCGCGGTGGACGCGTGGACCAGGTGCGCCTCGGGCATCAGCAGCGAACTCAAGGCGATGGCCGTGTCGATGTCGCGGTCGATCAGCAGCACGTGCGGCACGGCGCTGTTCAGGTCGCCGTCGATGGCGCGCGTGCTGTGCGGGCCGTCGAGCAGGGTGATGGTCAGGCGCGGGGCGTCGGCCGCGACCGGGCCGCTGGCCGCCGGGCGCCGCTTGGCCAGGTGGGCGCCGCGGCGCACGCTGCCGGCATGGGAGCGGGGCGTGCCGGCTTGGCATTTGCTGGTGTGTGTGGCCGCTTTCATCGCGATTTCCTTTCTGAACCGAATCGATCGAATTCCTGGACGGCGGCCGCACACGGGCGCGCTTGGCGCGGGCGTGGCGGTGCTGGGCAGGGAGGACAATCGGCGGAGCTAAGGCCGAGGATTACGTGCGGCCGCGGGCGATCGGGCGGCGCTGGACGAGCGCAGGGAGCGGGTTATGGCTCGCCGGCGCGAACTGCGGGTGAACCGGTGTGACGGTTCGATGCGATTGAGTGTAGCGCAAAACAAAGGCGCGCGCGCCAATTTTGCAAATCGGAAATTAAAAATGCACAGTCGCAGTGACGAGCGGCGTCGCGCGGGCGCAACGCCCTGCCCTCAACGCCCCTTGAAACGGCTGGCGAACAGCGGGTGCAACGCGTTCAGGGTTTCCTCGGCGGCCAGCAGCTGGTCGGCCACCTCGTTGATCTTGCGCCGGCTCGAGCGGGCGTGGTCGCGCAGCACTTCGAAGGCGGTATTCCGGTCGGTCTGGTAGCGGCCCATCAGCAGGCCCACCGCCAGGCTGGTTTCGCGCCCCGCCGCCAGCGCCGCGTTCAGGTTGTGCTCGGTGCGGCGCAACTGGCGGATGTCGTCGGCGCGCGCCAGGCCCGCCTCGAAGGCCGGCATCAGGCGCTCGGCGTCGACCGGCTTGACCAGGTAGCCGACCGCGCCGAAGGCGGCGGCCTGCTTGCTCGACTCGCTGTCGCCGATGGCCGACAGGAACATGAACGGCACCGTGGTATGGGTCTTGAGGTGGCGCGCCAGCTCAAGACCGGTCATGCCGGGCATGGTGATGTCGAGCAGGGCCATGTCCGGCTCGCCCTCGGCGATCAGCTGCAGGGCCTGCTCGCCGGAGCTGGCGGTGGCCGTCTCGTAGCCCGCGTGACCGATCACTTCGTTCAAGAACTGCAGCAGCAGCGGGTCGTCGTCGACGATCAGGATACGGCGTTTCACGGTCGGGGCGGAGTTCATTGGCGGGGAATTCCAAAGGCAAAATGTGAAATGATTATACGGCGCGCATCACGCTTGCGGGTTCCCTTTTTGCTGGGCGAACAGGGCGTCGAAGCGGCGCGTGGCGGCACCCGGATCGTCGGCGCCGTAAATACTGGTGATGGCCGCCACCATGTCCGCGCCCAGGTTCACCAGCGGCGCGGCGTTGTCCGGCGTCATGCCGCCGATCACCACCACCGGCAGGTCGATCTGGGTGCGCGCCTCGGCCACCACCGAGGGCGCCGTGGTGAAGCTGTAGCGCTTGACCGGGGACGGGTAGAAGCCGCCGAACGCGATGTAGCTGGCGCCGGCTTTCCAGGCCGCGTGCGCCAGCGCCAGGTCGCCGTAGCAGGACGCGCCGACGATCTTGTCCGGCCCCAGCGCGGCGCGCGCGGCCGCCACCGACATGTCGGTGCCGCCCACGTGCAGGCCGTCGGCGCCCAAGGTCAGGCACAGGTCCAGGTGGTCGTTGACGATGAAGGGACGCGCGTAGCGCCGGCACAGCGCCTGCAGCGCGGCGCCCTGCTCGCGCCGCAGTTCCGGGCTGGCGTCCTTGTGGCGGTATTGCACCAGCGCGGCGCCGGCGTCGAGCGCGGCGGCGGTGATGTCGAGCATCCGGGCGGTATCGTCCCAGTTCGGGGTGACAAGGTAGAGGCCTCGCATAGTCGTCTCTTTTCAAATAGGGTAAATCAATCGGCGCGCCGGCAAAACGCCGTGGCGCGGCGCCAGCGCGCGCTCAGCGCAGCGGAATGGACTGGCCGGGCGCGATGGAAAACGCGTCCGCCAGCGCCTGGTGGGTGTAGGCCTGGGCCCGCTCCAGGGCCGTGTCGAGCGGCTCGCCCAGCGCCAGGCGGGCCGCGATGGCGGCGGCCAGGGTGCAGCCGCTGCCGTGGAACTGGCCGTCCAGGCGCTCCCAGCGCCACTCGCGCGTCCCCCAGCGGTTGACCACCTCGGGCCCGTCGCCGTGCCCGCCCGTGACCAGCACCTGCGGGCAGGCCACCTGGCCGAGCGCGGCCGCCTCGCCCAGGTTGGGCACCAGCACGCTGGCCAACGCCAGCAGCGGCGCCAGCGCCTCGAGCGCGTCGCCGCGCGCGAGCGCGTCGCCATGCCCGCTGGCCAGCACCGGGTCCAGCACGATCGGCAAGTCCGGCTTGGCGGCCCGCAGCGCGCGCAGCAGTCCGGCCAGGGCCTCGGCGTTGGCGCGGCTGCCGGGAATGCCGATCTTGACGGCGTCGATGCCGATGCGCTCGGCCAGCAGGCGCACCTGGCGTTCCAGCAGGGCGGCGTCGACCGGCACCACCTCGTGCACGCGGTTGTTGTCCTGCACCGTCAGCGCCGTCACCACCGGCAGCGCGTGCGCGCCCTGGGCCGCGATGGCCAGCACGTCGGCCGCCATGCCGGCCCCGCCGGACGGGTCCAGTCCGGACAGCACCAGCACGGTGGCGCGCCGCGCCGGCATCAGGCGATGCGCCCGCTGGTGGGCGAGGACGGCGAGGCCGCGAAGCGCTTGGGCATGCGCCCGGCCAGGAAGGCCTCGCGCCCGGCCTGCACCGCCAGGCGCATCGCGCCGGCCATGCGCACCGGGTCCTGGGCGAGGGCGATGGCGCTGTTCATCAGCACGCCGTCGCAGCCGAGCTCCATGGCGATGGCCGCGTCCGAGGCCGTGCCCACGCCGGCGTCGACCAGCACCGGCACCGTGGCCTGCTCGATGATCAGCGACAGGTTCCACGGGTTCAGGATGCCCATGCCGGAGCCGATCAGCGAGGCCAGCGGCATCACCGCGACGCAGCCGATTTGCTCCAGGATGCGGGCCTGGATCGGGTCGTCGCTGCAATAGACCATCACGTCGAAGCCGTCCTTGACCAGGCGCTCGGCGGCCTTGAGGGTCTCCGGCATGTGCGGGAACAGGGTCTTCTCGTCGCCCAGCACTTCCAGCTTGACCAGCTTGTGCCCGCCCAGCAGCTCGCGCGCCATCTGCAGGGTGTAGACGGCGTCCTCGGCGTTGTAGCAGCCGGCCGTGTTGGGCAGGATCGTGTACTGGTCCGGCGGCAGCACGTCGAGCAGGCTGGGCTCGCCCTTGTGCTGGCCGATGTTGACGCGGCGGATGGCCACGGTGATGATGTCGGCGCCGGCCGCGTCGGTGGCTGCGCGGGTCTGGGCCAGATCGCGGTACTTGCCGCTGCCCACCAGCAGGCGCGAGTTGTAGGCCTTGCCGGCGATCATCAATGCATCAGTGTGAATGTCCTTCATGCTCATTCCTTGGTTCATGTTCGATGAGGGGCGGCCCTCAGCCGCCGCCGATGGCGCGTACGATCTCGATCTTGTCGGCCGCCGCCACCAGGCGCTGCGGCCATTGCTGGCGCGGCACCACGCTGCGGTTGACGGCCAGGGCCAGGCCCTGGTCGGGCAGCTCGAGCTCGTCGAGCAGCTCGCGCAGGCTCAGGCTGGGACGCACGCGCCGGGCCTGGCCGTTGACTTCGATGTCGATCATGACGCTCACACCTTCTTGTACAGTTCGCCGCCCTGCTTGACGAACTCGATGGCCTTGACCTGCATGCCCTGGGCCAGCGCGCTGGCGTCGTTCAGGCCGGCGCTGGCGGCGTAGTCGCGCACCTCCTGGGTGATCTTCATCGAGCAGAAGTGCGGGCCGCACATGGAGCAGAAGTGCGCCACCTTGGCCGAGTCCTTGGGCAGGGTCTCGTCGTGGAATTCGCGCGCCTTGTCCGGATCCAGGCCCAGGTTGAACTGGTCTTCCCAGCGGAACTCGAAGCGCGCCTTCGACAGCGCGTTGTCGCGGATCTGGGCGCCCGGGTGGCCCTTGGCCAGGTCGGCCGCGTGGGCCGCGATCTTGTAGGTGATGATGCCGTCCTTGACGTCGGCCTTGTTGGGCAGGCCCAGGTGCTCCTTGGGCGTGACGTAGCACAGCATGGCGGTGCCGTACCAGCCGATCTGGGCCGCGCCGATGCCGGAGGTGATGTGGTCGTAGCCGGGCGCGATGTCGGTCGTCAAGGGTCCCAGCGTGTAGAACGGCGCCTCGCCGCACTGCTCGAGCTGCAAGTCCATGTTTTCCTTGATCAGCTGCATGGGCACGTGGCCCGGGCCTTCGATCATCACCTGCACGTCGTGCTTCCAGGCCACCTGGGTCAGCTCGCCCAGGGTCTTGAGCTCGGCCAGCTGGGCCTCGTCGTTGGCGTCGTAGATCGAGCCCGGACGCAGGCCGTCGCCCAGGCTGAAGGACACGTCGTAGGCCTTCATGATGGCGCAGATGTCCTCGAAATGCGTGTACAGGAACGATTCCTGGTGGTGCGCCAGGCACCACTTGGCCATGATCGAGCCGCCGCGCGAGACGATGCCGGTGAGGCGGTTGGCCGTCATCGGCACGTAGCGCAGCAGCACGCCGGCGTGGATGGTGAAGTAGTCGACGCCCTGCTCGGCCTGCTCGATGAGGGTGTCGCGGAAGATCTCCCAGGTCAGGTCCTCGGCCTTGCCGTTGACTTTCTCGAGGGCCTGGTAGATCGGCACCGTGCCGATCGGCACCGGGCTGTTGCGGATGATCCACTCGCGCGTCTCGTGGATGTGCTTGCCCGTGGACAGGTCCATCACGTTGTCGGCGCCCCAGCGGATGGCCCAGGTCATCTTCTCGACTTCCTCGCCGATCGACGAGGTCACGGCCGAGTTGCCGATGTTGGCGTTGATCTTGACGAGGAAGTTGCGGCCGATGATCATCGGCTCGATTTCCGGGTGGTTGATGTTTGGCCGGAATGATGGCGCGCCCGCGGGCGATTTCCTGGCGCACGAACTCGGCCGTGATCTGCTCCGGCAGCGAGGCGCCGAAGGACTGGCCGGGATGCTGGCGGCCCAGCAGCTGGGCGCTGCGCTTGCCCATCGGGCCGGACGCCTCGAGCTGGGCCAGGTACTCCTGGCGGCGCAGGTTCTCGCGGATCGCCACGAATTCCATCTCGGGGGTGATGATGCCCTGGCGCGCGTAGTGCATCTGGGTCACGTTGGCGCCGTCCTTGGCGCGGCGCGGCTTGCGGTGCAGCTGGAAGCGCATGGCGCTCAGCTCAGGGTCGTCCAGGCGCGCCTGGCCGTACAGCGAGGTGGGGCCGGGCAGCTCGTCGGTGTCGCCGCGCTCGAGGATCCACGGCAGGCGCGGGGTCGTCAGGCCGGCGCGGATGTCGATCGCCGCGGCCGGGTCCGAGTAAGGGCCCGAGGTGTCGTACACGTACACCGGCGGATTGGGCTCGGCGCCGAACGAGGCCGGGGTGTCGGCCAGGCTGACCTGGCGCATCGGCACGCGGATGTCGGGGCGGCTGCCCTCGGCGTACACCTTGCGCGAATTGGGGAAAGGGGCGATGGCCGCCTGGTCCACGATGGCGGTGGCGGAATCGAACTTCAGTGGTGCATTCATTATGGCTCCTTGGGGGCAGGAGCCAGCAAAGGAGGTTGGAGCGGCGGCGCGCATGGCCGTTGTCTCACTGGCTTCCCTTCGCTGGCATTATCCAGATCAGGTTCAGAGGGTGTTTCTCACCGACCAGCCGCAATGCGGCGGGCAGGACCCCTAGCGTGTGCCGGCCGGCTGTCACCGGTGGCTTGCCACATTATACGCCGCGCGCGCCGGTGCGGCATTGTTTTCCCCATCGCTTGTGAGCGCACAAGCTGCAGCACACGAGTAGAAATAACAACAGTGTCAGACAAACTCGGGGGTACGATGGATGAGTCGCTTATCCGCGGCATTCGCCTTTCCCCAGTGCGCCGGCACCACCCGCGCGGCGTCAGCCATGACCTTTATCGGAGAAAATGCAATGACTCACATCCTTAGCGGCGCGCGCGCCGGCTTGCACGTCCCCTGTTTCGCCGCCTCCCGCATCGGCATCGCCGTCAAGCTCGGCCTGGCCACGCTGGCCCTGGGCATGCTCGGCACCGCCACGGCGGCCGGCACCACCCGCGTGATCGTCACCTTCAAACCGGGCGCGGCCGCGGCCATCAGGGCGGCGGTGGCCGGCGCCCACGGCGCCGTCAAGCTGGAACTGCCCGAGCTGGACGCGCTCGCCATCGAGCTGCCGGCCGTGGCCCTGGCCGCGCTCAGGCGCAACGCCAACATCGTGCAGGTCGAGGAGGATGTGAAGCGCTACCCGATGGCGCTGACCTCGCCGTCGAAGAAACCCTATCTGCCGGGCCAGCTGGTGCCCTACGGCATACAGATGGTCCAGGCCGACCAGCTGCCCGACAGCAACGCCGGCAACCGTACCCTGTGCATCATCGACTCGGGCATCGACCGCGCCCACGAGGACCTGGCCGGCATCCCGGCCGCCGGCCTCTACGACCGCGGCACCGGCTGGTGGTACACCGACGAGAACCACCACGGCACCCACGTGGCCGGCACCATCGCGGCGGTCAACAACAACGGCGTCGGGGTGGTCGGGGTGAACCCGAACAAGCACCTGCACCTGTACATCGTGAAGGTGTTCGGGGCCGACGGCTGGGCCTATTCGTCCACCCTGGCCAAGGCCGCCTACCAGTGCGGCGCGAACGGCGCCAACGTGATCAGCATGTCGCTCGGCGGTGGCAGCCCCAGCTACACCGAGCAGCGCGCCTTCGACCGCCTGGCCGCCAACGGGGTGCTGTCGGTGGCGGCGGCCGGCAACGCCGGCGACAGCAGCATCTCCTACCCGGCCGGCTACGCCAGCGTGATGATGGTGGGCGCGCTGGACGAGACGCGGACCTGGGCCAGCTTCTCCCAGTTCAACAGCAAGGTCGAGATCTCCGCCCCCGGGGTGCTGGTGCTGTCGACCGTGCCGATGGGCACCGGCTCCGAGCCGTCCCTGGTGGTGGGCAACAAGACCTACGCGCCGGGCACCATGGAAGGCTCGCCCAAGACCAGCGCCAGCGCGCCGCTGGCCGACTTCGGCATCGGCGACACGGTGAACGCCGCCGTCGCGGGCAAGGTCTGCCTGATCGCGCGCGGCAGCATCACCTTCGCCACCAAGGTGGCCAATTGCCAGAGCAGCGGCGGGGTCGGCGCGGTGGTCTACAACAACGCCGCAGGCAGCTTTAACGGCACCCTGGGCACGACGGTGACGAGCATCCCGTCGGTGACCGCGTCCGACACCGAGGGCGCCAGCCTGCGCAACCAGCTGGGGCAGGACGCCACGGTCAGCGTCAAGGCCATCAACTACGCCTACTACGACGGCACCTCGATGGCCACGCCGCACGTGTCGGGCGTGGCGGCGCTGGTGTGGAGCTACTTCCCCGCCTGCACGGGCAAGCAGATCCGCGCGTCGCTGGGCAAGAGCGCGCTCGACCTGGGACCGGTGGGCCGCGACGACAAGTACGGCTTCGGGCTGGTGCAGGCCAGGACCGCCTACGACCGCATCAAGGCGCTGGGCTGCGGCAACTGAGGCCGCCGCGGCGGGGAGCGAGGGACGCCGCGGCGTCCCTTTTTCATTTGCCTGAAGGAAAGTACCAAGGCTGGGGCCGGCTGGGCGGCGGGCGCAAAATTCTAGCACCGCTGGATCGCCGCACCATTCACCGGCGCGGAAATATGATCGCGCCGGCAAACAAACAACACGTCGATGAGCCCGCCGAAAAAGGCGGTTGATCAGGCTCATCCTTTGCTCCTACACTGACCCTCCGCCGACCCGACCATGCGGACCGGCGCAGGGTACTTACCAGGTACCGCCCAGGCGCATGCAAGCCGACCAGAGCTTGCGGCAAAGTACATACTCTCACTCGGAGAAACTTCATGATGCAAAGCAATGTAGTGATGTCCTCGATCGCCACCGCGGTCAAGCTGCTGGTCGCGACCGTCGCGGCCGGTGTCATCGGCAACGCGGCGGCGGCCGACACGACGCGCGTGATCGTCGCCTTCAAGCCGGGCGCGGCGGCCAGCGTCAAGGCCGCCGTGGCGGCCGCCCACGGCACGGTCAAGCAAGACATTGTCGGCATGGACGCGATGGCCGTCGAGGTGCCGGCCGCCGCGCTCAAGGGCTTGCAGCACAACCCCAACGTCGAGTACGTGGAGGACGACGTGGTGCGCAAGGCCTTCGCCCTGACCACGCCCTCGACCGGCAACCCGTACGCGAGCGGCCAGCTGGTGCCCTACGGCATACAGATGGTCCAGGCCGACCAGCTGCCCGACACCAACGCCGGCAACCGCAAGCTGTGCATCATCGACTCCGGCGTGAACCGCGACCATGAAGACTTGAACGGCAATAACTTCACCGGCGAATACGATTCCGGCACCGGCTGGTGGTACACCGACGAGAACCACCACGGCACCCACGTGACCGGCACCATCGCCGCGCTCAACAACAGCGGCGTGGGCGTGGTCGGCGTCAATCCCAACAAGCAGCTCAAGCTGCACATCGTCAAGGTGTTCGGCGCCTCCGGCTGGGCCTACTCCTCGACCCTGGCCTCGGCGGCCAACAAATGCGGCACGGCCGGCGCCAACGTGATCACCATGTCGCTCGGCGGCGGGCGCGCCAGCAAGACCGAGCAGCGCGCCTTCGACGTGCTCGCCTCCAAGGGTGTGCTCAACGTGGCCGCGGCCGGCAACGACGGCACCACCGCCATCTCCTACCCGGCCGGCTATGCCAGCGTGATGATGGTCGCGGCCCTGGACGAGAACAAGAACTGGGCCAGCTTCTCCCAGTACAACAGCAAGGTCGAGATCGCCGCGCCCGGCGTGAACGTGTTGTCGACCGTGCCGATGGGCACCGGTTCGCAGTCGGCCTTGACCGTAGGCGGCACCGCCTACGCGCCGGGCGGCATGGACGGCTCGCCGAAAACCACGGCCAGCGCTCCCCTGGCCGACTTCGGCCTGGGCGACGTGGTCAACAGCGCCATGGCGGGCAAGGTCTGCCTGATCGCGCGCGGCACCATCGACTTCGCCACCAAGGTCTCCAACTGCCAGAGCAGCGGCGGAGTCGGCGCCGTGGTGTACAACAACGCGCCCGGCAGTTTCGGCGGCACGCTCGGCACCACCGTCACCACCATCCCCTCGGTGACCGCGTCCGACACCGAAGGGGCGGCCATGAAGAACCAGCTGGGCCAGACCGCCACCATCACCGTCACGCCGTACAACTACGCCTACTACGACGGCACCTCGATGGCCACGCCGCACGTGTCGGCCGTGGCGGCGCTGGTGTGGAGCTACTTCCCCACCTGCACCGGCAGCCAGATCCGCGCCTCGCTGGGCAAGAGCGCGCTTGACCTGGGCGCGGCAGGCCGCGACACCAAGTACGGCTACGGCCTGGTGCAGGCCAGGGCCGCCTACGACCGCATCAAGTCTCTCGGCTGCGGCAACTAGGGGAAGTGCGCGCCGGCAGCGCCTGCCCACCCAAAAAGGACGCCGCGGCGTCCTTTTTTTATGCGGGGCGCGTCCCGGGCCGCCGCGCTGAGGCGCGCCAGTCCTCTATAATGATTGTTTTCGCAAAATCAACACGACAAATCATGGAATTAGCCAAGTCTTTCGAGCCAGCCGACATTGAACAATTCTGGCGCACGGAATGGGAACAGCGTGGATATTTCGCCGCCACCACGGACCCCGCCAAGCCGTCGTTTTGCATCCAGCTGCCGCCGCCGAACGTCACCGGCACCCTGCACATGGGCCACGCGTTCAACCAGACCATCATGGACGGCCTGACCCGCTACTACCGCATGCGCGGCTTCAACACCGCCTGGGTGCCGGGCACCGACCACGCCGGCATCGCCACCCAGATCGTGGTGGAACGCCAGCTCGACGCGCAGAAGCTGTCGCGCCATGACCTCGGGCGCGAGCAGTTCATCAAGAAGGTGTGGGAGTGGAAGGAAAAGTCGGGCAACATCATCACCGGCCAGATGCGCCGCATGGGCACCTCGCCGGACTGGTCGCGCGAGTACTTCACGATGGACGAGCCGCGCTCGAAAGTGGTCACCGAGGTGTTCGTGCGCCTGTTCGAGCAGGGCCTGATCTACCGCGGCAAGCGCCTGGTCAACTGGGACCCCAAGCTGGGCACGGCCGTGTCGGACCTGGAAGTGGTGTCGGAAGAAGAAGACGGCTCGATGTGGTACATCAAGTACCCGCTGGCCCAGGGCGAGGGCCACGTGGTCGTCGCCACCACCCGGCCTGAAACCCTGCTCGGCGACGTCGCCGTGGCGGTCGACCCGACCGACGAGCGCTACGCCCACCTGGTCGGCCAGATGCTCGAACTGCCCCTGACGGGCCGCCAAATTCCCCTGATCGCCGACGAATACGCCGACAAGGCCTTCGGCAGCGGCTGCGTGAAGATCACCCCGGCCCACGACTTCAACGACTACGCGGTCGGCCAGCGCAACAAGCTGCCGATGATCGGCGTGCTGACCCTGGACGCCAAGATCAGCGACGAGGCGCCCGAGCAATACCGCGGCATGGACCGCTTCGCCGCGCGCAAGCAGATCGTGGCCGACCTGGACGCGCTGGGCCTGCTGGTCGAGGTCAAGCCGCACAAGCTGATGGTGCCGCGCGGCGACCGCACCGGCGTGGTCATCGAGCCGATGCTGACCGACCAGTGGTTCGTCGCCATGAGCAAGCCGGCCCCGGAAGGCACCCACTTCCCCGGCAAGTCGATCGCCGAGGTGGCGCTGGAAAAAGTGGCCGACGGTGAGATCAAGTTCGTGCCGGAAAACTGGAGCACCACCTACAACCAGTGGCTCAACAACATCCAGGACTGGTGCATCTCGCG
>DIZW01000033.1 GCA_002428015.1 Oxalobacteraceae bacterium UBA6018 | reverse complement strand
CCACTGTAAACGGCATAGAGCCCCCGCCGGGCCGGGCAATGTAACAGCACTTTGTCAGGGAAAGCGCATGACCGCCAAAGGCGAAGATGGAGTGTTCTTCTGGCAGAAGTCACAAGGCAGAAAATTGAACAGAGGGTACTTCGTGTGTAGTGGTTAGTGCTCGATGCCGCCGGCCGAGTTCGGCCACGAGCGGACGGCCCAATTTAATAATCAAGGTACGATTGATGCTTCCATTCTTAATCGAGAGCCGCCTGCCTGCAGTTCGATTGTTTGAATTAGACGACGGCCGCTTCCAGCTCCTGGAGGCTGCCGAAATAGGTCCTTTTTTACCGGGGTACGGCTACCTACTTGTAGAGCGAAAACTGGCAGAGTTCCTGATTGAATATGATGTTGAACGAATCGTTTGCGAAGATGTTGTATTGTTTGACCGGCCGTCAGGTAGGGAATTTCGGACACATGTTCGCGTCCAGGTCCGGCAGTATTTCACATCAGAACAAATCAACGACCTTGACGTCACTGGGCTGCGTCTTTTAACGATGAATGACGAGTATTATTTTGCAAGTCCCGCGCTCAAAGAACGGCTAGAACAGACCTCGTTTGACTACCTTTGCTTTAGCCAAGGATTAGAAGGATTTGCGGGTGCGTAAGCGTAAAGTCGCTCTGCGGCTTTCGACCAAGAACGGACCTACGGAGCCATAGCTGATGAACTTAGAAACGGTATCGAACATCGAGTTTGCAATTGCCGATTCGCTCCTCATCGTGAGGCTGGACGGCGGTGGAAAACCTTCTTATCAACATGTGTATCGTGCTGCGGCCGGGGTTTACTGGGACAATGATTTCGGAGCGTTTAAATTTGATACGAAGAACGACAAACGCTTGGTCCACTGGTTTGCTCACGTCCGCCAAGTAATCGAAGAAGAAATGGATGTGCGGCTGCTCTTGGACAGCAAGACTACGTGGACGAACGTCCCGAGTCAAATTCAACAAGAAATACAGCTGCCCGGTAGCTGACCAAATTCGGCTGGTAATGGCCTTTGATTGATAAGCCTATAGAAATTGCGAGATATGCGCGTTTACTACATGACTTCAATTGAAATTGCGTTAAAGCATATTTTTTTTGAGCAGCGCATGAAGGTATCAAGATTCTGCGACCTTAACGCCCCTTTTGAGCTTGGTTGTCATGATGCTGGTGACAGAGCGGCGCGACAGCGCTCGAAGGCTTTTGCTCAAACAGCAAATGAAAAATTTGGGCTGATTTGCTTTAGCGATAACTGGAGAAGCCCCGTAATGTGGGCGCACTACGCTAATAAGCATGAAGGAGTCTGTTTAGGATTTGATGTGAACGATGATTATATTGGTTACGTACAGTATGTCGACTCAAGATTGCTGTCGCCTATTGAAGAGGGAGACGCAAATGGTACGCAATTTATTGGCGAGATTCTCTATCACAAAGCTCAAGAATGGAGCTACGAGAAAGAACTAAGAGCAATTGTACTATTAGATGGTCCGAAGTTGCCGATGTATCATATTCCCTTTGGTATTAGCATACAGCTACGTGAGGTAATAATTGGGTCGAAATGCGTTTTCTCGCCTCTCGATTTGGCACCGTTCATTCTTCCTCAAGAGACACCTGTAAAAATCTCAAAAGCAAGACCCGCCTTCAAGGCGTTTGAAATGGTTGAAAATAAAAGGTACAAATGCGTAGATGTGCCGGCCGAGCGTGATTGTCGCGCGCTTCATGGGCGACTGCGGAAAGGACCTCGTTTCTTACTACGTGCACCCCTTGCGGTGAAAGTCGCTTAGAGTCTGGTGATTTGAGCGCCTTTTTGGCGAAGGTCCGCAACGGGGCGCTTGCAGCCGGTCGTGACGGTTCGTGAGATTTTTCATTTCAACAATATGCTATGCTGAGCCTAAAGGCCAAGAACGGCTAAAGCAGTCATAACAAACAACAGATGAACAGACGCGTATGAGTTGCCGCCTTGCCCCCATGTTTAATGGGCTCCTAGTGGCTGTAATATTTGCCGCTGCGGCATTCGCGATTTACCAAATGCCGAGCGGAGGCCAAGTAGCAATACACTGGGGGCCAGACAACCGTCCAGATGCCTGGGTCGGCAGTTTAGCAATTCATCTGACAAATCCAATTGTTGCGCTGACAATTTGGTTTGTGGCTTCGTTTTTCCCTCAAGGGTTTGCTACGAAACGCCAACTTACTGACACTGCCCGAGCGCGGCTTTCGAATGTTCTCCTAATTCAGCTGGTAATTCAGCTGTTGATAGCACTCTATGTGAAGGG
The DNA here is from genome assembly GCA_002428015.1 of Oxalobacteraceae bacterium UBA6018. GTDB lineage: Bacteria > Pseudomonadota > Gammaproteobacteria > Burkholderiales > Burkholderiaceae_D > Telluria_A. Next base: position 68,851 of record DIZW01000033.1, on the reverse strand, counting down.
TTCGTAGCTCCCGGAGGCTCAGAAAAATCCGTCTTCCGATGTCTGAAATGGGGCGATACCTGCCGGTCACCGCTAGCGTCATTTACACTTCATGCCTCGAGCCGTCACGGCGCCGGGGCTGGTTCTCGCTGACTAACGGGGTGCGTCGACCAAGCCGGCGCATGCCTGGCCGGCCCCGGCGTCATCCACACTCGCTTCTGCTCGAACGCGGGCTGAGTTGGGACTACGGTGGAATGCCAATGTTTGTCCGCGCATCCTTGTCGGCACTGACCTCCCTCGACCCGCTCGCCGCCGTTCTTTTGCTGGCAGGCAAGGCCAAGACTCGACGTGATGCTGACTGTGGCCATCTTCTCCAGCGACGTGGTGCTCAATGCGTGGGACGTCCCAATGGATGGCTTTCAGGTTGCCGCTGCAATCGCTCGGTGTCTGTTCCTTGTCTTCGTGCTGGCGACTGCTCGACTAGCGTGGCCACGGAGGCGTTCTCCTAGACTATACGGGGGCACTATGACGATGGGATAAAGGAGCCGTAGGCGAGTGCGGTTCTCGGCGAGACCATTGGGGTACGCCCGTTGCGATGCCATTTTCGGTAAGAAGACATGGCACAAAGTACATACCGTGCACGCATCACACTGCCAGCGCGTCACATTCCCATCATTGCAACACGTTGCGCGTCATTGGCGACAGCGCGTGCTGCGTCCACATAACGTAGCCGGTCGTGCTCGGCAAACTCTTCGATGGTCTCGTCAACGGCACGCGCAAACGCTTCCGGTGACGACGCCTCTGCCCTCGCCAGGCACGCGAAATACGCCGGCAGCACCACGCGCCAATTGACCCCAACGTCGAGCGAGCTGCCATCGTCCGCAAAAAACAGCACGTCGTCGTTCCCTTCGTCGATGTGACGGAGCAACGCAAACAGCAGCTCGAAGCAATCACGCAATCCATGCCCAAGGCCATCGCGTAGTCCCGGCTCAGTACCCACTGCCATAGCTCTGACGCTCTTGCGCATCAGGCGGTCGAATTCAGCAATAAATGCATCAGTGCCTGCTGACTGTTCTCGCCGCCCCTTGTTATTGATTTCAACGTGCTCGTAGAACTCTCCGTCCATGGCAGCGTACTGAAACGAGCGTACCTCGTCGAGCAGCAATGCCATACCGTTGGGCGCGGCGTCGACTGAGTTGGTGTCGGTGGCGGTCGCGTATGCGTTGACTTGAATGATATCGCCCAGCAGCGCGGCTAATTGGTCGTGGGATACGAGTTCGATGGCCCGCTCGGCAATAAGGAGAAGGGGGCCGCGGGGTAGGGCGCGTAGCTCAGCGCGCAGGCCTTTGGAGTCAAACTGGTGTTGGGTCATGCTTGCGTGTCCTTCAAAATCGGTTGGCCAAGGCGTGCGCGTAGAAACGAGCGTCTGCGGTCCGGCGAATTGTCGCGAAATGGCTGGTGGCACGTCAAGCACCGAGTACCGCCAAGTCTTCCACCCTCGCAGAGTCTGGTGCTTTTACCTAATAACTGCTTTGGGGCGCCAGCGGCCGTGCCGCCGACGCCAGTACGCTGTCGAGTACAATCAGCAGAGCTCCTGCAGTCTACAAAGCTGGAAGAACACCATCTGTCGGTTAGGCCCAATATAATCGAGCGCCTCCTCCAGTGGGCGCTGCCAGCCAACAAGTAACAGCAACGGAAGGAAGTAAGCATGAGCATTGGGAAAAAACCGGACACCGCGCGGCTGGACAAAATTGTGGCCGACGCACGGCGCGCGGCCGACCAACGCGAGCAGGGCTATCGCGAGCGGTCGCTGAAAATGTATCCGTGGGTGTGCGGGCGCTGCATGCGCGAATTCACGCATACCAATGTGTCGCAACTGACGGTGCACCATCGTGACCACAATCATAACAACAATCCGCCTGATGGCAGTAACTGGGAATTGCTGTGCCTTTACTGCCACGATAACGAACACTCGCGTTATCTTGAGGCCGACCGGGGTCCTGGTCTGAAATCGGCCGAGGTCGCGCCGGCAACCCACAATCCGTTTGCCACATTGGCCGGTCTGATGAAAAAGAAAGAATAAACTTTGGGTGTGGTTAGTATGATGCGCCGCGAATTGCTGCGAGACGAAACCCGTCAATTCATGCGAACCAGCCCCGGCACCGTGACGGTATGAGTAATGATGGCTTGCGCTCCATTGACCAGAGCCAGCGCGCCGGCGTAAGCCACGCTAGCGTTCTTCTCGAACACGGGCTGAACGATGGGGACGCGGAGAAATGCTTCTGTTCGTTTGCGCATCCTAGACTGCACTGACCACTCTCAACTCGCTCACCGCCGTTCTTTTGCTGCCAATGTCAACACTCGGTGTAATGTTGACTATGGCCAACATCGCAAGGGACTTGGGCTCAGTGCGGGGGGAGGTGTCATGCGCGGCTTTCAATTGTAAGCGTTTCGTTGTCCGGAGTTTTTTCCTGCACTTCGTCGCCCCAAGATACTAAATTCAGTCGCTGTCTTTTCTTCGTTTTTTCCTTGCGCGCCACAATGGACGTATCTTCAACGGAGCCCCAGGCGCCATCTGTGCTCGGAGTGACCTCTGCGCACTATCGAGCGTGTCAGCAATAAATCCAACCCAGGGCTCGCACAAAACTACGAGGCCTTTCAGGTCCAAGGACGATTCGAGAAGGCCCCAGCCGCGGTCATGGTCATCGAGCACGAGTGTCGGCTGTGCCCGCTGTCCGTGCTTCGTAATCCAGTTTTCTATCTCGTCGGTTCGCGCCGACCCTGCACCTTTGGGCGTCGTCCAATGCTTATGCATATTGTCTGCGACAAATTCCAGTCCAGTGCGCCGAAAAATCTCTTGCATTTGCACCCGAGTGAGGTAGGTAGGCGCCTTTCGCATACTTGGTGATGAGGCTCAGCATTTGGGTCATGGTGTCGATAGCTTGCTTGTTAATCATTTTTTTCCTTAGTGGTTTGGGGCACGGAGACAGATTTGTCTCAACGCGCGGATTTTGAAACGCAAAGCGCCCCGGTAGGGGCGCGAGTAAATCTAAGATTGGACGTGCAATCCTGGCCAAGTGAAACTGGCTAGGATGCGGGCGTTCAGTAGGGAAGGGGGCTTCGTGCGTTGAGAAGACGCACCTTGATTTCAGATGCAGCGGGAGTTTTTGCTCCGGGCTATGGACCTGTCTCGCCAGATTGTGAAGGAACCAGATAAGTGAGCAGCAGGGCTCAGCCAGCGCCGCGTTGTGGGCGCTGTTATCCGGTTCTCTCAATGGGGAGTGAGATGAACTATGCCAGAATAAATTCCATATGGCAATATTTTTCTAAATTCGAGATGCTTTGGACGTGCACACTGCGCTGGCCAACGGGGAAGCGCTCGAAGATTCACTTGTTGCGCTCGCCGGCCGAACGTCGTCCGCAGGGCTTTTTCGGCTATAGGAGCTGGTATTCGGTTGGTGCTATCTTATGTTGCCCGAGGAGGCCGGTGCAATTACCAGCCCCAGGTTGCTGCGCTTTGGCGCGTGGTCCGTTGCCGCTGGGTCCAAGGTGGCAGCAACTGTTCAGTACATCGTGATGCCAAGATGAAAGATTGTAGGCCGAAGTGACGAAATCGCTTGATGTTTGCATTTTGTCGTTAGATTCATCCATGGATTAAATTCTGACACAAAAATCAAACTTTCAATTTCCGATGTTTGCTTTATGTTGTAAAATTTAACCATGAAGCCAAATTCTCGACATTCGTTACTCAAATTGGTCCTTCAAGGGTTGCATCACGGGCAACCCTTTGGATTGGCCGAGCTAGCGGAATATGGGATATCTCCAGCCTTGGCCGCTAAGTATGCGAAGAACGGCTGGCTGGAGCGCTTGGAGCAGGGGACATACGCATATCCCAACGACACATTACAGCTCGACGACTGTCTGCTGTACTTGCAGAAGCGCAGCCCCGGTCTGCACGTAGGTGGAAAGACCGCACTTTCATGGCAAGGAATACGTCATAACGTTAGTTCTCGTTCAAGAATCCAATTGTGGGGAACACAACGTCTCAAGCTGCCAAATTGGTTCACTTCGCGTTTCCCAGCGCGCTACCATCAAAGAGCATTGTTTGACGTAGACTTGCTCAGGCCGCTTCTCGACGACGAGGGATTTGCACTGATTTCGGACCATGCTGCCGGTCTGTACGTTTCGACCCGCGAACGCGCGCTGCTGGAGGTCTTGAACGAAGTCGGTGTCACGCAGGACTTGGAGGAAGCGACTCACTTGTTCGAGTCCTTTTCCAGCATGCGCCTAGAAGTGGTCGGCCCTCTGTTGGCGGCGTGCACTCGCATAAAAACTGTCCGCTTGTTCCTGCAGTTTGCGCAACAAACAAACACCATTGATGTAGTTGCCCTACGGGAACGATTTAGTCTGAAGCTCGGAAGCAACACGCGATGGACGCGCCGCCTTCAGGACGGCACTCGCCTTACAATAAAGTAATCATGCTCGACGCCATTTATATCAATACTATCCGATTGTTGTTGGACGTAATTCCGGATGTATTCGTCGACGGCCAATTTGCCATCAAAGGCGGTACTGCCATCAATTTGTTTGTACAGGAGGCGCCGCGGTTGTCCGTCGACATCGACCTTGTCTACCTCAACGGAACCGAACCCAGGGACGTCGCGCTAGCGACCATAGCGAAGGCGCTTCAAGACATCGCGAGCAGGTTGGAGGTTCGAGGGCTGAAGGCGAGGCCGGTGCGAGTCGGAAACGAGCCTGAGTCGAAATTGCTGGTCATGGAAGGCCGAGACAGCCTTACCCTGAAAATCGAGGTCAACACCGTTTTCAGAGGTACGGTTCTGCCCGTTACAGCGCGCCAGTCTGTCTCGGCAGCCGTGGTCAAACAGTTTGGAATCCAAGTCTACGCGCCAATTTTCAACCATGATGAACTTTATGCGAGCAAGCTCGTCGCCGCGCTGGACCGACAACATCCTCGAGACTTGTTTGACGTTTGGCTGCTCTACCAGAACGGTGGACTGACATCGGCCATGGTCGATTGCTTCGTGGTGTACCTTGCGGGACACAATCGCCCGACCCACGAAGTCTTGGGTGGCAATGACCTCGACCTTCGTCAAATCTACGAAGACCAGTTCATCGGCATGACTGAGGCAGAACCCCCTTCACTTGAGGTACTGCTGGAAACGCGAAGCCGGCTGCGCCGCGACATGATGGAAAAATTGACGGACCGCCACCGGGAATTTCTGGTCGGCCTGGCCGATGCCAATCCCGACTGGACGCTTCTGCCGAATCCCGATGTCCAGACGCTCCCGGCCCTGCGATGGAAGTTGGAGAATCTGACGCGGTTCAAGAAGAGTCAGGCAAAGAAGAGCGCAACCCAAGTCGCCGCGTTGAAGGCTCTCCTGTTCGCCCGCAACGACCCCAGCTAGCAGTCTAGTGGATAGACGCGGAAGGAGATTTGGTGAGAAATTTTGGTGAGAAAACCGGGTTTTTTCTTCCCATTTCCTCCTCTAGTTGCCTTTTGTTGCCGGTTGCTATACTCTGTAAAATCAAGGAGTTGCAGCGTCAACGCGGCTTCCTAGGAAATTGCGGTTTGGCCTCCGAAGCCAAGGGTCGTGGGTTCGATCCCCGCCAGCCGCACCAAAATTCTTCCTTTATATCAACGACTTGGATGATGTCTTCTTGCCGGAAGATACATTTAATTATTCTGATGTAAGCGATACGCAGGCCTTTTTTGCCGGACTCGGCTTTGTTTCTTGCGCGTCCTATGTCGGCCAATCCCAAGTGTCGAAGGCTTTCAGCATACGGTCGAGCTCGTCTCGCGCAACCTTCGAAGTCAAGTAAGCGCGGTAGCTAGCGTATTGCCCCGCCTTCTCGATGTGGTGCAAATCGTTTTCAGCCACGAAACCATAATGAGCCCAAGATCCGGTCTGCTCTACAAAGAAGATGCGCGCCGCTTCTAGCGAATAGCCCTGTGTGGGGTGTATGCAGCCCAACTCTGCTGAGACGCGCTTTTCACGTCCTCTCGTTACCTTCCATCCATAAGAAAATATAACCGTCAAGAATTTCAACGAAGACAGGCACTTTAGTTGTTTGAGAGTGATGCGGACGGCGTGATTTCTTCCCAACGCCGGCGCTCATCGAAAGGCGGGCGCCGCGCTGCGGTAAGAGCCAAGTATTGAGCGGGACACTCCAGCTTGGGCGGCTGGCTAGTGTGGAGAGGCATCCCTGCCGGGGCACGGGGCCACGCCCGGCCTAGTGCAGGCTGGAACTGCCGGGACAGACACTCATGCGCCGGCGTCACGAGCCGCGCTATCGCTCGCGAGCGGGCCATCCTCGCCTGCGCGCCGCGGTGGGCGCGCTACCGGCTAGTGGCTTCGGCCCCGTCTCACATCCCGAAACGCCAACGCAGGCGCTGCACCGCATGCGCGGCGTGGCTGGTGGCGCTGCCGTTACGCCACACGCCGCGGTACAGCCGGTACTGCTCGGAGGCGATTTCGCGCTTGCGCGGCGTGTCGCCCTCGCCGCAGTCGAGCACGGTAAAGCCGGCCTCGTGCGAGGCCTGGACCAGGGAGTGAAGCAGCAAGCGGTCCGGCGCATGGCGTTCCAGCGCCGGGTTGGCCACCGGGAACCACAAGATCAGCATGCCATGCCCGATGATGCCGAAATGCGAGGCCAGCCAGTGCTCGCCCGCGTACAGGCTCGAGAGCACGCCCTTGCAGCTGGCGTGGTCGCTGGCCAGCAGCAGGTGCAAGGCGCGCTGTTTCTCGGGTGAGGCCAGCATGTCGGGCGCCCCGGCGGCGCGGTATTGCGCGCGCTTGTCGGCGATGAGCTGGTCGAGCAGCGCGTCGCGCCCGCTGACCGCGTCGAACGCGAAGCGGACCGGTCCCAGCTCCGCTTCCAGGCTGCGCTGGCGCGCGCGGCTCTCCTCCAGATAGTGCGGCGTCACCGACGCGACCTTTTCCATTGGCACCGCGGCGCTAGGGTCGAGATGGACGCGCAGGGCGATGCGCGGCTGCTCGCCGCTTAGCCCCATGGCAATTTGCGGCTCCTCCAAGTGCGAGAAGCCCAGATAGTTCAATTTCGCCAGCCGGAGCAGGGCGGGCGGGGCGATCGTGAAGCCGCGTGGAGCGACCACGCCGAAGCAGTCGCACAATTCGCCGCCGATGCGCTCGGCCGCGCCCATCCGGCGCGCCCAGCCGCTGCTGAACTGGAAGGCCAGGAAGGCGGCGATCTCGCCGTCGCGGTAGACGACGCACACCCGGGCGTCCATGCCGGCGGCGGCCATCGCTTGAGCGTAGTGAACGCTCAGAAAGGGCGAGCCCATCTCCGGCTCGGTGGCCGACAGATGCTCCCAGTGCGCCACCTCGGCGGGAGAAAGGTCGGCAGGGGATGCGATACGGGAAGTTAAGTTGGACAAGGGCATGGCAGACTAAAAGAACAGCAACTAAGTAAAGGGGGGGGCCAAGGTGACCCTCGCGGCGGGCGGGCAAGCATGATGCGGCTATCCGCGAGCCATTGCCAGCATCATAACCAATAGTTGCCGCGAAGCGAATGCAAGGCGTGCGCGCGCATTTCATGGACCGAATAGCGCAAGTCGACAACCGTTACAAAAAAAGGTTCAAACAAACAACGCAACGTTGACATAGTGGCACGGCAATGCGTATCTGGAAATGCTAAAATCGCTGCTCATCAATAAAGCCGGATTTCCGCGATGTTCGTCGCGGGAGGGAAGACCTGTCCATGGCCGCGATGCGCGCTGCCGCGTGTGCCAGCGCGTTGCGCAGGTATGCTGCCTCGAAGCAGCAGCCAGGACGGTCTTCCCGCTGCCACGCGCAGTCCCGCTTCCGCTCGCACGCGCTTGATGAAGGGCGCTTCGGTGCAGCGACTCACTTTGCTCTGTCTACCGCCGGCCGTCGAGGCGGCGCGATGCAGGCCGGGCATATTGATAACTAAATGACATCATTAAGAAAGGCTTGTTGTTTCTTTTGGACAAAACTAATTGCTTTGTGTTGATATGGATCACGTTTCCATGCTATATTTCCTATTGATATATTAACAAATAGTAATTCCGTAGTGAAATCGCAGTTGCGCCATTGAATCTTATGTGGCGTGACGCGGAACCGTACAGCAAGCCAGCATTCGTTGACGCACACCGAGACCGGTTGAACCGGCGCAGTGATTCAGAACTAGGTATGGACGCAGAACAGGCATCAGCCGCAAGCGATGCCGCAGATGATAGGCAGGCCTTGGTGCCGGCCTTGACGCGACGGGCGCTGATCCGTCTGCGACAGGCCAGCGCCGACCAGGCGTGGCGATCGTTCCAAAGTACGTAAAAAGAATTCGGAGGATAACGTGTTAAGAATTTCGAACCACTATGTATCGAAAATAGTGTTCTTCCTGCTGTTCGTTGAAGTCCTGGTGCTCGTCGGCGCGGCCTATGCAGGCGCCGCGGTGCGTTTCCTCGACGGCGGCGACGCGGGAGTGCGCCCGCATCTGGACCATTTCTTCATGTCGGCTGTCGCTTTCGCGGTGGCCATCGTGTTCAGCATGAGCGCCATGGGTTTGTACCAGCTCAATTTCAGCGAGGGCTTGCGCAACCCCTTCTTCCTCAAGCTGATGCCCTCGTTCGCGATGGGCTTCGTGATCCTGACCCTGGTGTTCTACGTCGCCCCGGAGTTGTACTTCGGCCGCGGCATGCTGATCATGGTGTTCGCGATCGCCGCCGCCGGCATCCTGGCCGCGCGCATCATCTTCTTTAAAACCTCGGAGTTGCGTTTCCTCGAGTCGCGCATCATCTTCCTGGGCGGCGGTCCGCTGGCCAAGGAATGCAGCGACCTGGCCGTCGAGAACACCAGCTACCACCGCTACGACATCGCCGGCTTCATCTCGATGCCGTCCGAGGAGTGCTGCGTGCCGACCTCGCGCCTGCTCAAGGTGCGCGACGGCGAATCGCTGGCCACCCTGGCCGCGGCCCACAACGTCGAGGAGATCGTGGTGTCGGTGCAGAACCGCCGCGCCGGCTTCCCGATCAAGGAACTGCTCGACTGCAAGCTGCAGGGCATCAAGGTCACCGACGCCGCCACCTTCTTCGAGCGCGAATCGTGCCAGATCCGGGTCGACTCCCTGCAGCCGAGCTGGCTGGTGTTCGGCGGCGGCTTCGACCAGAGTTTCATCCGTACCTTCATGAAGCGTTCGTTCGACCTGGTCTGCAGCGGCATGATCCTGCTCGCCACCTTCCCGGTGATGGTGCTCACCGCCGCCCTGATCTACCTGGAAGACCGCTCCCCGATCTTCTACCAGCAGGAGCGCGTGGGCAAGGACGGCAACACCTTCAAGGTGCTCAAGTTCCGCAGCATGCGCAACGACGCCGAGAAGGGCGGCAAGCCGCAGTGGGCCGCCCAGAACGACCCGCGCGTCACCCGCGTCGGCAACTTCATCCGCAAGACCCGGATCGACGAACTGCCGCAGATCCTCAACGTGTTCAAGGGCGAGATGTCGTTCGTCGGCCCGCGTCCCGAGCGGCCGTATTTCGTCGAACAGCTGATCGAGGTCGTCCCCTTCTATAATGTGCGCCACAGCATCAAGCCAGGCATCACCGGCTGGGCTCAGGTACGCTATGGCTACGGCGCGTCGGCTGACGACGCATTGCAAAAGCTGCAGTACGACCTGTATTATGTGAAGAACAATAGTTTGTTCCTCGATATTCTGATTCTGATTGATACCCTCAAAGTCGTCCTGTTCCGCAGCGGCCGCTGAGCGACGCTGATTTCTCGCGCGGCGCGTCCAGCGCCTGCGGCGCCGGCGGCTGTTGAGATGGATGGTGACCTTTGACCAGTATCGCAACCTTCAGCTACTCGGTAGCTGCGCTGGCGTATCTCGCGCTCAGCCTGCTGTTGGCCACCCGTTGGCGTGCCCGTCCGCACGCCGCGGTGATGGCCTGCGCCGCCGTGGCCAGTACCTTGTGGAGCGCGGTGCTGGCCTGGGAGGCGCTGGACCGCTGGGCTATCCCGGCCGTCGACGCGGTCGAGATCGTGCGCAACGCGACCTGGACCCTCTTCCTCATCATCTTGCTGGGCAACTACCGCCAGCCCGGCAGCCGCTGGCCCTATGGCCTCAAGCCGTCGGTGTGCACCATGGCCGTGTTCTACGTGGTGTTCCTGATCGGCACCATTGTCGGCCTGCCGCAAGTGGACTTCCTCAGCAGCCTCGGCTTGATGCCGAGCGTGAGCGCCCACGTCGGCCTGTCCGTGCTCGGCATGCTGCTGGTCGAGCAGCTGTACCGCAACAAGCCGGTGCAGGAGCGCTGGGCCATCAAGTTCGCCTGCCTGGGCATCGGCGCCATGTTCGCCTACGACTTCTACATGTACAGCGACAGCATGCTGTTCCATCAGATCAATGCCGACATCTGGTCCGCGCGCGGCGTCGTCAACGCGCTCAGCGTGCCGCTGATCGCCATCTCGATGAGCCGCAGCGCGGCCTGGTCGGGCGACCTGGCCGTGTCACGCCGGGTGATGTTTCATTCCGCCGCCCTGTTCGGCTCGGCCATCTACCTGATGGCCATGGGCACGGCCGGCTACTACCTGCGCTACGTGGGCGGCAGCTGGGGCACGGTGATGCAGGTGGCCTTCCTGTTCGGCGCCCTGATCCTGCTGGTGGTGATCTTGTTCTCCGGCACCTTCCGGGCCTGGCTGAAGGTGTTCATCAGCAAGCATTTCTACAGCTACGGCTATGACTACCGCGAGGAGTGGCTGCGCTTCACGCGCACCCTGTCCGAGCACGGGCCGGGCCTGGGCGAGCGCACCATCCAGGCCGTGGCCGCGCTGGTGGAAAGCCCGGGCGGGGTGCTGTGGCTGCGGCGCGACGGCGGCCAGTGCGCGCCCGAGGCGTTCTGGAACACGCCCGTCACCGCCGCCACCGAGCCGGACGATTCCGAGTTCTGCCGCTTCCTCGAGAGCCGGCAGTGGGTGGTCGACCTGCAGGAAGTCGAGACCGACCCGGAAAAATACGACAACGTGCTCATGCCGGCCTGGCTGACCGACATCGCCCGCGGTTGGCTGGTGGTGCCCCTGATCATGCAGGGACGCCTGTTCGGCTTCGTGCTGTTGACCCAGCCGCGCAGCAACATCAACCTGAATTGGGAAGTGATCGACCTGCTCAAGATCGCCGGCAGCCAGGCCGCCAGCTACCTGGCCCAGCAGGATGCGGCCAACGCCCTGATGGTGGCGCGCCAGTTCGAGTCGTTCAACCGCATGTCGACCTTCGTCGTGCACGACCTGAAGAACCTGGTGTCGCAGTTGTCGCTGCTGATCCCCAACGCCGAGAAGCACCGCAACAACCCGGAATTCCAGCGCGACATGCTCGACACCGTCAACCACTCGGTGCAGAAGATGAAGCTGCTGCTGCAAAAGCTCAGCCGCAGCGAGTCGCCCGAACACCCGGCCCCGCTGGCGATCGACCAGGTGCTGCGCCAGGCGCTGGCCCTCAAGGCCGCGTTCGAGCCGCATCCGGTGCTGGCCGTGGCCGAGACCGGATTGCAGGTGCTGGCCGACCGCGAGCGCCTCGAGCGCGTGCTCGGCCACCTGATCCAGAACGCGATCGAAGCCACGCCCAAGGACGGCCGGGTCGCCATCGTCCTGGCGCGTACCGGCGCCGCCGTGCGCATCGAGATCACTGACACCGGCGAGGGCATGAGCGAGGACTTCATCCGCGAGCGCCTGTTCAAGCCGTTCGAGTCGACCAAGTCGGCCGGCATGGGCATCGGGGTGTTCGAAAGCCGCGAATACATCAACGAGCTTGGCGGCACGCTCGAGGTGGCCAGCGAACCTGGCGTCGGCACCACTTTTTACGTTATCCTGCCGCTGCATCAGCACGACGCGCAGAACCTGGATATCGCCGCTTGACGGCATGAGGACTAGTTGTGGCCCAACCTAAAATGAAATTGCTGATCATCGAGGACGACCCGGGGCTGCAGAAGCAGCTGCGCTGGAGCTTCGACGAGTACGAGGTGGTGGTGGCGGGCGACCGCGAGGCGGCGCTGGCCCAGATCCGCCGCCACGAGCCGGCCGTGGTCACCATGGACCTGGGCTTGCCGCCCGACCCGGATGGCGCCACCGAGGGCCTGGCCACCTTGCAGCAGATCCTGGCCCTGGCGCCGGCCACCCGCGTGATCGTCCTGACCGGCAACCAGGACCGCGCCAACGCGGTCAAGGCGATCGCCATGGGCGCCTACGACTTCCACCAGAAGCCGTGCGACCAGGAGGTGCTCGGCCTGGTGCTGCAGCGCGCCTTCTTCCTGCACACGCTGCAGCAGGAGAACCAGCGCATGCAGCAGCTGCAGGCCGACTCGCCCATGGGCGGCCTGATCACGCGCGACGCCGGCATGCTCAAGGTCTGCCGCAACATGGAGAAGGTGGCGCCCACCACGGCCTCGGTCATGCTGCTGGGCGAAAGCGGCACCGGCAAGGAGGTGCTGGCGCGCGCGCTGCACCAGATGAGCAACCGCGCCAACCAGCGCTTCATGGCGATTAACTGCGCGGCCATCCCCGAGAACCTGCTCGAGAGCGAATTGTTCGGCTACGAGAAGGGCGCCTTTACCGGCGCGGCCAAGCAGACCAAGGGCAAGGTCGAACTGGCCAACGGCGGCACCTTCTTCCTCGACGAGGTGGGCGACCTGCCGATGTCGCTGCAGGCCAAGTTGCTGCGCTTCCTGCAGGAGCGCGTGATCGAGCGCATCGGCGGCCACGAGGAGATCCCGGTGGACGTGCGCATCGTCTGCGCGACCCACCAGAACCTGAAGGACCTGACCGCGGCCGGACGCTTCCGCGAGGACTTGTACTACCGCCTGTCCGAGATCGTGGTGACCATTCCGCCGCTGCGCACCCGCATCGGCGACGCCACCCTGCTGGCGCACCACTTCAAGAACAAGTTCAGCGTCCAGGAATCGCGCGCCGGGCTGAACTTCTCGACCGAGGCCCTGGTGGCGATCGAAACCTACGCCTGGCCCGGCAACGTGCGCGAGATGGAGAACTGCATCAAGCGCGCCGTCATCATGACCGACGGCCCCCACATCAGCGCCGACGACCTGGGACTTGCCCCGGCGGCCGCGGCCGACGACGCGCTCAACCTGCGCCAGGTGCGCGACGAGGCCGAGTACAAGGCCATCGTCAAGGCCCTGGCCCGGGTCGACGGCAACATCGTCAAGGCCTCAGAACTGCTCGGCATCAGCCGCCCCACCATGTACGACCTGATGAGCCGGCACGCCATCAAGTCGGGCGCCTGATGGGCTTCCGGCGGCGGAACTGGCGAATCGGGGTCGCGCTGGGGCTGGCGCTGGGCGTGGTCGCGGCCGCCGCCATACTCATGACGCTGCAGCATGTCGCTATCGCGCCGCGTCTGCTAGCGCCATATGTCGCCAAGCGTTCCCAAGGACATAACCCAACCATCGTCGCGTTCGGCCAATGGCTGAGCGGGATGATCATGGACCGTGACCGCGACAGTACGCCCGCGCTGGCGCCATTGCGACAGATCGGCGCGCAGGAGCGGCCGGTCGCGCTGCCGTCGGTGGCGCGCGAGGTGCTCGTTTCCAGCAGCGACGATGCGCGCACGGCCATCCTGGCAGCACGGCCGGGTGATCTGATCACGTTCTTGCCAGGCGTGTATCGCTTCCACGGCGGGCTCAAGAACGGACCGGCCGGTCTTGCTGACGCGCCGATCACGGTTGCTGCGCGGGTGCCCGGTAGCGTGCTAATCGAGATGGATGCCGAAGAAGGCTTCAAGGTCGCAGCCCCCTATTGGACGTTCCAGAACCTCGTCATCCATGGCGTATGCGCGCGCCACACCGACTGCGAACATGCCTTCCACGTGGTGGGGGCTGCGGCACATTTTCGTGCCCTTAACAACACGATCAGTGACTTCAATGCTCACTTCAAGATCAACGGAGAAGGTGGACAGTTTCCCGATCAAGGGCTCATCGAAGGCAATACGCTGACCAATAGCCAGGTGCGCAATACGGCGAACCCGGTCACGCCCATCGACCTGGTCGCGGCAAGCGGTTGGGTGGTTCGGAACAACTTCATTAGCGACTTCATCAAGGGCGATGGCAACCAGGTCAGCTATGGCGCGTTCGCAAAAGGTGGCGGCGGCCATAACCGCTTTGAGCAGAACATTGTGCAGTGCGAGCAGCATTTGCGCGGTTTTCCGGGGCAGCGGGTCGGCTTGTCGCTCGGCGGCGGCAGCACCGCCCGTACCTTCTGCCGCGATTCGAGGTGCATTACAGAACAGGAAGACAGTACGATCGCTGCCAATCTGATCTTGTCCTGTTCCGACGATGGGATTTATCTCAACAGCGCCGCGCGCAGCTCGTTAACGCATAATACCCTGCTCGACACAGGCGGCATCTCGGTGCGCTTTCCCACCAGTAGCGCACTCGTTGTCGGCAACCTCGTCGATGGCGCCATGCGCAGCCGCAATGGTGGCCTGCTGCATGCCGAGGACAACCGCAGCACTTCCACCGCGTTGCTGTATCTGGGTCTGCATCCGGTACGCTCACTGTTTCTCGATTCGGGCGCGGGCCGCCTGGATTGGGCAGGCCAGCCACCGCACCGGCGCGCCTTACAAGCCGGGTTGCCCGACCTGTGTAGCGCCGCGCCGCGAGGTGCGGCGCCTGCCTATGGCGCTTTCGAGCGTTTCAGCGCCTGCCAGCGCGATACGGCGGGTATTCCCTGAGAAGCTGGGCTAGCAGCTTGTCGGACTTAGGATCGTCAGCTGCAAAAATACCTGGGACGGTCCATATTTTGCCGCTTTCTCGGCCCATAGCTCGCTATTGGCACTGCGAAATCGTCAAAATCCGGCCTCGCCCAGCTATTTTTTCGCTCTGACTCCCCAAGTCCGACAGGCTGCTAGTGGCCCAGCCACGTCGCGGTCCAGGATGCGACCTGCTCGCGCCATGCCTGGCGCGAGAACGTATGGTCGGCCTCGCCCAGGCGGTGATGGGTCAGCCGCTTCTGTGCGAGCAGGGCACGCCAGCGCGGGGCCGATGCAATGTCAAGGAATTCCTGGGCGGTCAGGTCGGAATCGCTGGTGATAAGAAGCAGCGGCCCGTCGAAGCGCGCTAGCGCATCGTACAGTCGTTGCGGCAGTGGCGCGTTGTCGTTGTCTGGACTACGCCCTAAGGCCCGTGCTGCCAGCGCAATCAAGGAACGCAAGGCAGCGCGCGCGTCGAAGCGGCCCATGGCGATCTTCCGCCATAGTCCCGGATCGAGCAGACGCGCGCGATAATAGTGCTTGAGCGTGGCCTGCGCCAGGCCGGCGGCAGTGCGGGCCCAGGGATTGAGCAACGCCAGCGCGCTCACCCGCGCGTCGCCCGGCGCGTACAGGAGCGCCGCCGAGGCGGCGTCGCACAAACCCCACAGAACCACTTCGTTCAACTGCGGCAGTGCATCGCACATGGCGTCGATCGCCGCGCGCAGATCGGCCTCGATCTGCTCGAAGGAGCGCTGCCCGCCCTCGCTATCGCCCATGCCACGGTAGTCAAAGCGCATGGCAGGCACGCCCGCTTCGGCTAGGCTGCGCGCAAGCAGGGTGAACTGGCGATGGCTGCCGATCCGATATTGGGGGCCGCCAGTCACAATGAGCACGCCACGCGAGGACGGTACGGAGGGAACGTCGAGTATCCCCAGCAGCCAGTGCTCGCCGCACGCGAAGCGAAGCGCGCGCCGTTCAGTTGGCATAGCCTGCCTCGCGCAACGCCGCGCAGGTGGCGGCCACCAGTGTCGGTACCTCGACCGTCTCTTGAGTGGACCAGAACGGCTGCCCGGCCACCGCATGCACGTTGACCTGGGTGCCAGCGGCGCGCCAGGAATCGACCACGCGCGCCGACGCTGGCGCCAGCGGCCGCCCGGCTGCGCTCGCGACATCGAACCACAACGTCGGCACCGATGGCGCGAGCGCTCCAATGTCGAGCGCATCGATGGCGCCGGCGAGCGCGCCGTCCAGGCGGTAGCCGGCCACCTCCACGATCTCGCCGCGCCGCAGGGCGGCCCGCATGGTGGCGGTGTCGTGCGCGGCAGCGCCGCCATCGGCCAGCATGTCGTGCGCTAGCTGCAGGCGCAAGAACTGGGTCAGGGCGGCAGCGCCGCTGGGCGCGGGCTGCCAGAGTACTAGCGGCCCTAAGCGATGGGTGGCACGACGCGCGTAGTCAAGCGCGAGCAAAGCGCCCAGGCGCAGCCCCCACAGGCCAACCGGCTGGTTCAGACGCTTTCCTAGCCAGGCACCCGCTGCCGCCAAGTCGCGCAGCCAGCCTTCCCAACGAGCATCGGCAAAGTCACCATCGCTGTCGCCACAGCCGTGCAGGTCGATTTGCAGTACGCCGATGCCCTGTGCAGATAGCGCCCGTGCCTGCAGGGCCGCCATCCGGCGCGTCTTGTTGAGCTCTTCGGCAAATGGATGAACGTAGAGCAGTGCCGCCCGGCATTGGCCCAGCGGAGGATGAAACAGGCAGAAACGTTGCCCGGCATCGACGCCGAGAAAGAACGGCTCCATGGCCGGATTCACGCAGTGAGCTTGAAGGTCACGAAGCGTGTCAGACTGCCGAGCGTCTCGAACATGCTGGCGTCGATTTCGTCGTCGGCGATACTGATGCCGAAATGATCCTCCAGCGCAGCGATCAGGCTTACGACCGCCATCGAGTCTAGTTCCGGCAGGCTGCCCAGTAGCGGTGAGTCGGCCGTGAGCGCGGCTGCGGAAGGGCCCAGGCTGAGAACGTCGATGACCAGGGTTCTTACTTCGTCGAGATACATGCTTGCTCCGTCGTAAATTCAGGAAGAGTTGGGCGGCGCGCTTGATGCAAGCGCGCCACCAGGGCCCAGCGATAATAGTTGAGATGGTAAAGGGTGCGGATCTGCTCGGTCCAGCGCAAATGCCAGTCCATCACTTTGCCGTAAAACTCGATGCGGCGCAGTCGGGCTTCGTCAAACAGCGCACGGCACACCTGTTCGCGCATCAGCAGAGTCGGGGAGAGGCCGGCCGTGACGCTTTCGTCGTAACTGGTCTTGAGCACGACGATCGTCTCGCCGTCCTCGATGCACAGGTCCATCGCCACCAGTTGCTGGCCAAACCAGTAGCGGTAGATGCTGGCGCAGTTGCGGCGGCAGAAGCGTTCCAGCATGGCGCGGTAAAACCGTCCCTGCGCGTTATCCGAATGGACGGCGCTGCCCGCGCCTGCTTTCCACCCAGCGCTTTCGAGCGTGCCGTAGTCATTCACGGCAGCCGCCACCAGCGCCGGGTCGCGGAGGCACTCCAGGCGCGTGACCACGCCGTCGCGTTCAAGGCGCGCGCGCTGCTTCTTGAGGTTGCTGCGTAGGTTCTTGCCGCGCAGTGACCAGTAATGCTCGAACGGGCCGTCCAGCGTGATGCTGGCGGTGTCGATGTAATCGAGCGTCGCGAGGCGCCCGTTCGCGGCCGGGCGCGCCGCCAGCAAGGGGTCGCGCTGGGTCAGGCCCAACATCAGCGCACAGCCGGGCAGCGCGCGCAGGAGGGCATCGAGCAGGGGCGCCAGCGCCAAGTCGGGATGTTGCAGCCAGATTCCAAGCGGCGCCTGGGGCGGCTGGAAAGTCGACCAGGCACCGCGTCCGCCAGGCACGACGATCGTCATCGCCTGGGGCGACCCAACGACTTCATACACTGCAAGCAACTCGCTGCCGGTGGCGAACGCGCTTGCCAGCGGCTGCACGAAATCGATGTGCAGCAGGGGCGACGCGCCACTGGCGACATGTAGCTGCTGCCAGCGCTCGCTCCAGTCTGGCAGTTGCGCCAGCGCATACAGGCGCCAGCTCATACCGCGAAGGCAGCGCGCAAGCGCAGCGCGATCCAGGTCAGTTCGGCCGGTCGCAGGCCCTGGTGGCAAGGAAAGCCGAGCACCGCGCGTGACAGGGCCGCGCTGCTAGGGCACACATTCGCGTCAACCCCGGGCCATAATGGGTTGCCGAAGCGCACGACCGGCACCCCTTCGCTGACCAGACGCGCGAACACGCGTTCCGGCTCGTCCACCAGTAGCGGGAATACCCACGGACAGGTTCCAGACGGCAATGCGGGGTGCAGGCTGCGGCAGCCTGGTAGGCCCTGCACGGCGTCCGCGAGCAGCTGGTACTGACGCCGGCGCAACGTGGCGATCCGCTCGCGCGAGGCCAGCCGCAGCATCAGGCGCGTGAAGCGCGAGCTGCGCTTATCGATCCAGCGCGGGTCGAATTCGTAGCTGCTGTCGGACGATGTCGGCACCAGCGGCGCGCTTGGCGTGCTGCTACCTGCCTTGCGCGCGTGCCACAGCCAGTCCTTCAGCGCCAGCGGAAGCGCCAGCAATTTCTTGAGCTGTGGCATGCGACCGTAGGCGAAGCCGTGCTCCAGGGCCGCCAGCGCCGCCTTCGCTTCGAAGCCGGCGCCGGCGCCGTGCAGGGCCAATGCAGGCATCGGGCGACGCCACGAGACCAGGCATCCACCTTCGTAGACGGGATAGAACTTCATCGTGCTACCAATGGCGTAGTCGCCCACGCTACCGACCGGCACGCCATCGCGTTCGCCCAGCAGGCAGTGCGCGCAATCTTCCAGCAGTTGCACGCCGTGCCGGTCGCACCAGGCGCGAATGGCCGTCAGGTCCTGCGCAAAGCCGAAGTAATGGGTCACCACCAGCGCCTTGACGCTGATGTCGAGCTTTGCCGCGATATCGTCCAGGTCGACCGCGGTGTCCATGCCGACGCGGTAGAAGCGCGGCGTGGCGCCACGCCACAACACAGGGGGGATCATCGACTGGCTGTGATACGCCGGCATCAGCACCGTATCGCCCAGTCCAACGCCCATCTGCGCGAGCGCCAGCGCGATGGCGATGCGGCCGCTGGTGACCTGGTGCACATAGGGCGCGTCCAGCAGGCCTGGCAATGGCGTTCCGCCGGCACCGCGCAAAGCAGCCACCGAAAGCACCGGCGCGAGCGGCGCATGTGGTCGTCCGGCTGGGATGGCAGGCAGGGGAAGTAAGGTCGCGTTGGGCATCAGTTAGTATAAACGGCAAGCAGCAACTTGGTCGAGTGAAACGACGCCTGCGCATCGGCAAGCTGGTAAGATGGCAGCCTAACGATCTCATTGCAGAGGCCCATGAGCGAGCTGGTACACGATCTGATTTTCGACGCCGCGCGGCGTAGTCCAAGCGCACCCGCGCTGGTCCATGGCCCGCAGCGGCTGGACTACGCCGGCCTGGCAAGCCTGGTCCGGCGTTGCGCCGGCGCGCTGCTTGCGCTAGGCCTCGGACCCGCAGAACGCGTGGCGGTCTACCTGGAAAAGCGTGTCGAGAATGTCGGCGCCATGTTTGGCGCCGCCGCCGCCGGCGGCGTGTTTGTGCCGCTTAATCCATTGCTGAGGCCCGAGCAGGTCGGCTATATCCTGGCCGACTGCCAAGTCAGCATTCTCGTCACCTCGCCAGAGCGCTACCGCCAACTGGCCGCAGCCCTGGCAGGCTGCCCGCAGCTGCGGCGGATCATCGTCACCGGCGACACGGCCGGGCTGGAACCGCTGGCCGGCGTGCCATTGTCGAGCTGGGACGAGGCGCTTGCCCCGGGCGACGGGGTGCCCCATCGGCGCATCGACGCCGACCTGGCCGCCATACTGTACACCTCGGGGAGCACTGGCAAGCCGAAGGGCGTCGTCCTGTCGCACCGCAACCTGGTGGCCGGTGCCCACAGCGTGGCCAGCTACCTGGAGATCACGCCGGCCGACCGTATCCTGGCCGTGCTGCCGCTCAGTTTCGATTATGGCTTGTCTCAGCTGACCACGTCGTTCGCGCGCGGTGCGGCGGTGGTACTGCTCAATCACCTGTTCGCGCGCGATGTCCTCACCGCAGTGGCCGAACATGGGATCACGGGCCTGGCCGCGGTGCCGCCGCTGTGGATGCAGCTGGCCCAGCTGCCCTGGCCTGCGCCGTGCAGCCTGCGCTTCCTGACCAATTCTGGGGGCGCTATGCCGCGTTCCACGGTCGAGGCCTTGCGCACGTCCCTGCCTGATGCGAGCCTGTTCTTGATGTACGGCCTTACCGAAGCGTTCCGATCTACCTATCTGCCCCCCGCCGAGCTGGCGCACCGGCCCGATTCGATCGGGCGCGCAATCCCGAACGCGCAGGTGATGGTGGTGCGGCCGGATGGTACGCCGTGTGGACCTGGTGAGACGGGCGAACTGGTCCACCGCGGCGCACTGGTGGCGCTCGGGTACTGGAACGATCCGCAGATGACGGCGACGCGTTTTCGTCCGGCGCCGGGCCAGGATCCAGCCTTGCCCTTGCCCGAACTGGCAGTGTGGTCCGGCGACCGCGTGCGCATTGACGCCGACGGCTATCTGTATTTCGTCGGCCGCAGTGACGACATGATCAAGGTGTCCGGTTACCGGGTCAGCCCAACCGAAGTGGAAGAGGTATTGCATGCCACCGCGCTGCTGGCCGAGGTGGCCGCCTTTGGTGTACCTCACCCCCAGTGGGGGGAGGCCATCGTGGCCGTGGCGGTGCTGCGCGCAGACCAGGTGGCCACGTCCGACCTGTTGGTCAGGCACTGCCACCAGCAGATGCCGGCCTACATGGTCCCCGCGCGCATCGTGTTGTGCAGCGAAGCGCTGCCGCGCAATCCCAACGGCAAGCTTGACCGCAAGCTGCTGCAACAACGCTATTCTCTCACGTTTGAAAGTGCCGCCGCGCCATGACCGCTACCCTCCCGCTTCACGCACCCCAAACGCAGTTCGCCAGCGTCGACGGCTGCCTGCAGGTGGGTGGCATCGCCGTCACGCGCCTGGCCCAGCGCGTCGGCAGTACCCCGTTCTACGCCTACGACCGCGCCCTGCTGAGCGGGCGCGTCGCTTTTTTGCGCGCCAATATGCCTTCAACGCTGGGGCTGCACTATTCGATCAAGGCCAATCCCATGCCCGCTCTGGTTCAGCACATGGCCGCGCTGGTGGACGGCCTCGATGTCGCTTCCGCAGGCGAGCTCAAGGTTGCGCTAGACACCGGTATGCAGCCCGAGCGGATCAGCTTTGCCGGGCCAGGAAAGCGCGCCACCGAATTGAGCCAGGCGATCGCCGCCGGCGCCTGTGTGCACATCGAGTCTTTTCGCGAAATCGACGCCGTAGCGCGCATGGGCGATGCGCTCGGGGTCGCGCCCCGCCTGGCGCTGCGCATCAACCCCGATTTCGAGCTCAAATCGTCCGGCATGCGCATGGGCGGGGGCGCCAAGCCGTTCGGGATCGATGCCGAACAGGCTCCGGCGGCGCTGCGGCGCATCGCCGCGCTCGGCATGGATTGTCCTGGCCTGCACATCTTCAGCGGTTCGCAAAGTCTGAAGGCCGAGGCTATCATGGAGGCGCAGACACGCACCTTCGAGCTCGCCGTGAGACTGGCCGGCGAGGCCGGGCAGCGGCTGCGCCGGCTCAATCTCGGCGGCGGCTTCGGCATTCCTTATTTTCCAGGCGAGGCGGCGCTGGCGCTGGCACCGATAGGTGCCCACCTGGCCGAGCAAATGGAAGCGCTCGCGCGGGTGTCACCTGATACGTGCTGCGCCATCGAACTGGGCCGCTATCTGGTCGGCGAGGCCGGCGTGTATGTGGCGCGCGTCATCGAACGCAAGGTGTCGCGCGGCCAGACTTTCCTCGTCACCGATGGTGGCCTGCACCATCATCTGGCAGCGTCCGGCAATTTCGGACAGGTCATCCGCAAGAACTATCCGGTCGTCATTGGCAACCGGATGGATGAAAGCGAGCGCGAAACGGTGTCGGTCGTGGGTCCTCTATGCACGCCGCTTGACTTACTGGCCGAGCGCATGGCCCTGCCCCGCGCAGAGGAGGGGGACCTGGTGGTGCTGTTCCAGTCAGGGGCGTATGGGCTGACGGCAAGCCCGGCGGCCTTCCTCAGCCATCCGGCCGCGCTCGAGGTGCTGGTCTAGCCAGCCTGCGCTGTCCGTGCCGCGCTTGCCCGCAGCCCGTGATCCGTCAGGGCGTGGGCGTTGAAGGGCCGGGCTGGCTCTCCGCCTGCACCGAACTGACCCGCGCCGTATTCACGGGCTTGCCTTGGCATAACTGCTCCATCAGCTCGAACGTGAGTTCGGCCGAACTGCGGTTGAGCGGTTCGGCATCCCTGATGCGCTGCGTGTACGGTTCCAGCTCTGCCAGGCAACGCCGTACCGCCGCATACAAGGCCACTTCCAGGTTGCGGTCCATCTCGACGAGAAACTGCGGCGATTTGAAGGTCGCGAACACGTTGGCCACCTTCGGCTCGTAGTTGATCGCCACCGCCGGCACGTTGGCGCCCGCCGAGAAGATCATGGCGTGCAGGCGCACCGTAATATTGAGCAACATCTGGCTGGTCACCCACTTCATCTGCGCCGGCGTGAGCGGCTTGTCGTAGACGGCCAGGGCATCCGGATTGCGCATGGCCGCGCGGATCGCGCGGGACATCGCAACGTCGTCGACTTCCTCGGGCGCGTAACGCATGGCGAACGCGGCAAAGAGCAGGCCATCGCGTTCGGCCAGTTGGTCGAGGGCGGCCGCGATGCGCTTGATATGGCTGTGGTCGTTGCGGCCACCCAGCAGGCTGATGGTGGGGAACACGCCGACCCGCGCCCGTCCGGCCAGCATGGCCACCAGGGCCGGATCGTCAGGCACTTCCGGTTCTAGCAGAAAGGCCGGATCTGCCACCACATGGATCCGCTCGGCCGGTACACCGACGCTGCGCAACAGCGCCGCATTGCCTTCGCTGCGGACGGTGATCAGGTCGCACATGCGCGCGGTTTTCCCGATCAGATAGCTTCCTATGCGTGTCTTGAAGGGCCCGACGCCGATCGCGTACAGCATTGCGCGCCGGCCGGTAAGCTTGCATAGCCAGATTTCGTCAAGCAGGCGGATCAGGTTGCGCCAGCTGGTATTGTCGCGCAATAGGCCGCCACCGCCCAGCACGAACAGGTCGCATTCACGCATCAGCATGGCATGGCGCCAGATGCGGCCGTTGAACAGCGCGACGAACGCGTCGCCGAGCGAGCGCAGGTACGGGTGCAGCATCGATGTGACGCGCTCGCCAGGGGCGATGTTGTCCGGCTTTTCCGACAGGACGACGATATCGCAGTCGAGCCTGCTCAGGGCCTGGTCGATAAAGATCTGCAGGATGGCGTCGTCCCCGGCATTGCCGTGGCCATACCATCCGTTGATCATGATCTTTAAACGTCGTGATTGCGCCATGTTTGTTTTCGTTTCCAATGACAGCGTACCGTTTCAAATTGAACATGCCGGTGCGGCGCGAACGACCCACATGCGCGCCCGCCTCAGATTGCCGCCAGGCGCCATTTTACGCTGAGCAAGCCACGGCACAGGAAGCTGGCGACGGACCGGTGATGCCAGGCGCCGCGCAAATAACGATGCTCCTCGTTGGCCAGCTCGCGCTTGCTCGGCGTATCGCCTTCGCCGCGATCGATCAGGTGGATCCCTGCTTGCCGGCTGGCTTCGATGATGCTGTGAATAAGCAAGCGCCCCGGGGCATATTTCGACATTTCCGGATTATAGACCGGCAGCCAGTATTGCAGATTATTGCTGCCAAGCAATCCATAATGCATCGCGACCCACTCACCGCCGGCGCTCAAGGTCGACAGCATGCTGCGGCAGCCGGGCTCGTGCGCGCTGAGCAGCTGGTGCAGCAGACGCTGGCGCTCGGGCGCGGCGAGCGCGTCGAATGCGCCGGTGCGCCGGTACTGGGCACGCTTGTGTTCGATGAGGCGCTCCAGGAGCGCTTCGCGCTGGTCGGTCACGTCGAGGACGAATTCAGGCGCGCCGACCTCCTTGGCCAGCTGGCGCGCGCGCCGCTCGCTGTCCTTGCGGTACTTGGGATTGTCAGCCAACAGTGCGGCAAGCGGCTCGGCGGCATTCCGGTCGAGCCGGATGCGCAGGCCGACGCGCGGCTGTTCGCCCTGAAGGCCGTAGGCGAGCTGGCTTTCGTCCAGGTGGCTAAAGTTAAGGTGGTTCAAGCCGGCCAGGCGCAGCAGATCGGCCGGGGCGATGCGGCATTCAGGCTCGGCCACGAGACCGAAATAATCGGTCATCTCGGCGCCGGCGGGCTCGGCGCTGCCGAGCAGGCCCTCGATCCGACCCGCGGCCTGGAACGGCAGGAATCCGACCGCCCGATCGGCCTGGCTGATCACGCAGACCCGGACCGGCATCCCGGCTGCGGCTGCGGCGCGCGCATAGTGCGCGCTGAGAAATGGGGACGACAGGTGAGCGATGCCCGCGTTCAGGCGCGCCCAGCTGGCTAGCTCGGCAGGGGTGAGCGCATCCGGTGCGCACACGCGCGCGCGGTACGGCAAGCGATTATCCACCGGAAGCCCCCTCGGCCGCCGCGACGGGGCGCAGGAATAGCCAGGTCGCCAATAGGGCCGGCTGGAAGCGACCACCGGCGTCGAGCAAGGCGCGCTCGGAAATGTGGATACGGCCCAGCGGTCCGGTGCGGGCTTGGCTGGAGCGCGGGTCGACCAGCAGAGGTACACTGCTAAACAGGTAACGATAGCCTGCCGCCTTGCAGGCTGCGATCACGCCCGGCGATTGCGCACCGTGCGGGAAGGACATCGATTCGATGACCGGCTGGCCGAGATGGTGCGCCAGGCAGCGCTGCGCCTGGCCGAGTTCGGCTGCGAGGTCGTCGGCTTTGGTCAACGGAATGTGCTCCATGCCATGGCCACCGATGGCTACCCCGGCATCGCGCAGCGCGCGCAGTTGCGCCTGCGACATCATTGCCGGCGGCGCCCCCACCGGCGCGGTGTCGAGTGCGCCGATGATGAGTGTGCGCAGCGACGGCGCCTGTCGCTCAAGCAAGGCAATGGCATCGCGGATGGCACCCTCGTCGGCATGGTCCGGCAACGCGGCGGAAACGCCATGCTGACCGAGCAGTGCATCGAGCTGGGCCATCGCGCCGTCACGGGCGGCAAGCATGCTATAGACATGCTCCTGCCAGAACGGAGCAGCGCTGTCGATTGCGCAACCGGCGACAAACACCAGTGCCGGCACGCCGTGGCGGGCCAGCAGCGGTTGCGCGAACTCTGCCGTGTCGGCCCAACCGTCGTCAAACGTGACCAGCAGGCTAGGGCCGGGCAGCATGCGCTCGCCCCGCATCGCGGCGAATACCTGCTCGGCGCTCACGATATGATAGTGGCGCTTGAAAAAACGCAGGCAACGCTCGAAGGTGTCGGGCGTCATGGTCCACTCCGGGTCGGCGCCGCGGTGGCGGTCATCGCTGGCCGGCACGATCCGGTGAAACATCGCCACCGTCAGGGTGCCGCGGTTGCGAAACCGGTGCAGCGCCGGCAAGACACCAGCGTGATACGCCACCTTCTTGATCAACTGCTTCACAACGCATCCTTTGCCGACGTATTGCCCAAACCTAGTGCCCGGCCGATCGCACGCGTGCTCGCCCGCCAGATGGCGCGTGGCACATATGAGCAACTTTTGAGGGGACGGGTGCCATAGCCCGCTGCCTTGAGAAATAGGGGCACGCTGGCATGGTAGCTGCCCGAGAAAAACAGGTCGCATGCGATCTGGTAGGCGCGCTGGCCGCGGATGGCGCGCAGCTCCGCACTGTTCAGCTGTGCGCTTTGCTCGCGCAGGTGTTTCTCGATCATCGGCAGCACGATAATGGCGGTTTGCTCACCGTGCCGTTTCATCAGGCTATTGGCAATATCATAATAATTGATCAGGATTTGGGGCAGCGCCACGATCTTGCCGCGTGTACCCAGCTTGATCCACAGGTCGAGGTCTTCGCCCACGGCCAGGTTTTCGTCGAATCCGCCCAGTTCCTGCACCAGTTTGGTATAGCTCAACACGGTTGGCGTCGGAATGAAGTTGTAAACCAGCAGCGTCTTCCATGCGTCGCGCCCTTGCACGGGAGGGCGGTTCACGTGGCCCTCCTTGAGCGCACGTCCGTCGGGCGCCGTCATCTGGCTGTTACACGACACCAGCGTAATAGCCGGGTCGGCCATGATGGCATCGACTTGCAGCCGCAGTTTCCCGGGCAGCCAGATATCGTCCGCGTCCAGGAATGCCACGTATTTTCCGCGCGCGTGGCGCAAGCCGAGGTTGCGGGCGGCCGACACTCCACTATTGCGGGCCGTGTTAAGCAGCACCATGCGCTCGCCGGGCTGGATCGCCGCTGTTACCACGGCCTCCGTGTTGTCACGGCTGCCGTCGTTGACGACGATCACTTCGACGGCCAGCCCGCGCTGCGCACGCACCGAGTCGAGCGCGCGCACGACCGTTGACGCGGCGTTGAACGCGGGAATAATCACGCTCACGTCCACCGGTTCGGCCGGCCCGACGGGCACGGTACACTGTGACATCTCGTGCGGTTGTTTCATGTTGTGCCTTTTAATACCAATTGGTGTACTTAAAGATGCGAACTGAACTGGCGTTACTCGTTGACCTGTGCCTAGCGCGCAAGCCAGCGCAGCAGACGGACCGCGAACAGCAGCGGCGCATTGTCCCACGGCCTGCTGCGCGGCAAGGCGTAGCGGTCGTCCGCGCCGCAGGCAGCGCCCATGGCGGTGGTGAACGCCGCAGCAAAGCCGGCCTGGCGCGCCATGCTCACGTGGCGCGCGTCGAAGTCCAGCCCTTCCTTGCCGTTGGGATAGGCGAAGTAGCGCACTTCCTTCTGCAGAATCTGCTCCAGCACCCGTTTGCTCTCCACCATCTCGTGCAGCGCATCCGCATCATCCAGCTTGAGCAGGATGGGATGCGAGATCGTATGCGCGCCAATTTCAATGCCTTGCGTGGCCAGCGCCCGGACCATGGCACGGTCGACCATCAGGCTGGCGCCGCTGAGCGAGGCGCTGCCAGTCAGATGCTCGATCAAGGCCTGGCGTTGCGCCGGCGGCAAATATTTTGCCTGCTCCGTGAGCCGCTCGATGGACTCCAGGCGCGCGCTGAGCGGGGTCAGCGGAAACGACCCCAGGCCTAACGCGGCCAAGTCGAGCCGTTCGCCCTGCATCACACGCACCGCTTCGAGAATGTAGTCGTTCCACATGTTTCCCTCGCCCACGAAGCCTGTCGCCACGAACACGGTGGCAGGCAGGCCGAACTCCCGCAGCACGGGCAGCGCCAGGTCATGGGTCGAGCGATAGCCGTCGTCGAATGTGATGCACACCGCGCGCGGCGGCAATTGGCCACGCGTCAGGCCATCCATCGCCTGGTCGAGGGGCAGCACGTTGAAACAGTCGGCCAGCACCTTCATCTGCCAGCGGAAGGTGGCCACGTCGGGGTCGGCCACCAGCAACGGATCGGCGCTTTCGAGAATGCGGTGATAGTTGATGATGCACAGGCGCGGATCGGTACGCCTGCGCAGCGCGAGCGTGTCGCCGATCCAGCGCACGATGCGCGCCAGCGGGCGCTGCGAGGCAAGGTAAGCGCTCATCGCACCGCCTTCGGCAGCGCCGCGTCCACGCCTGGCGCCGTGGCCGCCGTGCTCGCAACTGCCGGCGCCAATACCAGACGCTCGGTCACCACCAGCAGCGCGATGATGTAATAAATCAGGTCGTAATAGGCCAGGGTCAGGAAGGCGCCGCCCACCGCGTAGCCGACGATACTGGCCTGCGCCATCGCCGCCAGCAGGGAAGCCCACTTGAGGTCCTCCCGGCCACGACAGTGCGCGATAATGCGGCTACCGGTGCGCCACCCCGCGAACAGAAACGTGACGAACAGGGCCAGGCCGATAAAGCCGTGTTCGCCCAGTACCTGGAAGTAGATACTGTGGGCCGCATGGTGGTTGAGCGGATCGGGCGCGTAGATGGCGAACTGGCGATGGGTAAAGACGCGGTAGCCGCCGCCGAAGAAATGGGATTTGGCCACGTTGAACGCGAACCACCACGCATTGATCCGGCCGAGCGCTGATTCGTCCTGGTTATAGTTGTCGATCGTCTCCATGCGCCCGAACCACTGCTCCGGCATCACCGCGTACATCAGCGGCGCCAGAAGCGCGAGGGCAATTCCCATCCTGACCTTGTTGCGGCTCTTTAGCCACAGCAGTGTAAGCATGGCGCCTCCAGCGAGCAAGGCGCCGCGCGAGTAGGAGCCGGCCGCCGACACCAGGGTCAGGGCCGACAGGCCGGTTAGTCCAAGCTGGATGATCTTCGAGCGTACCTGCAGCTTGAGGTACCAGATCAGCGGCAGGGCGGTGATCAGCGCCAGGGCCAGCGCGTTGTTGTCGCCGATATAGCTGTTATCGGGTCCAAACACGTGGCTGCCGCCGCCGGACTTGATGGTGAAGACGCCGCCTTTCAGGCCCCAGAAACCGAGCGATAGCGCGACCACGACCGTCATCAGCTTGATGTCAGTTTCGCTGCGCAACACGGCGATGGTGAGGAAGATCATGCCGAGCGTCTTCATGACCCGGTTCCATTCGGTCCAGGCGACGTCCGGTTCGAGGGCGAATACACTGGTGATCGTCATCCACACGCAAAACAGCAGTAGCGTGATCGTGACCGGCGTCCTGGGCACGCTCCGTTCGGACTTGGTCATCAGCAGCGATGCCACGATTACCGCCGTCATCAAGGCTGCGAACGGAAAATCGTAAGCCGCTCCATAGGTCAAGCGGTGCGGGTTCATCAGGCTGATCCAGGCGAACATGATGGCGCCCAACGCCGGCCGCTTCAGCATGAAGGGGATCGAGCCGAAGACGATCAGGAACAGGAGTGCGTCACGCACGGCGTACCAACTGTTCGAACAGTCCGGTGACGCGCAGCGCGTTCTCGTGCCACGTCAGTTTTTGCTCCCCGATGGTGGCGCGCGCATTCGCTGCAACCGTCGCGCGCAGCGCCGGGTCGGCCGACAGGCGCGCGATCGCGCGCGCCAGGCCGTCGCTGCTGTCCGGATCGAACAGCACCGCGTTGTAGTCTTCCTTGAGGATTTCTTCGATGTTGGGCTGGGCCGGCCCCACGATGGCCTTGCCTAGCGCCAGGTACTCGAACAGCTTGAGCGGCGAGGCGTAGGCCACCACGGCCGGCTGCAGCGCGATGTCGAAGGCGGCCACGTAGCGCGCCACGTCGTCGCGCCCGACGATGCCGGTGAAGTGCACGCGCTCGGCGATGCCCAGCTCGCGCGCCTGCTGCTCCAGGGTGGCGCGCACGGGGCCGTCGCCGACCACCAGCAGGTGGCGGCGCGCCTGCGGCGGATCCTGGGCGATCATGGCGACCACCTTGTCCAGGCCGTGCCAGTCGCGCACGAAGCCGGTGAAGCCCAGCACCAGGTAGTTCTGCAGGCCGAGCGCCTGCTTGGCCTTGTCGACGTCGGGCGCGGCGCCGAAGCGTTCGCCGTTGATGCCGTTGGGGATGACCACGATGCGGGCTGGGTCGACCCCGTAGGAGGCGACGATGTCGCCCAGCACGCGCGTGACGGGCAGCACCATGTCGGCGTTGCGCCAGGCGTAGGCCTGCGACCAGCGCGCCAGCCGGGTCAGCGCCAGGCCGTCGTAGCGGGTGCGCTCCTCGAGGATAGGGGCGTTGATCTCCAGCAGCATGGGCAGCTTGAACTTGCGCGCCAGCCAGACGCCGGCGGGCAGGAACAGGTTGTAGCGTTCGTACAGGACGTCCGGCTGGTGCTGGCGCACCGCGCGCGCCAGGCGCCGGTAGGCCACCAGGCTGTAGCCCAGTTCCATGATCTCGTAGAACCATTTCGGCAGGTAGCGCTTGAGCAGGGCGACCGGGCCGGCGTCGGCGCCGAACTCTTCGGTCTCGGCGCTGGGCGGGGCCACGATGATCACCTCATGGCCCTGGGCCCGCAGTGCGTTGATCATTTCTTCGATGTGCACGTACTGGCCGTCCTTGGAGCGGGTACGGTGGTGGTAAAGGATCTTCACGCGGCTTGGCCTACCATGCTGTTGTTGTCGTTGACGATATTCTGGAACAGGTCGATCTGGCCCTGGGTGGTCGCGTCCCAGCTGAAGCGCTCGGCGTAGCGGCGCGTGGCGCCGTGGTCCGGATAGTCAGCGCGCAGCATGTTGACGGCGTCGACCAGGGCGTCCGGGGTGCGCTCGGACATCAACAGGCCGGCCTCGGGCGCGGCCACCACCTCCGGCGTGCCCCAGACGTTGCTGGCCACCACCGGGGTGCCGCAGGCCATCGATTCGAGCAGTACGTTGGCCCAGCCTTCGCGGCTCGAGGCCAGCACCAGGACGTCGGCGGCATTGTAGTAGGTCGCCAGCTCGACTTGCGGCACGCCACCCAGGAAGCTCACGCGCGCGGCCACGCCGAGCTGCTGGGCCAGGGTTTCCAGGGCGCGCCGCTCGGGACCGATGCCGGCGATCATCAGGCGTACGTCGGGCAGGTCCACCAGCGCACGGATCACCAGGTCGTGGCCCTTGCGCGGGTCGAGCAGGCCCACTGACAACAGGGTGAAATGGGTCAGGCCGAGGGCGGCGCGGGCGGCGCCGCGGTCGCCCGGCGCGAAGCGCTGCAGGTCGACCCCGTTGCGCAGCGGGGTGATGCTGCTGGCGGCCACGCCCAGCTCGACCATTTCATCCTTGAGCGCGTTGCACACGGTGATCACGCCCTTGGCGTTGCGCGCGGCCCACAGGATCATCTTGCGCGGCAGCGGGAAGCGCGGAATCAGGTTGATGTCGGTGCCGCGCGCGGTGATGGTCACCGGCTTGTTGAAATACTTGCCCAGCATGACGGCGGCCACCCCGTCCGGATAGAAATAGTGGGCGTCGATGACGTCGAAGTCGTAGCCCTCGTCGAGAATGCGGGCGACGGCCGAGCGGGCCGCGCGCGCCATCAGCAGCGGCGTCACCTGCATGCCCACCTTGGGAAGCACCAGGTAGCGCGGATGGACGATCTTCAGCCCGTGG
This sequence comes from Oxalobacteraceae bacterium UBA6018, assembly GCA_002428015.1. GTDB lineage: Bacteria > Pseudomonadota > Gammaproteobacteria > Burkholderiales > Burkholderiaceae_D > Telluria_A. The sequence continues at coordinate 37,989 of DIZW01000033.1, read as the reverse complement.
CGCTGCTCGCGCGCCGGCACCCGCGCCAGGGCCGCGTAGTGCCCGAAGCGCGCGTGGCGCAGCGGGAACCAGGGCACCGGCGCGACCACGCGCGACTCGACCTGTCCGCTGGCGACCAGGTAGCGCAGCCGGGTTTCGACGAAGATGCCGTGATTCGGTTGTTCCGCATTGGGAAACAGGGTGCTGAAGGTGAGTAGCTTCATCTTGTCAGGTGAACAGTGCAAATGGCCGCCAGTATCGCATGGCGCTGACCAGCGGAAAGGTTTTGTCCCCGGGAAATGTGTGCGCTGGTTTACTGATGTAAAAATTGAAAGTATAATTTTACAGGAGTGTAATAGTAAGCGTAGGGAAATTATGCAACAGTTAGCAAATAAAGTTGCTGCCGCACAATTGAAATTTGCTTGCTGAAATCGAACTTTTATCCTCATAATCGGGGCTTGACCCGCGCGCTGTTGCGTCGCGACAAACGGCCGTCGGCCCCCGCGCTGCACAGGGCATGTGGCGCTTACCTATCGTCTTCGCGGTATCCCATCGTCATCACCAAGAAAAAAACGCTATGAAAATCACAATCATTGGCTCAGGCTACGTCGGCCTGGTTTCCGGAGCTTGTTTTGCCGACGTCGGCAACACCGTGCTGTGCCTGGACGTGGACGAGCGCAAGATCGCCATGCTCAACGCGGGCGGCATCCCGATCCACGAACCGGGCCTGGACGCGATGGTCGTGCGCAACGCGCAGGCCGGCCGCATGTCGTTCTCGACCAGCTACGACCTCGCGGTCGAGCACGCCGAAGTGATCTTCCTGGCGGTCGGCACACCTCCTGACGAGGACGGCAGCGCCGACCTCACCCATATCCTGTCGGCCGCGCGCAGCATCGGCCAGCGCATCACCAAGCCGATCGTCGTGGTCGACAAGTCGACCGTGCCGGTCGGCACCGCCGACAAGGTGCGCAAGGCCATCAGCGACGAGCTCGACAAGCGCGGCGTGCGCATCGAGTTCGCCGTGGTCAGCAATCCCGAATTCCTCAAGGAAGGCGCGGCCATCGAAGACTTCATGAAGCCGGACCGGATCGTGGTCGGCAGCGACGACGCGCGCGCCACCAAGCTGATGCGCCAGCTGTACGGCCCGTTCAGCCGCAACCACGAGAAGCTGGTGGAGATGGACATCCGCAGCGCCGAGCTGACCAAGTACGCCGCCAACGCCATGCTGGCCACCCGCATCAGCTTCATGAACGAGCTGGCCAACCTGGCCGAGCTGCTCGGCGCGGACATCGAGTCGGTGCGCCTGGGCATGGGCCTGGACCCGCGCATCGGCCCGCAGTTCCTGTACGCCGGCATGGGCTACGGCGGCTCCTGCTTCCCGAAAGACGTCAAGGCCCTGATCAAGACCGCCTCCACCCTGGACCAGCAGCTGCACGTGCTCAACGCCACCGAGACCGTCAACGAGCACCAGAAGAACGTGTTGTTCAACAAGCTGGTGCGCCACTACGGCGCCGCCGGCCTGGCCGGCAAGACCATCGCGCTGTGGGGCATGTCGTTCAAGCCCAACACCGACGACATGCGCGAGGCGCCCAGCCTGGTGCTGATCCGCGCCCTGTTCGCCGCCGGCGCCAAGGTGCGCGCCTACGACCCGGTCGCCAGCGAGGAAGCGCAGCGCATTCTCGTGGCCGAGCACGGCGAGGCGCTGTGCGCCGAGCGCCTGACGATCGCCGCCTCGGCCAAGGAAGCGGCCAGCGACGCCGATGCCCTGGTGCTGGTGACGGAGTGGAAGGAATTCCGCGCGCCGGACTTCGCCGGCCTGGCCGCGACCCTGCGCGGCAAGGCCGTGTTCGACGGCCGTAACATCTACGACCCGGAGACGGTGGCCGCGGCCGGCCTGCGCTACGAGGGCATCGGCCGCACCAGCAAGGACTTCCGCGCATGACGGGCGGCCCGCACACGGTCCTGGTGACGGGCGCGGCCGGCTTCGTCGGCAGTTTCGTGGCGGCCCGCCTGGCCGCCATGGGGCATCGGGTGGTCGGCTGCGACAACTTCAACGACTACTACACGCCCCAGCTCAAGCACGACCGCGTGCAGGCCCTCCTGACCCCGGCCGGGGTCGAATGCCTGACGGTGGAACTGGCCGACGCGGCCCAGGTCACGGCCCTGTTCGACCGGGTCAAGCCGACCCTGGTGGTGCACCTGGCGGCCCAGGCCGGGGTGCGCTACTCGCTGCAGAACCCGGCCGCCTACGTCCAGTCCAACCTGGTCGGCTTCGGCAACATGCTCGAAGCCTGCCGCCAGCACCAGGTCCAGCACCTGCTGTACGCCAGCAGCAGCAGCGTGTACGGCCAGAACGCCAAGGTGCCGTTCAGCGAGAGCGACCGGGTCGACGAGCCGGTGTCGCTGTACGCGGCGACCAAGAAATCGAATGAGCTGATGGCTTATTCGTACAGCCACCTGTTCCAGCTGCCCACCACCGGGCTGCGCTTCTTCACCGTCTACGGACCGTGGGGCCGGCCCGACATGGCCTACTTCAGCTTCACCGAGAAGATGCTCAAGGGCGAGCCGATCCCGGTGTTCGCCGAGGGCAAGCTCACGCGCGACTTCACCTACATCGACGACATCGTCGAGGGCGTGGTGCGCCTGCTGTTCAAGCCGACGCCGGGCGAGGCGGGCCGCGCGCCGCACGCGGTGTTCAACATCGGCAACCACCAGCCGGTCACGGTGCTCGACTTCATCCAGACCCTCGAGCAGGTGACCGGGGTCAAGGCCGACATGCAGTTCCTGCCGATGCAGCCGGGCGACGTGCCGGCGACCTACGCCGACACGGAGCGCCTGCGCGCGTGGGTCGATTTCGCACCGACCACCGCGCTCAAGGATGGTTTGAACCATTTCGCCACTTGGTTCCGCCAGTGGGCCAAGGCCTAAGCTTCATTGTCGTGATCGGCGCTCCTTGCGTCGACCACACCGCGCATTCTTAAGGCGTGAGATCATGAACGCGAATCTATCGCAGTATCTGAACCTGCTGCGGGCCCTCGCGGCGATGGCGGTCTACCTTTTTTATGTGAAGCATTTCGCAAACGCCGAAGATCGAAAATACCCGCCCTGACGCAACTTCTATACTATGCATCTGATCTATAGCTTACTTCTTTGCCGGTCGTAGCGGGTTCATCGCGGAACGTGCGCTCACGGACCGACGAAGCGTTAAGTTGTGACCTGTCTCGCTTATCTGTTCGTGTGCGCCAAGCTGAATGCAAATTTCGGATTCGAGCGTTAATTGGTTCTTCAATATAAATGAAGCAGAGACACGATAGTCCTGTAAGCACTACGAAGCATAAGCTAAACTGCAACGTATCATTCGTGAAAATAAAATGAAGGCGCTTGAATACCGCAGATATTTCATACCAGAGTGCCCAATGCAAAATGTAGAGGGAATAGCTTGCGCTTCCGAGACGAACCATAATCTTCGATCCAAGAAAGCGAGCCAAGATTCCTCTATCGTAAGCTAAGCTAAAAATCAGCAGAGCGATAATTGGACTCAGTGCTGCATTGAAGAAATACGCCTCGTTCAATGATGAGCACATTAAGGCTATTAGCAATATTAACGATGCCAATGTTAGAAACGGTGCAAGTACGTGTAGTAATCGTGGAGATTTGTTCTTACTCCAAAGTACAGCGACCGCAATCCCTAATGAAAATTCAGGCAGACGTCGAAGGGGCGAAAACATCCATTCTGCTCTAGCTATGGCACCATTCGCTATGTACCCAACGGTAGCGGCTGAGCCGATGAGCCAGCAGGATAACATAAGTACGGCGAGTCGCTTGGATGAGAGCCTAGCGATCGGAATACATATGAACGGAAAACAGAGATAAAAAAACATTTCTGCAGATAATGACCATCCTGGCGGATTCCATATCTGTCCTAATACATGGCCAGGCGGCCACGATTGCAGCAAAAAAATGGATGAAATACCTGAAATAAGTTTCAGTAACTTCGAGTGGTTATCCCACGCCAGTACGAGCGGTGCCGAGACTAGGATGCCAATGAGATATACCGGGTAGACGCGCGCGAAACGAGCAACCCAGAATTTTCCTTTGTCTCCCTTCATTTGTGGCTGCGCGTCTAGATACGTATAAGATAAAATAAACCCGGACAAAATGAAGAAGAGGGTAACGCCTAGAAAGCTATGAGCAACGAGATTCTTTAGCGCAGATGAATTTGGATGTGCAAAGTGATGTGCTACCACGGCAGCGGCGGCAATATAGCGAAGGCCGGTCAATGATCGGATCTGGGGAGATTTATATGTTACTTGCATCTCATAATACTCCGGAGTGATTAAATTATACCCAGTGGTAAATTAATATCTCAAAGGGCAGTGCCCGACTTATTGCGGCCTCCCAGCTCGATCTTATAGACGCCATGCAGGTCTTCGGCTTTGAGAAACTTCGGTACGGTTGGTCCTTCGTCAGCGACTTCGACGCAACGCTTTATCCAGCGCTCACGCGCAGGAAGGTTTCGAACATCAAGACCGACCATAGCGGCGCGCTGTAATCCTTGGTACCGGCTTCGTGCTGCTCGACCATGTGGCGCAGGAAGTCCTCGTTGAACATCCCGGTTTCCAACAGCCGCGGCGAGAGCGCCGCGGCGCGCATCTTCGCGCGCAGCGGGCCGCGCAGCCAGGCCGCCAGCGGGATCGAAAACCCCTTCTTGGCGCGGTACAGGATGTCGTTCGACAGGTGCGGCTCGAGCGACTTCTTGAAGATGTACTTGCCTTCGCTGCCGTTGAGCTTGAGGCCGGGGTCGAGCGTGGACGCCCATTCCACGAAGGTGTGGTCCAGCAGCGGCACGCGCACCTCGAGCGAGTGCGCCATGCTGGCGCGGTCGACCTTGGTGAGGATGTCGCCCGGAAGCCAGGTCTTGAAGTCGAGGTACTGCAGCAGCGAGAGCGGATCGTCGGTGGGCGCGTTGGCGGCGTGCCGGCGGAACACCTCGATCGCGCCGTAGCCTTGCAGCTCGCTCTTGAAGCGCGCGCTGAACAGCTGGGCGCGCACCCGGTCCGGCATGATGGACACGCCGTGGAAATAGCCTTCCACGGTGTCGCGCGCAAGCGCCTCGAAGGTGGTCTTGGCGCGGAACATGCGCGGGGCCCAGTCGGCCTTGGGATACAACCTGCCGAGGGTGCCGAAGACGGGTTTGCGCAGGCCTAGCGGCAGGCGGTCGCGCACGCGCTGCTCGGCCATCGCGTAGCGGTAGCGGCGGTAGCCGGCGAAGCTCTCGTCGCCGCCGTCGCCCGACAGCGCCACCGTCACGCGCTGGCGTGCCAGCTGGCACACGCGGTAGGTGGGGATGGCCGAGCTGTCGGCGAAGGGCTCGTCGTACAGGTGGGCGAGGGTGTCGATCAGGCCGTAGTCGTCCTTGCTGACGGTCTGGGCGTGGTGGGTGGTGCGGTAGCGCTGGGCCACCTCGTTGGCCCACTGCGACTCGTCGAACTCGGGGTCGTCGAAGCCGATCGAGCAGGTGTTGACGGCCTCCTGGTCCTGCTGGGCCATCATCGCCACCACCGCGCTCGAATCGACGCCGCCGGACAGGAAGGCGCCCAGCGGCACCTCGGCCACCATCTGGCTCTGCACGCACTCGCGCAGGCGCTCGATGAGCTCCTGCTCGACGTCGCGCTCGGGCCGCGCGGGGGCGCGCTCGAACGGCACGTCCCAGTAGCGCTCGGGCACGACGGCGCTGTCGCCGACCTTCAGGGTGACGCGGTGGCCGGGACTGAGCTTGTAGGCGTTGTGGAAAATCGTGTTCGGCTCGGGCACGTAGCCGAACGCGAAGTAGTCCTCGACCGCGCGCGCGTTGAGCTTGCGCGACAGTTCGGGGAAGGTCATGATCGATTTCAGTTCGGAGCCGAACACGAACAGGCCGTTGGGCAGCAGCGAATAGAACATCGGCTTGACGCCCACGTGGTCGCGCGCCAGGAACAGGGATTTGCGGGCGCGGTCCCACACGGCGAAGGCGAACATGCCGCGCAGCCGGTGCACGCAGTCGGCGCCCCAGGCCTGGTAGGCGCGCAGCACCACCTCGGTGTCGGACTTGGTACGAAACGCGTAGCCCAGCCCTTTCAGTTCGAGCGTGAGCGCGCGGTAGTTGTAGATCTCGCCGTTGAACACCAGCGTCATGTGGCGCTCGGCGTCGACCAGCGGTTGCTGGCCGGTGGCCAGGTCGATCACCGACAGGCGCCGGTGTCCCATGCCGAGGGCCGTCTCGGTGTACAGCTCGCCCTCGTCGGGACCGCGGTGGAACTGGCTCTCGTTCATGCGGCCAAGCGCCTGGCGGTCGATTTCCCGATTGCCGTGGGTATCAAAAATGCCGACTATTCCGCACATGTTCTGTCAAATCCTGGATTGATTGGTCAAGGGGCCGCGCCGAGCTTTTGCCGGCACAGGCTGTCGTACAGGCCGCCGTAGGCCGCCAGCATCGCGTCCATGCTGTACTTGTCTTCGATGCGCGCGCGCGCGGCCTGGCCGTGGCGATGCGCGAGCGCGGGGTCGCGCACGTAGCGCGCCAGCGCGCCGGCCAGGGCGGCGCTGTCGAGCGGCACCAGGGTGCCGTGCTCGCCGTCGACCACCACTTCGGGGATGCCACCCACGTTCGAGGCCACCACCGGCAGCGCGCAGGCCATTGCCTCGAGCAGCGAGACCGGGGTGCCTTCGGCCAGCGAGGGCAGGGTGAAGATGTCGAAGCTGTGCAGCAGGTCGGCGACGTCGGCGCGTGCGCCGGGCAGCCACACCACGTCCCCCAGGCCGGCGCGCTCGACCTGCTGCTTCAGGGCCAGCAGCAGCGGGCCGTCGCCAATGATGGACAGGCGCAGGCGCGCGCTCTGCTCGGGCAGCATGGCGCGCAGCTGTTCGAAGGCCTGCACCAGGCCTTTGTGGTTCTTGACGTCCTGCACCCGCGCCACCGTACCGATGACGATGTCGTCCGCATGCCAGGGCGAGGCGCCGCCGGCGCCCGCGCCCGCGCGAAAGCGCGCGGTGTCGACGCCGTTCTTGATCAAGACGTTCTTGGAGGCCGGGATGCCGACCACCGCGCCCAGCCAGCGGTGCAGGTCGTCCGAGACCGGCACGTAGCGGTCGATGAAGGGCGCCAGGTGGCGGCGCAGGAAGTTGTGCTTCTTGTTCTTGCCCTCGGGGTCGGCGGCGTCGCGCCCATGCTCGGCGTGGATGCGCACTGGCACCCCGGCGGCGGCGGCCGTGAAGCAGTACTCCATCGCGGCCAGGTTGTAGGTGTGGACGATGGCCGGGCGCAGGCGTCGCATCAGCTTCCAGAACTTGAGGTGGATGCCGAGCCCGTTCCCGGGCGGCTTGTCCAGGGCGTACAGCTCCACGCCGGGCTGGGTGATCTTGGCGGCGAAGTCGGAGTAGCGGGTCAGGCACACCAGCGCGTGGCGGTACTTCTCGGCCGGCATGCGGTTGATGCATTCGACCAGCAGGGTTTCCAGGCCGCCGACGTCGAGCGCGTAGGTCAGGTGCACCACCAGGGGACGCTTGCTCATGGGTGTCCCTTAGCGGCCATGCGCGTTCTTGAGCGCCGCGTCGATCGCGCTGCCCTGGCTGGCCAGGAAGGCATGCAGCGCCGCCCGCGCGTTGTCCAGGTGTTCGCCGTAGGGGGCCGAGAGGAGGATGACCGCACCGTCGTCGCCGTGGAACAGCAGCTTTGCGCGGGCCTGCATCAATTTGCCGGCATAGTCGCTGGCGGTGTAGTGGCCGTCAATCCAGTAGCAGTACCAGACCACAAAGTTACCAGAGGGGCCGGCCATGCGGGCTTCGCGCAGCAGCAGCGGCCTGCCGTCGAGGTTCTCGGTGCGTGCGTCGGCGCCAATCTGATGGTATTCGTCGTTCTCACCGGCCATGGAGTTGACGGAGCTGATCAGGGCTTTGGCGTTGGTCTGGTTACGGTAAAACACCATGGTCAGGGCGACCGGCGCGGGGCTGGCAGCATCGCGGTACACGCCGTTGAACGCAGCGTCGCCTGGCATGTAGTTGGGCACCCATGAGGAGAACGGCGTTGCCACAGCCCAGCTGACGGCGGGCCTTTTCAGCGTGACCGGGGCCGGGTTGTGGTTGGCGTTTTCGTTGAATGCGGCGAAGGCCGGCCACAGCGCGCACACGGCGATGGCGGCGGCCGCGATGCCGCCCAGCGGGGCCACGCTGGCGCGTTCGGACGCGGGCGCCGGCTGCAGCGGCGTGGCCAGGTGGTCGTCGCGCCAGTAGCTGCCGACCCAGAACATCAGGAACATCACCAGGCCGAAGAAGATCCAGCCGTAGATGATGTGGTCCACGCCGGTGGCCAGGGCCATGTTGCTGGTGTGTCCAATCATGACGATCATGTAGGCGCGCAGGCCGTTGGCGATCACCGGCACCACCACCGACAGGGCCACGAACAACAGGCGCCGCCCGAGCGAGCGGTAGGTCAGGTAGGCGTACAGGCAGCCGATGGTGACCGAGGAAATCAGGTAGCGCACCCCGCTGCAGGCGGTCACCACCGACCAGCTGCCGGTGGGGATCTCGAAGCGGGTGCCGTTGCGCAGCACGGGAATGCCGGTGGCCTGCAGCGCCGCCACGGTGAAGTTGGCGGTGAAGTCGATCAGCGGGGCGATGAAGATCTCGCCGAACGGCACCGCGAACAGCAGGAACAGCAGCGGGAAGGCGAGCGAGCCGGCCAGGCGCCGCCCCAGCAGGGCCAGGGCGATCAGCGGGAACATGGCCACGAAGCCGTACTGCATCACCACCTGCACCTCGCCCATGCGCGCGGCCAGCCAGCCCGCGCCGACCAGGGCCAGCAGGATCAGGGCCGGCCAGTAGGGGCGCGGCGGATAGAGCGCGAAGTTCTCGCGCCGGCGCCAGATCAGCCAGGCGGAAATGGGCACTATCACGTAGCCGTGGGCGAAGGTCTCGGAGCTGTCCCAGATCGCGACGATCGACCGCGCCGTGGCGAAGTACAGCGCGAACGGGGCCAGCAACGCCAGCGCAATCAGGGCCAGGCTCAGGGTCGGGATGACGCTCGCGCGTTGCGCGGCCGGGGTGTCGGACATCAGCATTCCAGCTTCTCCTCGATGCGCGCCAGCTTGCTTGGCCAGCTGTACTGGCGCTGGACGTTGGCGCGTGCGGCCGGGCCGACCGCTTTGTTAGGTTGTTGCAGCAAGCGGGCGATGGTAGCCACGAAGGCGGCGGCGTCCTCGGCCAGCAGCAGTTCGCGTCCGGCTTCGGCCTCGATGCCTTCCAGCGCTTGGCTCGACACCACCACCGGGCGCGCCATGGCCATCGCCTCGAGCACCTTGTTCTGGATGCCGCGCGCGATGCGCAGCGGCGCCACGGCCAGCTCGGCGTGCGCGATGTAGGGGCGCACGTCGGGCACGGTGCCGGTCACCACCACACCGGCTTGCTGGCCCAGGGCCTGCACCGCCGGAGTCGGGCGCGCGCCGACGATGTAGAAGCGCAGCGCCGGGGTGTGCGCCAGCAGCTGGGGGAACACCTCGCTGGCGAACCACTGCACCGCGTCGACGTTGGGCCAGTAGTCCATCGCGCCGGTGAACACCAGCGCGCGCTCGCCGGAGCCGAAGGGTGTCGGGTAGTCGCGCTCGGGCGAGAAATAGTCGGTGTCGACGCCGTTGTTGAAGTAGTCGATGCGCGCCGCGCTCTCCGGCGCCAGCTGGCGGAACAGCGCCGCCTCGGGCGCGGACACGAACAGGGCGGCGTCGCATTCGCGCGCAACCTTGCGCTCGTAGGCCAGCAGGGCGCCCGCCTCGTGGCGGTACAGCCAGCTCATGGGCCAGGACTTCTTCTCGGCGTACTGGCGCCATTTGTCGGAGTCGACGTCGACGAAATCGACCACCCGGCGCGCCTGCGGATAGTTTTCCGCGTACTGCGCCATGGCCGAGGAGTAGATCAGGATGCGGTCGATCTTGTGCTCGCGCACGGTGCGCTCGACCCACGCGCCCATGGTCCGGTCGTGGTAGTAGTCGAGCGAGAGCGAGCGCCCGCCCAGCAGCGCGCCCAGGCTGCGCACGCGCGCCGTGAGCGGATTGAGCCTGGCGAAGCGGCTGCTGGCGCACAGCGCCTCGACGGTGGGCACGTGCTGCCAGTCGTCGGCGTCGTCGACGAAGGTGCCCAGGTGGACCCGGTAGTGCTGCGACAGGTGCTTGAGCAGGTGGTAGGAGCGGATCTTGTCGCCCTTATTGGGCGGGAACGGAATGCGGTGTACGAGCAGGAGCAGGTTTTGCACGCGGATCAGCCCAGGTTCTTGACGATGTGGGGGCCCAGGATGTTGGCCAGCGCGATTGGCAGCTTCTTCCACATCTTGATGAACAGCTGGTACTTCGGATTGAGCGGATTGTTGTCCGGCAGCTCAGTGGCCGCGTACAGCTTGTATTCGTAGGCCAGCGGGGTGGGCGAGAAGCCCCAGTTCTTCTTGAAGTCGAAGGCGCCGGTGCCGAGCTTGCTTCGGCCGAAGTCGAACACGCGGCAGCCGCGCGCGGCCGCCGCCTGCATCAGGTTCCAGTACATGAAGTCGTTGCCGGCCACGTCGCGCGCGGCCGCCATGCCGCCGCCGTAGTAGGGCAGCACCTCGTCGCGCCAGTAGAAGCTCATCACCGCGGCGATCAGCTGGCCGTCCTTGACGATCACGCGGATCTCGGTCTCGTCCTTGAACACTTCCTTGATGACCGTGAAGTAGGACTTGGGGAAGACCGGGGTGCCGAGCCGGTGCACGCTGGTGGCGTAGCAGGTGAAAAAGCGCTCGACGTCCTCGTCGATCTCGGCCGCCAGGCCCAGCTTGATCCCCTTGCGCACCATGGCGCGCTGCTTGCGCGGGATGGCGTTCAGGTTCTCCTCGTCGTCGGCGCTGATCTCCTTGCGGAAGGTGACGTACAGCTCCTTCTGGTACCAGGCAGGGTCGCCCGCGTGGGCCGCCACCAGGTTGCGGTACTCGAGGTGGCCGACCTTGCGCTCGCGCGCGACGCGGTCGGCCGCGCCGTCAAGCAGGGCGCGCGCGCGCGGGTCGGTGCAGGCGACCCCGCCCAGCACGCAGAACGGCAACGATCCCAGCGAGTGGCCGAACAGGCGGCTCTTGATCTCGGCCAGCGGCAGCACGCCGACGATCTGGCCGCCCGCCTCGGCGTAGTAGAACCAGGTGCGGTGGCCGTACACGCGCTCGATAATAGTCTGCCAGCCAGCGCGGTGGAAGAAGGTGGCGTCCGGGCAGGCGCGCACGAAGGCGTCCCAGCGCGCGTGCTCGTGCGGCTGCAGCAGGCCCAGGGTCAGCGGGGCGGTATCGGCGGCGGCCGGGCGGTCTTGGAAGGCGTCGATCGTCGAACTCATGGTGTGGGCGTGAGGGTGCGCGGTGGCGCGCTGGTTAGGGGCTATGGGGAAGGACGAAAACGCTTAGCGCGGCGGCAGGAACAGCTGGTCCATGCGGTCCCATTCGAAGTCGCGGGTGAGGCGGCGGATGCGGCCTTCCATCTTGTCCAGGTTGACGTAGTGGCGAAAGCGCGCCTTGGCGCTGGTGCCTTCGGGACGCGGCTGGCCGGGGTCGATCTCCCACGGGTGGAAGTAGAAGATGGCCGATTCCTGGTCGACCTGGTTCACGCGTCGCATCATCCAGCGCGACAGCGCGTACGGCAGCAGGCGGAAGTAGCCGCCGCCGCCGGCCGGCAGCTTGCGCGCCATTACCTGGACGGTGGTGATCGGGATTTCCAGCAGGCCGTCCGGGCCGTGCGGATAGAAGGCGAAGCGCGGCGCGTCGGGCATGCCGTAGTGGTCGTGGGCGATCGGGTAGATCGAGGAGCTGTAGCGGTAGCCGGCCTCCTGCAGCGCCTCGAGCGCCCACAGGTTGCCGTGGCCGATGGAGAACGAGGGCGCGCGGTAGCCTTGCACGGCGACGCCGCCGATATCCTCCAGGATCTTCTTGCTGGTGCCGATGTCCTCGGCGAACTCGGCGCGGCTCTGGTCGGAGGCGCGCAGGTGGCCGTAGCCGTGGCTGGCCAGCTCGTGGCCGCCGGCCACGATGCTCCTGACCATGTCCGGATAGCGCTCGGCGATCCAGCCCAGGGTGAAGAAGGTGGCGTGCACGCGCCCTTCGGCCAGGATCGCCAGGATGCGCGCGATGTTGGCCTCGACCCGGCATTCACGCGCGGGCCAGCTGGCGCGCTCGATGTGGGGCGCGAACGCGGAGACCTGGAAGTAGTCCTCGACGTCGATGGTCATGGCGTTCTTGACCGGCGCGCCAGGCACCCGCGGCCTGGCTGGTGGAGCGAGCATCATCATGGGTCTAGTCGTTCGATTGGTTGGCGGGCGCGGCGGACGGGGCGGCGACGATCTTCTTGAGGATGTTGAGCACCGACACCACCGACTTCTCCAGGCGCATCATGCGCTCGTCGAGGTAGGCCGGGTTGACCGGGGCCACCGCCGCGTCGAGGGCGGCGGCGTCGCTGTCGACCGGGCCCAGTGGCGCGGCCGGGGTGCCGCCCTGGCCGGGCGGCAGTTCGAATTCCTCGGCGATGTCGCGGATGACGGTGTTCACGTCGTCCTCATCAAAGGCGTGCATCTCCTCCAGGAAGCCCATCAGCAGCAGGCGGTCGCACAGGGTGTTGACCTTGCGCGGGATGCCGCCGCTGTGGGCGTGGATGGCGGCGTAGGCGGCGCTGGTGAAGGACGGGTCGCCCTTCCAGCCCACCGTCTGCAGGCGGTGCTCGACGTAGGCCTCGGTCTCGGCCGCGTCCATCGGGCCCAGGTGGTAGCTGGCGATCACGCGCTGGCGCAGCTGCGACATGGTGGGGCTGTGCAGGGTGCCGCGGAACTCGGGCTGGCCCACCAGGAAGGTCTGCAGCAGGCACTTGTCGGCGGTCTGGAAGTTCGACAGCATGCGCAGTTCCTCGACCGTGCGCGCGGTCAGGTTCTGGGCTTCGTCGACCACCAGCAGGGCGCGCTTGCCGGCGGCGTCGGCCGCGCGCAGGAATTGCTCGAGGCGGGTCAGCAGGTCGGTCTTGCTGACGTTCTCGTAGGGCAGGCCGAAGGCCGACACCACCATGCGCAGGGTGTCGTCCGAATCGAGGTGGGTGTTGACGATGTGGGCCGCGACGATCTGCTCGGAGGGCAGGTTGTTGAACAGGTTGCGCACCAGGGTGGTCTTGCCGGCCCCGACCTCGCCGGTGATCACGATGAAGCCCTCGCCCTGCGACAGGCCGTACTCGAGGTAGGCCATGGCGCGCTTGTGGCCCTTGCTGCCGTAGAAGAAATGGGGGTCCGGGCGCAACCGGAACGGCTTGGCGCTCAGGCCGTAGAATTGTTCGTACATAGGGTGATCGCTCCGGTCAAAGCTTGAAGGACAAGGATGCTGATATCGCATTCTCGCGATAGGAGCGGGCGCCGGCCGCGGCGATGTTGCCGCTGACGCGGTGGACCTCCACGGAACTGTCTATTGTGCGCGACAGCGCGCGCGTGTAGGCCAGGCGCAGTGCGCGGTGGGTGGTTTTAAGACCGGTCGAGAGTGATTGACTGTTGCTGCCCTCGCCGGCGAGAGTCAGCGCGCTGCGCATGGACAGGCGGTAGCTGAGGGCCAAATCGACACCGGTCTGGTCGGTGTTGTCATTGATCGAGGACAGTGCGGTGCCCAGCAGCTGGCTGTCGCTTTGGCGTACCGAAAGCGCGTCGCGACGGATGCGGTAAACGCTGAGCAGGGTGGTGGTATGCGGCGCGTTAAACGCAGCCGAGGCGCGCAGTTGCTTCTGGAGATAATACCGGTTAGTGAAGTAATTGACGCTGTCGGTCAGTTCTCCAGGTAGCCCGGTCAGGCGCAGGTAATCGGCCACGGCACGCTGGCGCGCCAGGGGATCGGGAAAGTCCGGGATGAACAGGCGGTCCAGCATCGAGGCGGTATCGAGCGTCGCGGGGAGCATGAAATTGGAGCGCATGGTCGTGATCGAATTGTCGTAGCTGATGTTCCATACCGTCAGGCGACTGCGGTGCATGGCCGAAAGCGTCTTGACCGCGCCGACGTAGCGCCGTCCGACGCTCGCCGCTAGACTGGTGCGGGCGCTCGGGTTCCACGCGAAGCCTGTGTTCCAAGAGCGTCCCTGGGTGACGCCGCCGAGCGAGGCGTAATCGAACTTGTCGTAGCCTACGCCGGCGGTCAGCGCCAGGGTCGGCCGCACGTAGTAGCGCAGGCCGGTGTTGACCGTCTGGCTGCGGGTAGCCTGCGCGACCTTGTCAGCGATTTTCTGGTCGAGGTATTGCACGGTCCAGCCTACGGTACGGAAAGCTCTGCCGCTGGCGAGGTTAAACAGGACGCTGTCGCCCTTGCTGCTGCCGATGCCGGTGGTCGCGGTGTCGACCGAATCATGGGTATAGCGCAACTCGAGGTTCGCGTTGGCACCGAAGTGATGCACGATATACGGGCTGATGCCATAGGTGGTGATCTGGCCGCGGTTGGCCGACGCGTAGCCGTTGTCGCTACCCTGCTGGCCAAACAGCGACACCGGCCGCTCGCCCGTCATGCCGTGCGCGTCGACGTACAGAAAGTCGTCGATCAGTTTGGCTTGGGCGGTGGCGTTCGCTTCGCGCTGCGTGCGCTTGGTGCCGCTGATGCTGCTGTCGGCGAACGTGTACGTATGCAGGCTCAAAAGTGAGCTTACGGTAAGGCGCGGGCCGCTGTGCTGCAAGCTCAAGGTTGGAGTGATTTCGCTGATCAGCTGGCTTTGGGCCAGCGCGTCGGCCTGCAGGTTGACGTTATCGGTATAGATTTCGCGCAACTGCAGGCCAGGGGCCACATCCCATCCTGCGCGCGCCGGGGTGCCAGTCAGGGCCAGCACCGCGGCTGCCAACGGCGCCAGTCGCGGGCGTACCGTCGGCCTGCAACGCTTAGCCGTAATGGTAGTCATAGGACTCTTCAACACCGGGAAACTCGCGCGTTTTGTTGTAGATGAGGTTGACGTTCTTCAAGCCTTCGAGCTGGCGCAGCGACTCCTTGACGGCGTGCTGGGTCGTCTTCTCGGATTCAACCACGACCACGATCTGGCCCATGTGGCCGGCCAGCACGTGCGCCTCACTGGTGAGCAGCAAAGGCGGTGAGTCGAAGATGACGATACGGTCGGGATAACGGTTGGCGATCTCGTGCACGAAGGTGCTCATCATCTGGCTGGCCAGCAACTCGGTGGCGCGCGCGCTGGCGCTGCCGGCCGGCAGGATGCTGAGGGTTTCGACGTTGGTCTTGAGCATGACGTCGGCCAGGTCGGTTTTCTCGTCGAGCAGGATGTCCATCAGGCCGCGCTGGTTCGGCAGGCCGAAGGCGCGCATCACAGACGGGCGCGCCACGTCGGCGTCGATCAGCAGCACGGTGTGGTCCAGCTCCATGGCGATACTCATGGCCAGGTTGATGGCGCAATAGGTCTTGCCTTCGCCCGGCAGCGAGCTGGTGATCATGATCAGGTTGCCGGGATTTTCGCCGGGCACGGTCTCGCTGAAGGCACGCTTGAGCAGCGGGCGCTTGATGATGCGGAAGTCCTCCACCAGGGCCGTGCGCCCGCCGGCGGCGGTGACCATGCCCAGGTCGCGCATGCGGTTCAGGTCGATGTCGACGTGCCTGGTGCCAGCCTTGCCGACGCGTGCCGCGGGCGCAGGAGCCGGGGGCGCGACACCGACAGGCGTGACCGGGCTGTCCGCAAGGTCGTCGGCTGTCCTGCCTGCGGCCGCCGATGCGACCGGCAGGGCCGTTGCGATAGGCGCGGCGTCGCGCTGCTGGTCCATCCGTTGTGCTGCTTTTTCGATAATGCTCACAATATTTCCCTTCGCTCCGGTCAGGCCGAAGCCTTGATCAAGATGACGGCCATGACCGCGCCATACGCGCCGAACAGCGACGCCACCGAGGCCCACAAGGCGTAACGCCGCTTCTTGTGGCGGGCTTTTTGCTCGTCGGTCCAGTTCATGCTGATGCTGCCTAAGACTGTCAAGCCGGTGGCTTCACGCAGCGACGACTGGCTGAGGAAGGTCGGACGGAACTGGCTCATCAGGAAGGCGGCGCCGAGGCCGGCGGCCAGGGCCGCGGCGAACACCAGCGACATCAGGCGCGGGCGGTTGGGACCGATCGGGAACACTGGGGCGGTAGGCGGATCGATCACGCGGAAGGTCATCATGTCGGTGGCCGAGGACAGGTCGCCCGACAGCTTGGCCGACTCGCGCCGCTCCACCAGCTTCTGGTAGTTGTCGCGGTTGACCTGGTAGTCGCGGTTGAGCTGGGCCAGCTGGGCTTCGACGTCGGGCGCCGACACACTCTGCGACTTCATACGGGCGGCGCGCATGGAGAACTCGTCGACACGGGCGCGCAGCGAGGCCACGCGGGCTTCTGCGGCCGACAGCGCCACGCTCATCTGTTGCAGCATGGGACTGTAGCCGGCGCCAGGATCGCCGCTTGGCTTGTGGTTGCGCGCTTCTGTACGGCGCTGTTCCTCGAGCTGGGCCAGGAGGCGCTTGGCGGCCACGATGTCGGGATGCTGCTCGGTATATTGCATGCGCAACGCGTCCAGGTTCTTGTTAACGGCCTGGATGCGGGCGTCGAGTTCAGGATTGATCACCGGCACGTCGATGCCCTTGCCGCTGCCAACATCGGCGCCGGCGCCCATCTGGCGGCGGATAGCGTTACGCGCCTGCTCAGCTTCGATCAGATCCAGGCGCGCCTGGCTGAGCTGGTCGTTGGCGTCGGTAAACTTGGTGGCGTAGTCGCCACCGGAATGCGGCAGCAGGCCCATGTTCTTGAGCTTGAAGTCCTTTAGCGCGTTTTCCGCAGTCGATAGCTTCTCTTCATATGTCTTGATCTGCTCGTCGATAAACTGTACCGCCTTTTCCGAATCGCCTTTCTTGCCCCCGAAGCTGCCCTCGACGAAGATGGTCAGCAGCGACTGCACCACATCCTTGCCCAGTTTGGGGTTAGGGCTATCGTAGGTGATGGTGTAGATGTCGTCGCGCTCGGTGCCGAGGATCTTGATGGCAGCTATGAGCTCGTCAACCTGGGCTTCGTGTTCCTTGACGGTCTTGTTCTTGATGTCCAGGTCCACCATGCGCATAACGCGCTCGACGTTAGGCCGGCTAATCAGGGTGCGCCGCATGAAGGCGACTTGCTGCTCGACGTTGGGCAGGGTGGTCATGCCCGCCAGTAGCGGCTTGAGCACGCTCTGGGTATCGACATAGACCCGTGCCGTAGCCTGATAGTCATTCGGCAGGGTGTACACGACCACCCAACCGATCAGCGCGACGATCCAGGAAATGACGACCGCATGCCAGCGGTATTTGCCGATCGCCTTTAGGAAGGAAATTATCAGGGTCGTCAGTTCAGCCATCTTATCAATCTCACCATATTGTGCCGGTAGGGGCGTGCGCGCCCAAATTCATTAAAAATGAAACGTCGCCTATCATCGCTTGTACTGGGAGCAATTGCAATTGCATTCTGGAAAAGCGCGGGGGTCGATGTGGAAAGCTGTTTGCGGTACAACACATCATGCTGGTCGATCGACCGCGCGGGCGCGGTTCGGACAGGGTTTTGCTGTCTGCAGGGCAGGCTTTGTGTCATATCATACAACATTTTTGCTTGCGGTCACTTGTTTGAAGGGCAAGCGTGCGGGGCTTCTCAAATGGGCCTCGCTGGTCTTGCGACAGGAAGCCCGTATTGTATTGTTGCTTACTATAAAACGCTATCTATAATGCAAAAACGACAAAAGCGGCGTGTCACATCCTGGCCGACATGTCGCCTATTTACCTCAGTAATTTCCAAAGTGTAATCCATAATGTCTTGTTCGCCATTTCAATAGGACACCCTATGCCCTTGCGCCGCCTGCTGGTGCGCCTGTCCTGTTGCGCCCTGTTCGCCCTGTGGCTGCCCCTTTGCGCCGGCGCCGCCGACCTGACCCGCACGGTGGCACAAGTCAAGCCGTCGGTGGTGGGCGTGGGTACCCTGCTCAAGACGCGCAGCCCGGCCATCGTGTTCTCCGGCACCGGCTTCGTGGTGGGCGACGGGCTGTCCGTGATCACCAACGCCCATGTGGTGCCCGAGTTGCTCGACAGCGTACATATGGAGACGCTCGGCATCGTGATCGGCAAGGGCGACACGCTGGAGTTCCGCCCGGCCCAGCTGGCAGGCCTGGACCGCGAGCACGACCTGGCCCACCTGCGCCTGACTGGCGCGCCGCTGCCGGCCCTGCAACTGGGTGAGAGCGCCGAATTGCAGGAGGGCAGCGAGCTGGCCTTCACCGGGTTTCCGCTCGGTATGGTGCTGGGACTGCATCCGGCCACCCACCACGCCTTGCTGGCGGCGGTCACGCCGATCGTGATGCCATCCCTGAACTCGCGCAAGCTGGGCGTGGGCGCCATCGGCCAGCTGCAGCGCGCCCCCTTCGCCATCTACCAGCTCGACGCCACCGCGTATCCGGGCAATAGCGGCAGCCCGCTGTACGAGCCGGCCGCCGGGCGCGTGGTCGGCATCATTAATATGGTGTTCGTGAAGGGCTTGAAGGAAAGCGCCATCAGCAGCCCGAGCGGCATCACCTACGCCATCCCGGTGCGCTACGCGCGTGACTTATTGCAACGAAAATCCCCTGAAAGCAAATAAATCTCGCGTGCGTTTGTGCAAGTCGCTTGCGCTTTCGTTTACAATAGCTAAGAAATTTGATATTCAATTATCAATTACTAGGCAGAAAATTCATTTGCCCTGCTACCAACAAGCCAGACCGCCGCCGCCATTTCGGCCCATGCGCGGCCCGGTCAATCACAAGGATAATGGACGTGAACGCTTTTCAAACCACTATGTTGAAGCGGCTGGCGGGAGTGGCCGTGGCCCTGTCCGCGCTGCTGCTGGGCGGCTGCGCCACCCATGCGCCGGTGAGCGGCGACCTGTCGCAGGCGCCGGCCCATGATTACCTGATCGGCCCTGGCGACAGCGTCAACATCATCGTCTGGCGCAATCCGGAAGTGTCGATGTCGGTGCCGGTGCGTCCTGACGGCAAGATCACCACCCCGCTGGTCGAGGACCTCCCAGCCGCGGGCAAGACCTCGACTGAACTGGCGCGCGACATCGAGAAGGCCCTGGCCAAGTTCATCCAGCAGCCGGTGGTGACGGTGGTGGTGACCGGCTTCGTCGGCACCTATGGCGAGCAGATCCGCGTGATCGGCCAGGCCACCAAGCCGCAGGCGCTGCCGTACCGCAGCGACATGTCGCTGATGGACGTGCTGATTGCCGTGGGCGGCGTCACCGAGTTCGCGTCGGGCAACAAGGCCAGCGTCATCCGCAACGTCGACGGCAAGCTGCAGAAGATGCCGGTGCGCCTGGACGACTTGATCAAGGATGGCGATATCTCGGCCAACATGACCATGCGCCCGGGCGACGTGCTGGTGATCCCGGAAAGCTTCTTCTAAGCGCGCTGTCGGGAATTCTTACAATACTGGCGAAAACCTGGCAGGGAAGCGTCGATGAGCCGGCCGGGCGCGCGCAAGTGCTTGATTTTACGCCGGATGCATCGTAGTTAAGGCCGCAGGAACGAATATTGCTTTTAATGATGTCGGGCGACAAGACGGTAGCAGCCATTCCGGCAACCGACAGGATTGCGCTCCACGCGCAGCAATGCCGCATTAGTGAGGATGTGAATAAAATGGCAATCGAAAACAACAACCGGGAAACTGGCCAGGACCTGCCACCCGCGCACGCCGACGGCGCGCAGCAACTGAGCCCGGCCGGCGCCGCGCGCCGCCGCCTGGCCCGCATTGGCGGCTCCGGTGTGCTGATGACCCTGGCAAGCCAGGGCGCGATGGCGGCCTTGGTGTGCAAGTCTCCGTCCGGCTCGCTGTCGGGCAACCTGACCAGCAACGCGCCGGCCGCGGTGTCCTGCAGCGGCGTGTCGCCCGGCTACTGGAAGAACCATCCATCGGCCTGGAGCGACACCGGCGTCAAGTGCGGCGACCACTTCAAGGATTATTTCTACACCGCTGGCGCGGCCGGCTACTGCGACGTGCGCTGCATGGACATCCTGGACCACCAGGACTACGACACCTGCAACATCGGCATGCACATCATGGCGACCTATCTCAACGTCACGTCCGGCATGATCTCGTTCATGAAGCCGGAGACCGTCACCAGCATGTGGCGCGAGTACATCACCACCAACCAATACGTGCCGGCGGCCGGCGCGAAGCCCTGGAATGCCGCCGATATTGTCCTCTACCTGCAAAGCACCCAGTCCTGACCGGGCCGGCGCGGCGCCATGACGTGGCGAATCGCGCCCGGCCAAACCCTGCGCCTGCGCCGCTGGGAGGATGAATGCGTGCTCTACAACGACCTGTCCGGCGACACCCACCTGCTCGGCGCGGTGGCCGCATCCCTGCTGGACGTCCTGGGCGGCGGCGCCGCCAGCCTGCCTGAGCTGGCGCAAGCCCTGTGCGGCGAGCTCGGCGTCGAGGCCGACGCCGAACTCGAAGCGGCGCTGGCGCCCCTGCTGGACCAGCTCGCCCACCTCGCCCTGATCGAAACGCTCCCATGCTGACCGTGTCCACGCTCGCGCCCGCGCAGCTGCGCGCGCGCCTGGCCGGTCCCGGCATCGGCCTGCAAACCGGCCCCTTCGTCACCTGGCTGCGCTCGCCGATCGCGCGCGTGGCCGACGGCGTCGGCCTGCTGTACGCCGACTATCCCCTGCACGAGCCCGGCGGCTTCGTGGACTTCCACATCCACCTCGAGCGCGCCGGCGGCTGGCGCCGCTGGCTGCGTCCGCAGGTGCGCTTCGACCATGACGGCGAGGCGCCGTTCAAGCCGCTGCCGCTGGACCACGCGCTGCCGATGTTCGAGTGGGTGCTCAACTGGTGCGTCTCGAGCCGGGCCCACGCCTGGCTGATCATCCACGCGGCGGTGGTGGAGAAGGACGGCTGGGCGGCCGTGCTGCCGGCGCCCCCGGGTTCGGGCAAGAGCACCCTGTGCGCGGCCCTGGTGGCGCGCGGCTGGCGCCTGCTGTCGGACGAGCTGGCGCTGGTGAGCCTGGCCGATGGCCTGCTGCAGCCGCTGCCGCGCCCGATCAGCCTGAAGAACGCCTCGATCGCGGTCGTGGCCGCCTACGCTCCCGGCACCGTCATGAGCCCGCCCGTGGCCGACACCACCAAGGGCACGGTGGCGCACATGAAGGCGCCCGCGGCCAGCGTGGCGCGCGCCGGCGAACGCGCCCGCCCGGCCTGGGTGGTGTTTCCGCGCTACCAGGCCGGCGCCGCCCCGACCATGGTCCCGATGGCGCCGGCGCGCAGCTTCATGGCGCTGGCCGAGAACAGCTTCAACTACAACCTGCTGGGGGCGGCCGGCTTCGAGGCGCTGGCCGGGCTGGTGGCGGGCAGCCGCGCCTACCAGTTCACCTACAGCGCGCTGGACGACGCGATCGCCGCCTTCGACGCGCTGGCGCGTCCGGACGCATGATGCCTCTGGAACGCAGATGCCGATGAAGCGCGCGCCCATCCTGGTGGCGGTGCTGGCCGAGCCGCGCCGTATGGCCGGCCTGGACCGGGCCGCCTGGCAACTGCTGCTGCGCCAGGCCCTGCGCGCCAACCTGAGCGCCAGCCTGCACGCGCTGGCCGTCGAACACGGTGTGCTGGACACGGTGCCGGCGTCGGCCCGCGCCCACCTGGCGTGGGCCGCGACGCTGGCGGCGCGCCACCTCCAGGCCGTGGACTGGGAAATCCGCATGATCGGCCAGGCCCTGGCGCCGCTGGGCCTGCCGGTGCTGCTGCTCAAGGGCGGCGCCTACGCGGCGGCGCGCCTGCCGGCCGGGCGCGGACGGCTGTTTTCCGACATCGACATCCTGGTGCCGCGCGCGGCCCTGCCCGAGGTCGAGTCGGCGCTGATGCTGCACGGCTGGATCGCCACCCACCACGACGCCTACGACCAGCGCTACTACCGCCAGTGGATGCACGAGATTCCGCCGATGGTGCACGCGCGCCGCGACACCGCGATCGACGTGCATCACACCATCCTGCCGCTGACGGCGCGCGCCCGGCCCGATCCGGACACGCTGCGCGCCGCCGCCTGCGCGGTGCCAGGCCGGCCCGGGGTCCAGGTGCTGTCGGCGCCGGACATGCTGATCCATAGCGCCACCCATCTGTTCTACGACGGCGAGTTCGGCAAGGGCTTGCGCGACCTGTACGACATCCACCGCCTGCTGCAGGAGCGCGCCGGCGACGCCGCCTTTTGGGAGGCGTTGCCGGCGCGCGCGCGCGCGCTCGGCCTGGGGCGGCCGCTGTACTACGCGCTACGCTACAGCAGCGCGCTGCTGGGCACGCCGGTGCCGGCCACGGCGCAGGCTGCGGCCGACGCCGCGCGCCCGGCGCCGCCCTTGCGCTGGTTGATGGACCAGTTGTTCCGGCGCGCCCTGATGCCGGACCACCCCAGCTGCGGCGGCGCGGCGGCCCGCCTGGCGCGCGCGCTGCTCTACGTGCGCGGCAACTGGCTGCGCATGCCGCCGGCGCTCCTGGCGCGCCACCTGTTCCACAAAGCCGTCCTGTCCCCGCGCGCCGAGCAGGTCCAGGCCTGAGAGGCTGAGCGTCTTTCAAATGCTCGCCATAGCCCGAGCTATGGCTGGGCTTTGCGCGTACCTCGGCCACGCCCGAAAAACGCTCAGCCTCTGAGGCGCCGGCGCCGCGCCGGCGCGGCTTTCTCCGCACGAAAAAAAACTGCATGGCGCAAACCATGCAGTTTTTTGTGCCGCGCGCGCGGCGGTGGAAGCCGGCCCCCGGGGGGGCGGCCAGGGCCTGGCTTTTCTCCAGACGAAAAAAAACTGCATGGCCGAAACCATGCAGTTCTTTGTGTTGCGTTCGCGGCGATTAAGCGCGGCGACGACGCAGGGCAGCCAGGCCGGCCAGGCCCAGGCCGAACAGGGCCAGCGATGCTGGCTCTGGCAGTGCCTTGCCTTTGCACGTCGCCGGTTGCGTCAACGGTCCACAGGGCGCTGCGCGATGCATCGGTCTGGCCGTAGGTCACTTTCAGGAACAGGTCATGCTCGCCGCCGTTCGGGTCAAACTGGGCGTTGGTGTCGAACTGGGCTTGCATGCTGCCGCCGGTCACGTCCAGGAAACCTTGGCCGCCACCGGAGATGGTGTTGTTGGCGAAGCTCGACAGGTAGGTGTACTGTGGCTGGCCGCCCAGGACGCCGGCGCCGAACACGGCCGACAGGGCCAGGGTGCCGCCTGGCACGTTGGTGATGCCGTTGTAGCCGGTCGCGCCGATACGGCCCGAAGGACCGAACGAGCTGTTATAGTTCTGGCCGGTCAGGTACATATTGAGCCAGCCGCCGGTCGCTGCCGAGGTCGTTGCCGGGGTAATGGCGCCCGCGACGTCAACCAGGGTGTCGCTCAGGCCGCCGAACATGCCGGTCATGTACTGGCCGCCCTGGCCTGCGGTGAACAGGAGCGAGCCATCCGATTTTTTGGTGATCGACTGAACCGAGAAGATGCCCCAGGTGTCTTCGCTGCCAATTGCGTTTGGCGCTGGGAAGGCTGCAGCTGCGTCGCAGGTGGCCACGGTGGTGCACTTGATGCCGGTGGTGTCGCCGTAGCCGACGGTGCCCGCGTCATACGCGTTGAAGGTGATCTTCAGGTCGCCGCCTTCGATGGTGATGGCGCTAGCCGAGGAGACTGCGCCAAAGGCCAGGGCGACACCGGCGGCGACTTTCGAGATGGTCTTGAGGTTCATTGTATTCTTTCGGGTAAGTTGTACGGGACTGCGTGGTGGGGATAAAGCACGAGCCGTGCCAGCGAATCCCTTCGACAGATGTTTCTCACGCTCTCCTTAGGGAAAATCCGAATTCTCGCGGTCGTTGCGCGCGCCTTAATCTTTGCAAAGTATTACGTACTGTAAAGAATGCCGACACCTTGGTGGGGGCCAGCCGGGATGGTATTGCCGTAGGACAGTTAACCTGTAGGACAGCGCCGCTTTTTGCCCCGCGCCGACGGCGAATGCCAGCGTGGGGCCCGTTTTAGGACGAGATTGCGCAGCCCGGGTGTAAGGAATTTCGACATTGCGCTGGCGCAGACCACCACGATCCCCCTAAAGTGTTCTAATATTGCTCGCATGCCATTGTCCATGGCCGCGCAGGCACGCCCTGTGGCGCCACGCTTACTCATGAGGCCTTCTATGTCCGCACCATTCAATTACGACACCTTCGTCACACGCAACAGCGGCTATATCGACCAGAGCACCCAGGAGAAAATCTCAACAGTGCGCCTGCTGTTCGCCGGCTGCGGGCTCGGCAGCGGCCCGGCCATCTGCGCGGCGCGCACCGGGTTCCAGCATTTCGTGCTGATCGACGGCGACACCGTCGACGCCCACAACCTCAACCGCCAGTTCTGGGACTTCGAAGACGTCGGCATGAGCAAGGTCGAGGCGCTGAAGAAGCACATCCTGCGCATCAACCCGCAAGCGACGGTGGAGACCCATGTGGCCATGCTCGACAAGGTCAACGCGGGGGAATTGGTGGGCAAGGTCGACATGATTTTCGACACCATCGATTTTGTCGACCTGGAAGCGGTGCTGGCCCTGCACGGCAACGCGGCCGCCCAGGGCAAGCCGATCTTTACCGCCATGAATATCGGGCCGGGCGCGGGCGTGCTGTATTTCCCCGCCAGGGCCGGGCTGTCGCTGCCGGAAATCCTGCAAAAGGATGTGGAGGCGGCGGCGGCCGAGGGCAATCTCAACTACACGGCCGTGTTCGGACGCGTCATGGGCCGTATCGGCGCCCACCTCGATCCCCAGGTGGTGCGTGAAGTGGGGAAGGCCTTGACCATCATGGAGGACGGGACCGCCTGCCCGGCCTCGCAGATCGCCGTCGGCAGCTTCACGGTGGCGGCCATGGCCGTGTCGATGATCCACGACGTGCTGGCCGGCTTGCCGGTGCCGGCGGCGCCGTTCATCGTCGTGCACAGCTTCCGCACCCGTGAAACCAAGCTGATCGACATCAGCAAATAAGGGGCTCAGCCCGCGGGGCTGCGGGCGGCCTATTCCTGGTCGTTGAGCAGGCTGGACTTGTCGCCCTGGACCCGCACGTGCATGGCGCGGCGACGGGCGAACACGAGCGGCTTTTCGTCGAACCAGGCCGCCAGCGCCGGGTTGGACTGGGCCAGCCGCGCGGACAGTTCATGCAGGTCGAGCACGAAGGGAGTGACGGCGCCGTAATAATCGGCCACCGGGCCGATCGGCTTGAAGCCAAAGCCCATCTTGTCGAGTGAGAAGGCGAGCGAGCGCTCCATGGCGGCGAACCAGTAGCGGATGCCTTGCTGGCGGCTGTGGCGGTACATTTCCCGGTACATGCCCAACAGCAGCATGGGCGAACTGCGGTCGCGCCGCTCCACTTCCGGGCTGAGGTGGGTGTCCTGGGCCGGCGCCAGGCCGGGAATGCCGAGCACGCTGTCGGCGCGGCGGCGCCGGTGGCTGCGCTTGACGGCCAGGCGCGAGACTTCGCCGCACAGTTCGCGCGGCGGCATCTGGAAGTCCG
The DNA here is from genome assembly GCA_002428015.1 of Oxalobacteraceae bacterium UBA6018. GTDB lineage: Bacteria > Pseudomonadota > Gammaproteobacteria > Burkholderiales > Burkholderiaceae_D > Telluria_A. The sequence goes on along the minus strand of DIZW01000033.1, from coordinate 12,463 downwards.
GGAAGGGCGTGCAATGGAGCTCGAAGGGGAAGCTTTGGGCGTAACGCGGCTGCACCAGGCGCACCGTGCCGATCAGCGACTCGTCCATCGTGTAGGCGGCGAAATGCATCGAGCAATCGTCGTAGTCGTCGAACTCCATGCCGTCGAAGTAATCCTCCTGCTTGAGGAAGGCGCATTCGATGCAATAGACGTCATGGCGCAGCTTGAAGATGTCGTTCGGCACCTCGCCCATCTTGTGGCCCTGGTAGGAGCGGTAGATCTGGCGGTTGACGTGGTCGACGGTTTCCTCGTGCGAGCCGAACTCGGCGCGCGAAAGAAACGCATTGTAGTCCAGGGTAGGGAACACATAATCCATTCACACACTCTTATCCGTGGGGTCGCTCCTCACCGTCGCTTGGAGCGGGCCATCAGCAGGTTCCCGATCATGGTCTTGAGCAGGATCAGGGTCGGGATGCGTTCGTCGTTGAACCACGCGGCCAGGAATTTATTCTCGCGCCGCAAACGGTCGTTCAGGTCGTCCAGATCGACCATGTGCGGCGTCACCGGTCCGTAGTAATCGACCTGCGGTCCGATCGGCACGAACTTGAACCCCATCTTGTCCAGCGAGCGGGCGAGCGACCTTTCCATCGCCGCGTACCAGTAGCGAATCCCGTTGGCGCGGCTGTGGCGGTACATTTCCCGGTACATGCCCAACAACAACAAAGGGCTGTTGCCGCGCTGTTCGCGCGACACCGTGGGCGGCTTGATGCCCGCGGTCGTGCCCTTCTCTACGAAATCCTTGGAAATGCCTTCCATCGAGTCCCCGCGCCGCCGGCGGTGCGTTTTGCGCACCACCAGCCGCGAGATCTCGGCTGCATTGTCGCGCGGCGGATTGACGAAGCCGTCAAACGCCTTGCAATGGCTTTCCCACGGATACATCTGGTCATCCCGGGGCTGCACCAGCCTGACCGTCCCGACGATGCTGCGGTCGAGCGTGTAGGCGGCGAAGTGGATCGAGTACGCGTCGTATTCGTCCGTTTCCATGCCTTCTTCAAAATCCCTCGCCTCGAGAAAGCCGCATTCGAGGCAATAGACTTCGTAGCGCAATTTGTAAATTTCCTGCAGGACATAAGACTCCATGTTCCCGCGGAGCACCTTACTGAAATTGAAGTAAGGGATGAGAATGTCGCGCTTGCCGAATAATCGGTCCAAAAACAGCATGTTGGCTTTCCTGTGCTTGCAAGCGGAGACGGGTTGCCACGCTTTCCGACAATCAAAAAGTAGTAATAGTGCAAGAATAACCTACTTCGATTCGAAAAGCACGGCTGGCGAACTCAGCCTTCAACCAGGAAAGGCGGCCTGCCGCCTTTGCTGTCAATTATCGTTCTGGGCGAGACATCCTCATGAAATCAGCTGCGTTACAGTTGCTTGAGCAAGGTACGGGCGTCTTCGATCTGCGAGAAACTCTTGCCGGCGAGCGCTTGGTCCAGTTGCTTGCGCGCGTTGGCTTTGTCCCCAGCCTTGAATAATCCAGATGCCAAATGGTAACGGATGTCACCGGAGTCTGGCGCACGGGAGACCGCTTGCTGGAGCAGCGGCACGGCCCGGGTCACGTTGCCTTGCTCAACCAGGATCCAGCCCAGGGTGTCCATCACGGCCGCGTTGTCCGGCGCCAGCTTGGCCGCCTTCTCGGCGGTCGCCAGGGCGCGCGGGTCTTTTTCCTGCTGGTAGGCCCAGGCCAGGTTGTTGAGGGCGACCACGCTGTCCGGATGGGTGCTCAGCACCCCCTCGAAGGCGGCGATGGCGGCCTTGTACTGCTTGGACGCCAATTGCGACTCGCCCACGTACATGGCCATCATCGGCTCGCCCGGATGCTCCTTCTGGAATTGCGCCACGCGGGCGTCGGCTTCCTTGGTCTTACCCAGCAGCTTGAGCGTTTGCACCGATTTCAGCAGCAATTGCGGCGCCTTGCCCAGCGCGTAGGCCTGGTCGTAGGCACGCAGGGCCAGCTCCGGCTTCTTCTGCGCCATCAGGATGTCGCCTTCGATCAGGTAGCCGACCGGCGCCTTGGGATTTTGCTTTTGCACCTTGCGCACCAGGCCCAGCGCCTGCTCGGGGTCGGACTTGCGCATCGCCAGCTCGACCATCGCCAGTTGGGCCTGGACATTCTCCGGGTCGAGCACCAGCGCGTGCTTGAGGTCGTCCAGGGCGGCGGCGTCGTTCTTCATCAGGGCGTGCACTCCGGCCAGGCGCAGCTGGGCGGGGGCCGACTTCGGCAGCAAGGCCACCAGCTTGCCGAAGGTCTCCAGCGCGTCATCCTTGGCGCCGTTGGCGAGCTGGATCTGTCCGAGCAGGTTGAGCAGGTCGGGGTTGGTCGGGTTGGCGGTCTGCAGCTTGCGCGCCAGGGTCAGCCCCTTCTGCTTGTCGCCCCTGCGCAGGTATTGCGAGGCCAGCTGCATGGCCGGCGCGATCGCGTCCGGGTTGTCGTTGACGGCGCGCTCGAGCCAGGTGGTGGCCTCGGCATGCTTGCCCTCCAGGTTGGCCAGTTCGGCCAGCGCGCTGAGCGCGCCGATGTGCTTCTTGTCCTTCTCCAGGAAGGCCAGGAAGCGCTTGCGGGCCTGTTCGGGCTGCTTGGCCTGCATGTCCAGCTGGGCCAGGTTGACGACGGCCGCGAAGTAGCTCGGCTGCAACTGCACGGCCTTCTCGAAGCTGGCGCGGGCGTTGACGGTGTCGCCCTGGCTCAGGTACACGCCGCCCTCCATGTTCTGCACCATGGCGTTCTCGGGCTGCTTGGCTTCGAGCATCTTGACCGTGGCCAGGGCCTTGTCGTACTGCTTCAGGCCGAGCTCGGTGCGCACCAGCGCCATCCCCGCTTGCTGCGATTTCGGGTCCATCGTGGTGGCCAATTCCAGCTCGGTGATGGCCTTGGCGTTGTCGCCCTGGCCCAGCCGGCTCAGGCCGAGCGAGGTGTGCAGCGCGGCAGCGTCGGGCGCGAGGGTGGACGCCTTCTGGAAGAAGTCGGCCGCCTTGTCGAAATCGCGCACCTGCATGTAGGACTCGCCGGCCAGGGCCAGCAGCTGGGGATCCTGCGAGTCGGCCAGCGCCGGCGCCAGCGCGGCGGCGGCGTCGGCCGGCTGGCTGCTGCGCAGCAGGGTCGAGGCCAGCAGCTTGCGCGCGTACAGGGTGTCGGGATACTTTTCCAGGTATTTCTTCAGGTTCTGCTCGGCCTGCTCGTAGGAGCCCAGGCTCAGCTCGATCGCGCCGGCCAGCAGGATGCTCGGCATGTGTTCAGGCGCGGCGCGCAGCACTTTCTGGATCGCTTCGAGCGCCTGGGCGTTCTTGCCTTCGGTATGGTCCAGCAGCGCCTGGGTGTAGAGCACGATCATCGGCGGCGAGACTTTTTTGCTGGCCTCGATGTCGGCGCGCGCGGCGTCGAACTTGCCCGCGCCGATTTCCACGTAGGCCTTTTCGAGGTGGGCGCTGCGGTGGTCGGGCTTGAGGCTGAGCGCCTGGCTGAAGGCGGCGATGGCCGCGTCCGGCCTGGCCTGGTGGGTGGCCAGCATGCCCTTGAACATCCACACTTCCGGATCGCGCGGATCCTTGGCGGCGGCGTCGTCGGCCAGGCGGTTGGCCACGGCGATATCCTTGCGCATCAGCGCCACGCTGGCCAGGCCGATCAGCGCGCTGCCATCGGCCGGGTTGGCCTTGAGGGCGGCGTTGAAGGCTTCCTTGGCCTGGTCGGGCTGGTCCATCTGCACCAGGGCGTTGCCGCGCGCCACCATGATGGCCGGCGCGCCGTTGGCGGCCGCGCTCTCGGTTTCCTCTAGCACCTTCTTGAATTGACCCTGGGCGCCCAGCGCCTGGGCCAGCACCGGCATGGCGGTGGCGGCGGGCGTGCCCAGGCTGATCGACTTGCGCGCTTCCTTCTCGGCCGACACGCCGTCGCCCATGTCGTTGTAGAGCGTGGCGAGCAGCAGGCGGATGTGGGCGTCCTCGGGGCTCTTGACGACCGCGTTCTTGAGCTGGATCAACGCTGCCTTGTTATCGCCCTTTTGCTGATAGGCCTGGGCATCGGCGACCAGGCTGGCCGAGGTCTGGGTCTTGCCGCAGCCACCCAGGCTGGCGCCAAGCAGGAAGGCGCCGGATATCAGGGCGGCGGGGATGGTCAGCTTGAGTGCGCTACGCGGCATGTGTCTTCCTCTTTCGGTTCGATGGGACGGGCGATGGTGTGATAGTGGGCTGCCGGGCGGTCGGCGTTTCCTGGCAGCGACACCCGACATAGTGACATGGGACCTGCTCTTAAGGCAACATCGTCATGTGGCCCGCCCGGGGGAAATTGACGGCGGCCGGGCGGGGGGGGCGACCAGCCTCAGTCCGGCTTGCGCAGCCGGCTGAGCAGGTCGGCGACGCCGTCGCTCACCGGCAGGCCGTGGCGCCGCAGCAACTGCACGTGCAGCACCAGGTTTTCCAGCACCAGCTTGGCCGACACCGCCAGCAAGGTCAGCAGGCGATCCTCGGTGCTGAAGTTTTCCATCGCGGCGGCCATCTCGCACAAGTGATTGGCCACCAGGTCGCGCAAGTCGTTTTCGCTGAAGGGCAGGTCGGCGAAATCGATCGGGTCTTCCAGCTCCACTTCCTGCATCAGGGCAGCAAGTTCCTCGGGTTTGATCGGCATGCGTGGCTCCGTTGACGACGATGGAATCATTCTACTACCAGGCGACAGCACGGCCGCATCGCGCTAGAATCTGCGGATGCGGCGGCGTGCGCGGCCGTTTTTTTGTCAGGCGGACATTTCCAACCGGATGCGGGCGAGCGTGATGGCACAGCTAGTGTTTACCCAGCAGCTTGCGCGCTTCACCAGCGTGCCCCAGGTCGAGACCGCGGCCACGACGCTGCGCGCCGGCCTGGAAAGCGCGTTTGCCGTCAACCCGCTGCTGCGCGGCTACGTGCTCGATGAGCAGGGCCACCTGCGCGAGAACGTCGTCATCTTCATCGGCGCGCGCCGCTGCAGCGAGCGCGTGCTGCTCGACGACCCGATCGGACCGGCATCGACGGTCTATATTTTGCAAGCACTTTCCGGAGGTTGACATGCCCTCAGGCTTACCGCGCCGCGCTTTCCTGTCCACCCGCAAGGGCCTGTTCGAGTTGCGCGACGACGGCGCCGGGTGGGAGCAGGCCGCCGTCCACTTTCTCGGCGAACCAGTCTCCATGGCCCTGGCCGACCGGCGCGACGGCAGCCTGTACGCCGCGCTCAACCTGGGCCACTTCGGCGTCAAGCTGCACCGCAAGGATGCGGCCGCGGCGGCCTGGACCGAAATCGCCGCGCCCGCCTATCCGCTCAAGCCGCCCGACAGCGGCGACAAGGTGGAATGGAAGAACAGGCTGATCTGGTCGCTGGAGGCGGGCGGCGCCGACCAGCCCGGCGTCCTGTGGGCCGGCACCTTGCCCGGCGGCCTGTTCAAGTCGTCCGACCGCGGCGCCTCGTGGGAGCTGGTGGGCGCGCTGTGGGACGCGCCCCAGCGCGCCCAATGGTTCGGCGGCGGCTACGACGTCCCCGGCATTCACAGCGTCTGCGTCGATCCGCGCGACAGCGCCGTGCTGCTGGCCGCGGTGTCCTGCGGCGGGGTGTGGCGCAGCGGCGACGGCGGCGCCAGCTGGACCGTGAGCTCCACCGGCATGCGCGCCGACTACATGCCACCCGAGCTGAACGAGAACGAGGCCGTGCAGGATCCGCACCGCGTGGTGCGCTCGGCCGCCAGCCCCGACGTGCTGTGGTGCCAGCACCACAACGGCATCTGGCGTTCGGGCGACGGCGGCGCGCACTGGCGCGAGATCACCAACGTGCCGGTATCGCGTTTCGGCTTCGCCGTGGCGGTCGACCCCACCGACGCGGACACGGTCTGGTTCGTGCCCGCCGAGGCCGACCAGCGCCGCATCCCGGTCGGGGCCGCGCTCGCGGTCACCCGCACCACCGATGGCGGCAACACCTTCACGACCTTGCGCGCCGGCCTGCCGCAGGCGCATTGCTACGACCTCGTGTACCGGCACGGCCTGGCGGTGTCGGACGATGGCCGCAGCCTGCTGATGGCGTCCACCACGGGCAGCGTCTGGTCGTCGGACGACGCTGGCGACAGCTGGCATACGGTGTCGTCTACCATGCCGCCCGTGTACGCCGTGTGCTTTGCCTAGTCTGGAGCGGGCGGGGCTGGCCGGCATCCGGCCCGCGCCGACCGCAGCCGCGGGCCCGCCCCGCGCGGGTAGTGGCCGGGAACGGCCGGGAACGAGCGGGGCAACCGGCCGGGAAGTAAGCGGGGAGCGGGCCAGGGTAGAAGCGGACGAACGGGGCCGGGAGCGCGCCGCGCCGCGGGCCGCCTCGTGCGCCAAAAAAAAGCCGGCACTGAGCCGGCAAAAAGGGGACACGCATTGCGACGGCAGGGCTGGAATACCTGCGGCCGTGGACGACCAACCCAGCCATTACAGCATAAAATGCTATCGATGTCATCGGAAAACGACTTTTTGCAATTTTTTTTTGGAAAATGCCGTTATTGTTTGACGTATCAAACCGATTTGAAATAGACTTGGTGCAAATTCAAACCGGTTTGAATCAGCCGGGGTGCCACAATAATCAACAACAAGGATATGCCGTGTCGTCTGCCGCCCTTCCCATTGCAAGTCTGCCCGTCGACCCGTGGCGCCTGTGCGAGACCAGTTTCGATCCCGCGACGAATTTTCTCCATGAGACCCTGTTCGCGCTGGGCAACGGCTATATCGGCCTGCGCGCCAGCCACGACGAGGGCTACACCGGGCCCGCCGGCAGTTCGCTGGACGGCAGCTACCTGAACGGCTTCTACGAGTCCGAGCCGATCGTCTATCCGGAAGCGGCTTTCGGCCTGGCGCGCACCAACCAGTTCATGCTCAACGTGCCCAACGCCAAGGGCATCGCGATCTGGATCGACGGCGAGCGCTTCGACCCGCTCCAGGGCAGCCTGGGGCAGTATGAGCGCAGCCTCGATTTTCGCACCGGCGTGCTGGAACGCCGCCTGGAGTGGACCTCGCCTGGCGGCAAGCGCCTGGCCCTGGCCAGCCGCCGCCTGGTGTCGTTCGACAACAAGCACCTGTTCGCCATCGAGCTTACGCTGACGCCGCTCAATTTTTCCGGCCGCGTGCGCGTGCTCTCCAGCATCAACGGTGCCGTCAGGAACCAGGAAGCCGGCGATGATCCGCGCGTCGGCTCGGCCGTCTCCGGGCCGGCCCTGCACCTGGTCGAGATGCACCAGGAGGCCAGTCTGACCTGCATGCTGCACCGTACCCACAACAGCGGCTTCCTGCTCGCCAGCGCGATCGACACGGCGCTCGACTGCGGCGGCGCGCAGCCGGCCCGCGCCGAACGCGACCAGCTCACGGCCGGCCAGCTGTTCGAGTTCGAGGCCAACTGCGGCCAGGCGGCGCGGGTGACCAAGTTCGGCGCCTACTACTCCTCGCGCGACTATCCGGCCGACCAGCTCGACGCCTTGGCGCGCGCCACCTTGCTGGCCGCGCGCGCCGACGGTTTCGCCGTCCTGTGCGAACGCCAGCGCGCCTATCTGGACGACTTCTGGGCCCAGGCCGACGTGCAGATCGCCGGCGACGACGCCTTGCAGCAGGGCATACGCTTCAACCAGTTCCACCTGCTGCAATCGGTAGGGCGCGACGGCAAGACCAATATCGCCGCCAAGGGCGTGACGGGGGAGGGCTACGAAGGCCATTATTTCTGGGATACGGAGATCTACATCTTCCCGTTCTTCTTGTACAGCAAGCCGGAGATCGCCCGGAAGCTGCTGGAGTACCGCTACAGCGGGCTGGAGCAGGCGCGCGAACGGGCTCGCCAGATGGCCCACCCCAAGGGCGCGCTATTCCCGTGGCGCACCATCGCGGGCGAGGAATGCTCGGCCTATTTCCCCGCCGGCACGGCGCAGTACCACATCAACGCCGACATCGCCTATTCGATCAAGCTCTACTACGAAGCCACGGGCGACCTCGACTACATGGCGCGCGCCGGCGCCGAGATCGTGATGGAGACGGCGCGCATCTGGCTCGGCATCGGCAGCTACGACCGCGCCGGCCGCTTCTGCATCAACGAGGTCACCGGCCCGGACGAGTACAGCGCCCTGGTCAACAACAACTACTACACCAACGCCATGGCGCAGATGCACCTGCGCTTCGCCGCGGCCATCGCCGACACCCTGCGCGGCCAGCGCCCCGACGATTTCGCGCGCATCGCCGCCGCCATCACGCTCGACGATGGCGAGTGCGCTGCCTGGCTGCGCGCGGCCGGCCGCATGGCGCTGCCCTACGACGCCGCGCTCGGCATCCACGAGCAGGACGACAGCTTCCTGTCCAAGAAGCCCTGGGATTTCGCCGGCACCGCGCCGGACCGCTATCCCCTGCTGCTGAACTACCATCCGCTGGTGATCTACCGCCACCAGGTCTGCAAGCAGGCCGACGTGGTGCTGGCGCTGCTGCTGCTGTCGGACCAGTTCAACCTGGAGGACAAGCGCCGCGATTTCGACTACTACGAGGCCGTCACCACCCACGATTCCTCGCTGTCGTCCTGCATCTTCAGCATCATCGCGGCCGAGGTCGGCTACGCGGACAAGGCCTACGACTACTTCATGGAGACGGCGCGCCTGGACCTGGACGACACCCACGGCAACACCCACTACGGCGTGCACACGGCCGCCATGGCCGGCACCTGGATGGGCGTTGCCTACGGCTTCGGCGGCATGCGGGTGCAGGATGGCGCCCTGCGCTTCGCGCCTACCTTGCCGTCGAAGTGGCAGCACTACCAGTTCCAGATCCAGTTCCGCGGCTGCCTGCTGCGGGTGCGCGTGGACGCCGCGGGCGCCGCCTACACGCTGCTGGCCGGCGCCGAACTGGCTTTCTCGCACCACGCCACGCGCGTGGTCCTCACCGCCGCCGCCCCGGGCGCGCACATCGGGCAAGGAGAATAAGCATGGGCTTCAAGGCAGTCATTTTCGACCTCGACGGCGTCATCACCGACACCGCCCACTATCACTACCTGGCCTGGAAACGCCTGGCGGACGCCATCGGCATGCCGTTCGACCTGGCCTTCAACGAGCGCCTCAAGGGCATCGACCGCATGGGCTCGCTCGAACTGATCCTCGGCGCCGCGGCCGCCACCACCACGCCCGAGCGCAAGCTGGCGCTGGCCGACAGCAAGAACACCTACTACCGCCAGCTGATCGCCGACATGTCCGCGGCCGACCTGCTGCCGGGCGCCGTTGCCGCGCTGGAAGCGGTGCGCGGCGCCGGCCTGGGGATCGGCCTGGCCTCGGTCAGCAAGAACGCCGTCGAGGTGCTGGCGCGTCTGGGCATCGCCGAGCGCTTCGACGTGGTGGTCGACGCCGCCCGCATCGCCCGCGGCAAGCCCGATCCGGAGATCTTCCTGACGGCCGCGCACAGCCTGGGCGTGGCCCCGGCCGACTGCCTGGGGGTGGAGGACGCGGTGGCCGGCGTGAGCGCGATCAAGCGCGCCGGCATGGTGGCCCTCGGCGTCGGCCTGCCCGAGGTGTTGACCGAGGCTGACCTGGTCATTTCCGGCCTGGACCGGTTCGACCTGGCCAGCCTGCAGGCGCTCAGCCCCCAAGCGGCAATATAGCTGCGGGCCGGGCAATACAACCACTAAAAAAATAATCGGAGACAGCGTGAAAAACCAGCGCCTGATACTTGCCCTTTTCCTCATCTACTTCGTGTTCGCGATCCTGCTCAACAGCGTGGGCACGGTGATCCTGCAGGTCATCGCCAACTACGGCGTCAGCAAGTCCAGCGCCAGCGTGCTTGAAGGCTTCAAGGACTTTCCGATCGCTATCGTGTCCTTTTTGGTGGCGTCCTTCCTGCCCCGCATCGGCTACAAGAACGCCATGCTGGCCGCGCTGGCGCTGGTGGGCGCGGCCAGCCTGGCCATGCCGCTGCTGCCGTCCTTCCTGACCACCAAGCTGCTGTTCCTGTGCGTGGGCGTCGCTTTCGCCCTGGTCAAGGTGTCGGTGTACTCCACCCTCGGCCTGATCGCGCGCGACCGCCGCCACCACGCCAGCATCTTGAACGCGCTCGAGGGCACCTTCATGGTCGGCGTGCTCAGCGCCTACTGGGTGTTCGGCCACTTCATCGATTCGGCCGACCCCCATTCGCGCAGCTGGCTGGGGGTGTACTGGGTGCTGGCGCTGCTGTGCACGCTGACCTTCGCGCTGGTGGCCACCACCCCGTTCGACGAGGACGCGGCGCGCCTGCCGGCCGGGCGCAGCCGGATGGACGACTTCAAGGCCATGATGGCGCTGCTGTTCAAGCCGCTCGTGTGCGTGTTCGTGCTCACCGCCTTCCTGTACGTTCTGGTCGAGCAGGGCGTGGGTACCTGGCTGCCGACCTTCAACAATGAAATCCTTAAGCTGCCGGCGGCCATGAGCGTCGAGGTCACCAGCATCTTCGCCGGCTGCCTGGCGCTCGGGCGCCTGTCGGCCGGGGTTGTGATGCGGCGCCTGAACTGGTACCCTGTGCTCAACGCCTGCGTGCTCGGCATGGGCGCGATGGTGCTGCTGGCGCTGCCGCTGACCCGCCACGTCGTCGCCGATCCGTACATCAGCTGGTCCAGCGCGCCGCTGGCGACCTTCCTGTTTCCCTTGATCGGCCTGTTCATGGCGCCGATCTACCCAGGCATCAACTCGGTCATGCTGACCTCGCTACCGCCGCAGCAGCATTCGGCCATGACCGGCCTGCTGGTGATCTTCTCCGCGCTGGGCGGCACCACCGGCTCCATGCTCACCGGCTATGTGTTTGGCCGCTACAACGGCCATTTCGCCTTCTACCTGACCCTGTTACCGATCACATTGGTGTTGTTTACCCTGTATGTATTTAAGCGACAGGTCGATCGGATTGCCTGAAGTTACTCCCGAGAAGCTTGTTATAATTGAAGGTTATCGACACTTGTCTCCCGCTCCGCCCATGAATCTCAAGAGCCTCGCCCGCACGCTCGGGATTTCGAAAACCACGGTCAGCCGCGCGCTCAACGGCTACCCCGAGGTCAACGTCGTCACGCGCGAGCGCGTGCTGGCCGCGGCCAAGGAGGCCGGCTACGAGGCCAATCCGATGGCGCGCAGCCTGGCCGTGGGACGCACCAACGTGTTCGGCATCATCTACCCCCTTCTGGCCAGCGACCTGGGCGATCCGATGTTCCTCAGCGTGGTGGGCGGCATGTCCGCCGCGCTGGAGAAGAGCAAGATGAACCTGATCATCGCGCCGGTCTCGCCCGCCAACGAGCTGCCTTCGTACGACAAGATGGTGCGCGGCCGGCGCGTCGATGGCCTGGTGGTCAGCCGCACGCTGGTCAAGGACGACCGCATCGATTACCTGATCAGGAAGGGCTTCCCCTTCGTCGCCCACGGCCGCACCGAACTGGACCAGCCCTACGCCTGGTTCGACTACGACAACGAGGCCGGCATCCGCCTGGCCTGCCAGGCCCTGCTGGCGCACGGGCACAGCCGCATCGCCCTGATCAGCGCCCCGCTCGAACTCAATTTCGCCGCCCAGCGCAAGGCCAGCTTCATCGCCTGCATGGGCGAGGCCGGCCTGGCGGTGGACCCGCGCCACACCCGCGCCGACACCCTCGACCGGCGCACCGGCTACCAGGCCATGCAGGAGTTGCTGGCCTGCTCGCCGCGCCCCACCGCCGTCATCGTGGACAACCACCTGTCGGCCGTGGGCGCGGTGCGCGCGCTGCTCGACCAGGGCATCGAGATCGGCAAGGACATCTCGATCATCGTCTGGGGCAGCATCGAGGACAGCCTGGTTGGCTCCAACGTCACCACCATCGACCAGCCCGACGCCGGGCTCGCCGGCGCCAAGATGATCGACATGCTCTCGGCCCTGGTGGCAGGCACGCCCCCGGCCGAGCTGCAGGTACTGTGGCAGCCGGTGATGCTGCCGGGCGCCACCATCGGCCCCTGCCCGCGCTAAACCGCCCGCGCGCGCGCCTGGCTCCGGCCGGCGCGCCGCCTGCACGCCTACCTACCTACATATTGCGCCGGTACTGGCCGCCCACCTCGAACAGCGCGTCGGTGATCTGCCCGAGCGAGCATACCCGCACCGCGTCCATCAGCTGGGCGAACACGTTGGCGTCCGCTATGGCGGCCTGCTGCAGGGCCGCCAGCGCCGCCGGCGCGGCCTGCGCGTGGCGCGCGTGGAAGTCGGCCAGGCGCGCCAGCTGCGACTGCTTTTCCTCCTCGGTGGAGCGGGCCAGCGCGATCTGCTGGGGCTCCTGCCGGGCGTGCGGATTGCGGAAGGTGTTCACGCCCACGATCGGCAGGCTGCCGTCGTGCTTCCTGTGCTCGTACAGCATCGACTCCTCCTGGATCTTGCCGCGCTGGTAGCCGGTCTCCATCGCGCCCAGCACCCCGCCGCGCTCGGCGATGCGCTCGAACTCCTGCAGCACCGC